>NZ_LIWC01000002.1:0-1050770 GCF_001905755.1 Amycolatopsis sp. CB00013 | reverse complement strand
GGGGGGGGGGGGGGGCGGCGTACCGGACCTAAAGCTTCACCGGCTCCCCGACGTCGAGCACCTTCACTTCGGTGCCTTCAGGAGCGAGATTCGCGAACAGGCCGTAGTGCATCTGCGGCCGCGCGAGGACGGCTTCGTGGATCGGGACGGCGAGGCGCGGCGACACCGCACGCAGGTAGTCGACCGCCTCGCCGGCCTTGAGCCACGGGGCGCCGGTGGGCAGGCCGAGGACGTCGATCTTCTGTTCCGGCACGAAGAACGAGTCGCCCGGGTGATAGAAGGCGCCGTGATCGACGACGTAGCCGACGTTCGGGATCACCGGGATCTCCTCGTGGATCACCGCGTGCTCGCCGCCGACGACGTCAATGTCGCTGGACCCGATCTCGAAGGCGTCGCCGGGGTTCGCGATCTGGAACTCGGCGCCGATCTTCCCCACCGCTTCGGCGGAACCCGGGTCGACGACCAGCTTCACGCCGGGGTTGGCCTCCAGCAGCGCGGGCAGCCGGTCCAGGTCGAGGTGATCGAAGTGCTGGTGGGTGATCAGGATGGCGTCCAGTTCGCGCTCGCCTTCGAAACCCGTCGAGAAGGTGCCAGGGTCGATCAGGATCCGCGCGCCCTCGGTCTCCAGAAGCGTGCAAGCGTGTCCAAAGTGGACAATACGCATCGGTGTTCTCCTTCGCGGTAGGTCGATTCCAGCCTATGCCCGGATCAGGGCGTCGCCAAGTTCGGTGCGCCGGTAACGGACTTCGCGGCCGCGCCGCCGGGTGTTGAGCAGGCCCGCGGCGTGCATCGCGGTCAGATGCTGCGAGACCGTCGGCGCCGAGAAGCCCAGTCGTCGTGCCAGTTCGGTGGTGCTCGCCGGTTCGTTGAGCGTCGTGAGCAAGGCGGCCTTCGTCCGGCCGAGGACTCCCGCGAGCGCGCCGGGCGGGCGTTCGGGGTCCGACCAGAGTTCGGCCACGCCGCGGGCCGGATACAGCAGTGAAGGCTGCCACGGCTCCATCGTGATCACCCCGACCGAAGGCCACGCGAAGACGCCGGGAATCAGCAGGAGCCCGCGGCGGTCGAGGTGGACGCGGCCGCGTTCCTTCATCTCGATCACCAGGACGTCGTCGACCAGTCGGACCCGTGGGTGGATGTCCTCCAGTACCAGCGCGATTCCGCCCGCGGCCAGGCGACGTGAGCGTTCCTCGATGTCGGCGACGAGGAACCGGCGCATCCGGGGCCAGTGCGGTTCGACCAGTTCGGTCCAGGCGATCTCCATCTGGTCCGCCAGCAGATCCCTTGCCACGGCCGGGTCTTCGGGGAGACCACTCAGGTCGGCGTCTACTTTGGACAGTTCGTGGGCGACCTGATCCGGCGGCGTGCGGCGGATTTC
Source organism: Amycolatopsis sp. CB00013 (assembly GCF_001905755.1). Classification (NCBI taxonomy): domain Bacteria; kingdom Bacillati; phylum Actinomycetota; class Actinomycetes; order Pseudonocardiales; family Pseudonocardiaceae; genus Amycolatopsis; species Amycolatopsis sp. CB00013. The sequence continues at coordinate 1,049,395 of NZ_LIWC01000002.1, read as the reverse complement.
GGCGAGCTGGGCGGACGCGGTGGTCTCCGGTCCGCTCGGCGGCGGGCTGAGGAAGTCGGTGATGTAGTGCCGCGCGCTCATCACTTTGGCGAAGTCCTCGATGGGCAGGTCCGGCAGTTTCGCGGCCGCCTCGCGCAGCCACGGCAGGTGGCTCGGATGCCCTCGCCGTCCGAGCAGCGTCTGCAACGCGCCCATGGTCTCGTCGAGCGGGGAGATGCCGAAGCGGACGCGGTTGGCGCTCTCGGCGGTGAGGACCAGCTCGATCATCGGATTAGGCTATGTCCTAATCAATGGTTCTCGCCAGGCCGCGTTCGGCAAGGTTCCCGGAATGACGTTGCTGCGTAATTCCGGGTATTGGCGCTGGTCGGCGGGGGTACAGCTGAATCGGCTGCCCGCCACGATGGCGCCGCTGGCCTTCACCGTGCTGACCACCGCGACGACCGGTTCGTACCGGCTCGGCGGGGTCATGATGGCCGTCTTCGTCGGCGCCGAGATGGCCGGCGCCGTGCCGACCGGACGGCTGCTCGACCGTGTCGGCCCCGCCCGCGGTCTCGTCGTGCTGCTGCCCCTGGTCGCCGCCGGGCTGTTCCTGCTGGCCGCGGTCGCTTCCGCCGGAGCCCCGGACTGGGCGTTGCTCGCGCTGGCGATTCCGCCGGGCCTGGTCGCGGGCGGGCTGAACGGCGGTTTCCGTACCCTGCTCGCCGGGACGGTGACCGAAGAGGAACTGCCGAGGGCGGTTTCGGTGGACGCGATGATCCTCGAAGGCGTCATCGTCGGCGGACCGCTGCTGGTGGCGCTCCTGGCGACGTCCGGACCGGCCGTCCCGGTCCTCGCGATGGCCGTCGTCGCCCTGCTCGCGGCACTGCTCGTGCCGCGACGGACGGTCCAGCGAGATCCACAAAGGACGGTCGAACGACAGTCGATCCCGGTCGCCGCCTGCGTGCCCTGGCTGGCGGGGTTGTTCACCGTCGGGCTCCTGCTGTCGACCATCGAAGTCGGGCTGCTGCCGCTCGTCCAGCGTCTCGGCGCCCCCGACTCGGCGACGGCGGTCGTCATCGTCGTGCTGTGCGCCGCGAGCATCACCGGAAGCGCGCTGTACGCGGCGCGCGGGAAGGTCGGCGATCCGCGGCTGTTCCTGGCCGGCTTCGTGCTCGGCGGGGTCGTCGTTTCGGCGGGTTTCGGATGGGCCGGGCTGCTCGGCGGGGTCGCGCTGATCGGGCTCTGCACCGGACCGCTGATGGCCGTCTCGTCGGTCAACCTGCAGAAGCTGCTGCCGGAACGCCGCCGGTCGGAGGGGTTCTCGCTGGCCTTCACCGTGCAGGCGTCGGGCTTCGGGCTGGGCTCGCTGGCGATCGGCGTGCTGCCGGTCTGGCTGTGCCCCCTTCTCGGTGTCCTTGCGGCTCTCGTCTCCTGTGCGATGCTGGTGGCACGCCCCAGGCGAGCTATTGGCACGCCGTCAGTAACGTCGTAGCCTGGGCTTTGAGCCGAGACACGGGAGAAGTCGATGACCGCAGTCCAGCCGAAGCCGACCGCGCACAGCGTGGGGGAGACCTTCGATTCCCTCAGCCCGGCGACCGACGAGGTCGTGGGCACCTACCCGGTGCACAGCAAGGAGGACGTCCGCGCCGCGATCGCCCGCGCGAGGGACGCCGCCGAATGGTGGGCCGGGCTCGGTTACGACGGCCGCGCCGAACGTCTGCGCCGCTGGAAGGGCGTCATCACCCGCAGGCTGCCGCAGCTGTGCCAGGTCGTGCGCGACGAGACCGGGAAGCCGATCGCCGACGCGCAGCTGGAGAGCGTCCTCGCCATCGAGCACATCGCGTGGGCGGGCAAGCACGCGCGCAAGATCCTCGGCAAGCAGCGCCGCGCGGCCGGGCTGATGATGTCGAACCAGGCGGCGACGGTGGAGTACCAGCCGCTCGGCGTCGTGGGCGTGATCGGCCCGTGGAACTACCCCGTGTTCACCCCGCTCGGTTCCATCGCCTACGCGCTCGCCGCCGGCAACACCGTCGTCTTCAAGCCGAGCGAGTACACGCCGGGCGTCGGGAAATGGCTGGTCGACGCGTTCAACGAGGTCGTCCCGGAGTGGCCGGTGCTGCAGCTGATCACCGGTTTCGGTGAGACGGGTGCTTCGCTCGTCACGGGCGGCGTCGACAAGATCGCCTTCACCGGTTCGACCGGCACGGGCAAGAAGATCATGGCCGCGGCCGCCGAGACGCTGACCCCGGTGATCATCGAGGCGGGCGGCAAGGACGCGGTCCTGGTCGACGCGGACGCCGACCTCGAGGCCGCCGCGGACGCGACCGTCTGGGGCGCGTTCTCCAACTCGGGCCAGACCTGCATCGGCGTCGAGCGGGTGTACGTTCACGAGCGCGTGCACGACGAGTTCGTCGCGAAGGTCGTCGAGAAGTCGAAGGACGTGCGGGCCGGTTCGGACGCGGCCGCGCAGTACGGCCCGGTGACGATGCCTTCGCAGCTTTCGGTGATCAAGCGCCACATCGCGGACGCCATCGAGCGTGGCGGCAAGGCGCTGGTCGGCGGTGTCGACGCGGTCGGTGACCGTTACGTGCAGCCGACGGTGCTCGTCGACGTGCCCGAGGATTCCGCGGCCGTGCAGGAGGAGACGTTCGGCCCGACCGTCACCATCGCCAAGGTCCGCGACATGGACGAGGCCGTCGAGAAGGCCAACGACACGAAGTACGGCCTCGGCTCGACGGTGTTCTCGAAGTCGCGCGGCCTCGAACTGGCCGGACGGCTGCGCACCGGCATGACGTCGATCAACGCGCCGCTTTCCTTCGCCGGTATCGCTTCGCTGCCCTTCGGCGGCGTCGGCGATTCGGGCTTCGGCCGGATCCACGGCCCGGAAGGCCTGCGCGAGTTCGCCCGCCCGAAGGCCGTCGCGCGGCAGCGTTTCACCGCGCCGATCGTGCTGACCTCGTTCTCCCGTAAGGAAAAGACCGACGCTCTGGTCGCGAAGCTGATCACGGTGCTGCACGGGAAACGCTGACGCCCCGCCTGTCAACCCCGCGTGCTAGGAACGGTCCTTTCCTTGCGAAATTTGCAAGGAAAGGACCGTTCCTAGCGTTTGCGGAGGCGTGAAAGGACCGGTCAAGCACCTCGGATGAGGTCAGCCGCCTTCTCCGCCACCATGATCGTCGGCGCGTTCGTGTTCCCGCGCGGCACCACGGGCATCACCGAAGCGTCCACCACCCGCAGCCCCTCCACCCCGCGCACCTTCAGCGACGGATCGACGACGGCGTTCTCGCCCGTCCCCATCGAGCAGGTCCCCACCGGGTGGTACAGCGTCTGCGTCTTCTCGCGCACGTAGTCGGCCAGTTCGCCGTCGGTCAGGTCGTGCCGCTCCGGCAGGAACGGCTTGTCCAGATACCGCGCCAGCGGACTGGACTTCCCGATCTCCATCAGGGCGCGCATCCCGGCGAGCATCTTCTCCATGTCGACGGACTCCGCGTAGTACGCCGGATCGATTTCGGGTTTCCACAAGGGATTCCCCGACTTCAACCGCAGACGTCCCCGGCTCGCGACGTCCACGAGGGTCGCCGCCGACGTGAAGCCCGGCACCGTCGGCTCGCGCATCCCGTTGTCGTAGAACAACGTCGGCGCGACGTGGATCTGCATGTCCGGCGGCGAAACTCCGTCCGCCGCGGGGAAGAACGCGCCCGCCTCACCGATGTTCGAAGCCAGCGGGCCGCGTTTGGTGAGCTGGTAGCGCACCAGGCCGGCGGGCGTCGCCGCGTCCACCAGGTCGGTGGTGCCGCGTGTCGACCAGATGATCCCGCAGGCCGGGTGGTCGTGCAGGTTGTCGCCGACGCCCGGAAGCGCGGCCACGACGTCGATCCCGTGCTCCCGCAGGTGTTCCGCCGGGCCGACGCCGGAGAGCATCAGCAGTTGCGGCGAGTTCACCGCGCCGCCGCTCAGCAGGACCTCGGTCGACGCGCGCACGGTCGTCTCGGTGCCTTGGTCCAAATAGGACACTCCGACCGCGCGGGTGCCTTCGAAGACGACGCGGGTGGCTTGCGCGTTGGTCCGCACGGTGAGGTTCGGGCGCGACAACGCCGGCCGCAGGTACGCGTCGGCCGTCGACCAGCGGCGACCCTTCTTGCAGGTCACCTGGTAGACGCCGGCGCCTTCCTGCGACTCGCCGTTGAAGTCGTCGGTGCGCTTGAGGCCCCAGGCCACGGCGGAATCGACCCAGGCGAGGGACAGTTCGTGGGTGAAGCGGCGGTCCTCGACGTGCAGCGGCCCGTCGGTGCCGTGCAGCGGGCCGCCGAGCCGCTGGTTCCCCTCCGCCCGTTTGAAGTACGGCAGGACGTCGTCGAAGCCCCAGCCCTCGGCGCCGTGCCCGTCACGCCAGCCGTCGTAGTCCGCGCGGTTGCCGCGGATGTAGATCATCGCGTTGATCGACGAGCAGCCGCCGAGTGTCTTCCCGCGCGGCCAGTACAGCGACTGGCCGGTGTGCTTCTGCTCGACCGTCTCGTAGTTCCAGTCCCATTTGGTCTTGAACAGACCGGGGAACGCGGCGGGGATGTGGATCTCGTCGGCGTCGTCCTCGCCGCCCGCTTCGAGCAGGAGCACCCGCGCCGACGGATCCTCGCTCAGCCGGTTCGCCAGTACGCATCCCGCGCTGCCCGCGCCGACGATCACGTAGTCGAAGGAGTCCTGATCGGCCACGGTGCCTCCTGCTGCTCGCCCGGTGTTGACGCCCCGCCAATGAGCTCATCTTGGCCCAGCGCCGCGCTCCGAGCATCCCCCAGACGAAGGATCGGTGCGAGCTCAGTCGGAGTCGGGTGAAAAAGAGGTCACGCAGGGGCCGCCCTCGGCGTCGTCCTCGGTCTCGATGCGGCCGGGGTTCCGGACGCCGTCGACCTCGCCCGTGAGGTGCAGGATCGTCTGTTTCGCCGTGGTCAGCACGTCGGCGTTGTCGACGGTGTACCTCGCCTCGCCGTGGATGATCTGCTGCACGCCTTCGCGGGTCGTGTCCGCCACCTTCTCGCACAGCACGGACAACGCCGCCGGGATGTCGCGCGCGTTGATCGCGTCGACGAACTTGTTCCCCGCCTCCTCCCCGGTCTTGACGTCCGGACGGGGCGACGGCTTCGTGTCGAGGCTCGGCAGCGGCTCGGGCTCGCCGCCGGTCTTGGCGTCGCGCACGCACCAGCCGCCCTCGGCGGGGATCATCGCGATCCCGACGGTCTGACCCCCGAGGGTGAACGCGGCCGAGTACTCCTGCGCCGCACGCTGGTGCGCGGGCGTGCTCAGCTGTGCGCCTTCGGAGACCGCCATCATCTGCTCGAAGGTGTACGACCGCTTCGAGCGGATCGGGCACCAGAGCTGGCTGACGCGACCTTCGCCGACGCCGTTCACGAACGACTGGCCCAGCTGCTCCGGCGTCGCGCGCGAGGTGGTGTCGGGCTTGGTCTTGAAGAACCCCGGCGTCACGAAGCCGGTGAACGCGACACCGCCCGCGATCAGGACGAAGACCAGCACCAGCGTGATCCAGAGCCCGGTCTTCGACTTCTTCGGCGCGTACTGCGGTTGCCCGTAGGTCATGCGGCAACCGTAGTGAAGTAGGCTCGGGCGGTACCCACGACCTGCGTGAATAAGGAGCAGCCTGCCGTGGCCCGAGTCGTCGTCGACGTCATGCCCAAGCCCGAAATCCTCGACCCGCAGGGCCAAGCCGCGCTCGGCGCGGCCGGTCGTCTCGGCTTCACCGGGATCACCGGGATCCGTCAGGGCAAGCACTTCGAGATCGAGGTCGACGACTCCGTCGACGACGCGACGCTCGAAAAGATCGCCGAAGGTTTCCTCGCGAACCCCGTGATCGAGCAGTGGACCATCAAGCGGGTGGACGCGTGAGCGCCCGTATCGGGGTCATCACCTTCCCCGGCACGCTCGACGACGGTGACGCGGCCCGCGCGGTCCGCTACGCCGACGCCGAGGCCGTGCCGCTGTGGCACGCGGACGAAGACCTCAAGGGCGTCGACGCAGTCGTCGTCCCCGGTGGCTTCTCCTATGGCGACTACCTGCGCGCCGGCGTCATCGCCCGGTTCGCGCCGGTGATGTCGTCGGTGATCGAGGCCGCCCACAAGGGCATGCCGGTGCTGGGCATCTGCAACGGCTTCCAGATCCTGTGCGAGGCCGGGCTGCTGCCGGGCGCGATGATCCGCAACGCGGGCCTGCACTTCATCTGCCGTGACCAGTGGCTGCGCGTCGAGCACAACGAGACCGCGTGGACCACCCGGTACGACAAGGGTGCCGAGATCCTCATCCCGATGAAGAACATCGACGGCTGCTACGTCGCCGAGCAGGCCACCCTCGACGAGCTGGAGGGTGAGGGCCGCGTGGTGTTCCGCTACGTCGGCGGCAACCCGAACGGCTCGCGCAACGACATCGCCGGGATCCGCAGCGAGAACGGCCGCGTCGTGGGGCTCATGCCGCACCCGGAGCACGCCATCGACGCCCTCACCGGCCCTTCCGACGACGGCCTCGGCATGTTCTACAGCGCGGTCGACGCCCTCGTCTCCGCCTGACAGCGTGCTAGGAAAGGACCGTTCCTTGCAAAATTTGCAAGGAACGGTCCTTTCCTAGCGTTTCAGGAGGCGGCGGCGACCAGGGCCGCGTAGGGCCCACCGGCCGCCAGTAGCTCCGCGTGCGAGCCGAGCTCGGTCACCCGGCCGCCCTCGATGACGGCGACCCGGTCGGCCGCGGCCGCCGTATGCAGCCGGTGCGCGATCGCGATCACCGTGCGCCCTTCGAGCACCGCGCTCAGCGACCGCTCCAGCTCCCGCGCCGAACCCGTGTCCAGCAGCGACGTCGCCTCGTCCAGCACCAGCGTGTGCGGGTCGGCCAGTACGACCCGCGCCAGCGCCAGCTGCTGCGCGATCGCCGCCGGAACGGCGACCGCCCCGGCCCCGACCTTCGTGTCCAGCCCGTCCGGCAGGCTCGCGACCCACTCCGAAGCCCCGACCGAGGTCAGCGCGGTCAGCAGCCGTTCGTCGGTCCAGTCCCCGGCCGGGAGCGTGAGGTTGTCCCGCAGCGTTCCCGCGAACACGTGCTGCTCCTGCGTCAGCAGCAGCACCTCACCGCGCAGGACATCGTCCGGCAGCGTCGACACCTCGGCGCCGCCGATCCGCACCGAGCCCGACGTCGGCGCCGACATCCCGGCCAGCAGCCGTCCCAGCGTCGACTTGCCTGCACCCGACGGTCCGACGATCGCCAGCCGTTCACCGGCGGGCACCCGCAGGTCGATCCCGTGCAGCACCTCGCGGTCCGCGTTGTAGCCGAAGCGCACATCGCGGACCTCGATGTCCTGGCCGCGCGGAGCCTCCGAAGCCTCATCTGAAGACCCAGCAGGCCGAACGCCCAGCAGCCGCCGCAGCGAGACCCCCGCGACCTGCATGTCCGCGAGCCAGAACAGTGCCTCATTCAATGGACCTGTCATGACCTGCGAATACAGCAGCATCGCGGTGATCGTGCCGAGCCCTTCCCAGCCGTTCGAGTAGGCGAGCAGACCCAGCCCGAGCATCACCGGCACCGGCAGTACGTAACTGATCTCCAGCGACGGGATCCACCGCATCTGCAGTGCCCGGACCTTGCGCTCGCCCAGCATCGCCGCGTCGAGACCGTCGTGCCCGGTCCGGATCCGGCGGCCGGTCAGGTTCAGCGCCTCGGCCGTCCGCGCGCCCTCCGCGGTCTCGTGCGTGGTGGACTGCAGCTCGGACCACTTGTCCAGCATCCGCCGCATCACGTCCGGGATCCGCCGCTGGTACCAGATGTTCACCGGCACCAGCAGCGGCAGCGCGACCAGCAGGCCCAGCGCCAGGAACGGGGACGTGATCACCATCGCCACCACGGTGAACACCACCGTGACCGCGGCGATCAGGATCTCCGGCGCGCCGAAGCGCACCGCGTGGTCGATACGGCTGACGTCGGTGGTCGCCCGGCTGAGCAGGTCACCGGTGCCCGCGGCCTCGACCGTCCCGAGCGGCAGGTCCAGCGCGTTCCCGACGAACTCCTCGCGGTTCTTCGCCAGGATCCGCTCGCCGAACACCCGCGCGCGAAGCCGCGCCAAACCCTTGAACCACGCCTGCGCGCCCAGCACGACCACGAACGCGATCGCCAGCCAGGTGATCGTGGCGGTCGTCGTGCCGCCGACGACCTCGTCCACCAGCGCGCCCAGCAGTTGTGGCCCGGCCAGCCCGATCGCGGTCGCGACGCAGAACAGGCCGAGCATCACGGAGAACTCGCGCTTGTTGGCGCGCGCGGTCTCCCTGATCCATCGTCGAACGTCTTTCTTGTCTGCCAGCGGCAGCTTCTTCATGCCGGTACTTTCGAATCGATGACCTCGTCGGCCACATGTGTCCACAAAGGACTTTGACTGAACACGACGGTGGTCTTGCCGCGCCGCAGCTTCGCGACGCGTTCGGTTATGCGGGCTTCGGTATGCGCGTCGACGGCCGAGGTCGGCTCGTCGAGCAGCAGGACGTCGGCGTCGGTAGCCAGCGCGCGGGCCAGGTTCAGCCGCTGCCGCTGACCGCCGGAAACCTCACGTCCGCGTTCGCCGATCACCTCGTCGACGCCGTTGGGCAGCGCGTCCACGATGTCCTCGGCGTCCGCCGCGTACAGCGCTTCGGCGATCTCGACGTCGCCAGGCTGGGCGGGGCTGACCTGCTCGCGCAGCACACCGGAGAACCAGATGTCCTGGTTGTGCGCGAACACGACCCGCCGCCGCAGCTCGTCGAGGGCGACCCGGTCCACCGGAACCCCGCCGACGAGAGCACGTTCACTCGGATCGGTGAACCGCGCCATCCGTGACGCCACCGCTTCGGCGTCGGCCCCGACGTCGATGACGGTCAGCTTCCCGGCCTCGACCTTGATCCCGGACGTCTCGTCGTACAGGTCCAGCGGGCCTTCCGGCAGCGGCACCGGATGCTCCGGCTCGGCGAGCGTGCGTTCGGTGGACAGCAGTTTGCACACCTTCCGCGCCGAAACCAGCGCGGCGCTCAGCACGCCGGCGAACTCGGTCGCCGTCGTCACCGGGATCACCAGGAACACCGAGACGCCGTAGAACGTGATCAGCTCGCCGACGCCGATGGTGCCGTTGATCGCCAGTTGCGCGCCCAGCCAGGTGATGACCACCGTGACCAGACCCGGCAGCGCGACCTCCGCCGCCGCGAGCCACGCCTCGCTGCGCCCGACCTGGACGCCGGCCGCGCGGACCTTCTGGCTGGAGCGGCGGAAACGATCGAGGAACTGCTTCTCGCCGCCGACCCCGCGAAGGATCCGCAGGCCGGAGACGATGTCCGCGGCCAGCGCGTTGACCTCGGTCTTCTCCTCGCGCTGCTTCGTCTGGCGCTTCTCCAGCGGCTTCAGCAGCGGCCCGATACCCACCACCGCCAGCGGGACACCGATCAGCGCGACCATGCCGAGCAGCGGGGACGTCGTCAGCAGCGCCGTCGCGCAGACGATGAACGCGATCAGCGAACCGAACGCCCGCCCGAGCACCTCGAAGGAGTCGCCGATCGGGTTGATGTCGCTGGTGGTGATCGCGACCACGTCACCCGTGGTGGTCGTGTCCCTCAGGTTCGCGCCCAGCTTCGCCGCGTGTTCGGTGGCGAGCCGCTGCGTCACCCCGGCGCCGTGGATCCAGCAGCCGTAGGACGCGAAATGCTGCACCGTGCCCGCGAGCGTCTGCGCGATCCCGAGCCCGGCGGCCGCGAGGCCCCACAGCCAGACGGAATCGCCGTCGCCGCGGCCGATCGCGTCGATACCCCGGCCGATCGCGACCGGCAGCAGGGCGATCGGCAACGACCACAGCGCACCGCTGATCGCCGAGACGGCGAGCAGTCCCGGGCGCGCGAGCATCATCCTGACCAGGTACCGCCAGGCGGTCGGCTTGGCGGGCAGTCGCAGTCGCGGAAGGGGATATGTGGCGGAAAGCACGATTATCGACGGTAAGCGGATCACCGCCGCGGGCGCGACCGATTTATCCGTGGGCGACCGAGAGGTGAACAACCCTCTCCCTTATTCTGGCGGCCGTGGCGAACCCTGATGCGGACACCGTGACCAGCACCGTTGACACCACTCAACACGCCGAGGCGACCCCCGAGCAGACCCAGCCGTACGTCGAACTCGGCCTCGCCGACGACGAGTACGCCCGGATCCGGGAGATCCTCGGCCGCCGTCCGACCGACGCCGAACTGGCGATGTACTCGGTGATGTGGAGCGAGCACTGCTCGTACAAGTCCTCGAAGAAGCACCTGCGCTACTTCGGTGAGACGGCCACTCCCGAGATGAAGGAGAAGATGCTCGCCGGTATCGGCGAGAACGCGGGCGTCGTCGACATCGGCGAGGGCTGGGCGGTCACCTTCAAGGTCGAGAGCCACAACCACCCGTCCTACGTCGAGCCGTACCAGGGCGCCGCGACCGGCGTCGGCGGCATCGTGCGCGACATCATGGCGATGGGCGCGCGCCCGCTCGCGGTGGCGGACGCGCTGCGCTTCGGCCCGGCGGACGCCCCCGACACCCGCCGCGTGCTGCCCGGCGTGGTCGCCGGCGTCGGCGGCTACGGCAACTGCCTCGGCCTGCCGAACATCGGCGGCGAGCTGGTGTTCGACCAGAGCTACTCCGGGAACCCGCTGGTCAACGCCCTGTGCGTCGGCGCGATGCGCGTCGAGGACCTGCACCTGGCCTTCGCCTCGGGCAAGGGCAACAAGATCATCCTGTTCGGCGCGCGTACCGGCCTCGACGGCATCGGCGGCGTGTCCGTCCTCGCCAGCGACACCTTCTCGGGTGACGAAAGCTCGGGCGGCCGCAAGAAGCTGCCCAGCGTCCAGGTCGGCGACCCCTTCACCGAGAAGGTGCTCATCGAGTGCTGTCTCGAACTGTTCGCCCAGAAGCTCGTCGTCGGCATCCAGGACCTCGGCGGCGCCGGGCTCTCCTGCGCGACGTCGGAGCTCGCGGCCGCCGGTGACGGCGGTATGCACATCTACCTCGACCGGGTTCCGTTGCGCGCCACCGGGATGACCCCGGCGGAGGTGCTCTCCAGCGAATCGCAGGAGCGGATGTGCGCGGTCGTCTCGCCGGAGAACGTCGAGGCGTTCATGAAGGTCTGCGAGAAGTGGGACGTCATCGCCACCGACATCGGCGAGGTCACCGACGGCGAGCACCTGGTCATCACCTGGAACGACGAGATCGTCGTCGACGTCCCGGCGCACACCGTGGCGCACCAGGGCCCGGTGTACGACCGCCCGATCCAGCGGCCGTCCACACAGGACGCCCTGCAGGCGGACACCTCGGCCAAGCTGCCGCGTCCGTCCACTTCGGACGAACTGCGCGCCGACATCCTCAAGCTCATCTCGTCGCCGAACCAGGCGTCGAAGGAATGGGTGACCTCCCAGTACGACCGCTACGTGCGCGGCAACACCGTTTCCGCGCAGCCGTCGGACTCGGGTGTCATCCGCATCGACGAGTCGACCGGCCGCGGGGTGGCCGTTTCGACGGACTGCAACAGCAAGTTCGTCTACCTCGACCCGTACGAGGGCGCGAAGCTCGCCCTGGCCGAGGCGTACCGCAACGTCGCCACCAGTGGCGCGAAGCCGGTCGCGGTCTCGGACTGCCTGAACTTCGGCGCGCCGACCGACCCGGGTGTGATGTGGCAGTTCGAGCAGGCCGTGCACGGTCTGGCCGACGGCTGCGTCGAACTCGGCATCCCGGTCACCGGCGGCAACGTCAGCTTCTTCAACCAGACCGGTGACGTCGCCATCCTGCCGACGCCGGTGGTCGGCGTGCTCGGCGTGATCGACGACGTCACCCGCCGCATCCCCACCGGGATCGGCGCGGAGGCCGGGGAAACCCTGCTGCTGCTGGGCGAGACCCACGACGAGCTGGACGGTTCCGCCTGGGCGCGCGAACTGCACGGCCACCTCGGCGGCCGCCCGCCGCGCGTGGACCTGGCGCGCGAGAAGCTGCTCGCCGACATCCTCATCGCCGGTTCCCGCGACGGCATGATCTCCGCCGCGCACGACATCTCCGACGGTGGCCTGATCCAGACGCTCGTCGAGACCGTCCTCATCGGACAGTGCGGTGCCCGCGTCTTCCTCGACACGGAGCAGGACCCGTTCGTGCAGCTGTTCTCCGAGTCCGCGGGCCGGGTGCTGGTCGCCGTGCCGCGTACCGAGGAACTGCGGTTCACCGAGATGCTGACCGCGCGCGGCCTGCCGTGGCGCAAGACCGGCGTGGTGGACCCGGAATCGGGCTCGCTCGAACTCCAGGGCATCACGGAGTTCACGCTGGAGGAGCTTCGGGAGCCTTGGGAGCGCACGCTCCCAGCCATCTTCGACTGATACGTCGCACCTTCCCCAAGTACATGAAGGCCCCCTTCCTTGCGCTAGACGCAAGGAAGGGGGCCTTCACGTACTGCGGCCGGGAAGCGTCGAACCGGCCGCGAACTTCGCGCCCTCAAGCGACGGCGGCTCCGCGAAGGTGGCCACGCCGAAGTCGACGGGTTTCTCCACGACGAGATAGTCCAGCGACACCTTGCGTTCGAAGCGAGCCCTCGTGAGGTCGAGCGTCCCGTGGATGGTCACGTCCTTGAGCGAGAACTTCCCGGAAACCTGAGCGTCGGTGAGATCCACATAGCTCGCCACCTCGCAGCGATCCGCGCCGAACCAGCCGACCCGCCTGCCGAGCAGTTCGAGCTTGTCGAGCCGGGCGTCGCTGAGGTTGAGTCCCAGCGTCGGCCCGGTGGTGCCGGCGTGGGGAAGGATGTCGCGGATCAGCCGCTCGGCCGCGCGCCGGACCAGCCGTTCGCGTTCCGCGGCCGCCTCGGTTTCCTTGTCCCAGTCGGTCTCGCTCGGGAACTTCGGATGGTCGAACGGGCGTCGCAGGTAGGCGCACAACACGTCGAGCACCGTCTGCCGGTACTCCGGCCGGGTCCTGGCCAGCCCCGCGAGCGAATGCATCGCCCCGACCCGCACCTGATCGGCCTCGTTGCCCAGCAGTTCGATCGACTTGGCGAACCGCTCGTCGGAGATCCGGCTGCGCTCGATCTCGTGCCTGTCCTCTTCGGTCCGCCTTCGCCGGTCGTTGAGCCACAGCCCGTAGAGCGCGGCGATCGCCCCGCCCGCCAGCGCGCCGGTCTTGAGCGCGTCGCCGCGGCTGGTCGCGCGATCCGTGAGCAGCCAGGCGGTGACCCCCACGAGCACCACGACCGACGACAGCAACGTCCACAACAACGGGGACTTGAGCAGGCGTCTCATACGTCCTTCATCGTGAGCCGGGCACGGCCGTCCGGCAGCGTTTCGACGGACCAGTCCGCCGGGAGTTCGTGATCCCTCGCCGGGTCCACCGAAGTGTTGTACAGCGACACGGAACCCGGTGCCTTGCGGAACTTCAGGTCCCCGAACCCTTCGAACCGCGCACGGCGCAGATCCAGCGTCCCCTCGAATTCGGCGTCCGTGAAGACGGCGTCCTTCGCGAAGACACTGTCCTTAAAGGACGTTTCGCCCGCGAACTTGGTGCCGCGGAACTCGGCGTCCTCGCTGAACTGCACCCCGCTGAACCACGCCCGCCGCTCGAACTTGGCTTCGTTGCACCGGAAGTAACCGATCCGCTTGCCGGTCTCCGTCCCGGCGCCGGTCAGGTAGACCGGCCCGAGGAACACGCAGCCGGACAGGTTGGTGCTGCTGTACAGACCGGCATAGCGGAGCAGGAGCTTGCCGACCTTCCGCTCGGACAGGTCGAAGTACTCCAGCACGGCCCCGGTGAGGTCGAGGTCGTACCCGGGCGCGTCCTCGGCATCCGCGGCCGGCAGCAGGTCCCCGATGAGCCGCTGGGCGGTCTGCCGCACCTGGAGTTCCTGCTCCTGCTCGGGCTTACCCCGTGCGGGAAGCTTGTTCCCCGGACGTTTCGCCTCTCCTTCGTAGCGCGGATGGTCGAACGGCCGCCGCAGGTACGAGCACAGGATGTCCAGCACGGTCTGCCGGTACAACTCGCGACCGCGGGCCAGCCCCGCCAGCGCGTGCAGCGCACCCACCCGCACCTGGTCGGCGTCGTGCCCGAGCAGCTCGACGGCCTTCGCGAACCGTTCGTCCGAGATCCGGTCCCGGTCCTGGTCGGCCCGCCGCAGCTCCAGCTCCTGCCGCTGCCGTTCGACCTCCTGCCGTCGTTCCTCCACCCGGCGTCGCCGGTCGTTGAGCCACAACGCGTACAGCGCGACGATGGCGGCGCCGGCGACACCGCCGGTCTTCAACGCCTCACTGCGGCTGGTCGCCGGATCCGTCAGCAACCAGCCGCCGACCGCGAGCAACAGGACGAACGAGAGGACGAACGTCCACAGCAACGGGGAGCGGAGGAACCGCCTCATCGGGCCTTGGAGACCAGAAGCGAAGAGACGCACCAGGAGCCGGACTGGCTCTGCGCGAACATCGTTCCCTTGGCGTCCTCACCTTCGACCGTGCCGGTGATCTCGGCCATGACGAGGTTGGTCGTCCCCTGCGTCCGCTTGACCTCGGCCGTGGAGCCCGGCGGAAGGAAGACGTCGAGCACGGAGCCCATGCTCGACCGACGGTTCTCGCAGGCCAGGGCGATCGCCCCTTGCCGGTCGCCCGACGAGATCTTGGCGAGGAAGTCCTGGATGACCTTGACGCCCGCAGGATCGCCGGAGCTGCTGCCGCCGCTTTCGGTGCTCCGCGGGGTCCTGGTCGTGCTCGACTTCGGGCTGCTGCTCTGCGGCGCGGAGGTCGGCGCGGGCTCGGACGACGAGGGCGGCGCGGCCACCGGCTCGTCCTTGCTCAGCAGGAAGCCCGGCGCGACGAACCCGGTGACACCGAACGCCACCAGCACGACCACGCCGATCACGATCCCGATGATCAGTCCGGTCTTGCTCTTCTGCGGCGGCGCGGGCGGGCCACCGAAGCCCTGCTGGTAACCCTGCTGATTCGGGTCCCAGCCCTGCTGCGGCTGCTGGTACTGCTGCGTCTGGTCCCAGCCCTGCTGGGGCTGCTGCTGGTACTGCTGAGTCTGGTCCCAGCCCTGCTGCTGGCCGTACTGCTGAGGCTGACCGTACTGCTGGTTCGGGTCCCAGCCACCCTGCTGCGGCTGCTGTCCCTGTGGGTCCTGGCCATAGGGCTGGCCTGGCTGGGGTGGGTAGGTCATCGGTCTCGCCTTCCGTACTGGGGCCTGAGGCTTCAGATCAGACGACCGGCGGTCAGCGCTGGTTCCGGATCCGCCCGTGCCAGGGATTTCCAAGGGGAAAATACCCCGCGCGCGAAAACGGCTCCCGGCCGAGGCCGGGAGCCGTTCTTCACGGAATGCGCAGCTCAGCCGTTGGCCAGTGCCTGCAAGCGGTCGTAAGCGCCGTTGAAGGTGTTCTGGTCGAGCGGGCTGGAGGTGTACTGCCACACGGTGTAGAAACCCCAGCCGTAGGGCAGCGTGCCCACGGTGGACGCGTAGCGCGCGATCCACAGCGGGACCGTGCCACCGAAGTTCTGCGACGTGCCGACGCAGGTGCTCCACCAGCTCGTGGAGGTGTAGATGACGGGCCAGCGGCCGGTGCGCGCCTTGTACCGGTCGTGGAACGCCCGGATCCACGAACCCATGGCGGACTGGCTCAGCCCGTAGCAGGTCGCGCCGTACGGGTTGTACTCCATGTCCAGCGCGCCCGGCAGCGTCTTGCCGTCCTTCGACCAGCCACCGCCGTTGTTGATGAAGAAGTCGGCCTGCGCCGCGCCGCTCGAGACGTTCGGCAGGGCGAAGTGGTACGCGCCGCGGATGAAGCCCTTGTTGTAGGAACCGTTGTACTGCTGGGCGAAGTACGGGTTCTTGTAGCTGGTGCCTTCGGTGGCCTTGGTCCACACGAAGCGCTTGCCCTGGTTCCACCAGTAGTTCCAGTCGACGTTGCCCTGGTAACTGGCCACGTCCATCCCCGCGACCGTCGCGAGCACGCCGACCTCGGGCTGCGGCTGGGCGGCCTTGGCCTTCGACTCGGGGGTGGAGGTGTCGCCTTCCACGCGCCGGATCTGCGATCCGATCGTGTGGTCGTTCTGCTGGAGATCCTGTTCGATCGACATGATCTCGGGGGACGGGGCGGCCGACGCCTGGACCGTGCTGCTGAGCAGGAGCAGCGCGGAGCCGACGGCGATGGCGATTCTTCGGGAAGTGCGCATCACGACAATCCCTTCACGGATAACCCTCGCTGAGGACGGCGACCTTGCAGGTGGTAGCCGTCCGGGCACGATTGTTGACGACGGGTGCCGGGTTTGTCACTAACTTCCGTGAAATTGGTACTACGCGTGGGTGATTTTCATTTCCAAGTAGGTCGAGTTATGTGATCTTGTAACGCCCACTCGGGTGAGTGTTCAGCCGAGCGACAGCGCGCGCACGCGGTCGATCGTGCCGTTGAACCAGTTCTGGTCGCCGGGGAGACTGCCCTTGTTCGAGAACTGCCAGATGGTCTGGTGCTTCCAGCTCGCGGGCAGCTCGCCGATCTCCGTGTTGTAGCGCGCGATCCACAGCGGGTTCTGCCAGAAGACGTTGCTGTTGCCCGTGCAGCGTTTCCACCAGCTCGTCGACGTGTAGATCGCCGGATGCCGCCCGGTCCGCCACAGATAGGTCTCGGCGAACGACGCCATCCACGCGACCATCTGCGCCGGCGTCTTGCCGTAACAGGTTTCGCCGTACGGGTTGTATTCGACGTCGAGTGCGCCGGGCAGTGTCTTGCCGTCGCCGGACCAGCCGCCGCCGTGGTCGACGAAGTAGTGCGCCTGCGCCGCGCCGTCCGAGATGTCGGGGCGTGCGAAATGGTAGGCGCCGCGGATCAGGCCGACGCCGTAGGAACCGTTGTACTGCTGGGGAAACCGGGGATTGACGAAGCCGGTGCCCTCGGTGGCCTTCACATAGACGAACTTCGCGCCGGTCCTCGCGGCGCCGGGCCAGTCGACGTCGCCCTGATGGCCGCTGACGTCGTGGCCGAGCGTCTGCGCCTCACCGCCGTACAGCGGCCCCACCGACACGTTGACGCCTTCGTGCAGCGCGATCTGGGAACCGGCGTAATGCTCCTCGGCCCCGTCGTACCTGGGCCCGCTTTCCCGTGCGACGGCGGGGGTCTGCGCGAGCAGCAGAACCCCCGCCGCGAGGACGGCCCCCCAGCCTTTCGAACACACTCTGCGACTCATCACGTCGCCACGATCCCCCGGAAAAAGGGAATCAGCGACTCGAACATCACCCGAAAGAGTTGCTTTCGGGCCCAAAAAATTGGGCCGAGTGGGTTAATCGGGCCCTAACGACGCTCGTCTGAAAGGGCTTTGTCGAGGTGCTCCGAGGGGACGATCGCGGTGAGCCGGTCGTGGGGGTTGATCGTCACGGGGTGCCCGGCGAGCAGCGGGACCATGTCCCGGCCCAGCACCGCGCGGGCGTGCGGCCATTCGCGCGGGACCAGCGATTTGGCCGTGTACGCGGGCACGAGCACCTTGCCGTCGGTGTTGTGGAAGCCGATAACGGTGCGCTGCACCGGCGAAAGGGCGTAGACGAACAGCGTCGAGTCGAGGATGACGCGCGGCAGGTCGGCGGCCGGGCGGTGGTTCGTGCGCACCAGCTGGAGGAGCTGCTCGAGCTCGTTGCGCGGCTCCGGGAAGCCGAGCGCCTTGGGCGAGGGACGGTAGCGATCGTTGGGGTGGAAGTCCTCGACGATCTCGCCGCCGCCGTTCACCGGGTACGCGCCGACGACCGCCCAGGACGGCACCGGGCCGTCGGGATCGAAGGCCTCGTCGATGACGTAAAGCCAGCTGTTCGGGTTGGCCTTGGCGTTGGCGCGCATCTCTTCGGTGATCTTCGGCTTCTTCTTGCCCGCCGGGCTCGACGCCAACCGATCCGCCTCGTCCCGCTGCGCCATCGCCATCCCCACGTTCCGGGTGCCTGAAGGTTTGTTCGCGCTCACTCTACTGTTCTCCCATGGCCTCTTCGCGTACGGTCGACCCCGCTGAGTTACGAGCCGCGATCGCGGCGATTTCCCCCTGGTTGAGCGGATCCGGTCCGGAACCGGCCCGTCCCGAGCTGGCCGCGGCGGTGCGGCTGAGCCTGCGGACGCTGGCCGGGGACGCCCCGGGGAAGAGTGTCGAAGTGCGGGTGCCGCCGTTCGCGGCTGTGCAGTGTGTCGAAGGATTGCGCCATACCCGCGGGACCCCGCCGAACGTCGTCGAAACGGATCCGCGTACTTGGCTGGAACTGGCGACCGGGCTGCTCGGCTGGGCCGACGCCGTCGAATCGGGGCGGGTCACCGCCTCCGGGAGCAGGGCCGATCTGGCCCGGTGGCTGCCCTTGGTCCGCCTCTAGACCCCGCCCTGGCGTGCAATGAAAGGTCCTTTCCTCGCAAATTTTGCCAGGAAAGGACCTTTCATTGCAGCCGGAAGGCGGTCTTAAGCCTTACGGCCGATGCCGCCCGAGATGGTCCGCTGGGCCGCGTTCAGCTCCTTGATCCGCGGGCCGTCCGGCCACCAGTCCACGCACAGCTTGACGCCGGGCTCGACCATCTCGAGGTCGTGGAACAGCTCCTCGATCTCGGCCTTGGTACGGAAGGTGCCCGAGCCCATCGGGCTGTGGATGAAGAAGTCCTCCATCTTGCGGGCGGTCTCGGACAGCTCGTCCTCCGGGTCGGAGAAGTGCGAGATCGCCACGTACGAACCCGACGGCAACGCGTCGATGTACTTCTTCATGATCTGGGCCGGCGCTTCCTTCGGCCCGTTGTAGTGGTGCAGCGTCCCGAGCTGCAGCAACGCGATCGGCTGCGAGAAGTCGATGTGCCGCCGGATGTCCGGGTTGTCGATGATCCGCTCCGGCTCGAAGATGTCGTCCGAGACGAAGTGCGTGTTCTCGTTCTCCTCGAGCAGCGCCCGCCCGTGGGCGAGCACGACCGGGTCGTTGTCGACGTAGACGACCTTGATCTCCGGGTTGATCCGCTGCACGACCTGGTGCGTGTTCTCCGCCGTCGGCAGGCCGGATCCGAGGTCCAGGAACTGCGTGATGCCCGTCTGGCTGGCGAGGAACCGGCAGGCGCGGATCAGGAAGCCGCGGTTCTCGGTCGCCAGGTCCTGCGCCTCCGGGGCGGCCTGCTGGACCTTGCGCAGCACCTCCCGGTCGATCTCGTAGTTGTCCTTGCCGAGCAGGAAGGCGTCGTACACCCGGGCGATGCTGGCCCGGGTCGGGTCGACACCCACAGGCACTCGTTCCGTCCGGGTCGGGGCGTCGGGCATCTTGAACCTCACAAAACTGTGTCGGAAGTCTCGGGCTCTACGTAGAGTAGAACCACGTACGCGACGGGTAAACCGAGCCATCCCTGTCGTGTCGAGGCCCAAACGTGTACTTTCAGTAATCGGCTTGTTCTCCTGTGAGTGTCGTCGCGCGAAAGGTCCCCGGTCGATGAACGCGGTCACCCCGCCTGGCGGTGAGCAGTCCCTGGGTCCCACCGCGCGACGGATGATCCTCGGCTCTCAGCTCCGCCGGATGCGCGAGGACGCGGGCATCACGCGCCAGGAGGCCGGCTACAGCATCCGCGGCTCGGAGTCGAAGATCAGCCGCCTCGAGCTCGGCCGCGTCGGGTTCAAGGAACGCGACGTCGCCGACCTGCTGACCATGTACGGGATGACCGATCCCGGTGAGCGGCAGCAGTTCCTCGACATGGTCAAGGAGTCGAACGAGCCGGGTTGGTGGCGCCGCTACGGCGACCTGATGCCGAGCTGGTTCAACGACCTCGTCGGGCTCGAAGAGGCCGCCGCCCGCATCCAGGTGTGGGAGCCGCTGTACGTCACGGGCCTGCTGCAGACCGAGGACTACGCGCGGGCGATCATGAGCCACGGCCGCAAGGACATGGTCAACGAGCAGATCGACCGCCGGGTCGCGCTGCGGATGCGGCGCCAGAAGATGCTGTCGCGGCCGGACGCGCCGCGGTTGTGGCTGGTGCTCGACGAGTCGGTGCTCCACCGGCCGATCGGCGACCGCGAGGTCCTGAAGGCGCAGATCGACCACCTGTTGGAGATGATCCAGCAGCCGAACATCTCGGTGCAGGTCCTCCCGTTCGACCGGAGTGGCTACTCCGCGGACAGCGCGTTCTCGCTGCTCAGGTTCGCGGAAGAGGAATTGCCGAACATCGCGTACACCGAGTACCTGACCGGCGCGCACTACATCGACAAGCGCGACGAGATCGAGCGGTACAGCCGCGCGCTGGACATGCTCGCCGTCGACGCGGAGACGCCGGACCGCAGCCGCCAGATGCTGATGAAGCGCCGCGCCGAAATCTGAGTCGATCACCGTTGTGGGGCTGACCGCCGTTCCGGGGACGGCCGGGGTTTTCTTGCGGTCACCCGAAATTCCGGCAACAAGTCGTAGATGTTCACCCGTTGGAGACAGTGCGCGTCACCCTTTGGTGGGACGGCTGAGGACTTAAGTCATCACTGCACGCGAATTCTGCAAAAACTTCTGCACGTGCATTTACCGCTGCAGTCACACGTGCTAACTTTGGGATCACAGGCAAATGCACATGCAGATGCATCGCCCGAAGTCTTCTGTCGGGGAAGGTGGGGACCATGGCTGAACAGTTCGACAACGGCATCCCGGCCGATCGTCTTACCGGCGCGCAATGGCGCAAAGCGAGC
Organism: Amycolatopsis sp. CB00013; assembly: GCF_001905755.1. NCBI lineage: Bacteria > Bacillati > Actinomycetota > Actinomycetes > Pseudonocardiales > Pseudonocardiaceae > Amycolatopsis > Amycolatopsis sp. CB00013. Next base: position 1,028,732 of record NZ_LIWC01000002.1, on the reverse strand, counting down.
TACAGCAACGCGATCGGCAACTGCGTGGAGGTGGCACCGCTCGCGTCCGGCGAGATCGCGATGCGCAACTCGCGCTTCCCGACCGGTCCCGCACTCGTCTACACCCAGGCCGAGATGGCCGCGTTCCTCGCGGGTGCCAAGGACGGCGAATTCGATGACGTTCTCGGGTGACACCATCACCGCGGAAATCACCGACATCGAAAGCGGCCTGCAGGAACTGATCCACCGCGGGTACCAGTTCGTGCACCCGTGCGACGCGAACGGCGAGGTCATGGCCGTGGTCGGCGTGCGAGTCCACGACAACGTGGTCGACGTGGTCCGGCTCAACGCCGAGGACGACGTCGTCGCGACCCGCATGCCGGGCACCGAGGAGGACATCCTCGAACCCGAGGTCTGGTTGTGGCGGTTCACCGGAGACGCGGCGACGGTGCTGACGGCACTGCTCGCGCTCCCGGACGAGCGCACACCCGGCTCGCTCCACCTCCCGGAGACCGCGGCCAAGGGCTGCTGGGTCCCCGGCCGCGGCGGCACGTCCAAGTGGCTGGCTGCCGGCTAGTCAGCTCCTAAGCACAGTCGACCGCCTCTGTCGAGGGGGAGCGGTCGGCTGGTCGGGGGTCGTGAGTGACGGGTCTTGACACCCGCTCGTCACTCACGGTCACAGTGTCACCCCAGCTCGAAGCGTGTCCAGCGCCACCTCGTGCGGCGCGTTGATCTCCTGCTCACCGTTTACACTGGTGGCGGCCTGCCCTCTTTCTCCCTGGGAGCACCTCGGTGGTTTCCGACCCGTCCCTCGCCGGACAGCCCGTGACCGACCAGCCCGATCCGGAACCCCGCGAGGAATGCGGTGTCTTCGGTGTCTGGGCGCCCGGAGAAGAGGTCGCGAAGCTGACCTACTACGGGCTCTACGCACTTCAGCACCGCGGCCAGGAAGCGGCCGGCATCTCGGTCTCCGACGGTTCGCAGATCGTCGTCTTCAAGGATCTCGGCCTGGTCAGCCAGGTGTTCGACGAGCAGGTCCTGCAGTCGCTGCAGGGACATATCGCCGTCGGGCACTGCCGCTACTCGACCACCGGCGCGACCATCTGGGAGAACGCGCAGCCGATCTTCCGCACCACCGCGACCGGCAGCGGATTGTCCTTCGCGCACAACGGGAACCTCGTCAACACCGCGGAACTGCGGGATCGCACGGTCGAGGCCGGGCTCAAGCCGCACGCGGGCCTGACCGGTTCGTCCAGCGACTCCGACCTGGTGTGCGGGCTGCTCGCGGCCAACGCCGCCGACAAGGGCATCGAAGCCGCCGCGCTGGAACTGCTGCCCACCCTCAAGGGAGCGTTCTGCCTGGTCTTCGCCGACGAGTCCACTCTCTACGCCGCGCGCGACCCGCACGGCGTGCACCCGCTGGTGCTCGGCAGGCTCGAACGCGGCTGGGTGGTCGCGAGCGAGACGGCCGCGCTCGACATCTGCGGCGCGTCGTTCGTCCGCGAGGTCGAGCCCGGTGAGCTCATCGCGATCGACGCCGAGGGCCTGCGCTCCTCGCGGTTCGCGAACCCCGAGCCCAAGGGCTGCGTCTTCGAGTACGTGTACCTCGCGCGCCCCGACACCTCGATCGCCGGCCGCAGCGTGCACGCCACCCGCGTCGAGATCGGCCGCAAACTCGCCGCCGAGCACCCGGCCGACGCCGACCTGGTCATGCCGGTGCCCGAATCCGGCACCCCGGCCGCCATCGGCTACGCGCAGGGCTCCGGCATCCCCTACGGCACCGGCCTGGTGAAGAACGCCTACGTCGGCCGCACCTTCATCCAGCCGTCACAGACCATCCGGCAGCTGGGCATCCGGCTGAAGCTGAACCCGCTGCGCGACGTCATCCGCGGCAAACGGCTCGTGGTGGTCGACGACTCCATCGTCCGCGGCAACACCCAGCGCGCGCTGGTCCGCATGCTGCGGGAGGCGGGCGCGCTCGAGGTGCACGTCCGGATCGCGTCGCCGCCCGTGCGCTGGCCGTGTTTCTACGGCATCGACTTCGCCTCCCGCGCCGAACTGGTGGCCAACGGCGTCGACCTCGACGGCATCCGCCGCTCCATCGGCGCCGACACCTTGGGCTACATCTCCCTGGACGGGCTGGTCGCGGCGTCGGAGCAGCCGAAGTCGCGGTTGTGCACCGCGTGCTTCTCCGGTGAGTACCCGATCGCGCTGCCCGAAGACGCGCTGATCGGGAAGCACCTGCTGGAGAGCCTGGACTCGGTGAATGGCGCGGCGAAGCCCGTCAGCCCTGCCGGGTACGGTGCTGAGGACGCCATCCGGCGTCCCTAGACCTCTCTTCCAGAGTTGGAGTCCGCTTCCGTGAGCGAGTCCACGAGCGCCACGTACGCCGCCGCCGGCGTCAGCATCGACGCCGGTGACAAAGCCGTCGAGCTGCTCAAACCGCACGCCGAGAGGGCCACGAGGCCCGAGGTGATGGGCGGCGTCGGCGGTTTCGCCGGGCTGTTCTCCCTGAAGCTGGACAAGTGGAAAGAGCCGGTGCTGGCCTCGTCGACCGACGGGGTCGGCACCAAGATCGCCGTCGCCCAGGCGCTCGACAAGCACGACACGGTCGGCATCGACCTGGTCGCGATGGTCGTCGACGACCTGGTCGTCACCGGCGCCGAGCCACTGTTCATGCAGGACTACATCGCCGTCGGCAAGGTCGTGCCGGAGAAGATCGCGGCGCTGGTCGGCGGGATCGCCGAGGGCTGTGTCCAAGCGGGCTGCGCGCTGCTCGGCGGCGAGACCGCGGAGCACCCCGGCCTGATGGGTGAGCACGACTACGACCTCTCGGGCACCGGCATCGGTGTCGTCGAGGCGTCGAACGTGCTGGGCCCGGAGCGGGTCCGCCCCGGCGACGTCGTCCTCGCGCTCGGCTCGTCCGGCCTGCACTCCAACGGCTACTCGCTGGCCAGGCACGTGCTGCTGGACATCGCGCGCATGCCGCTCGACGGGCACGTCGAGGAGTTCGGCCGTTCGCTGGGCGAGGAGATGCTGGAGCCGACCAGGATCTACGCGAAGGACTGCCTCGCGCTGGCGGCCGAGGCCGACGTCCGCACGTTCGCGCACGTCACCGGTGGTGGCCTGGAGCAGAACCTCGCCCGCGTCATGCCGCGCGGCCTGGTCGCGCGGCTCGAACGCGGCACCTGGACCCCGGCGCCGGTGTTCGCGCTGATCGGCCACCGCGGCAAGGTCGAACGCGCCGAACTGGAGAAGACGTTCAACATGGGCGTCGGCATGGTCGCGATCGTCGGCGCCGACGACGTCGACCGCGCGCTCGCGATGCTGACCGCGCGGCACGTGCCGGCGTGGATCCTCGGCGACGTGCAGCCCGCGGAAGACCCGGACGGCCCGCGCGCCGTGCTGTCGGGCGACCACCCGCGCTTCTGATTTAACGGCTTGGCCTCGGGTGACACACTGGGTCCGTGGCTGATGACGTGGTGATCGGTACCCGGTTCGTGATCCCGGGTGCCGAATTGAGCGAACGGTTCTCCCGGTCTTCGGGCCCGGGTGGGCAGGGCGTGAACACCACGGACTCGCGGGTCGAACTGTCCTTCGACGTGGCCGGTTCGGCGTCCGTCCCGGAGCATCTCCGGGCGCGGATGCTGGACCGGCTTTCGTCGCGCTTGGTCGACGGCGTCGTCACGATCGCCGCGTCCGAACACCGCTCCCAGCTGATGAACCGGGAAGCCGCGCGGGCGCGGCTGGTGATGCTCCTGACGGACGCGTCGGCGCCCCCGGCCGCCAAGCGGCGTCCCACCAAACCCTCACGGGGTTCGAAGGAACGCCGCCTGGCGTCGAAGAAGCGCCGCGGCGAGGTCAAGAAGTCACGCCGAGGCGGCTATTCAGATGACTGACAGGTGCACGCACTCGGCCGCGGTCTCGAACCCGACCCGGCCGTAGACGCGTTCCGCCTGCCCGGCGCCCGGCGTCAGGAACACCGACCGGCCGCCGCGCGCGTGTGCTTCACGCGTCAGGTACTCCGTCATCGCCGCGGCGATCCCGCGGCTCCGGTACTCCTCGAGCACCCCGATCCCGGCGATCTCCGTCGCGCCGTCGAGGATCGCGGTCGCGACTCCGCCGCCGACGACCTCGCCGTTCTCGTCGACCGCCATCACCGAGATGGTCTCGCCGCTCAGCTGATCCGGCGACGGGTCGAGGTGTTCGTCGGGATCGGTCTCCCCGAACGCCACGTTCTGCGCCCGGATCATCTGCCGGAGTTCGCCCTCGGTCTTCGGGGTGACCAGGCTGATCCCGGCTGGTTTCGGCTGTTCGACGATCTGCCCTGGGGTGCAGATCATCAGCGGAACCCGCCGCTCCAGCGTGTAACCGCACCGGACGAGCACGGCTTCGGCAGCCGGAACGGCTTCGGTGAGGAACTCCAGACGCGGCGTGAGGCCGCGTTTGCGGAACGCCTCGGTGAGCGCGGCGACGTCGTCCTCGGTGGGGACGGCGCCGTCGTCGGGGATCGCGTAGTTGAGGAAAGGGCTGCTGGATTCGAGGTAGTACGTGGCCAGGAACGGCCCGATCCGCTCGGTTTCGCGGAATTTCGCCGCGGTGAGGCGGATGTAGGACTGCAGAGCACGAATCGTCTCGGAAAGCACTGGTGGAAAGCCTTTCGGGCAGAAGAAAGAGACGCACGGGAGGAACCGCGTGCGTGGTGGGCTGGCGGGTGCGCCGGCTAGCTCGTGCCGACGCCACCGAAGGCGTCAGGCATGAGGCATCCCTCTTTCTCGGTACGTAGGGCTTTCGCGATCACTTTCGCACGACGGTCAACCCCTTTACCTCCGCTGCGGATGCGCGATGCCCGAATACCGCTCGTCCCACACCGATCTCGGGACCCGGAGCCGGACCGGCGCCTCGCACACCCGCCGGACCTGCGCCGGGATCGCCACGGGCGGCCGGACGTCCAGGCGGTGCCACAGCCGTTTGCTCACCGCGGCGCCCGCGACGGCGCCCAGGGTGTTCAGCAGGATGTCGTCCGCCGACGTCACCCGGCCCGCCTGGATCAGGTACTGCGTGCCCTCCACCAGCACCGAGACGGCCAGCGCGCCCAGCGCGATCCGGCCCAGTGAGCGCAGGCGGCGGAACCGCAGGGGGAGCAGGGCGCCGAGCGGGCTCAGCATGAGGACGTTGCCCAGCGCCTGCCAGAGATTGGCGCTGTCGTTCAGCGCGAGGCGCAGGTCGGTGCCGGGTTCGAGGTTCAGCCTGCTGCCGTGCGCGCCGGTCACCGGCATCGTGACCAGGCACAACACCAGGAAACCGGCCAGCACGAGCGTCATGTCGACGGCGGCCGTCGCCGACGCGGAGAAGAGGTCGGCCTGTCTTCGCCGCCGCCGATGCGCCGCGAGGAGCGGCCACCCGAGCAGTGCGTACGGAACCGCGGTGATCGTCAACGGGATCATCACACCGAAAGCGCGGAGCAGCTCACCCATGGCCTTCCTTTCCGGAGCGCCCAAGATCACCTTCGCATCACAAGATCGACTCGGCATGGCGGAGCGGACGCACTAAGAGGTGATCTTTTCCGGTGGCGGAAAAGGTTTTCCCATGCTCGGCACCGTCCACAAAGGAACCTGTGGACAAACCTGTGGACGGCCGCGAAGTAACCGGAAGAAGGTGTTATCCCGCAAGGAAAAGCCTTGTGGGTGACCTGTGTACTACTTGCCGTGTCCGGCGAGCTCCCGCGCGCGTTCGAGCAGCTTTTGGAGGTGCAGCCCGCGACGTACGTCACACGGGTGCGAGGTCGTCCCGCTCGCGGCCATCGCGGCGAAATCGTCCAGGAGCGCGGTGTACGACTCGCCCGCCGAGCCCGGCTTCCGGCCGAGCGTGCGGTAACCGTGCTCGCCGTAGACGGCGACTTCGACGACCGTCGGCTGGATCGGCAACCGCAGCGACAGGGTCGCCGTGCTCGTCGCGCCACCCTCGTGGGCTAACAGCACTTGCCACAGATCGTCATCGGTCCGGTTCGCCGCGAGCACGTCGGTGATCTCGCCGAGCGCCGCGTCCAGCAGATCGAAGGCGTGCGGGCCGATGTCCGCGAGCGCGCCGGAGTCGTGCCGCCACGCCGAGGACTGGTATTGACCGCCGAGCAACGCGCCCGAAAGCCATCGAGCCCCGCCGCCCCGCCAGCCGCCGGCTTCCTTGATGCCGTCGAGCCACTCGCGGGTCATCGGTGAGAAACGCAGGATCAGGACCACGAGAGCCGCGACACCGGCGGCCTCCACCGCGTCCGCGAGCCTCCGCGCGCCGTCGAGATCCGCGGCGATCGGCTTCTCCAGGATCAGATGCTTGCCCGCTTCGGCCGCCCGGACCGCCAGCTCCGCCTGAACGGCGGGCGGCACGGCGAACGCGACCGCGTCCACCTGGTCGAGCAGCTCGTCGAAGCTGTCGACGGCTTGGGCGCCGTGGGCCTCGGCCAGCTCCTTCGCGGCCTCGGGACGCCTGGCCCAGACCGCGCGCAACGTCATGCCGGGGTGATCGGCGAGACCTGGCGCGTGCACCGTCTTCGCCCACGGACCGGCACCGACCAGACCCGCGCGCAGCTGTCCCTGTCCCACACCCCCGAGTCTAGGGCCCCGCATTCAGTCCTCTGATTGCGGTCGTTGCGCGTGCAAGAACCGCATTCAGAGGACTAAACGCGTGGGAAAAGCGTGGGTCAGGAGTAGCTGTAGAAGCCGCGACCGGTCTTCTTGCCGAGCAGGCCGGCGTCGACCATGCGCAGCAGCAGCGGCGGCGAGGAGTACAGCGGCTCCTTGAACTCGGCGTACATCGAGTCCGCGATGGCCTTGATGGTGTCCAGGCCGATCAGGTCCGACAGCCGCAGCGGGCCCATCGGGTGCGCGGTGCCGAGCTCCATGCCGCGGTCGATGTCCTCCGCGGAGGCGAAGCCCGACTCGATCATCCGGATCGCGGAAAGCAGGTACGGCACGAGCAGCGAGTTCACGATGAACCCGGCGCGGTCCTGCGACCGGATCACCGTCTTGCTCAACGCCGTCGTCGCGTGCTCCTCGGCACGGCGGGCGGTGTCGTCGCTGGTCAGCAGCGAGGGCACCAGCTCGACGAGCGGCAGCACCGGGACCGGGTTGAAGAAGTGGATGCCGATCACCTGCTGCGGGCGGCCGGTGGCCATCCCGAGCTTCATGATCGGGATCGAGGAGGTGTTGGACGCGAACACGGCGTCCTCACGCTCGACGATCTTGTCCAGCGACCGGAACACCTCGACCTTGGCCTGCTCCTGTTCCAGGATGGCCTCGATGACGAGGTCGCGGTCGGCGAACTCGCCGATCTCGGTGGTGAAGCGGAGTCGTCCGAGCGCGGCGTCGGCGTCTTCCTGCGAGAGCTTCCCGTTCTTGACGCCGCGTTGCAGCGACTTCTCGATCCGCGCCCGCCCGGAGTCCAGCGCCGGCTGGTTCACCTCGGTGACGATCACGTCCAGTCCGGCCCGTGCGTGCACCTCGGCGATGCCCGAGCCCATGAGCCCGGCCCCGACGACACCTACTCGCGCTACGTCAGACATGGCACCTCCTCATATTTTGGGCAGCACGCGACACGCGAGGGTGGTCACCGGGGCAAGCCCGGATCCACCCTCGCGTGTCACGCGTTGCTCAGCGGCGGTATTCGTCGTACCCGTCGTACGGGTCTTCGTCGTACCGCTTGTCGTCCTCGTGCCTGTCTTCCGAGGAACTACTGGACAGCTCGCGCTGCAAAGCATCGAAGTCGGTTTCGTGCGAGCTGTACTTGAGCTCGCGCGCCACCTTCGTCTGCTTGGCCTTAGCCCGGCCGCGCCCCATGGCTCGACCCCCTCGCACAGGGGCGGGGCGGCCGGGGGAATCGGCGGCCCCGCATCGTCTCGACAATTCTTTCCTGCTGACACCGTACCGTGTCCGGGGGGTTGGATGCGACGTGGCACGGTGTGCCGGTGGCGACAGTGTTCTCCGAACGCCGGTTACCGGCCGGTCGGTGGCGATAGTCGCAGGTCGGCGTGCCACGATGCTCGTGTGCCCCGTCCGTTCGCGGCTTATCTCCGCGTCTATGAGCCCCTGCTCGCGCTGGGGGATCCACCGGACGAACGGCTGCTCGAGGCCGTCGAAGCGGCCCGGCTCGATCGTTCGTCCGCGGGCGAGCGCGAGCAGGCATTGTGGCTCAAGTCACAGCATGTCGGGCGGTTGCTGCCCGCCGAACTCGCGGACGGCAGGGCCGCCCCCAGTCTCGTCACCGACGTCCTCGTGCTGGACCCCGAAGACGTGCCCGAGGGTGAGCACGGCGACGCAGGCCCGGGACCGCTGATCTGCCCGATGGAGATCCGCGCGCGCTCGGCCGCGGCGTTGGTGACCTTCCTCGGTGACGCGCATCCGGCGTTGAAGAACGCGGTGCTCGACGCGGGCGGCGCGTCGCTGGACATGATCCGCTCGCGGGCGAAGTCCGCGATCGGCGACTTGTCCGCCTCGGCCTCGCACACGCTCTCGACGACGTGGACCGTTCCGCTCCCGTGGTTCGTCCTGTTCGACCCCGGGATGCGCCGGGTCAAACTCGGCAAGGGACGCGACGATCCGGAGCGCGAGGTGTCGTGGCGGGTCTCCATCGCCGACGCGCGGTATCGCGCCCGCGAGGTCGGGGACCTGCTGGAAGCGACCTTCGGTGACTCGGGACCCGGCCGGGTGCTGCTCGAGACGCGACGCTGGCTCGACAGCTTCCACCCCGGCTCCGCGGTCGAACTCGACTACGGCGGTCTCGTGCAGCTCTTCGCCGACTCGATCCTGCAGTCGGACACGACCGCCGAAGAGGTGCACGACATCCTCGACGCGCTCCGCACCGGCAACGTCGACGAGCTGGCGGAACTGTTCGCCGACCTGCGTGACTTCTGGGGCGACCTGGCCGCGCGGGAACGCGCGAACTAGCCGAAGAGACCGGCGGCGACCTTCAGCTCGCCGACCGGTTTCCCGCCGCCGAGCACCGCGTCGCGCGCGAGGTCCGCTGCTTCGTCGCCCGGGTCGATGCCGAGGTGGCGCAGGGTCGCGAGCAGCAGCGGGAGCCGGGCGCGGGCCGCGCCGTCGTCGATCTTCAGTGCCAGCGCCGTGCCGTCCGGGAGCGCGAACGCGTGCACTCCCTCGGCGCCGCCTTTCGAGAGCAGGCCGTCGATGGTCCGCATCAGCACGGTGTCCTCGCGGCCGGTGCCCGCGACCTGCCACGGATGCGCGCGGACCGCGTCCGCGACCCGGCGTTCCGGCCCGCCCATGGCGGTGACCAGCCTGCCGAAGGAACGCGCGAGGCCGGTGAGGGAGAACGCGAACAGCGGTGCGCCGCAGCCGTCGACGCCGACCGTCTCGATCGTTTCGCTGGTGAGGTCGGCGACCGTGGCCTGGATGATCTTCTGCAGCGGGTGGATCTCGGCCGCGTAGTCGTCGGTCGGCCAGCCGACCTGCGCGCAGGTCGTGAGCATCGCGGCGTGCTTGCCGGAGCAGTTCATCGCGGCCCGGCGTTTCCCGGCGGAGGCGACGGCCAGCATGCTCGGCTCGTGCAGCGGGAAGGCGGGCGGGCAGGACAGCGCGTCCTCGGTGAGTCCCGCGCGGGACAGCATCGCCAGGGCGCCCTCGACGTGGCCGGGTTCGCCGTTGTGCGAGCCGCAGCCCAGCGCGAGTTCTTCGTCGTCGATGGTGAGGCCGGCGCGGAGCATGCCGACGGCCTGCAGGGGTTTGTTGGACGAGCGCGGGTAGACCGGCCGCTCGATGTCGCCCGCGGAGAAACGCACCGAGCCGTCCGGGGCGGTGATCACGAGCGCGCCGCGGTGCACGCTCTCCACGAAACCGGATCGGACGACCTCGACCAGGACCGGATTCGTCACTCGGACCCGCCGCGTTCGGTGTCGAGGAGATCGTCGACCGACGCCGTGCCCTTGCGGTAGCGGGTCGCGATCTCGGCGTTGATCGTGTCCATCACGCTCTGCACCTCGCGGCGGTACGAAGAGACGGAGACCTCTTCGTCGGCGTACCGGTTGAGGGCGTTGACCAGCTTCTCGTCCGAGAGGGTGCTGACGTCGGAAAGGTCCGTGTCGCCGATGAGGGCCTCGGCGAACCGCCGGTGCTCGCCCGCGCGAGACGGCTCCAGCCGCTGATGTCTCCCCGAGCCCGTGGCCGGGCCGATCGCGTTGTCCGCCAGGATCGCGGCCAGCCGCTCGACGACGCTGCTCTCGCCGCCGGAACTCCGGCGCTCCTGCTCGGCCCGCACGATGTCGATGCGCGCGTGGAGCAGGCGCCGCAGGTACGACAGGTCGGTCTCCTCCTGCGCGGCCTCGTCACGGCGCTCGCGCAGCACGGAAAGCGTCAGCTCGCCGAGGTCGCTGAGATACCCAGGGCCGAGCACGCGGTCGATACGACGGCGACCACCGGGCCGGACTTCGATCACGCGCGTAGCTTATCGCGCTCCAGCGGAAATGTTCCGCAGGGAGCGATACCACAAGGATCTCCGCCCCTTCCGAGACCCTCCGCCGGGCGGCTGCTCTTTCGGTCCCTTCCAGAGCCCGCCCCCCACCCGTCCCGGGGGCGGCCCCTGGTCCAGTCTACCGGGGGTGGGCGGGGAAAAGTGCTGGTCGGCGGAGTTGTCCACAGGTGGGCGGGGTTGTGGACAACCTGTGGATGAGTACGTGAAGGACCCCTTCATTGCGTCTAGCGCAGTGAAGGACCCCTTCATGTACTTCGGTCGTGAGTGAAGGCCGAGTTTCCAGCGCTCAGCCGAGGGATGGGGCCCTTCACGCGCGGCCGCCGGCGGAAAGCCGCAGACTCAGTGTCCCCAATGTGGCATTGGGGACACTGAGCGTCTCCGATGCCACATTGGGCGCACCGGCTCAGCCCCGCAGCCGCTGAGCCGCTTCCCGGCCGGGAGCCGGAGCCTCCCCCGGAACCGAGTCCGGGTCGATGGTCGCCTGCACGACGCGGTCCTCGGCCCCCACCAGCAGCTCCGCACCCGGCTGCGTCGAGCGTTTGACCAGTGCCAGCGCGATCGGGCCCAGTTCGTGGTGCTGCACCACGCTGCCGACGCGCCCCACCGTCCGCTCGCCCAGCACCACCGGATCGCCGGTCTCCGGCGTGATCTCCGGCGAACCGTCCAGATGCAGCAGCGCCATGTACCGCGGCGGCCGCCCGACGTTGTGGACCTTCGCGACGGTCTCCTGCCCGCGGTAGCAGCCCTTCGCCACGTGCGCGGCGGAGTCGACCCAGTTCACCTCGTGCGGGATCGTGCGCTCGTCGGTGTCGACGCCGAGGCGCGGCCGCAGCGATTCGACCCGCAGCGCGTCGAAGGTCCAGCTGCCCGCCGGTCGCGCGCCCGCGTCGGTCAGGCGCCGCCACCAGCCGGCCAGGTCGGCGCGGGGCACGGCGAGGTCGACGCTGTGCCGTCCCGGCCACGGCATCCGCCGCGCGAAACCGCCGGGGATCGCCACGACCGAGTACGGGTCCGAGCCCACGGAGACACCCACGACGTCCAGCACGCGGTCCGCGTCGGGGCCGAGGACGGTCAGCAGCGCCAGCTCGTCCGAGACATCGCGGATGTCCACTTTGGACCAGAACTTCATCGCTTCGAGGTAGTCGCGCAGTGTCTGCTTGCCGCCGGACGGCAACGCGCTGGTGGCCACCGCGCCCCGGTCGCTGTCCAGCCACACCGTGCCGTCCGCGTGCGCGACGACCATGTGCGTGTCGACGCGGCCTTGGCTGTCCAGCACGAGCGCCTCGGTACCGGTGCCCTCGGCGAGCCCGGTGACATGCTGCGAGATCACCAAATGCAGCCAGGACAACCGTTCTTCGCCGGTGACGGCCAGGATCTCGCGGTGCGAACGGTCGATCACGACCGCGCCGCGCGCCGCGGTCCGTTGCTCGGCGAAGGGGTCACCCCAGTGCCACGGGACACCTTCCTCCGGATGCCCGTCGGGTGCCGCGATCGGTCCGGGAAGGTCGAGCAAGGGGGAGCGGTAGGGCATGAAACCCATGCTAGTGAGTACCGTGTCCCCATGCGCGTGCTTGCCTTCCTCGACGGGACCCTGGCCGACCCCGAAGCCGCCCACCTGCGGGTGGACGATCTGGGACTGCTTCGCGGCGACGGCGTGTTCGAGACGATCCTCGTCGTCGACGGACGGCCCCGCGAGCTCCGCCCGCACCTCGAGCGGCTGGCCCGTTCCGCGGCCATGCTCGACCTGCCGGAGCCGGACCTCGCGGTCTGGGAGCGGGCCGCGCAGACGGTCATCGACAACTGGTCCGGCCCGGCCGAGATCGCGCTGAAACTGGTGTACACCAGGGGAATCGACGGCGATCCGGAGGCGAAGCCGTTCGGGTTCGCGCTCGGTGTGGAGATCGACGAGAAGGTCCAGCGGGCCCGCGTCGAAGGCGTCGCGGCGATCACCCTCGAGCGCGGTATCGAGGCCGACCTCGCCGAGCGCGCGCCGTGGCTGCTGCTTGGCGCGAAGTCGATTTCGTACGGCGTCAACATGGCGGCGTTGCGGGAGGCCGGCCGCCGTGGCGCGAGCGATGTGATTTTCACCGCCGCCGACGGTTCGGTCTTCGAAGGACCGACTTCCACGGTCGTCCTCGCGAAGGACAAGACGCTCTACACGCCGCCGGCGACCATCGGCATCCTGCCGGGGACGACGCAGGCGGCGCTGTTCCGCGGCGCCGAGCGCGCGGGCTGGTCGGTCAAGGTCGAGCCGCTCAAGGTTTCGGACCTCACCGAGGGTGAAGGGCTCTTCCTCGCCTCGTCGGTCCGCAAGCTGACCCGGGTGCACACGCTCGACGGCGTCGCGCTCACCGACTCCAGCGCGATCCACGCCGAGCTGGCCGCCGCGTACGAGAGCGAGTACGCGATCAGCTGAGCGTCGCGCGCAGCTTGGCGATGGTGCGAAGGATCTCGTCCCGGTGCTTGGCCGTCGTGATCCAGGCGGGCAGCCGGGCCACCAAGGTCATGCCGGGACGATTCCCGAGCCCGCGTTCGCGCAGCTTCGCCGCGACGAATCGTTCGAGCAGGTCGAGGTGACGTTCGTGGAACGCCCAAAGGGTGTTCCCGCCACAGCAGTCGGCGCGCAGCCACAGCGGTTCGCGGAAGAACGGGTCGATGGGCCGGTTCCACACGTGGTAGTGGGGTTCAGGGGGAACGCGCACCAGGGCGCAGCCGGCGCAGGTCAGCCGTTCGTGAGTGACCGAAGCGCGGCCCGAGCAGCGTGGACAGACGATCAGGATCGGCTCGGCGGTAAGGTTCCCGAGCCGAATCTGGGGATCGCGGAACCGCGGGCCGTCCATCAGCCGAGCGGGCTGATGATCAGCAGGTGCGGCAGGATCTCTTCCTCACGGTAAGCCGCGATCTTGTGGTGCCCGTCGAGGATCACCGCCGCGTCGGTGGTCTCCAGCACGACCGCGACCGGCCGGTGCCCGCTCTTGATCGCGGTCCGGTAGTAGCCGACCCGGGACACATCGGCGGGCGGCCAGTCGGCGCTCGGGGTCAGGTAGCGGTCCTCGGCCAGCCGTTCGGGTCCGGTGACCTGGTACTCGCCGTCGGCGAAGAGGTCGAGAAGCGGGCGGAGCGTGTCGCCGAGCGGGCGCCGCATCTGGCCGGTGGCCAGCGCGATCCGCAGCGACTGCGGCAGTTCCGGTTGGGTTGGGACCGAATTCGTGTCGATGACACCTGTGCCACCGTCGACCTTTACCTGTTCCACACCCTCGTGGACGAGTGAAAGCGGAGAAGGGTTCCGGGTCTGGCCTGCGCGAGGGCCGGGAGTGACGCCTGTCTCACCACGGCCGCCACCGGATAACCACCGGTAGTCGGATGATCCGCCAAGAACACCACCGGCAACCCGTTCGGCGGAACCTGCACGGCGCCGGTCAGCAGGCCCTCGCTCGGCAGTTCCCGCTCCGCGTATTCGGGCACGCGAGTCAACGCGGGGCCGTCGAGCCGGAGCCCGACGCGGTTGGATTCCGCCGTCACCGTCCAGGTCTTCGCGAGCCCCGCCGCCGGATCCTCGAACCAGTGCGCCCGCGGGCCCGGGTCCACCCGCACGACCAGTTCCGCCGGTGCCGTCGTGGGCAGCACGACGTCGGCGCCGCCGGGCACCGACGACGGGCCGAGCGGCAGGACGTCGCCCTTCTTGAGTGGCGCGGGGCCGATCTCCGAGAGGACGTCCCGCGACCGGCTGCCGAGTTCCGCGTCGACCACGATGCCGCCGGAAACCGCCAGATAGCACCGTAATCCGGTGGCAGGCGCGCCGATCGCCACGACCTGTCCCGCCGCCAGCCACACCGGAGCGTGCGAGCCGACTGGACGCCCGTCCACCTCGACGGCGACGGGAGGACCGGTCACCGCGACCGTGCAGGACGTCGTCGCGCGCAGCCGCGGCCCGCCGAGCAGGCACTCCACCCCGGCCGCGTCCTCGGCGTTGCCGACGAGCCGGTTGGCCAGTTTCAGCGCCGGGACGTCCAGCGCGCCCGACGGAGGCACGCCGAGATGCGAGTAGCCGGGCCTGCCGAGATCTTGGATCAGCGCGAGCGGACCGGTCTCGAGCACTTCGAGGGCCCTCATCCCGCGCTCCGGAACCGCACGCGGTCGCCGGGCGCCAGCAGCGCGGGCCGGTCGGCGCGGGGATCGAACAGGACGGTCCGGGTGTGCCCGATCAGCCGCCAGCCACCGGGCGAGACGCGCGGGTACACGCCGGTGAACTCGCCCGCGATACCGACCGAACCCGGTGGCACGCGAGTGCGCGGAGCGGGCAGCCGCGGCTGCCGGAGCGGCTCGGGAAGCCCGGTCAGGTAACCGAATCCGGGCGCGAAACCGGTGAACGCCACGGTGTAGACGGCGCCGGTGTGCAACCGGACGACGTCCTCTGTGGACACTCCGGCGTCCCGTGCGACGAGTTCGAGATCCTCGCCGTCGTAGGTCACGTCGAGGGTGATCTCGCGGGATTCGTCTTCCGGCGGATGGTCGAGGTCGGCGTCCGCCAGCAGTTCACGGACGGTCGCGAGCGCGCCCGAGCCGGGGGTTTCCACCACGAGCAGGCTGCGGGCGCCGGGAACGAGTTCGGTGATGCCGTCCGGGCGCGCGGAGGAGACCATCGCGTGCGCCGCCATCGACTCGGCCAGGGAGGCGCAGTCGAGCAGGGCGGCGTGCTCGCCGTAGGCACGCCACCGCATCGGAAGTACGTCAGCCCACCACGCGACGCAGCAGCGCCGACGTGTGCGGCTGCAGTTCCTGGCCCATCATGGCGCGCTCCTCGACGAAGCCGAGTTCGCCGTTGACGATGCCGTAGAGCCGCTGAGACGCCGTGACGTCCTTGGCCGTCGAGGTGCGGACGACCGCGTCGGTGCCCAGTTCCCAGGCCGGGACCGAGGCCTTGCCGCGCGGCTTGCCGTAGAAGAGCTCCACGATGCCGGTGTTGTGCGTCAGCAGCAGCTCGATCGTGTCGTCGGCCTGCGGGCGCCAGAACCCGGATTCGCGCGCGGCGGGACGGATGACCTTGCCGTCCTCGTCGAGCAGCCAGGCGCGTGCCTCGTGCGTGAGGAACGGGCGGCCGTCGTGCGCGATGGTCAGCTGCATGCCGAACCGGTACGGGCCCTCGATGGTCGGGTAGTCGACCTCGCCCTCGCCGCGCCACACGCCGACGAGCGGCAGGAGCGCCAGGCAGGCGTCGTTGAGGTTCGGACCTTCGCGCAGGTTCGCGGTGTCGCCCGGGATGGGCATGTCGTCGAACTGCGGAAGGTTCCGGTCGCGCGTGCTCTCCGCGCGCTTTTCCGCGGCCTGGATGGCCTCGTCGCCACTAGCCGTCATGGGTCAGCGCTGGTCCGCGTAAAGCCGGTAGACGACGTACACGGCGAACCAGGTGATCGCGACGCCGGCGAGCACCAGCAGGGTCGTAAACAGGATCTCCACGACACGCACCTTAGTCGCTACCTGCCCCGACAGGCCTGCCGAGGTCGCGTGGCAGTGCCCACAGGCGCTGAAGGACGCTTTCACCGCATCTGACGCGACGAAGGGGCCCTTCACCGCATGAGATGCGGTGAAGGGCCCCTTCAGCCCGTCTCAGGCGACCGAGATCGCCAGCTGGTGCACGCCGGGTCCCTGCGCGGTGACGGAGGCTTCGCCGTTGCCGGAGCGGTGCAGCGCGCGCACCGTCCAGTCACCGGGGGCCGCGTAAAAGCGGAAGTCGCCGTCGGCCGACGAGACCACCTCGCCGGTGAAGTCGCCGCCGCCGTCGAGCAACCGCACGAAGGCGCCGCCGACGGGCCCTTCCGAGCCGGTCACCTTGCCGGCCAGGACGACCTGGCCGCGGGTGTCGTAATCGGCGGGCGTGGCCTCCTGGACCGGCGCGCCGCAGCTGTCGTCTGCCATCACTTAGCTCCCAACTCGACCGGCACGCCGACGAGCGAGCCGTATTCCGTCCACGAACCGTCGTAGTTCTTCACCTGGTCGTAGCCGAGGAGCTCGTGCAGCGCGAACCACGCGATGGACGAACGCTCACCGATCCGGCAGTACGCGATCGTGGACTTCGACTCGTCGAGGCCCTCGTCGGAGTACAGCTCCTTGATCTCTTCCTCGGTCTTGAAGGTGCCGTCCTCGTTGGCGACCTTCGCCCACGGGACGTTCAGCGCGCCGGGGATGTGGCCCGGGACCTGCGACTGCTCCTGCGGCAGGTGCGCCGGGGCGAGCAGCTTGCCGGAGAACTCGTCGGGGGAACGCACGTCGACGAAGTTGCTGCCGCCGATGGCCTGGACGACCTCGTCGCGGAACGCGCGGATCGACAGGTCCTGCTCCTTGGCCTGGTACGTGGTGGCTTCGCGCTTGACCTCGTCCGAGTTCAGCTCGCGGCCGTCGAGCTCCCACTTCTTGCGGCCGCCGTCGAGCAGCTGCACGTTCTCGTGGCCGTAGAGCTTGAAGTACCAGTACGCGTACGCGGCGAACCAGTTGTTGTTGCCGCCGTAGAGGATCACGCGGTCGTCGTTCGAGATGCCCTTCTCGGACAACAGCTTCTCGAAGCCCTCCTTGTTGACGAAGTCGCGGCGGACACCGTCCTGCAGGTCCTTGCGCCAGTCGAACTTCACCGCACCGCGGATGTGTCCGTTGTCGTACGCGGTCGTGTCCTCGTCGACCTCGATGAACACGACACCCGGGGTGTCCAGGTTCTCCTCGGCCCACTGGGTGGTGACCAGGACGTCTTCACGGCTCATGGAGCTGACTCTCTTTCTGGGTTAGGACGCGCGAGGGCTGGGGCTGAAACGCTTGATGAGCAGGTACATCTCGCAACCGAGACAGAAGTTGAACGCCGCGTTGAGGAACGCCGCGAACAGCGCGAACGCCGTGGCGACGAAGCCGAGCGCGGTCAGGCCGGCGGCGAAACCGACGGTGCCGACGACGGCGAACACGAACCCGACGGCCTGCGCGAACCGCAGCGGGGCGGCGTCCTCGCGTTCGGTCGTCGGGCCGAGCCGCGGCGCGACGAGGTAGCGGTAGAGCAGGGAGTACGGCGCCGGCTTCAAACCGATGAAGGCACCGATCGCGAACACCACCGCCTGCGCCGCGAGCAGTGGCCACCACTGGGTGATGAGCACGACCGCGAGCACGATCGTCGTCAGGATGGCGGCGAAACGCGGACCACGGGGGTCGACGGCCGGTCCTGCGGACATGGTTCCTCCTGCGAACGAGAGGTAAGGAGATGCGTGCCGGACGGGCACGCGCAGGCGAGGTTCAGCGAACGCCGGGACACAGGCTGCTGCGAACGCGGCACAGATCCACTGCGCGGCGCTGGGTCAGCAAGGTTCGGGGCAGCCTGTTCACGGGCACGAGGGTACGCAGAGCTCCCTCAGGTTGGGAACCGTGTTCACACCTTGGGACGCTTCCCAAAATTCGGGATCAGGCGTTCGCCAGATGGGGCCTCAGGGCTTCTAGAAGCTCCTGACCTCGGGGAACGCCGCCGACGCGGAAAACCTCCCGGCCGTCCGGGGTCAAGGCCAACGTCGTGGGGGTCCGCAGCACCGAGAGCGCCTGGGCGACTTCGGGGGTTTCGGTGACGTCCAGATCGACGTGCGTGAGGCCGTCGGTCTTGTCCGCGAGCGCCGAGAGGATCGCGCGGGTGTGGCGGCACGGCGCGCAGAACGTCGTGGAGATCTGGACCAGGGTGACGCCTTCGGGCGCGAGGGCACCCGAGACACGACCGGGCAGTGTGGGCGCGCCGGGTTTGGCCGCGCGGATCCGGCCGTTACGCGCTCGCATCAGCGCGCCCGCGATCCCGCCGAGCACCAAGACACCCAGCAGCACCCATACTCCGGTCATCCGCAAGTCACCCCTGAGGCTTCGCTCCGCTGAAGGCCACGTTCTTGCCTTCACCCTTGATGGTCACCGAGCCGCTGTTCACGCGCACCGAGGTCGGCGTCACCGAGAACGGCATCGCGCCGGTGTCGATGGTCGCGTTGAAGTTCGGCAGCAGCGCGTCCTGCACCGCTTGGGGAACGACGGTGGTCTCCTTGTCATTCCCGAACTGCAGCCGCTTCGGCTCGAGACGGATCTTCTGCCCGTCCAGTTCGATCATCGCGAAGCAGAAGATCTCCACCTTCTGCCCGGCGATCTGGACGTTGCCCGAAACCCGGATCCCGGCGCTGGCGGTGTCCACCGGCTCGCCGTTCTCATTGGTCGCCGTCGGCTTCGTCTCGCCCTGGCCGCTGTCGCCGTTGCGGACGTAGTCCTCGGTGACCGGTTCGATCTTGAGGTTCTCGATCTTGTCCAGCGGCGCCTGCCGCGCGATGTCCGCGGCCTTGATCGTCACCTCGCCCTTGAGCGTGCCGATGACGATCGACTTCGTGTTGCCGGACGTCAGGTCCGAGAGCGGCGCCGTGACGTCGCTCATGTCCGCGTTGAAGTCCACGTCACGCAGTTTCGGCGGAACGGCGACGCCCTGGGCGTTGATGGTGATGTGACTGTAGTCACCGGAAAGGGCCTGGGTCAGGAACGGGAAACCGTGCACCGTGACCGCCGGATCGTTGGCCAGATCCAGCTGCTGGCGGGCCTTCTGGGAGATCGTGTGCTCGGCGAACGCCGCCGCCCCGAAATCGGCGCCGACCAGCAGCACCACGAGGACCGCGAGGGCGATGAGCCAGCCCCGGCCACGGCGCTTTCCTCGCTTGGCGGACCGCCCCGGAGAGGGTCGGTCGTCCTGCGCCACGGGCCTGCTCACCATTGCGTCGAATCTCCTTCGTCAACCTCTTTGGCCAGGTGTGATCGATCCAGCACGGGGTAGGTCCCCGGCTGTTCACCCGCTATTCTCACTAAGCACCGGCGGTCGCCACGTTCGAGGCGGCCACGATCCGAAGGCGGTGCGGCGATGAGCCTGGACCTTCTGGTACTGACCGCGGAAGCAGATGCCACCACGGTGTTGCCCGCCCTGGACCTGCTGCCCCACACCGTACGCGTCCGTGCTCCGGAAGTGACCGCGCTGCTCGACGCGGGCCACCGCGACGTCATCGTCCTCGACGCCCGCACCGATCTCGCCTCCGCGAAGAGCCTCTGCCGCCTGCTCAAGGGCGCCGGCGAGGACGAGGCCTCCACGCCGGTCATCGCCGTCGTCGGCGAAGGCGGTCTGGTCGCGGTCAGCGCGGAATGGCGCACCGACGACATCCTCCTCCCGACGGCCGGTCCCGCCGAGGTCGACGCCCGGTTGCGGCTGGTCACCACCCGCGACGGCAGTGCCGCGCAGGTCGACGCCGAACTCCGCGTCGGCGACCTCGTCATCGACGAAGCGACCTACACCGCGAAGCTGCGCAAGCGCACTCTCGAGCTCACGTACAAGGAGTTCGAACTCCTCAAGTACCTCGCGCAGCACGCCGGCCGGGTGTTCACCCGCGCCCAGCTGCTGCAGGAGGTCTGGGGTTACGACTTCTTCGGCGGCACGCGCACGGTCGACGTCCACGTCCGGCGTCTGCGCGCGAAGCTGGGGCCGGAGCACGAGCAGATGATCGGCACCGTGCGCAACGTCGGCTACAAGTTCGAGCGTCCCTCGAAGGGAGCGGCCAAGCAGGCCGTCGCCCCGGACTCGAGCGTCTACGAGCCGAGCGAGTTTTCCGCGCACTGAGTCCCCTTTCCTGTCTGACAAGACGTCCAGGCGGAAGGCGGGTTCCCGGGTAGGGTCGATTTCATGCTCGATCTGGCTTGGACCGGTGAACCGGACACGGAAGAGATCCACGACTTCCTCCTCGCCGTGCGCGAGGCCGACGGCCGCCCGGAGGACTCCGGGTTCGACGGTGGGCGGCACCTCCTCGGCCGCGTCGACGGCGCGTTGGTCGCGTACGCGCATCTGGACACCGAGGGCGACTCGCACGGAAACCAGGTCGCCGAACTGTTCGTCCACCCCGCGCATCGCCGCTCCGGCCACGGCAGGGCGCTCACCAGGGCGCTCGTCGAAGAGACCGCGGGGAAGCCGCTGCGTGTCTGGGCGCACGGCGACCACCCCGCCGCCGTCCACCTCGCCGGGACCGAAGGTTTCGAACGGGCCCGCGAACTGCTGATCCTCCACGCGGACGTCGAGAGCGCCGACTGGCCGGAACCCGTGACGCGCGAAGGGGTCACGCTGCGCACGTTCGTCCCCGGCCAGGACGAGGAAGCGATGGTGCGGGTCAACGCCCGCGCCTTCGACTGGCACCCCGAACAGGGCGCGCTGACCGCCGACGAGGTCCGGGCGACCGAGAAGGACGCCTGGTTCGACCCCGAAGGCTTCTTCCTCGCGGAGGAGAACGGCGAGGTCATCGGCTTCCACTGGACGAAGGTCCACGAGGCGGTCCCCGGCCGGTTCGGCGGTGAGCCCGCCGGAGAGGTCTATGTCGTCGGGATCGACCCGGACGCGCAGGGCGGCGGCCTCGGAAAGGCCCTCACCCTCGCCGGACTGCGGTATCTCCGTGATCGCGGGCTGGGGCAAGTGATCCTTTACGTCGAAGGGGACAACGCGCCCGCACTCGCCGTGTATTCGAAGCTCGGCTTCACCCGATACGAGGTAGACGTTCAATACGCACGGTAACGGCGTTCACACGGGCGGCACTTGACCGGTCACGGAGAGCAGACGCGCAGGTCACGGGCGGGACACGGGTCACTTTCGGAGTAGTCGCGCTGCTCACATCGGCCGCCTTGTTCACTTGCCGTTCACCCTTAGACGGTCGCCTGTCCACTGTCGGTGCTTAATGTCCGGGTCCGGAAGGAACGCTCCCGTTCCACCGATCCGGCGAAAGTCTCCCAGTGGAGGAAATGCAGTGAAGATCATGCGGCCCGCGGGCGCGATCGGCATCGTGGCCACCGCCGCCCTCGTGCTCGGCGCTTGTGGATCCGACCCGGCGGCGACCAAGCCCGGCAGCACGGGTGCCGCCGCCGCTCCGAGTGGCGCGGCCAACGTCGAATGCGGCGGCAAGAACCCGCTTTCGGCCGAGGGTTCGTCCGCGCAGAAGACCGCGGTCGACATCTTCGTGCAGGCTTACGCCGCCAAGTGCTCCGGCCAGAAGGTGAACTACAACCCCAGCGGTTCGGGCGCCGGCATCAAGCAGTTCAACGCGAACCAGGTCGACTTCGCCGGTTCGGACTCGCCCCTCAAGGACGAAGAGGCCGAGAAGGCCAAGGCCCGGTGCGCCTCGGACGCGTGGAACCTCCCGCTCGTCATCGGCCCGGTCGCCGTCGCGTACAAGGTTTCCGGGGTCGACAAGCTGACCCTGACCCCCGAGGTCACCGCCAAGATCTTCAACGGCGGCATCACCAAGTGGAACGACCCGGCCATCAAGGCGGTCAAGGGCAACGAGAGCGTCAACCTGCCGGACAAGGCCATCCAGGTCATCTCCCGCACCGACGAGTCGGGCACCACCGACAACTTCCAGAAGTACCTGAAGGCGGCCTCGAAGGGCGCTTGGACCCAGGGCGACGGCAAGAAGTTCAACGGTGGCGTCGGTAACGGTGCCGAGAAGTCCAACGGTGTGGCCAGCGCGGTCAAGGCCACCGACGGCGCCATCACCTACGTCGAGTCCTCCTTCGCGAAGGACGGCCTGAACGCCGCCCTGATCGACAGCGGCTCCGGCGGTGTCGAGCTCACCGCCGCGAACGTCGCCAAGTCCCTCGACTCGGCGAAGTTCAAGAAGGAAGGCAGCAACGACCTCGCGCTGGACCTGAACTCGATCTACTCCAGCAACGTCGCGGGCGCCTACCCGCTGCTGCTCGCCACCTACGAGATCGTCTGCTCGAAGTACGCGGACGCCGAGGTCGGCAAGGCCGTCAAGGCGTTCCTGAACGTCGCCGCCACCGACGGTCAGAAGCCGCTTTCGGACAAGGGCTACGTGCCGATCCCGCAGAGCCTGCAGGACAAGGTCCTGACCGCCGTCAAGGCCATCGCCTGATCTGTCGACGACCTCTAGGTTGATCAGTGAACAGGCTGGACTGAAGTAGTCGATGAGCGATTCGTCTTCGCCCAGAACGCCCACCGGCGACCCCGGTGGGCGTTCTGGCGTCCGCGAGACCTTCACGGAGGACCCGATTTCGGAGCAATCTGCCGCGTCACCGCCCGAGCAGTCCTCGGTGCGCCTCGCGAGCCCCAATTCCAGGACGGTGCGACCCGGTGACCGCATCTTCCAGATCCTGACCACCGGAGCCGGCGTCTTCGTCGTCTCGCTGATCGGCCTGATCGGGCTGTTCCTGCTGGTGCAGGCCATCCCGGCGTTGCAGGCCGACAACGTGAACTTCCTGACCAGCCAGGTCTGGCAGACCACCCCGGACGACATGCGCTTCGGGATCATGGGCCTGCTGCTGGTGACGGTGTACTCGTCCCTGCTGGCGTTGATCATCGCGATGCCGATCTCGCTCGGGATCGCCCTCTTCCTCACCCAGTACGCGCCGAAGCGGCTGGCACGGCCCTTCGCCTACGTGATCGACCTGCTCGCCGCGGTCCCTTCGATCATCTACGGCCTGTGGGGCCTGATGGTCTTCGCGCCGGCGATCGAGCCCTTCTCGCAGTGGGTCAACGACACCTTCTCGTGGATCCCGCTCTTCGCGGCCGGCAACGTCTCGCCGGACCTGCGGGGCACCATCTTCACCGCGGGCATCGTGCTGGCCGTGATGATCCTGCCGATCATCACCTCGCTGTCCCGTGAGGTGTTCGAGCGGACCCCGACCCCGCATATCGAGGGCGCGCTGGCGCTGGGCGCCACCCGCTGGGAGGTCATCCGCACCACGGTGCTCCCGTTCGGCAAGGCGGGCTACATCGGCGCTTCGATGCTCGGCCTCGGCCGCGCGCTCGGCGAGACGATCGCGCTCGCGATCATCCTGACCGGCGCGGTCGGCCGCGAGTTCACCTGGAGCCTCTTCGACGGCGGCGCCACGTTCGCCTCGAAGATCGCGGCGGACTACGCGGAACTCAACAACGAGATCTCGGCGGGCGCGTACATCGCGGCGGGTCTCGTGCTGTTCCTGCTGACGCTCGTCGTCAACTTCATCGCGCGATCCGTCATCGCCAAGAAGGGGGACTGAGCATGTCCACCACGCTCGAGAAGACCCCCGCCACCACCCCCGCCTTCCAGCAGGTCAGCCTGGCGAGGAAGGTCAAGAACGGCTTCGCCACGACGTTGATCTGGCTGTCGTTCCTGATCGCCGTCGTGCCGCTGGTGTGGCTCCTCGCCACTGTGGTCATCAACGGTGTCAAGCGGATCCCCTACAGCAACTGGTGGACCGAGGACTTCGGCTCCGTGCTGTCGGACGAGGTCGGCGGCGGCGTGCTGCACGCGGTCATCGGCTCGGTGCTGCAGGGCCTGGTCTGCGCGATCATCGCGGTCCCGATCGGCATGCTGGTCGCGATCTACCTGGTCGAATACGGCCGCGGCAAACTCGCGAAGGTCACGACCTTCATGGTGGACATCCTCTCCGGTGTCCCCTCGATCGTCGCGGCGCTGTTCATCTACGCGCTGTGGATCACGACGTTCGGCCTCCCGCGCAGCGGTTTCGCCGTGTCGCTCGCGCTGGTGCTGCTGATGATCCCGGTGGTCGTGCGCTCCTCGGAGGAGATGCTGCGGATCGTCCCGGACGACCTGCGCGAAGCCTCCTACGCGCTGGGCGTGCCGAAGTGGAAGACGATCATGAAGATCGTCCTGCCGACCGCGCTGTCCGGCATCATCGGCGGCATCATGATGGCGCTCGCCAGGGTCATGGGCGAGACCGCGCCGCTGCTGGTCCTCGTGGGGTACTCCGCCTACGTGAACTGGGACATCTTCGGTGGCGAACAGGCCGCACTGCCGCTTCTGATGAACAACGAACGGGTCAGCAACCCGTTCGACGAAGGTACCGTCGCGTTCGACAGGATCTGGGGAGCGGCGCTCACCCTGGTACTGATCATCGCGATCGTGAACCTCCTCGCCATGCTCTTTGCCCGTCTTGTCGCCCCGAAGAAGAAGTGAGCTGTTTGAGATGGCCAAACGAATCGACGTCAAAGACGTGGACATCTACTACGGCAAATTCCACGCCGTGGACGGCGTCACCCTCTCGGTGCCGCCGCGGAACGTCACCGCGTTCATCGGCCCGTCGGGCTGCGGCAAGTCGACGGTGCTGCGCACGCTGAACCGCATGCACGAGGTCATCCCCGGCGCCCGCGTCGAGGGCGAGGTGCTGCTGGACGGCGAGGACATCTACGGCGCCGGTGTCGACCCGGTGCAGGTCCGCCGCACCATCGGCATGGTGTTCCAGCGCCCCAACCCGTTCCCGACGATGTCCATCCGCGACAACGTCGTGGCCGGCCTGCGCCTGGGCGGCACCAAGGGCAAGAAGGAGCTCGACGACGTCGCCGAGCGGGCCCTGCGCGGCGCGAACCTGTGGAACGAGGTCAAGGACCGGCTGAACAAGCCGGGCGGCGGCCTCTCCGGTGGTCAGCAGCAGCGGCTCTGCATCGCGCGGGCGATCGCCGTGCGGCCCGACGTGCTGCTGATGGACGAGCCGTGCTCCGCGCTCGACCCGATCTCGACGCTGGCCATCGAGGACCTGATCGGTGAGCTCAAGAAGGAGTACACGATCGTCATCGTGACGCACAACATGCAGCAGGCGGCGCGGGTCTCGGACCAGACCGCGTTCTTCAACCTGGCGGGCGTCGGCCAGCCGGGGCGCCTGGTGGAGCTGAACGACACGGAGAAGATCTTCTCGAACCCGGACGAGAAGGCGACCGAGGACTACATCTCGGGCCGGTTCGGCTGATCTTTGTCGCGCGTGAAGGCCCCCTTTCCTCGGCTCAACCGAGGGAAGGGGGCCTTCACGCGCTTGGGGGTCGAGTGGACGTTGCGAAAGCCACTTTCGCAACGTTGAAGGTTGCGAAAGTGGCTTTCGCAACACCTTCCCCCGCGGCGCGATGGCGGGCGGCTGGACGACACGCGTGACTGGACGGACGACACGCGTGACGGAGTGGACGACACACGTGTCCAGAGGGACGGCTCGCCGCGTAGCTCGGCCTCAGCCGTGTCGTCCCTCGGATCACGTGTGTCGTCCACCAGCTCACACGTGTCGTCCGTTCCGTCACGCGAAACGACCGATGTCGGTCCGGCGCCAGCATGACGAAGGGGCCCTTCACCGCGTTAGATGCGGTGAAGGGCCCCTTCGCTACGTCTCATGCGGGGAAAGTCCCCTTCAGCCCTTAAAGCTCGTCGGGTCCGTAACCCGGCATCTTGCCGGTCACCACGAAGATCATCCGGCGCGCGACCGAGACGGCGTGGTCGGCGAAGCGCTCGTAGAAGCGGCCCAGCAGGGTGACGTCCACGGCCGCGGCGACGCCGTGGTCCCAGTTCCGGTCCATGATGACCGTGAACAGGTGCTTGTGGATCTCGTCGACCTCGTCGTCGTCCGACTCGATCGTGCGGGCGGCCTCGACGTCCTTGGACTTGATGACCTGCTCGACCTGACGGGCCAGGCTCACGCCGACCTCGCCCATCTTGGCGAAGTCCGCCTTCACCTCTTCGGGCAGTACGGGGTCCGGGTGACGGCGGCGCGCGGCCTTGGCCACGTGCAGCGCCAGATCGCCCATCCGCTCCAGGCTTTCCGCCGCGTGGATCGCGGCGAGCACGGTCCGGAGGTCGGTCGCGACGGGTGCCTGCAGGGCCAGCAGCGCGTACGCCTGCTCCTCGCATTCGGCGCGCGCGTCGTCGACCTTCGCGTCGTCGCTGATGACCTGCTCGGCGAGCCCGAGATCGACCTCGAGCAACGCCCGGGTCGCCCGCTCCATCGCGTCGGCGACCTGGAGGGACATGCTCGCTAGGTTCTCGGCGAGCTGTTCGAGTTCGACATGGTAAGCCTCACGCATGGCCCAACCCTACGGGGAACAGAGGCCAAAAGCCGCATCCCAGAGTGAACCTGACATGAACCCGGACTAACGAATGATCCTCAGCCTGAGCTGCTGCTCTTCTTGGCGCCGCCCGACTTGGCGGAGCTGGTCGGGGGCGAGGCCGTGTCGCTCGCGGGAGGCGCCGGGGCCTTCTCTTCCAGCGGCGTGTTGTTGATCAACGCGTCGAAGACGGCCTTCGCCTTGCTCTGCAGCAACACCTCGTTGCCGCGTTTGTTCGCCTCTTCGGTGGTGGGCACGGTGAGGAACTTGACCTTGTCCGAGCCCATCCCGCGCATCGACTTCGCCAGCGTCATCATCTGCTTGATGCCGAGGTTCTCGCCGAAGGTGGCCTTGGCGAACGCGTCGATGAAGCCGCTGAGCTTGCCGGTGTCCAGGATGACGTCCTTCGACATCACCGTCTTCAGCAGCGCGCCGAGGAAGGCCTGCTGCCGTTTGATCCGGCCGTAGTCCGACGTCGGGTCGCCCTTGACGTGCCGCGCCCGGACGTAGTTCAGCGCCTGATCGCCGGAGATCCGCACCTCGCCCGCCTGCGGGATGATCATGCCGAGCGTGGTGTCGTCGACCGGCTTCTCGTTGTACACGGTGACGCCCTGCACGGCGTCGACCATGGATTTGAAGCCGTTGAAGTCGATCCCGACGAAGTGGTTCATCTTCATGCCGGTGATCTGCTGAATGACCTTCGTGACGCACTGCGGGCCGCCGACCGCGTAGGCGGTGTTCAGCTTCGCGATCTTCTGCGCCGGCGAGGTCTGGTCCGAGTACGACGACGTCGCCGGGTCCCAGCGCTTGCATTCGGGGCGGCTGATCTCGAGGTCGCGCGGGAAGGACACCATGACGACGCGCTGCCGGTCGGCGGGGACGTGCGCGATCATCACCGTGTCCGAGCGGGCGCCCGGGGTGCCCTCGGCGTCGCCGACACCGTCTTCGGCGGCCGCGCCGTCACGGGTGTCGGAGCCGACCATCAGGAAGTTCTCGTCGCCGGTCTGGCCGGCGGCGTCCTGGATGTCGGCCGAGTCCTCGTCGAGCGAAGCGACGTTGTTGAACTTCGCGTCGAACCAGGTCTGGGCGCCCCAAGCCGAACCGATGGAAAGGAACACGAGCGCGGCGACCACGGCGGCGGCGATCCGGCCTGCCTTGGCCGTCTGCCTGGTCTTGCGTTCCTTCTTCTCCTGCAGCCGGGTCTGTGGCGCGGACTCCTCGGCGGCCGCGGCAGGCTCGGGATCGGTGGTCGTGACCACCCGCTGCAAGGCCGTGCGGGTCTGCTCCAGCAGCGCGGCGGGGCGCAGGGCGAGCCGCTCGCGGCGCTCACGCTTCTTGGCCTCTTCGGCCTCGAGTTCGTCGTGCGCGGCGGAGAACCGGGCGAGCGTGTGGTCGATCTTGCGCTTGGTGATCGTCGCGTCGTCGATCGCCTCGAGCTCATCGGTCATCGTGAGCCGGTCCATCTCGGACCGCGGCGGGACACCCGGCGACGGTGGGGCGGACGCCTGCTGCACCGGCCGTTGCACCGGACGGCGAGGACGACGCGGGGGCGGCGGTACCGCGGGCTGCTGCTGCGCGCCCGGGCCGACCACGGGCGGGCGGCGCTGCGTCGGGGCTTCGGGGCTGGGCGCGGCCTGCGTGGCGCGGCGCGGCTGGCGCGCTCGAGGCGGACGCTGGGTCTCGTCGGGCTGCGGGCCACGCGGCGGCATCTGGGCACGCGGGGCGGCGGGTTTGGCCGCGCGGGGAGGGGGTGCCGGGCTCTCGGCGGGCGCGGCGGGCCGAGGACGGCGAGGTGCGGGCGGCTCCGTCCGGGCGGCTCGCGCACCGGGTCTCGGAGGCTCCGGCGACGGCTCGCTCTGCCGGAGACGACGCGGAGCGGGCGCCTCGGCGGAGGGGTCGAAGATCGGGCGTTCACCGGTATGACGTGCGACGACGTCGGAAACGCTGATCCCGCCGTGGGTGTCCATCGAGCGGCGTCGGGCCCGGCGGCCGCGCTCACCGGCATTCCTGTCGGTGTTGCTGTGGCGACCGGTCCCCGGGGTGTGGTGCTCGTCGGGCACTCGGTCTCCTTTCAGGCCTGGCGTCGAAGCTCTTTCGTTATCGTACGGACACCTCAGGTTCGTGACGACAACCATCCCGGAATTTTCTTCACCCAAGGTACCGAGAAGCGCCGAACGGTCCATGCGATCGGGTGAGCGGTCGTGGTTAAAGCTGCGTTAAAAGGTGTGAAACCGCTACGCAGAGTGCGACGGTTGACTGTGTGAGTGGCGGCGAGTGGGCTAAGCGCCCGCGGACTCCGCCGTGTTCATCGGATGCGGAATCGTGCGCGACGATTCCCTATCCTGATAGGCCACTTTGTTTCGTCCCGCCCGTTTCGCCATATACAACAAAGTGTCGGCACTGCGCAACTGCCGTTCCGGTTCGGCCGCGAGATCCGGCTCCATCCGGCTTTCGTGCGCGAGCCCCACGCTGATCGTCACCGACAGGCCCGGGCGGATGCGGCGCCACGGATGGCGGGCCACCCGGATACGGGCGGTGTCGGCGATGCGCACGGCGCGGGCGGCGTCGACGTCCGGGATGACGAGCGCGAACTCCTCGCCGCCGTAGCGGGCGCAGAACGCCTCCGGCGGAAGTCCCTGTTGCAGCAGGTCGGCCACCTCGCGGAGCACCCGATCACCCACCAGATGCCCGAAAGTGTCGTTGACGTCCTTGAACAGGTCGAGGTCGACCAGCGCGATCGCGACGCCCGGCGGGCCGCGGTGGTCGACGGCCGGGCCGTGCAGCCACTGGTCGAGGTAGCGGCGGTTGTAACTGGACGTCAGTGTGTCCCGCAGGCTGCCGGCCCTGGCGAGGTCGAAGGCGGATTTGAGGTGGTGATACGCGCGCCGCCAGTCGCCCTGCGTGGCCAATACCCCGGCGATCGACTCGTGGAGACTGAGCAGATCGGTGGTCGGCGCGCCCGGTGGGAGCGCGGCCTCGTCGTCGGCTGCCACGCTCACCTCCGCCACGAATTGGTTTTCGTCGTATAGGAGGGATCTCTTGAGGTATGAGTACGGGCCAAAGTGAATATCGCTCAAGAGGACGACGGTTCGGCGCCATTGTCACGCACCGAAGTGTCTTTTCATAAGGACGAAAACGGCTCAGCGTCCTTGAGCTGCGAAAACTGATCCTTCGCCCAGTAACTCACGTCAGTCACATCGTCATTCAGCAACAGTGCGTAATCGTTCCAGCTCAGCCAGCGCCAGTCGCCGACCTCGTCGGGATGCGGTTCCGGATCGTCGTCGACCCAGGCGACGAAGACCGGGCAGAACTCGTTCTCGACCACACCTTCGAACGGCGGAGTGGAGTAACGGTAGGCCGGAAGGACGCACCGGAGCCCGTTCAGCCGCGGCAGCCCGAGCTCGAAGGCGGCGCGGCGCCGGACGGCCTCCTCGATCGGTTCACCCGGTGCGGGGTGCCCGCAGACACTGTTGGTCCACACGCGAGGCCACACCTTCTTGGTGGCGGCGCGGCTGGTGATCAGCAGGGACTGGTCGCTGCCGCGCAACAGATAGCAGGAGAACGCCAGGTGCAGCCGGGTGTGCTCGTGGTGCGCGGCCAGCTTGGGCGCGGTTTCGCCGGTCGGCTCGCCGTCCTCGGTGACGTAGACGATGCGTTCGGTGTCCACTTCGGTCATGTTGTTCATCGGACCCACTGAACCAGCAGGCTCGCTGTAACCGGTACCGCGACCAGAGTTACCCCTGTTAGTGGGATGAAAGGTGCTCCACGAGCAAAGATGTGACGGCCTCGGGAGCCTCTTCCACGACCCAGTGAGAGACGTCCTCGATCATCTCGAAGCGGTACGGGCCGGTGACCCGGTTCGCGGTGTCGAGCGCGGCCGTCGAACCGAAGGCGGCGTCCTCGGTGCTCCAGATGTAGAGCGTCGGAACCTCGATCGGCCCGATCTTCCCGCCGGGACGGCCGGCGCGGTACCAGTTGAGCGCGGCGGTCAGCGCGCCCGGCTCGGAAAGACGCTGGATGTACTCGTCGATCTTGCTCGGCGGCACTTTCCAGTCGAACATGCGGCGCAGCGCCTCGGCGTTGTTCTCGAGCATCCGCCGTTCGGTGACGCGGGTCTGCCGCCATTCGGTCATGTACGCCGAACGGAGATGCTGGTCCTCGTCGGTCTTCATGGCCTCCGCCAGCGCCGCCGGATGCGGCGTCGAAATCACGGTGAGACTGCGGAGCCTGGCGGGATGCGCGTCGGCCGTCCACCACGCGACCGCGCCGCCCCAGTCGTGTCCGACGAGATCGAATTCGTTCCACCCCAAGCGATCCGCGATCGCGATGACGTCACCGACGAGGTCGTCGATCCCGTACTCGGAGGCCTGTTCCGGCCGGACGTCCGGCGAGTATCCGCGCTGATCCGGGGCGACCGCGCGATAACCGAGCACGCCGAGCGTCGCGACCTGGTGCTCCCATTCCACCGCGGCCTCGGGAAACCCGTGCAGCAGCAGGACGGGACGGCCGTCTTCGGGGCCCGCCGCGATGGCGTCGAAGGAACCGGCCGCGGTGGGGATGCTCAGCTGCTCGATCACGACGCCGACTTTACGGGTCTCCGGTTTCCGGCAAGCGGCAAGGGATTGACGACGAGTGTCCCTTGATCGTCTAATGAGCGCGCTGCCGATCTTCGGCCGCACTGGGGAAACTGGGGTATCACATGTCGAACAGTTGGAGGCGCCGGCTCGCCGTCGGCGCCGCTTCCGTCGCGCTCGCGGGCGGAATCGGTGTCACCGCGGCGAATGTCGCGGTCGCGCAGGAGGCACCGGTTTCGGTGCTCGGGGTCTGTGACGGCAACCCGGGGTGTCATCTCGGGCCGTACCCGACCTACGAGGCGTGTCTCATCGAGCAGAGCAACATGGCCCGGTATTACACGATCACCATGCGGTGCTTCGAGGTCGACCACGACCAGTGGAAGTTCGCCTACAAGACCAGGGGAACCTGAGTCGTGAACGAAACGCTCCCGCCGCCCGGCGGGAGCGTTTTTCGTTTCAGCCGCCCGAGTGCATGTCCTCGGCTTCGGGGACGCAGTCGTCGTCCGGGTCGTCGAGCCAGCCGTGCGGCAGCGTGACCTTGCCCGGCGAACCCTGCCGCCCGCGCGGACCGGTGGCCGCGGTGGGGAACGGCGCGTCGTGGTCGAGCTTGGCGATCAGGTCGTCGAGCTGGTCCATGCTGGAGAGCATCGCGAAACCGCGTCGCAGCTCCGAACCGACCGGGAAACCCATGAAGTACCAAGCCATGTGCTTGCGGATGTCGCGCATGGCCTTGTCGTGGCCGTCGTGCTCCACGAGCAGTTCCGTGTGGCGGCGCAGCACCTTCGCGACCTCGCCGAGATTCGGCGGCGTCGGCTGCGGGCGACCGGCGAAGGCGGCTTCCAGCTCACCGAACAGCCACGGCCTGCCCAAGCAACCGCGGCCGACGACGACGCCGTCGCAACCGGTCTCGTCGACCATGCGAAGCGCGTCCTCGGCGGAGAAGATGTCGCCGTTGCCGAGCACCGGGATGCTGGTGACGGCCTCCTTGAGCGCCGCGATCTTCGTCCAGTCGGCCTGGCCGGAGTAACGCTGCGCGGCGGTGCGCGCGTGCAGGCTGACCGCCGCCGCGCCCTCCGCCTCGGCGATGCGCCCGGCGTCGAGGTACGTCAGGTGGTCGTCGTCGATGCCCACCCGGAACTTGACCGTGAACGGCACCCCCGCCTCGGCCGCGGCCTTCGCCGACTCGCGCACGATGTCGGCGAACAGCTTGCGCTTGAACGGCAACGCCGCGCCGCCGCCCTTGCGCGTCACCTTCGCCACCGGGCAGCCGAAGTTGCTGTCGATGTGGTCGGCGAGCCCCTCACCGGTGATGATGCGGACGGCCTCGGCCATGGTCTTCGGGTCGACGCCGTAAAGCTGCATGGACCTGGGCTTTTCGTTCTCGCCGAAGGTCATCATGTGCATGGTTCCGGGGTGGCGCTCGACCACCGCGCGGGCGGTGATCATCTCGCAGACGTAGATGCCGGCGCCGTACTCCTGGCACAGCTGCCGGAACGCGACGTTGGTGATGCCCGCCATGGGAGCGAGCACGACCGGCGGATCGACCTCGTAGGGGCCGATCTTCAGGCTGGGCTTGCTCAAGGTGGCTGTCACGTCCTCCATTGTCGCCTGTGGTGTCTGTCACTCGCAGGTGGGCCGGGCTCCGCCGCCGATTTCCTCGCCGCGCGGGGAGGTCACCCACCATTTGATCGTGCCGTCGGTGTAGGTCCCGTCGATGTAGGTCATGCGACCGGCGGTGATCACGCCTGTGTGCTTCGGGGATCTCAATTCGATTCGCAGGTTGTACATGCGGTACTTCTCGGTCTCGATGACTTCGTCTTCGTCTCTCCATACGGTCAGCTCGGGGAAGTGAAGGTTCTCGAAGCGCACCGACCGGACGCCTTCGAAGAGAAGTTCGACAGGATCGGCCTGCGGCCTGAACCCGGACCGGAGGATCAACTGTGAGTGCCCTGCGCCGTATCGCCACAGCTGGAAGGTGCGGGACGTGCTGAGGAGCGTTTCGCCGGGGTTCATCCCCCCCCAGTATGGAGAAACTTCCGGTGCGCGGGCCTGACCTTTGGCTCCCTGCGGTGACCGTGTGGATTTTGGGACGTCAGATGTCCCAAAATCCACACAGTGGCCGAGTATTCACTCGATCCGCGCGGTGTTGCGGCACCGCGAATCCGGACGCCGGACCGTACCGATTGAGCCGGGCAGGAATCCCTAGGCTCGTCCGATGGCCGCGCTTCAAGCCTTCGCCGACGAATCCTTCAAAGAAGACGACGACGGTGGTTTCTACGTACTCGCGGCCGCGGTCCTGCCCGTCGAACGGCATGCCGAACTGCGCGAAGCCATGCTGGGCATACGGGCCGAACGCACGGGAAAACTGCATTGGACCGTGCTGACCGACGGGCAGAAGCGAGCGGTCGTCAAGCAGGTCGCCGACTTCGAGGAGCTTCACCTGGTGGCGGTGGGCACTCCGGTACCGGCGCGGCGGCAGGAACGTGGCCGTTCTCTGTGCATGCAACGCCTGGTGATGGAGTTGCACGCGCTCGGCGTCGGGCTCCTGGTCGCAGAAGGCCGTACGGCCCAGCTCGATGCCCGCGACGTGCGCACGGTCCAGCAATGCCGCTTTTCCTTGCCGCGAGGCGCCGTATTCCGCATTCGGCACGTGCGCGGTGCCGATGAGCCGCTGTTGTGGATCTCCGACATCGTCGCCGGGGCCGTTCGGGCTCGAAGACAAGGAAACCCCGACTACGCCGACCAACTGGCCGAGTGCGCCATCGAGTTCCAGGTCGACACCCGTTGTTGACCATGGACATGCGTAAGGCCAGGGTCCCGGTATTCCCCGGGTGCACCTGGCCTTGCGACTCGTGTGGCGCCCGCGGCGCCACACTCCGTGTTCAGCGTAGCTCATGAGCGATCCGCACGCCGACCCCGATTTCGGTAGCTTCGCCTTCATGGGCGTACGGACCGGACTCGACGACCTCTACGCGCGACGGCTCCACGCTCGCCTCCTGCGAGGTCCACTGCCCCGCCACGTCGGCTTGATCATCGACGGCAACCGCCGCTGGGCCCGCGCGATGGGCTTCGAGGACGTCCGCGAGGGGCATCGTCACGGAGCGCAGCACATCGCCCGGCTGATGTCGTGGTGCGAAGGCCTCGGCATCGGGCACGTGACGGTGTACCTCGCTTCGGTCGACAACCTGACGAAGCGCGCATCGCCGGAGATGGCCTTCTTGATGCAGGTGATCGAGGACGTCGTCCGTGAGCGGCTCGCCGCGCCGGGTGCGAACTGGCGCGTCGCGCCTGTGGGGCGGCTCGACATGCTGCCGTCGTCCACGGCCGAAGTGCTGAAACAGGCCGAAGAGGACACTCGGGGCGCGACGGGGCCTGAGCTGACTCTCGCGATCGGGTACGGAAGCCGCGAGGAGATCGTCGACGCCGTCCGCGATCTCGTGCTCGAAGGGGCGGCGGACGGCAAAACCCTGGTGGAGATCGCGGAGTCCGTCTCCGTGGACGCTCTTTCCGCGCATCTGTACACGGTCGGCAGTCCCGATCCGGACCTGATCATCCGCACCAGTGGTGAGGTCCGGCTGTCCGGATTCCTGCTTTGGCAGGCCAAGGATTCCCGGCTGTACTTCTGCGACGTGAACTGGCCGGGCTTCCGGTACATCGACCTCTTACGGGCGCTCCGGGTGTGGGCCAGATCGCGATGATCTTGCAGGTCGCGACCACATCGTCATCACGATTGAGTAGTGCTACGGATCCCTCGGCGGGCGTCAGGCCGCATGCTGATCGCCATGACCACCGATGGGGATGTGCTCCTCAGGCTCGCCGGGGAGATCGACGACCTTGGGGCCCGCCTCGCGCGGGTCGGCACCGAGCTGCGGACCGTCCAGTCCGAGGCCGAGCCGAGGCCCGAAGAGGCGCCTGAGCAGGCGGAGAAGCCCGCCGAGCAGCAGGAAGAGCAGGCCACGGCACCGCAGGCCGAGCAGACAGAGCAGCCGCCGACACCGCAGGCAACCCAGCCGCAGCCGGAGCAGCCGCAACAGCCCCAGACGCCGCATCAGGGCCAGACGCAGCAGCCCCACGCGCCCCAGCAGCCGTACCCGCGCTACTTCACCCACCCGCAGCACCCTCAGTACCAGGCCCAGTACCACCAGCAGCACCAGCAGGCCCAGTACGCGCAGTGGCAGCACCAATGGCAGCAGCAATACCGTCAGCAGTACCAGCAGCCGCAGCAGCCCTACCGCCCGTACCAGCCCGCCCCGAAGGTGTCGCTCGCCGAGAAGCTGGGCAAGGAGGGCGCCGGCAGCAGGCTGCTGGCCTGGATCGGCGGCGCGGTCACGTTGCTCGGCATCGTGCTGTTCCTCGTGCTCGCGATCCAGCGTGGCTGGTTCGGTCCGGTGCCGCGGGTGATCGGCGGTGCCGTGCTCGGCGCGGCGCTGGTCGGGATCGGCCTCCGCCTTCACCGCACGCCGGCGGGCCGCACGGGTGCGTTCGCGCTCGCCGCGACCGGGATCGGCGCGCTGTACCTCGACGCCATCGCCGCGACGACGATGTACGAGTACCTCCCGGCCTACGCCGGTCTAGCGATCGGGCTCGTGATCGCGGTCTGCGGGTTGCTGCTGGCCGTGCGGTGGGAGTCGTCGCTGCTCGCGACGGCCGTCGTGCTCGGCTGTGTGATCTGCGCGCCCATCATCACGCAGGGGTTCACCCCGCAGCTGGTCGCGTTCCTTCTTGTCGTCCAGATCGCTTCGACGCCGGTGCAGCTGCGCCAGTCCTGGCCGTCGGTCGCGGTCGCGGCCGGGATCCCGCCGCTGCTCGCCTCGGTCTGCAGCACGGCCTTCGTCGGCTTCGGCGGCAGCACGGCCAACACCGCCGCCGCGCTGGCCGCGGGCGGTACCGCTCTCGCGCTGGCCCTGATCGTCACCCTCAAGCGGCCGGGAGACGCCGCCGGGCTCGCCCTGCTCGCCGTCGCCCCCGCCCCGTCGTTGCTCGCCGCGCTGTTCCTGCCGAAGACCCAGGCCGTGCTCGTCACCGCCTCGGTCGCGCTGGTGCTGCTCGCGGTGTGGGCCGTCGGGCAGTGGCTCGACGGTTGGACGGGTGAGCTCGCGGGCGCCGCCGGGCTCGTCGCTGCCCTGCAGACGACGATGACGCTCTTCGACGGCAGTGCCCGTTCGGGGATCCTCATCGGCGAAGCGGTCTTGCTGGCCCTGGTCGCGCTGTGGACGAAGAAGCACGTCGCGCTCTTCGGAGGCCTCGGCTTCGCCGTCATCGGCGGCATGATCGCGCTGGTCCTCGACGTCCCGCCGACGCTGTTCTTCCTGGTCCGCAACCGTCCGGACGCCGACCTCGCCGCCGCGTTCCTGGTGGCCCTGGCGATCTTGGCCGCCTCGATCACGCTTCCGTGGGTCTCACACCGCCTGGGACTGTTCAAGGCCGCGGCCGAGAACGTGGTGCCGTGGCTCCTCGCCGGGGTCTGCGGGCTTTACGGCGCGGGCGCGCTGGTGCTGTGCGGCGCGCTGCTGTCCGTTCCCGGCCGGTCGGGTTTCCTCGTCGGCCACGTGGTGATCACGGTGTCGTGGACGGTCGCCGCGCTGGTCCTGCTCATCCGCGGCATCTCGGCGGTCAACCTGCGGGTGATCGGGTTCGTGCTGGTCGGCGCCGCGGTGCTGAAGCTGGTCCTGTTCGACCTCTCCGCGCTCGACGGCCTGGCCAGGGTCGCCGCGTTCCTCATCGCCGGTCTGGTGCTGCTCGGCGCGGGGACGCGGTACGCGAAGCTCGTCGCGTCTCGCTGAGCGGACGTGGAAGAAAAGCCGCGGGATCGTGGTTGGTCGGTTCATGACCTACCAACCCGATCCGCGGCTCGCCGAGCGGGCGAAGGAGAACGTCGCCTGGCTGACCACGATCAGCCCGAAGGGACGCCCTTCGCCCCGCCCGGTGTGGTTCGTGCTCGACGGTGACGATTTCATCGTCTTCAGCCAGCCGGACACGGCGAAGACCCGCCACATCGAAGCCAACTCCGAGGTCAGCCTCCACTTCAACAGCGACGAGCACGGGGGCTCGATCCTGGTGATCGGCGGCAAGGCCGAGATCCTGCCGGACGGTCTCGCGTCGGAGCAGCCGGGCTTCCTCGCCAAGTACGAGAAGCACTACCCGGCGATCGACTACGACGTCCCGAAGTTCGACCGGGAGTACAGCGTCCGGATCAGGATCCGGCCCGAACGTACCTGGGGTTTCTAAAAACCGACCGTCACACAGGCCAGCCGGGCCCCCGCGGTCCCGGCGTGGCCCGGGTCGGTGTGCGTATGCGTTTCGTGGATCACGATCGAGTTCGCGCGCCGGTCGGTGAACGTCCAGTCCACTTTGGACACGGCGACGCCGCGGCCGGTGGCGTCGGAGGTGAGGTCGAGCCAGATCTCGTTGCGGGGGTTGGCATAGGCCGGGTCCACCGACGGCTTCACCGGGTCTTCGACGTTCTGGTAGTGCGGGCCGGCGAGATCACCGGTGGCGCCGCACGGCTTCGTGTGCGCGTGGGCGCCGTATTCGCGGTTGGGCAGCAGGCCGGTCACGAGGACCGCGGTCGACGTGCCATGGGCCTTGGACGTCAACCCGAAGACGTGCGCGCGGGCGCCGGGTGGCACCAGGTCGGGTTTGTAGATGGTCAAGCCGCTCTTGGCGGTGATCACGTGGACCCGGGAGCCGGGGACGGCGGTGGCCGGCCCGGCGCCGGCGGTCAGGGCCAAGGCGGCCGCGGACAGGACGAGGGCGAGTGCGGGGACGGGGCGCATGCCCCTTGCCTAGTCGGCACGAATCGGACACGCCAGAGCGGTCACTCCGTCGGGCGATCATTCTCAAACTATGGGCAGGAAAAGTGAGTAGCAACCCTCCGGATCGCACCTGGCTGGTCGCGGTCGCCGCCGCGCTTTGGGGTACCGACGGGCTTCTTCGGCTTCCGCTGGCCGAGGCGCTTCCGGCGGCCACGGTGGTCTTCTGGGAGCACCTGCTGGTGGTGCTCGTGCTGAGTCCCTTCATTCCCGGCGCTTTCCGCGCGCTGCGCCGGACCGGACCGCGGGAATGGCTGGCGGTGCTCGCCATCGGCGGCGGATCCTCCGCGCTCGCGACCGCGATGTTCACCGCGGCCTTCAAACTGGGCGACCCGGTGACGCCGCTGGTGCTGCAGAAGCTCCAGCCGGTGTTCGCCGTGCTGGCGGCGTATTTCGTCCTCAGTGAGCGGGTCCGCCCCGGTTACGCCTTCTTCGCGATCCCGGCGCTGCTCGGCGCCTGGCTGCTGGCGTTCAAGGATCCGCTGAACATCCAGCTCGCCGCGGCCAAGGCGGCGCTGCTGGCGATCGGCGCGGCCGCGTTGTGGGCGGCGGGCACGGTGCTCGGACGGCTGCTCTCCACCGAACTGGCGCCGAAGGAGGTCACCACCCTGCGCTTCACCGTCGGACTCCCGGTCGCGGCGGGCATCGTGGCCTACCAGGGCGGCGAGTTCGCGGTCGGCTGGGACAACGCGCTCGGGCTCGGCCTGCTCGCCTTCGTCCCCGGCCTGCTGGCGCTGAGCCTGTACTACCTGGGCCTGCGGTCGACTCCGGCCGCCAGGGCGACGCTGGCCGAGCTCGCGTTCCCGGTCACCGCGGCCGTGATCGGCGTATTGTGCTTGAACGCCGATTTGTCGGGTACTCAGTGGCTGGGCCTCGCCGTGGTGGTCGTGTCGGTCACGTCGCTCGGCTGGCATGAAAAGGTCAGGCGTCAACCGATGGTCTTGGAGCCGCCGCATGGTCGAGCACACCGGCGAGACGAAGAACGAACGCCTGACCCGCAACGTCAGTGAGCTCCTGCAGGAGCTGCGGGTCGCGCAGGCCGGTGTCCAGATCCTCTTCGGTTTCCTGCTCACGGTGGTGTTCACCGACGAGTTCCACGAGGCGAGCGGATTCGAGAAGGCCGTCCACCTGACGGCCGTCCTGCTCACGGTCTGTTCGACGGTGCTGCTGACGGCGCCCGCCGCGTGGCACCGGCTGCTGTTCCGCACCGGGAACCGTGAGCGGATCCTCACCGTCGGCAACCGTTCCGTGCTGGCGGGCCTCGCCTGCCTGGCGGCCGCCATCACCACGACCGTCGCGCTCATCGCCAAGGTCGTCTACGGCCCGATCGCGATGACGATCCTCGGCGTGGTGTCGGCGGTGCTGTTCGTCGTCATGTGGTTCGTCGTGCCGAAGAAGATCGACCGCAACGGCGACTGATCACCGCCCGGTGCGCACCGGCGTGCTTTCGGGCAGGCCGAAAGCGGCGGCCGACACGGACTTCGGATCGTCCGGGCTCGCGCCGTCGAGTACCCGGCGGGCGCCGACCCAGGAGAACATCTCCTTGACCGAACGTGAGTAGCCGGCGCCGTCCTCCGCGAACTTCCGGTCGAGCACGCGGAACCCGCCGGGGGTCCGTTCCACGCGGTAGACCATCGCCTGCCGCCGGAATCCGCTGCGCGTGACGAGCCCGCCGCCCTCTTTCGCGACCTCGTCGCAGCTCGCGACCAGGCCGATCTTGACCCGGTCGCCGTCCGGCCTGGTCTCGATCACCTTCTGCGTGCACACCCAGCGGACGTCCGGGTCGTCGGAGTGGGCGGCCGCCGTCGTCCACGCGCGCAGATGCTCGTCGATCGGCGGCAGCGCCTCGCGGGCGACGGCGTCGTCCACCGTCGGCATCTCGTCCACGATCCACCAGCCTGCCGCGGCCACCACCACACCGACCCCGGCGAGCACGGGCCAGCGTTTGACGTTCCCCATGGGACGAAGCTACCGAGCGGGGCAAGTGTTCATCCGCGGTTCGGGACGCGTTGCCTCCGCGACCGTAGGTTGCGGCCGTGAACGACTCATCCAGACGGACCTTCCTGCGCGGCGCGGGCCTGCTCGGCGCCGGTGCGGCGGTCTCCGCGTTACCCGCGCTCGGTGCTCCCGCCGCTTCGGCGGCCTTCGGTCGCGGCCCGGACACCGAAGACGGCCGCTTCACCCTCGCGGTCCTGCCCGACACTCAGTACCTCTTCGACGCCGACCGCGGCGACCCCGCGCCGTTGGACGCCACGCTGCGGTACGTCACCGGCGGCGACGAGAACATCGTCTTCCTGGCGCATCTCGGCGACCTCACCGAGAACGGGCAGCCGGGCGAGTTCGACCAGATCAGCCGCTCCTTCCAGCACCTGGACCGGCGACGGTTCCCGTACAGCACCCTCGCGGGCAACCACGACATCAAGTCCTCGACCGACGACCAGCGCGGCCGCACGCCGTACCTCGACGCCTTCGGGCCGCAGCGCCAGCGCGGTTCGCGGACCTTTCGCGGCGCGAGCCCGGACGGCTACAACAGCCACCACGTTTTCCGTGCCGGTGGGCGTGAATGGCTGCTGCTCGCGCTCGACTGGCGGCCGTCGGCGGGCGGGCTGGAGTGGGTGCGGTCGGTGCTGGCGCGGAATCCGCGGCTTCCGGCGATCCTGACCATCCATGAATTGGTATGGGCCGACGAGACCGGGCAGGCGCAGTTCTCGGAGTTCGGACAGAAGGTGTGGGACGAACTGGTCGCAGGCAACGACCAGATCTTCCTGACGCTCAACGGGCACTACTGGCCGCCCGGACGCATGGTGAAGCAGAACAAAGCGGGCCACGACGTCCATCTGCACATCACCAACTACCAGGACCGGTACTACGGTGGCAGCGCGATGATCCGGCTCTACCGGTTCGACCTCGCGCGCAACGTGATCGACGTCCGCACGGTCTCGCCGTGGCTCGCGGACCAGGCGCCGCGGCTGAACGAGCTGCAGCGGCAGGAGATCGAACGCACCGGCCCGGCGGACTACTTCAGCCTGGAGATCGACTTCGAATCGAGGTTCGCGGGTTTCGCGCCGGTCCCGGTCCCGCCCGCGCGGCCCGCCGAACGCCAGCTGATCCGCGGGACCGTGGCGTACTGGCGGTTCGAGGGCCGTGACGGCGCGCCTGTCGACAGAGTCCGTGACCTTTCGGGCCGGGGCAACGACCTGGTCCGGGTGACCCTGCCCGGGAGCGCGCCCGAGGCGTTGCGGTTCTCCGGCGAGTTCTCCACGCGGCAGCCGTCGAGGTCGAGTCTCCGGTTCGACGGCGGCAAGAAACCGGCTCGCGGCGGGTATCTGCGCACGGCGGACTCGGCGCCGATGAACGCGGAGACGTTCGCCCGCGGCTACACCGTCGAGGCGTTCGTGAAACTGCCCGAGGATTTCAAGGACGGCAAGCATTCCTGGGCGGCGATCTTCGGCAGGCAGGGCTCGGGCGGCAAGGCGGGCAAGACCGGCGACGATCCCGGCGAGCCGTCGGCCACACTGTCCCTTTCGGACGGTGCCGCGTTCCAGTGGGCGGTGTTCCCGGTGAACCAGAACGGGATCTCCACCTGCTGGGGGCACGAACTGGCGTTGCGGG
Source organism: Amycolatopsis sp. CB00013 (assembly GCF_001905755.1). Classification (NCBI taxonomy): domain Bacteria; kingdom Bacillati; phylum Actinomycetota; class Actinomycetes; order Pseudonocardiales; family Pseudonocardiaceae; genus Amycolatopsis; species Amycolatopsis sp. CB00013. The sequence continues at coordinate 987,387 of NZ_LIWC01000002.1, read as the reverse complement.
AATGGATCCACGTCGCGGCCGTCAACGACGGCAGGCGGACGACGCTCTACGTCGACGGCTGCCCCGTGCTGCGGAATCCGAAGACGCCGGCGGCGGGGATCGCGAACCCCGGCGGCTCGTGGCTGATCGGCGCCTACGCCTATGACTCGATCGTCGAGCAGGCGTTCCACGGGTGGCTCGGCGACGTGCGTGTGGTGGGCAGGGCGCTGGACCCCCGCGAGTTCATGCTCGGCTGAGTTTCGCGCGGATCGTGCGCGGTAATGGTGGACGACCGTCCCCATTATCGCGCACGGTCGTTTCCGGGGGAATGCGGGGGGTCTCTTGACAAGCGGGGGACAATAAAAAATCGGCGCCTGATTCAGAATGTCTGATCAGTACGCCGAATGTGTTGTCAGTCTAACCGCTGTGAGGGGAACTTGTCAAATCAGGGGTACGACGAGGAATTGCGATCCGAGCGGCAGTACGTGGCGTCGCTCTACGGGCGGCTGGACACCGAACGCGTGCGCGTGAGCGAGGCGTATGCCGGTGCACTGCGCGGAGAAGGCTTCGCGCTGTCCGACCGCGAGGTGTCCGTCGGCGCGAAGGCTCGCGAGATGGCCAGGCTGAAGGTCGCCGACGAGGGTCTTTGTTTCGGCCGTTTGGACGCCCTTTCGGGAGAACGTTCGTACGTCGGCCGGATCGGCCTTTTCGACGAAGAGAACGACTACGAACCCTTGGTGCTGGATTGGCGTGCGCCGGCGTCGCGCGCGTTTTACTGCGCGACCGGCGCGTCGCCGGAAGGAATGGCGAGGCGCCGTCAATTCCGCACCCTCGGGCGCGAGGTCCTCGACTTCACCGACGAGGTCTTCGGCCGTCCGGGATCGGCGGGGGAACGGGGTGACGTCGCGCTGCTGGCCGCGGTCAACGCGCCGCGCGGCGAGGGGATGCGGGACATCGTCGCGACGATCCAGGCCGAGCAGGACGAGATCATCCGGCTCGATCACCCAGGGGTCGTCGTCGTGGAAGGCGGTCCCGGCACCGGCAAGACGGCGGTGGCGCTGCACCGCGTGGCGTATCTGCTGTACACGAAACGGGAGCGCATGGAGCGCCGCGGCGTGCTCGTGGTCGGGCCCAGCAGCGGCTTCCTCGACCACATCGGCCGGGTCCTGCCGTCGCTCGGCGAGACCAGCGCCGTCTTCGCGACGCCTGGCGACCTCGTCGCCGGTCTGTGCACCGAACGGGAGGATCCGCCGCCGGTCCAGCGGATCAAGGGTTCGCTGGCGATCCTGGACGTCCTCGCGGCCGCGGTGGCGGACCGGCAGGAACTGCCCGCCGAACCGGAGCCGATCGAGCTCGACGACGTCACCGTGCCGTTGGACGCCGGGATCGCGGCCGCCGCGCGCGAGGTGGCCAGGGAGAGCGGCCTGCTGCACAACGAGGCCAAGGCCGTCTTCGAACGCACGGTGATCGCCTCCCTCGCCGTGCGCGCGGTCGACCGGATCGGAGCGGGCTGGCTCCCGGAGGACGATCGGCACACCCGTCCGGAGATGCTCGAGAACGCCCGCCGGGACCTGGAAGCGAGCGAGGAGCTCGGCGCGGTGCTCGATCGGCTCTGGCCGTCGCTGACGCCGCAGCGGCTGCTCGCCGACCTCTACGCGTCGCCGGAGCGGTTGCGGGCCGCCGGGGCCGATCCGGCGCTGTTCCGTGAGGACGCGGACGCGTGGACGGTGTCCGACGTGCCGTTGCTCGACGAAGCCGTCGAACTGCTCGGCCGGGACCGCACCGCCGAGCGCCGGGCGGAGGAACGGCGGCGGCTGGCGCGCAAGGAATACGCCGAGCGGGTGCTGGAAATCGTCGAGGTCGAAGACGACCACGACGACTACGAGTTCGCGCTGCGGCCGACGGACGTGCTGATGGCGGAGGAACTGGCGGACCGGTTCGCCGAACGCGACGAGCGGGATCTGGCGGAACGCGCCGCCGCCGACCGGGAGTGGACGTACGGGCACGTGGTCGTCGACGAGGCGCAGGAACTGTCCGAAATGGACTGGCGGGTGCTGATGAGGCGCTGTCCAAGCCGGTCGTTCACCGTCGTCGGGGATCTGGCGCAGCGCCGGTCGCCGTCCGGCGCGCGGTCGTGGGACGCGATGCTGTCCCGGTACGTCGCCGATCGATGGGTGTACCGGAAACTGACCGTCAACTACCGGACGCCGTCGGAGATCATGGCGGTCGCGGCGTCACTGCTGGCGAGTTTCGCGCCGGATGTCGTGCCGCCGGAATCGGTGCGCTCGTGCGGAATTCGCCCGTGGGCGCGTCGACTGTCCGAAGTGGACATGGAGGACGCCGTCGCCGAGTTCGTCCGCGAAGAGGCGGGACGCGAGGGGACGTCGGTCGTCATCGGGCCGCCGGGAGTGCCCGGTGCGATCGCGCCGTCCGCGACGAAGGGGCTGGAGTACGACGCCGTCCTGGTGGTCGAGCCGGAGCGGATCCTCGCGGAAGGCCCGAGCGGCGAGGCGGAGCTGTACGTCGCGCTGACGCGGGCGACGCAGCGGCTCGGGGTCCTGTACAGCGGGGTGCTGCCGAAAGTCCTCCGCGGTCTTGATTCCGGGCGGCGGACTCCCGACGCTTACCTGCACTGCGTCTGACCCTCCCGCGAGTGCCATGAAAGGTCCCTTCCTTGCGAAATTTGCGAGGAAGGGACCTTTCATGGCGCGGGGCGTGCTGTCATCGGGTCAGGTTGCCCCAGGCATATGTCTGTTTTGCGAGTTTCAAGTAGACCAAGGTCTCCGTGCTGACGACACCCGGGATGGGCCGGATGTCGTCGTTCAGCACACTCAAGAGGTGTTCGTCGTCCCGGCAGGCGACCTCGGCGAGCAGGTCGTAGCCTCCTGCGGTCAGTACGACGTAGTGGACGTCCGGCATTCCGGAGAGCTGGTCGGAGACCGCCCGCGGATCGCCTTGCACCTTGATCCCGACCATCGCCTGGCGGCCGAGCCCGACGTTCGCCGGATCCGTGACCGCGACGATCTGCATCGTCTCGTCCCGCAGCAGCCGCTGGACGCGCTGCCGCACGGCGCCCTCCGACAGCCCGACGGCCTTGGCCAAGGCCGTGAACGAGGCCCGCCCGTCGACTTGCAGTAGAGCGATCAGGGTGCGATCGGTATTGTCCAAACCTCTAGGTGTGCGCTGCTCCATCTGCGCGCGTGGTTCGTCACCCATGCCGTCCCTCCCTTTGTTTCGGCATGCGATTCTTGTCGCGCAGCGTATCGATAAGTGTCCAGAATGCTACCGCCGTTAAGTTGTTTGTCGTGATTCTCTTTCTCGGCGCCTTCGCGCGAAGGATTCTGTCGTGCGATAGGGCGGGTGCCGAGGTTTTCGGATGACGCGTCAGCCGAGGTCGCGTTTCAGCAGGTCTTCCTCGGTTTCACGGCGGACGAGCAGCGTCGCGGTGCCGCGGGAGACGCCGACCACCGGCGGCCTGCCCACGAGGTTGTAATTCGACGCGAGCGAGTGGTGGTATGCCCCGGTGCACGGGACGGCGAGCAGATCGCCGGGGTGGACGTCGTCGGGGAGCGAGAGCCCGTCGGCGAGGACGTCGCCCGATTCGCAGTGCCGTCCGACCACCGTCATCGGCCGACGGGCGGAACGGCTGCGCCTGCCGATCAGACGCGCCGTGTACGCCGCCCCGTAGAGCGCCGGCCGTGCGTTGTCGCTCATCCCGCCGTCGACGGCGACGAAAGTGCGCGAGCCGCGTTTCACCGCGCAGACCCGGTACACGGTGATCCCCGCCGGACCGACGATCGCGCGGCCGGGTTCGATCGTCAGCTTCGGCAGGGGGAAGCCGTGCGAGGTGCATTCGTAAGCGAGCGCGACACGCAGACGGCGCACATAACCGTCGATGTCGAAACCCGTGTCGCCGGGCAGATAGCGCACGGCGTGCCCGCCGCCGAGATCCAGTTCGCGCAGGGTGACACCGTGGCTCTCGCGGAGTGCGACGAGCACCCCGATCATCTTGCGGGCGGCCAGTTCGTAGAAGTCCACCCGCGACACCTGCGAACCGATGTGGCAATGCAGCCCGGCCAGGCGGAGCCCGGGCTGCGCGAGCACGGCGGACACGGCGCGCCCGAGGTTGTCGCGGACCTCCTCGCGCAGCGAGAAGCCGAACTTCTGCCCTTCGGTGCCGGTGGTGATCGCCGCGTGCGTGCCGGCGGCGACGTCGGGGGTCACGCGGATCAGCACTTGCTGCGCGCCGGTGGCCAGCGCGCCGAGCTGCTCGATCTCGTCGAGCGAGTCCACCACGATCCGGCGGACGCCGTAGGACAAGGCGGCTTTGAGGTCTTCGGGGGTTTTCGCGTTGCCGTGCAGCAGGATCCGCTCGGCGGGGAAGCCGATCGATCGTGCCACCGCGATCTCGCCGGCCGAGCAGGTGTCGAGGGAAAGCCCTTCCTCGGCGACCCAGCGCAGGACCGCGCGGGTGCAGAGGGCCTTGCTCGCATACGCCACTTCGGCGTCGGGCAGTGCCTTCCGGTACGCGCGGGCGTTCTGCCGGACCTCGTCCTCGTCGAGCAGGTACGCCGGTGTCCCGAACCTCGCGGCGAGGTGAGACACCGGCGCACCGGCGAACAGCAGTTCCCCGCCCGGCCCGAGCCGGGTGCTCCGTGGCCAGACCCCGGGTTCGAGGTGGTCGGCGGCCTCGCAACCGAGGCTGGGCAGGAGCTCGCTGAGCGTCACGGTTACCTCCGCGTCGATCGGTCAGTGCCTCATCAGCACAACTCCGATCGACCCGGCCCGGCCGTCGCGGCAACGTCTCCCTGACGCTCCGCGCGGCCTCGCTGACGCCTTGTTAACGCGCGAGTAACCCCGGTCACGCCACTAGCGGACCGGCTCCGGGACGGTGGGGACGGTGTCGGCGTCCATGGTGATCCTCTATTCGGTTGTTTCGGGGTTCGTGGCGCAGGTGCAGCCGCGGCTGAACCCGCCGGCCGCGGTCGCGGTGCAGAAGCGGCGGGCGATCGTGTCGTGCGCGGACAGCGGATGCGGGCAGACCGGGCAGCGGTCGTCGGCGGCCGGCTCGGCGACGTCGCCGAGGGAACGGGCGGAGGTCACCGCACGCCTGCCGGTCGAGCGCGTAACGGCGCCCCGACCTCATGCAGATGTCGAAGCACGTAGCCGTAGGACGCCGCCCAGCCGCACTGCGCGTAGTCGATGCCGTGCTTCGCGCAGAACTCGCGCACGATCACCTGCGCGTGCTTGAGGTTCGGCCGCGCCATGCTCGGGAAGAGGTGGTGCTCGATCTGGTAGTTGAGCCCGCCGAGCGCGAAGTCCACGACCCTGCCGCCGCGCACATTGCGCGAGGTGAGGACCTGTTTGCGCAGGAAGTCGAGCTTGTGCCCGGCCGACAGCGTCGGCATGCCCTTGTGGTTCGGGGCGAACGAGCAGCCCATGTACACGCCCCAGAGACACTGGTGCACGGCGATGAAGACGAAGCCGACGCCGGGTGAGAGGACCACGAACACCGCCGTCAGGTACGCGGCGAGGTGGGCGAGCATCAGCGCCGATTCGAGCTTCCGTCGCTTGAAGCCGCGCTGGAAGATCGCCGTCACGCTCGACACGTGCAGGTTCAGGCCTTCCAGCAACAGCAGCGGGAAGAACAGGAAAGCCTGGTATTTCGCCATCCAGCGCAGGAAACCGCGCCGTTCGGCACCCTGGGCCTTGGTGAAGATGAGCGCCGCGAGGTTGACGTCCGGATCTTCGTCCTCGTGGTTGGGGTTCGCGTGGTGGCGGGTGTGCGTGCCGATCCACCAGCCGTAGCTGAGCCCGGTCAGTCCACCGTGGACGAAGCCGGTGACGTCGTTCGCCTTGCGGCCGCGGAAGATCTGCTTGTGCCCCGCGTCATGACCGATGAAGGACAGCTGCGTGAACATCATCGCGAAGAAGGCGGCGAGGAACAGCTGCCACCAGGAGTCGCCGAGATGCGCGAACGCGACCCAACCACCCGCGAAAGCGAGCAGATTCAAGGAGATCTTCACCGCGTAGTATTTGCGTCGCCGGTCGAGGAGGCCGGCGTCCTTGACCAATTTGGACAGTTCGGCGAAGTCGCTGCCCTGCCTCGTCCGGGTGGAGGTCATGGGAGATCACACCGTTCTGGTACGTGAAAGTGGGCGATCCAGCAACGGGTTCACAACACCGAAGAGGCCGGTGTGGCCGAGAAAAGGCACTGGTACCACAACACGCCACGGACGCTCCGTGGTCTTCGTCCAGCGTCCCACGACGGCGGAGCGGAAGCAATTCACCAAAGCAGCACGATCTGGCGTACAGTCGAAGACATCGAGGGAAATTTCCCCCGGTTCCGTCCGGTCGCGAGTTTCGGCCGGAGGCAGGAGCACCGGCCAAGACATCGTTCTTCGCGCTCATGGTCCCGCCGGCTTCGCCGGTGAGCAGCCGCCCGCCGCGCCGTATGACGCGCCCCGAGGCGCCCATCAGGGCCACGCCGCGATCGTCGATGGCCATGACCTCTGACCTGTCACCGGGTGCACGCCCGGCAAGCGTGCGCCCGGTCAGGAAATCCTTTGGCGCGGTCCCCATTCTTCGAGCAGCGCGGCGACCTCGTCACGTTCGCCGCCGGTCAGCGGACGGCTCGGCGGCCGGACGTCCGGGCGGCACAAACCCAGCTGTGCCAACGCTTCCTTGACCACGCTCACGTTGTTGGCGTTGCCGTCCGCGGCCCGCAGCTCCTCGAAGGGCCGGATCCGCTCCCAAATCACCATCGCCCCGGCGAAGTCGCCGTTTCGCAGTGCATGGAACATCTCCAGCGAAAGCGACGGCGCGACGTTCACCAGCCCGGAGGTGAACCCGGTCGCGCCGACTGCGAAGTAGCCCGGCGCCGACATCTCCGCCAGCCCGGCGATCCACGCGAAACGGTCGATCCCCGCGTCCCGCGCCACCGAGGCGAAGCGCACCGGATCCGGCACCGCGTACTTCACGCCGATGACGTTCTCCGCGGCGTCGGCGAGCCTGGCCAGCTGTTCGCCTGCGATGCGCGCGTCCCGAACGTACAGCACGACGCCCAGCTCCGGGACCGCCGCCGCGATGGCGCGGTGGTACTCGACCCAGCCCTCCGCCGAGACGTACGGATGCACCGGCTGATGGATCATGACCAGGTCGGCGCCCGCGTCCCCGGCGTGCCGGGCCGCGCCGATCGCCGTCCGGACGTCGTGCCCGACCCCGGCGACCACACTCGCCCGCCCCGCCGCGGCTTTGACCGTCACCTCCAGGCAGTGCCGTGCCTCGGACTCGTCCAGCGCGTAGAACTCGCCGGTGTTCCCGTTCGGCGTCACGACGTCGACGCCGGCGCTGATCACGCGGTCGACCAGGTGCCCGTAGGTCTCGGAATCCACGGCGCCGCCGGCATCGAACGGGGTCACCGGGATGGCCACGACCCCGGACAGCCGCCGTTTCCGCTCGTCGAACCGTGAGGTCACTGGCATGTCCGATCTGATATATGATGTGACGTCTCACGGTAGCATGACGGGACGCTTGTCCTGAATCTCGGGACGCTTGACTCAAGTGGGTCGTGAGTGGCCCGGATCCACGTGATCGAAGCGGAACTCACGTACGGAGCCGCACGGTCCACTTAGGACGTAGCGGCGAGGAAGATCTCCAGCTGCTCGACGACGAACGCGTGATCATCGGCCTGTGGCAGGCCCGAGACGCCGACGGTGCCGACCGGACCGACTCCCTCGACGATCACCGGGAACACGCCACCGTGCGCGGCGTACAGATCCGGGTCGAGGCGGGAGTCGGCCTCGAACGTCGTGCCCTTCGCGCGGAACTGTTCGCCGACGAAGAACGAGCTGCGCCCGTAACGGTCGACGACGCGGCTCTTGCGGTCGATCCACGCGTCGTTGTCGGCCGAGGTGCCCGGCAACGCCGCGTGGAACAGCCGCTGCCCGCCGCGGCGCACGGAGACCGTCACCGGGAGGGCGCGGTCCCGCGCCGCCGCGAGCAGGTGGGCGCCCAGCTCCAGCGCGGTCTCGTTGTCGAACCGGCTGAAGACCAGACGCTCCTCCTGTGCGGCCAGGACGGCCAGGGTGTCATCGCTCATGGCACCCATTAAATCAACACTGTTGTGTAATGCCTAGCGAAGGGCGTCCAGGGCGAACGCGGCGTACATCGCCACGCCGTTGGCCATCGCGTCCTCGTCGAAGACCACCCGGTTCGAGTGGTTCGCCTCCACCGTGGCCAGATCGGCGCCGGGCGGGCAGGCCCCCAGGAACGCGAACGCCCCCGGCACCCGCTGCAGGACGTACGAGAAGTCCTCCGCGCCCATCACCGGGTTCTCCATGACCTCGGAGTTCCCGGCGCCGAGGACCTCGCCCGCCAGTTCCAGCACCCGGGCCGCGACCTGGGGATCGTTCACCGTGACCGGGTAGCCGGGGAGGACCTCGGCGCTCACCTTGACGCCGTGCGCCGCGCCGACCGCCTCGCACACCCGCGGCAGTTCCTCGCGCACGAACGCCTGTGTCCGCTCGGACAGCGTGCGGATCGTGCCCTCCAGGAACGCCGTCTCCGGGATGATGTTCGTCGTCGTGCCCGTCTCGATGCGGGTCACCGACACCACCGCGGGCTCGAACACGCTGACCTTGCGGGTCACCATCGTCTGCAGCGCGCTCACCATCGCGGCCGCCGCCGGCACCGGGTCGATCGCCTGGTGGGGCGCCGAGCCGTGCCCGCCCCTGCCGGTGACGGTGACGTGGAAGCTGTTGGCCGACGCCATGATCGGGCCCGGTCGCGTCTGCACGACGCCGGACGCGGCCGAGGTGAAGATGTGCAGGCCGAACGCCTTCTCGACACGCTCACCCGCGGCGTCGAGCACGCCCTCGTGGATCATGTGGCGCGCGCCGTGCTCGCCCTCCTCGCCGGGCTGGAACATGAACACCACCGACCCGGCCAGCTCGTCGACGTGCTCGCAGAGCAGCCGCGCGGCCGAAGCCAGCATCGCGACGTGGGTGTCGTGCCCGCAGGCGTGCATCGCGCCGTCGTCTTCGGAGGAGAAGTCGAGCCCGGTGTCCTCGTGCAGCGGCAACGCGTCCATGTCGCCGCGGAGCAGGATCGCCGGGCCCGGCTTCCCGCCGCGGAGGACGGCGGTCAGCGAGGTGGTCGATTTGCCCTCGGTGATCTCCAGCGGCAGGCCATCGAGGGCGGCTTTGATCGAGGCCTGGGTCTTCGGCAGGTCGAGGCCGATCTCCGGATTCCGGTGGATCTCCCGGCGGAGCTCTACGGTTTTCGTCTGGAGAGCGCGGGCTTCGTCCAGCAAACCGGCGAAGCGCGCGTCGGGGAGGGTGGGCAGGTCGGTGGGTCCGGTCATGTCTCGATAGTGGCGCATGCGGCGCTTCGGGCGCACCGTGCGTGCGTTCCGAATGCGGGCGGAATACGGTGTGCGCATGGCGGTGCAAGAGCCGATCACGGGGTTCGCGGTGGCCGTGGTGCGGGAGGACGGTCGGTGGCGGTGCAGTTCCCTTGATCCGGGGGCGCTCGGCGAGCTCGACGCTGCGATCACCGAGCTCGGCAAGCTGCGTTCGACAGGGGCCGCGTTCGGGCTGCTGGCGGTGGACGACGAGTTCTTCGTGATCGTCCGGCCGAGCCCCAGAGGCCCGTCGCTGCTGTTGTCCGACGCCGCCGCGGCGCTCGACTACGACATCGCCGCCGACGTCCTCGACGTGCTGAGAGTCGACCCGCCGGACGAGGACGACGACGCGGTCTGGCCGGAAGGCGACCTGGAGATCCTGTCCGATCTCGGACTGCCCGGGGCGGAGCTGCAGGTGATCGTCGGCGAGGTCGACCTCTATCCGGACGAACAACTCCAGATGGTCGCGCAGAGATGCGGCTTCGCCGCCGAGTTCACCAAGATCCTGGACGAGATCTGAGCCCCGCCGCCTCCGCCGCCGACATCGCCGCCGTCCGGGCGGCGATCGTCGCGGCGCGAGGTGCGGGCGAAGACGTGCCGATCGGCGCCGTCGTCCTGGCTCCGGACGGGACCCCGCTCGCTTCCGCGCGCAACGCCCGCGAAGAACTCGGCGATCCGACGGCGCACGCGGAGATCCTCGCGCTGCGGGCCGCGTCGAAGATCTACGGCGACGGCTGGCGGCTCGAAGGCTGCACGCTCGCGGTGACACTGGAGCCGTGCACGATGTGCGCCGGCGCCCTCGTGATGGCGAGGGTCGCGAAGGTCGTCTTCGGCGCCTGGGAGCCCAAGACCGGGGCCGTGGGGTCGCTGTGGGACGTCGTCCGCGACCGGCGGCTCAGCCACCGCGCGGAGGTCGTCGGCGGGGTCCTGGAGGCCGAATGCGCGGCCCTGCTCGAAGACTTCTTCCACGGGCAGCGGGGTAACCGCACCGGGTGAAGGATGTGTCGGACCCCGGGGCACGGGTAACCCTCCGGAGAGGTGGCCGCAGACGGTGGCCGCAGTCGAAGGAGGAACATCCGCCATGAGCGTTTTCGACAAGGCGAAGGACAAGGCCGAGCAGGCCATCGGCGCCGCCAAGGAGAAGCTCGGCGAGAAGACCGACAACCAGGACCTCGCGAACTCCGGCCGGGCCGACCAGACCAAGGGTGAGGTCAAGGAGGCCGGGCACGACCTCCGCGACCGCGCGGAAGGCGGCGTGCAGGACCTCAAGGACAAGTTCAACAAGTAGCCGCGAACGCAGAAGAGCCGGTCTCCGTGGAGACCGGCTCTTCGCTGCGGTGGCGGTGGGATTTGAACCCACGGACGGGTATTAACCGTCACACGATTTCGAGTCGTGCTCCTTCGGCCGCTCGGACACGCCACCGCCGAGAACAATACCGGAGGGCCTTCCGGTGTCTTCAGGGGGTCAGGAAAGCTGCGACGTGATCTCGTCGATCGCCGCCGTCTGGTTCTCGACGATCTCCTGTGCCAGCGCTTTCGTCTCGGCGTGCTCGCCGGAGGAGAGCACGGTCTTGGCCATCGCGACGCCGTTGCGCAGATGCTCGGCCATCAGCGGGAGCCACATCTTGTCGAATTCGGCGCCGGTCAGGTTCTGCAGCGACGCGACCTGCCCTTCGGTGATCATCCCCGGCATCGCGTGCCCGGCGTGGCCCGCCGCGGGGAGCACGGCCGCGTTCCACGACTGGAGCCACGCGGTCATCGTCTGGACTTCGGCCGACTCCGCCTTGACGATCTTGGCCGCGGTGGCCTTCACGTACTCGGACGCCGACCGTTCCGAGGCCAGGTTCGCGACCTGGATCGACTGCTGGTGGTGCGGCACCATCTGCTGGGAGAAGGTGATGTCGGCCTGGTTGGCGCCCGGTGTCGCCGGGGCGGCGCCCGTGGCCGTCGAGCAGCCCGCGAGCACCCAGACGACCAGCGCGAACAGGGCCATCGGCAGTCGCCGTCGCATCGATACCTCCGTAGTCAGGGAAAACCGGCCCCTCCGCCCTGTGATACGGCTGTGACCTTCCGCCGGTTCAAAACCGGATTAGCCTTGGCTGACATGACGGATCCGAAGACCGTGGTGACCGGTTTCCTTCAGGCCCTCGAAGAGTTCGACATCGACCGCGCGCTGGGCTTCGTCGCGATCGACATCGTCTACCAGAACGTCCCGCTTCCCCCTGCGCGCGGCCTTTCGGCGGTGGAGAAGCAGTTGCGCGCCATGACCCGCTACGGAAGCGGGTTCGAGGCGCGCACCCACCACATCGCCGCCGACGGCCCGATCGTGCTCACCGAGCGCACCGACGTCCTGCGGCGTGGTGCGTGGGAAGCCGAGTTCTGGGTGTGCGGCACGTTCGAAGTGCGCGACGGCCGGATCGTGCTGTGGCGCGACTACTTCGACTGGACGACGTTCCTCGCGGCGAGCGCGAAGGGCGTGGGCAAGGCGGCGGTCGCCGGCTTGAAGAAACTCGTGAGTGGCAAGGACGGTTAGGGCCAACCGTGTCTTCTGTACCGACTTGGGAACACAGGGCAAGCGTGTGCCGCGAGACGGAAATGACACACCGCCGGTGTACGGGCTCCGTCCTCCCCCGACGGGTCCCGTGCACCGGCGGTGCGCCCCCAGTTCCCCCGGCTCACCCTCCCCGGTGAGCGTCCAGAAGTCGTTCGCCCAGGTCGGCCTCGCGCAGGACGGCGTCGAGCCGTGCCCCGCCGAACGGGGCCACCGGGCGTCCGCCGCGTTTCCGGTCGCGCAGGTCGACGGCCAAGGCGGTGGTCAGCAGCAGAACCAGTGCCGTACCGACGATGAGCCAGTTCATCGGACACCTCCTCCGGCGACGTGAGGGAGGATTTGTGTCCTCGCTCACGTCGCCAAGGTAGCTCCGGAAATGCCGGGTTGGACCCGGACTTGAGGTTCATTTAAGGCAGCGGAACACCAATGGGCTATTTCCGCGGGGTTCCCGCGACATAAATGTCACCGTCGGCCACGGAGACGTCACGGGCACTGGACGCGCCGGTCGCCAGAATGCGGGCGGGGTCCCGGAAACCGGTGATCACTTCGACGCGCTGGACCGGTTTCGGCGTGGTGATCAAGGTTTCCGGCGTCCAGACGCGACCGTTCTCGAGCAAGAACGTTTCGATGCCCGGTTGTCCGTCGCGTGTTCCGTAAACGCGCCAAGTGCCGCCATTGAGCTGCTCGATCTCACGCAATCGGAGTCCGTTCGCGACTTCGCGCACTTCCCAGTTCCGGCCGTTCCACGCGCCCGCGAAATCGCGCGGCGAGCCCGCGGCGTCGAACTGGAACCAGGTGACGAACGGTTTGCCGTCGCGCTGGGTGCCGACCTGCAGGATGTAGTCCGGCGACTTGAGCCCGCCGGGGAGTTCGAGCGGCGTTTCGACGACCTTGAGATACCGCTCCTGCTCGGCATCGTCGACCTGCGTGCCGAGGTCGCGGCCGGCCGCGGAGAAGAAGTGCAGGCTCCGCACGTCGAACGACAGGTGATAGACGTTTCGGTGGTAGACGTCGTGTTTGTGCTGCGACGGCCCGCCGCCGGCGAGCGTGTAGGCGAAGTGGATCCGCCCGGACGACGGCACGTACCGCAGCTGCCCGACGTAGATCTCGTCCATGTGGTCGGCCCGGCCCAGCGAGCCGAACGCCCACCGCTTCCCGGTCAGCTGCACGGAGTTCCTCCACGTCTTCCCGTGATCGCGGGAGACGAGGTACTTCATCGGGCGGAAGTCGGAGTTCGCCGCCGGGTCCAGTTCGTTGGTGGTCTCGCGGTAGAACAGGAAAAGCGTGCCGTCGACGGTCTTCACCGGCATCGGGTAGCTCGCCGAATCACCCTCGGGCACCTCGGTGTCGGTCCAGGTGCCGTCGAGGGAATGGGCGCGCGGCGCGCGGCTGATCACGGTCCGCGTGTTGTGCATGCCGCGGAAGATCAGCAGATGCCCGTCGCCCGCCAGCAGCATCGTCGGGTAGTTGTGCGGATCGGACTCGCCGTCGGCGATCTTCTTCGGCGCCGTCCAGACGCCGGTCCGGTGGTCGTAGGCCTGGACGTAGGTGTCCGCGGCCTTGCCGGACCACGAGATGAAGGTCTTGCGCGCGACCGGGTCGAAGACCCCTCCCGCGTTCGGCCGCCGGTCGGTGCGAGACGCGACGGTGCTCGCCGGGGTCATCACGTCGAACGCGACCTTGCCGGGTGGTGGTGCGGCGGTCGCCGCGGGAACCGGGATCACGAGACCGGCCGCGACGAGCGCGCAAAGCAGTCCGCGCATGAAAAACGCCTCCTGGTGTGTGGCAGGCGGCGGAGTTCGATCTTCTCACGCGAGGATCCGAACGGGCTAGTGGTGACGAATCGTTGTCTTGACGTCTTCCTCATTTCACTTGTTCGGGGGAGTATGCCTCGACCGATCTTGCGAAAAAGGGGACTCAGCGTGACCACATCCCGACGTGCTGCCCGGAGGCGGGCCCTGACCGTGGCCGTCGCCTCGGGCCTGGTCGTGAGCGGCATGACCGCTCCGGCCGCGCTCGCCGCGCCCAGCGCCGACGCCGTGATCGCCGAGGTCTACGGCGGTGGCGGCAACTCGGGCGCCACGCTGACCAACGACTTCGTCGAACTCGCGAACCGCGGCGCGGCCGCTGTGAGCCTCGACGGCTTCAGCGTCCAGTACGCGCCCGCGTCGGGGAACAGCTGGCAGGTCACGCCGCTGACCGGCAGCGTCGCGCCGGGCGCGCGGTACCTCATCGCGCAGGCGAAGGGCTCGGGCGGCACGGTCGCGCTGCCGACGCCGGACGCCACCGGTTCGCTGGCCCTGTCCGCGACCGCCGGCACCATCGCGCTCGTCCAGGGCACCACGGCCCTGACCTGCAAGACGGCCGCCGACTGCGCCGCCGACAGCCGCATCAAGGATCTGGTGGGCTTCGGTTCCACCGCCGTCATCCGTGAGGGTGCCGCGGCGCCCGCGCCGTCCAACACCGCGTCCGTCGCCAGGGGGACGACGCTCGCGGACACCGACGACAACGCCGCCGACTTCACCTCCGGCGCGCCCACGCCGACCAACGGCAAGGGTGAGACGCCGGGCGAGACCGGCCCGCCGCCGGTCGACGTCAAGATCCATGACATCCAGGGCACCACGCGGATCTCGCCGCTCAAGGACCGGAAGGTCGCCGGGGTCACCGGCGTCGTCACCGCGATCCGGAGCTTCGGCTCGGCGCGCGGGTTCTGGATCACCGACCCCGCGCCCGACGCCGACCCGCGCACCAGCGAGGGGCTGTTCGTCTTCACCGGCTCGACCACGCCCGCCGTGGCCGTCGGTGACGCGGTGACCGCCACCGGCACCGTCCGCGAGTTCTACCCGGACGCGCCCGCGAGCTCGCCGTACCAGTCGCTCACCGAGCTGACGAGTGCACAGTGGACGGTCGGCTCCAACGGGAACGCCTTGCCCGCACCGACCGTCGTCACGCCGGACACGGTCCCGGACACCGTCGCCCCCGCGCCGGGCGGCAGCATCGAGCCGTTGCCGCTGGAGCCCGCGAAGTACTCGCTGGACTTCTGGGAGACGCACGAGAGCGAGATCGTCAGCGTCTCGGACGCCCGCGTCGTCGGCCCGACGTCGTCGTTCAACGAACTTTACGTCACCACCAAGCCGAAGCAGAACCCGAGCGTCCGCGGTGGCGCGGTGTACCTGGACTACGACCGGCTCAACACCGGCGTGCTCAAGGTCGCGTCGCTGATCCCGTTCGCCCAGCAGCCGTTCCCGAAGGTCAACACCGGTGACGTGCTCACCGGCGAGACGTCCGGCCCGGTCGAGTACAGCAACTTCGGCGGCTACACGCTGTTCGCGACGAAGCTCGGCGCCGCCAAGGACAACGGCTTGCAGCGCGAGAGCACCCGCGCGCAGCGCAGTGGTGAGCTCTCCGTGGCGACCTACAACGTCGAGAATCTGTCTGCTTTGGACAGTGACGAGAAGTTCGGCGAGCTGGCGAAGGCCATCGCCACCAACCTGGCGAAGCCGGACATCCTGAACTTGGAAGAGATCCAGGACAACAACGGGCCGACGAACAACGGCACCGTCGCCGCGGACCAGACGCTGAAGAAGTTCACCGACGCGATCGTCGCCGCCGGCGGCCCACGCTACGAATGGCGTCAGATCGACCCGGAGAACGGCAAGGACGGCGGCCAGCCCGGCGGGAACATCCGTGTCGGCTTCCTGTTCAATCCCGCTCGGGTGTCCTTTGTGGACCGACCCGGCGGCGACGCGACCACCCCGGTCGGCGTGGTGAAGGAGCGCGGCAAGACCCATCTGACCGTCTCGCCCGGCCGCGTCGAGCCCGGGAACGAGGCGTGGGAAGCCAGCCGGAAACCGCTGGTCGGCGAGTTCGTCTTCCACGGGCGCACCGTGTTCGTCATCGCGAACCACTTCAACTCCAAGGGCGGCGACCAGCCGACGCACGGCCGCAACCAGCCACCGGTCCGGAGTTCCGAGGTGCAGCGGGCCAAGCAGGCGACCCTGCTCCGAGGCTTCGTCGACAAGCTGCTCGCTTCGGACAAGAACGCGAACATCGTCGTCGCCGGTGACCTGAACGACTACCCGTTCTCGCCCGCCGTGAAGACGCTGACCGCCGGTGGCGCGCTGAAGGATCTCATCGCGTCGCTGCCCGAAAACGAGCGGTACAGCTACGTTTTCGAGGGCCAGTCGCAGGTGCTCGACCACATCCTGGCGTCGAACGCGCCGCGCGGTCTCGACTACGACGTCGTGCACCTGAACGCCGAGTTCGCGAAGCAGGCGAGCGACCACGACCCGCAGGTGCTGCGGTTCCGGCCGAGCGCGGGCAACCCGGTCCAGGACGCGTTCTGGGACCTGGCCGACTACCTGGAGAAGATCTTCGGACGCCCCTGACCCGCAATTAGTCCTCTGGATGCGGTACTTGCACGCGCAAGTACCGCATCCAGAGGACGAAACGCGGGTGGGGTCAGGAGCGTTTGGCGCGCCACCCGAGGGAAAGGACGGCCTGGACGAGTTCCTGGTAGCTCGGCTTGACCTCTTCCAGGTACTTCTCCAGGTACCCGGCCCGCGCGGTCGGCACCGGTCGCGGTTCCTCGTCCTCCGGCAGCCACGAGAGGCCTTCGACGTTGTGCTGCGCCATCTTCCACCAGCGCGTGCACCGGTCGACGGCGCGCTGCTCGCGTTCGGCGGCGTCCGCGACGGCCTGGTGCGCCTCGGCGAGCCGGGCCTCCAGTTCGTCCGCGCGGCCGATCTCCCAGTTCCGGAGGTTCTCCGCCGAAGCGCGCGCGAGGCCGACGATCTCCTTGTACCGCATGGCCGCGGTGATGCCGTCATCCATCGAGAAGCCCTTCCGGACGCTGGAACGGGATGATCACCTCAGGGGCACCGTGCGTGGTGCGGTCGAAGAACAGCGCGCGGCCCGGCCGCGGTGACCAGTGCACCACCTGCCCGGCGGCGAACGGCGACAGTTCGTTGCCCTGGACGTCCAACGCCGCCCAGGATCCGATGTCGTCGGTGCCCGCGAAACCGAGCGTGTCCTTCAGCCGGGCGATGCTGCGCCACCAGCCGATGGTGTGGACTCCGTGCGTCGGGCCCTGCTTCAGCAGCACCCGCAACTGATCCAGACCGCTCTTGAGCTGTCCGGGCGCCTTCGCCTCCAGGGCGGGGATCGACGCGTCGACGCCGTACAGCAGCAGTACCCACGCTTTGTCCAAAGAGGACAGATTCTCCGCGATATCGATTACCCGGGCGGGAAGATCGTCGACCAGGGTCGCCTGGTGCCCCTCCGCGCGCAGGCGCTCGGCCAGTTCGGCCACGGCGGGGACGGACGCCTCGATGGGGCACGAGAGCACGAACTCCACCGTCTCGCGGTGATACTGGCGGGCCAGCGAACGCGCGGCGGAGTCCATGATGGACAGTGCCTCCGCCGTGGCCGCGCCGAGGACGGCGACGTTCCGCCCTGGTGCCTTCGGCAGTTCGACCCCGCAGGCGGCCTCGTCGACGTCGATGGACTGGCCGAGCAGCGCCCGCGGCTTGTCCGTCGGCTTCAGATCGGTGAACGCCGGGAACTGTTCCAGCACCGGGGAATGCGCGCCGTCGAACAACCGGGGCCGCTTGAACGACTCCGAGTACTGCTCCCAGAGCCGGTGCTGCAGCTTGTTGAAGACGTCCTTGCTGCTCGCGTCCGGGACGTGCGCGAGCTGGTTCCCGTGCGCCACACCGGAATCGTGGTTGATCACCGCGTGCCACTTCGGCGCGGAGACGGCCGCGTTGTTGGTCTCGGACAACACCCGCCGCGCCTTCGGCATGGCGATCCGCAGCGTGCACTGCTCGAACACCGCAGGTTTGCCCCAGAAGGCCTCGATCCCGGCCACGTCCTGGCTCGCCAGGACCAGATGGATGCCTTGCGACCGGCCTCGCCGCGCGATGTCCTCCAGCAGCTGCGTCGCGGTCGCCGTCACGCCGTCGCGGCCGGCGAACAGGTACTGGAATTCGTCGATCACCGCGACGATCCGCGGCCAGTGCCCGCCGGGGTCCTGCTCGCGCAGATCCGCGAGATTGGTGACCTCGTGCAGTTTCGCGGCGGCCGACCGGCGGCGCAGCTCGTCGGCGAGGTACCGCAGCAGCGCCAGGCCGAATTCGCGGTCGGTGTTGACGTTGACCCCGATGAGCTTGGCGTGCGGCAGCCAGCTGGCGTCCCGCCGCCCCGGCGCGAGCCCGGCGAACGACACGCCTTCCTTGAAGTCCAGCAGGTACAGCGCGAGTTCGTCCGGCGAGTACCGCGCCGCGAGGCTGCCGAGCAGCGAATACAGGAAGTTCGTCTTCCCCGAACCGCTCGGCCCGCCGATGAGCACGTGCGGGCTGGCGTCGCCGATGACGACCTCCACCGCCTCGCCCTCGAAGAACCCGACCGGCGCCCGCAACTCCCGCGCCGAGCTCTCCTTGCCCAGTTCCGTCGGCAGGAGGTCGGCGAACGCGCGCGGCCCGCCCTGTTTGGCGATCAGCGCCTCGGCGATCCGCCCGGCGGCGCGGATGACCTGCCCGGACGGCATCGGCGGATCGAGGTCGACCATCAGGTCGGGGCCGGTCATGCTGCTCGTCGCGTGCCGTTCGTCGTGCAGGCTCAGCGATTCGACCGACGTCGACAGCATGGTCGGCACGTCGATCAGGATCAAGCAGATCCCCGCCGCCAGCGCCCCGGTGGCGACCCGTTTCAGTTCGCGGGCGCGCTCCGGTTCGAGGGTTTCGCCGTTGCCGTAGAGCACCGCGACACGGAACGGTTCGACGCGCTGGCCGCTCGCCCGCCGGATCTCCCGCAGCGACGTGTGCCCCGCCTGCATCCCGGTCGCGTGGATGCGGCGGATGTGCCCGGCCAGTTCGTCGAGGAGGTCCTCGAGCCGTCCTGGGTCGTACAGAGTGAGCGCGCTGGTGCGGCTCAGCGGATACAGGTCGGGGAGGATCGCGGTCAGCTGCCCGACGTCCCACAGATGGATGCGCACCGCGCCGGGTTCGAACGTGCTCAGGATCCGCATCAGCAGGTTCTGCACGATGCCGTCCACCGCGGCCCTGGTCTTCGGCGCCGACGTGATGGACAGATGCGACTCGTCGAGCAAGGGGACCGCGACGTCGAAGGTGCGCGGGACGTCCTGGCCCGGCACGGTCGCCGAGCCGACGCGCCACAGCCCGGGCGCGGTGATGCCGGGATTCCCGCCGACGCGGCCGAGCCAGTTCCCCGGCTGCTGGCTCGCGGGCCCCGGCGCGTTGTTCGCGACGAGTTCGCGCAACGCGTTCGGGCCCGCTTCCCAGTCGGCGTAGAACTGGCCGCGCACGCTGCCCAGCAGGCCGAACACCTCGTTCGCGGCGGGATGCCGCGACCATTCGGTGTACTGCTCCGAGGTGGAGTTGTTCATCCCCACCCGGACGATGTGCTGCTCCAGCTGCAGTTTGGCCAGTTCCGCCTCGGCGGCCTGACGGGCGCCGGCGGCGGCGCCGAGGACGAGCCCGATCTGGTGCCGGACCCGCTCGAGCGCCGTGGCGACGCGATTGCGCTGTTCACTCGCTTTGCTGCCCATACCGGCTCGCCGATCTCAGAGGCGGGATTGGTAACCGCTGACCAGGTCGTCAGCGGCGGAAAGGCGCGTCAGGAGGTTTTCCATTCCCTCGTCGGCCTGCGCCAGCTGCGGCGGAACCCATGGCACGGCTTGGGCCTGGGGTTCCACGATGGCGCGTCTGGACTCTTCGAGCAGGCTCCTGGCCCGCTCGGCATGGGCGCGTCCGTCGGCGAGGCCGGTTTGGACGGCCGTCAGCAGCTGGTGCAGTTCCTCGAGGTACATGTCAGAGACGGGTCGAGTACGACTCGGCCGACGAGATGCCCGCCTGGATGGTGCTCTGCATGCCGGTGATGCCTTGTAGGGCTTCCGCGAGAAGCCCGTGTGCCTGGCTCACCTCGTGCTGGGTGCTGCCCTGAGTGGCCTGGGAAAGCGAAAGCTGGGCTTCTTCGAGAGACTGCGCTGCCTGCTGAAGTGCGGCGATGCTCGCGGATGCCTTCTCGTTCGCGAGCGCGATACCAGCGCGGATCTCTTCGACTCCGGCCATTTTGGCGGACTCCTTGGGACGTCGGGGGCTGGAACGACCACTATTAAACTTAGCGTGATCAACTGACTCTGTTAAGTGAAGGTCCTGCTAAGTAATCAACAAGGCCCCGGACGTCGGAACGTCCGGGGCCTTGCTGACGGCGGAGGATACAGGATTCGAACCTGCGAGGGCGTGAACCCAACACGCTTTCCAAGCGTGCGCCTTAGGCCGCTCGGCCAATCCTCCGTGGGGAACGATACCGGATGCCGTTTCGCCCCCTCGAAGGCGGGTCTGACCTGCGTTTGCGGCTTCGGCGACTCAGGCGGCCGCGGGGGCGAGGACGTCGGCCACGACGCAGGTGATGTTGTCCGGTCCGCCGCCTTCGTTGGCCAGGTCGATCAGCCTCGGGACGGTCTCGGCGGGATCTTGGAAGGCGCCGAGGACGTCCTTGATAACGGTTTCGACAACCGTTGCCGTTAACCCGTCCGAGCACAGCAGGAGACGGTCGCCGGGGACGGCGTCGAAGGTCCAGATGTCCGCTTCGCCGCTGCCGGTGCTCAGGAGTGCCTTCATCAACAGCGAGCCGCGGGGGTGTCCTTCGACCTCTGACGGGTCGATGCGGCCGTCGTCGGCGAGGGCTTGGGCGAGCGTGTGGTCGCGGGTGAAGCGCTGAAGCGTCCCGCCGCGGAGGAGGTAGCCCTTCGAGTCGCCGATGTGGGCGGCCGTGAAATGCGAGCCGTCGAACAGCAGGGCGGTCAGCGTGGTGCCCATGCCCCGCGTCTCGGGCTCCTGCTCGGCCGTCGCGGCGAGCCGGTCGTCGATGGTGCGAAGGCCGCCGGTGAGCACCTCGACCAGGTCGACGTCCGCGAGGTCGAAGCCGCGGAGGTCCGTGTCGAGCCGGGACAGGACGCCGACCGCCGCGGCGCTGGCCACTTCGCCGTGCGGCTGCCCGCCGATGCCGTCGGCGACCGCCAGCATCCTGGCGCTGGCGTAGACCGAGTCCTGGTTGACCTGGCGGCGCCGTCCGACGTCCGAGCCGGCGGCGTACCGAAGGGTGTACCTCATGGGCCCCAGTAAAGCAGCTGTGTACTGAGTTCACAAACAAAGGGTTGGAATAGCCAGCTGTCGGTTACGATGCGGCGATGGAGGAGCAAGCCACCGTCACCGCGGCGGACATCGCGCGCATCGCCGGCGTCGGCCGCGCCGCCGTCAGCAACTGGCGTCGACGTTACGGCGATTTTCCGCCGCCCGTCGGCGGGACGGCGTCGAGCCCCCTCTTTTCCCTGTTCGCCGTCGAAAGCTGGCTGCGTGAGCGGGGAAAACCGGTCGAGATCTCGCTCGGCGACCGGGTCTGGCAGCGGCTGCGGAACCTCGGCGACGACCTGGCGCTCGGCGACCGCGTCGGCCGGGTGGGGTCGTATCTCTCGCGTCGAGGCGTGTGGAGCTTCTCGCCGCGCTACGACGACGCGGAACTGCTCGGACTGCTGGACCGCTTCGCCGAGGAGCGAGGAGCCCGCGAGGCCTACGAGTTCCTGTGCGAACGCTACGTCGAGGCGCACTCGCGCCAGCTGTCCGTCACGCCGGAACCGGTGGCGGCGTTGATGTCCCGGCTCATCGGCCCCGAACCCGGTGTCGTGCTCGATCCCGCGTGCGGGCTCGGGACGCTGCTGCTGGCCTCCGGCGGGACCCGGCTGCTCGGCCAGGTCGACGATCCGGCGACCTCGTGCATCGCCGCGCATCGGCTCCTGCTCGCGGGGGCGGACATGGAGATGTACGGCGCGGACGCCCTGTCGATGGACTCCTACGAAGGGGTTCTCGCGGACGCTGTCGTCTGCGATCCGCCTTTCAACGAAAGGGAATGGGGGTACGACGAACTCATCGGCGACCCGCGCTGGGTGTACGGCCAGCCGCCGCGCGGCGAACCGGAACTGGCCTGGGTGCAGCACTGTCTCGCGCATGTGAAACCCGGCGGGCTCGTCGCGATCCGCATGCCCCCCGCCGCGGCCGGCCGTCGCACGGGGCGGAGGATTCGCGGGAACCTGTTGCGTGCCGGTGCTTTGCGCGCCGTGGTCACGGTCGGCGGCGCCGATCTCTGGTTGCTGCGGCGGCCGGAATCCGGGGAACGACCGCCGTCCCGGCTTCTCCTGACGACTGACCCGTCCACTGTGGAGGGATATCTGCGCGGTGCCGACGTACCTGGCACGGCCCGGATCATCGATCTGCTCGACGAGGAGATCGACCTTTCCCCGGTTCGCCATCAGGCGCGCGGTGAACACGCGGGCGAAGCCTTCCTTGAAGTCCTCAAGCGTTTCGAGGGTGTTCGGCCGGAACCTCCATCGCTGGTCGTGTCCGACGAGAAGCCCTCGTACGTCACGATCGGGGAGCTGCTGAAGTCCGGGGTGCTCACCGTGCCGGAATCGGTGGAAGAAGGCGACGTCGTCGCGTCGCCCGCCGTGCCCGCGTATGTCCACAATGGAGAGACGTTCACAGCTGAGCCGACGATGTCGAAGTACCGCACCGATCCCGAACGGCTCGACGCCGCGTTCCTCGCCGGCTGTCTGCGCGCGGCCGGGCAGATCGCGCCGACCTCCTCGACCAGGATCGACCTCAAACGCACCCGGATCCCGCGCCTGCCGATCGAGACGCAACGTGCGCACGGGGCGGCGTTCACCCGGCTCGCCGCCTTCGAGGACGCCCTGCGCGAGGCGGCGGAATCGGGCCTGGAGCTGGTGAGGCTAGGCTTGGCGGGGCTCACCGAAGGACAGCTCAAGCCGGAGAACTAGTGCTTATCGCCGATCGCTACGAACTCGACGAGCTGCCGCTCGGGCGGGGTGGGATGGGCGCGGTGTACGCGGGCCACGACCGGCATCTCGGCCGCCGTGTGGCGGTGAAGTTCCTCGGGCTCCCCGGCGGGCCGGACGCCGAACTCGAACAGCGTTTCATCCGCGAGGCGCGGATCCTCGCCACCCTGGAACACGCGGGCGCGCCGACGCTGTACGACTTCGGCACCTATGACGAGCGGTTGTACCAGGTCATGCAGTTCATCGAGGGCGTGACCGTCGCCGACCTCGCCGCCGAACACGGGCCGCTGCCGGTGCCGTGGGCGGCCGCGATCGCCGCGCAGGCCTGTGCCGTGCTTTCCGCCGCGCACGCGCTGTCCATCTGCCACCGCGATCTCAAACCCACCAACCTGATGCTGTGCCCCGACGGCAGCGTGAAGGTGCTCGACTTCGGGCTCGCGATGCTGCGCGAAACCGACGTCGCCCAGTTCACCCGCGCCGGGCAGATCCTCGGCACCCCCGCGTACATGGCGCCCGAGCAGATCCAGCGCGGGATCGCCGGGCCGCGTAGCGATCTGTACGCGCTGGGCTGCGTCCTGCACGAAATGCTGACCGGCAGGCAGCTGTTCACCGGCCCGACGGCGTACGCGGTGTTCGAGAAGCAGGTGAAGGAGAGTCCGGCCGAAGTGGACGGTGTCCCGGGTGGACTGAACGTGCTGCTCGCGGATCTGCTGGAAAAGGACCCGGAACGGCGGCCCCGTGACGCGGACGAACTGTTCGGACGGCTGGCCGTGTTCGCGCGGGACCTGCCGCCGCTGCCCGGATATCTGGACGAGGGCGCCAACCCGGGCCGGATGTACGCGAGGGTCGTCGGCCGCGTGCCCTGAGCTGAAAGGGACTTTCCTCGCATGCGATGCGGGGAAAGCTCCCTTCGCCGCATCGGATGAGGTGAAGGGCCCCTTCAGCCCCTGAGACGCGATCGTGACCTGCCGATCAACAACCCCGACCGGGTGAGCTCCGTCTTTACCCATGTCAGACGGACTACGGACAAACGGGGGTAAGGGTCGTGAAGAAGTTCCTGGTGGGGGTGACCGCACTGGCCACCGCGCTGGTGCTGACCGCGTGTTCGGGCAACGCCGGCGGCAGCGCGCCCGGTGGCGGAGCCGTCGCGCAGGGCGACCCGGCGGGCGGGCCCACGACCACGTCGGCGCCGTCTTCGACCCCGGCCACGTCGTCCCAGACGCCGACGCCGAGCAGCAGCAGTTCCACGCCGAAGCCGACGTCTTCAAAGCCCAAGCCGAAGCCCACGCCGAAACCGGCGCCCAAGCCCGCCGCGAACGCCGCCGACGTGCCCTGCAAGGCCGCGCTGGCCTCGCCGGGCGTGAGCGCCTGCGTGGACCTCTCCGCGCTCAAGACGTGGCTCCTGCAGGACGGCAAGGTCATCTACGGGCCGGTCAAGCAACTGCCCGGCAAGAAGGGGCACGCCACGCCGACCGGCGTGTTCCACGTTTCGGCCAAGGTCAAGAACTACCACTCGAAGGCCTTCGACGCGCCGATGCCGAACTCGGTGTTCTTCCTGCCGGGTATCGCGTTCCACACCGGCAGCCTCTCGGTGTACTCGCACGGCTGCATCCACCTGTCGGCGGCGGCTTCGCAGAAGTACTTCACGACCTTGCAGAACGGCGATGTGGTGCAGGTCGTGGCCTGATCCGCCTCGGGACCGCTGTCGTCCCGTCACGCCCCAGTACATGAAGGCCCCCTTCCTTGCGCCAGGCGCAAGGAAGGGGGCCTTCATGTACTGGGGAAGGTGTGAAGGTCGAGTTTCCTCGGCTGAGCCGAGGGATGGGGTCCTTCACGCGCGGCGCTTGTGACCGTTGTGGCTGCTGGTGTATGTGGGGCGAGTGTGGCGAGCTGCGAGTCCGTGAAGGTCTCCTTGAGGGACCCAGAGTCCCTCAAGGAGGCCTTCACGGACCTGACCCGCGATCAAGCCGCACCCGAATCGCCTTGCGCCATCGTTCTCCTGCGGATCATTGCGGTTCGGTTGCTTTGAGATAAATGAAAGCTCCCGGTCGCAATGACCTCCCCGCTCCCGGCGACGTGCCCAGGACACGCCGGAAATGGGGAAGTGCCGATGATCTGGAGCCGGGTACTCGTCGCACTGTCGGTTTCCATCCTGCTTCTCCCGGGATGGGTGGGCGCTCCGGAAGCGACCGGAGCGCCCACTCTGCCGTCCGGCTTCGTCCTGCGCGACCAGCCGAGCGGGCAGGCCGCCTTCGATCTGACCGATTTCGCTTATCTGCCGGACGGTTCCGTGCTGAGCATCGGAAAGAGCGGCAAGGTCGCCTGGGTGCCGGTCTCCGGTGCGGCCAGGACGATCGCGAACCTTCCCGTCCACGACGGCGGCGACCTCGGACTGGTCGGTCTCGCCATCGCGCCGGATTACGCCACGTCGCACCGGATCTATCTCGCGTGGTCGTTCGACACGGCCGGCGGCGCGTTCACCATGCGGGTGGCGCGCTGGACGGTGACCGGCACGGACGTTCCCACCGGTCTCGCGAACGAACGGGTGCTCGTCGATCTTCCCGGGTTCTACGACGTCCACGGCATCACGGGGCTCGTCACGGCGCCCGACGGCACGTTGTGGATCTCCATCGGCGACGCCGCCGACTTCACCAGGATGGATCCGGGCGCGTTGCGCTCGCTCGACCTCGATCAGCTCTACGGCAAGATCCTGCACGTCACCTCGGACGGCGCCGGCGTTCCCGGCAATCCGTACTACTCCGCCGCGGCCCCGGATGCCAATCGCTCCAAGGTCTTCTCCAGTGGCTACCGCAGTCCCTTCCGGTTCTCCCTCGACCCGCGGCTCGGCCTGCCGGTCGTGGGCGACGTCGGCTGGAACACCTGGGAAGAGGTGGACGTCGTGCGGCCGGGGGCGAACCACGCCTGGCCCTGCTGGGAAGGAAACGCCCCCACGCCGGGGTATTCCGGGCTGGCGGGCTGTGCCGGAGTGGTCAACACGCCGCCGATCACCGCGTACCACCACGGTTCCGGCGTCGACGAAGGCAACAGCGTCACCGCCGGGATCGTCTACAGTGGATCGTCCTATCCGGACGAATACAAAGGCGCCTTCTTCTTCGGTGATTACGTCACGCAGAAGATCTGGACGATGACCTACGACAGCCAGGGCAGGCTCGTGCGCGCGCCGGAGCGGCCGCCGAAGTTCACCGGAGTCGGCGGTCCGGTCAAGTTCGCGGCCGCGGCCAACGGCGACATCGTGTACGCCGACATCCACACCGGCAACCTGCGGCGCCTCAGCTATCCGGGGACGAACGCGGAACCGGTCGCGGTCGCCACTTCCGAAACGAACCCCGAAACCCGCACGGTCACCTTCGACGGCGGCGGTTCCTACGACTTCGACGGCGATCCGCTGACCTACCACTGGGATTTCGGTGACGGCACGAGCCAGACCGGCGTCCGCGTGACCCACGCCTACGGCACCGGGCTCACGAGAGCGACGGCGCGGCTCACCGTCACGGACCGGCTCGGCGCGTCCGGCGGTACGGACGTCGTCGTGGTGCCGGGAAACCATTCGCCGCGACCGGTGATGACGGACCCCGGCGCCCGGACGTTCGCGGTCGGGGAACCGGTCGCCGTCGAGGCGACGGCGACCGACGCGGAGGACGGCGTGCTGCCGGTGTCGTGGACCACCCTCATCCGGCACTGCCCGGAGGAAGCGACCTGCCACGCGCATCCCGGCTCGCCGGGCGGCGGACCGGCGTTCACCGTGCCCTTCACCGACCACCAGGACTCCCGCGTCGAGATCACCGCGTCGGTGACCGACAGTGCGGGGGTGACGGCGAGCAAGACGTACGTCGCCATGCCGCGTGAGCACCGGCTGACGCTGACCGCCAACGTGGCGGCGGCGTTGAGCATCCCGGCCGAGGGCGGGGTCAGCACCGCGATGGTGACCGAAGGCGCGACGTTCGAGGTCGTGGCGGAGGAGATCGCCGCGGACGGCGTCTCGACGTTCTCGAACTGGTCCGACGGGCGGGCGTCGCGCACGGTGACCGTGACCGTTCCGGCGAACGACCTGACCCTGATCGCGAACTACCTCACCCCGATCGACAAGCGCTACCAGGCGGAACCCGCGCTGCGGCAACGACTCGGCGCACCCGTCGGGCCCGAGGTCGCCGACGGGACCGTGCGCTACCGGCCGTACGCGAACGGCAGGCTCTACTGGAGCGCCGAGACCGGCGTGAAGCAGATCGAGGGCGAGATCCTCAAGAAGTACCTCGCGCTGGGCGGGCACCGGAAGTTCGGGCCGCCCGCGACCGACGAGACCGCCACCCCGGACGGCGTCGGCCGCTACAACCACTTCCCGAACCGGCCCGGAACCATGCAGTCGTCGATCTACTGGACGCCGTCGACCGGCGCGCATCCGGTGTACGGGCGGATCCGGGTCAAATGGGCGGCGCTGGGCTGGGAGGCGGGCCCGCTCGGCTACCCCACGACCGACGAGCTCCCGACCCCCGACGGGGCAGGCCGGTTCAACCACTTCAGCAAGAAGGCGTCCATCTACTACACGGTGCAGACCGACGCGCACGCGATCTGGGGCCGCATCCGGGTCCGGTGGGAGGCGCTCGGCTGGGAGACCGGCCCGCTCGGCTACCCCACCACGGACGAGTCCGCCACTCCGGACGGCGTCGGCCGCTACAACCACTTCACCAAGGCGGGCTCGATCTACTGGACGATGGCCACCGATGCGCACGCGGTCTACGGTGCGATCCGGCAGCGGTGGGCCGCGCTCGGCTGGGAGCGGTCGTACCTGCGCTACCCGGCGACGGACGAGTTCGGCATCCCCATCGGACGGCAGAGCAGCTTCCAGAGCGGCTACATCACCTGGAACCGGACCACGGGGCAGGTGATCGACCGACGGTGGTGATCACAGTTCGATAAAGGCACTCGAAAGTGTGAAATGTCCACCTAGGCCCCTTCGATGAGACGTTCGACTGGGGAAAGGGGCCCTTGCATGCCTTCGAGATTCCGTGCGCTCTGTCACGCCCTCGTGACGTTGCTGATAGTGACCTTGCTGGTGCCGCTGACGTCCACATCGGCGTCCGCGGCGCCGGTGCTTCCGCCCGGCTTCGTCCTGCGTGACCAGCAGAGCGGGCAGGCTCCGTACGACCTGACCGACTTCGCCTACCTGCCCGACGGCTCGATGCTGACCACCGGGAAGCAGGGCAACGTCGCCTGGGTGTCCACCACCGGGCAGACCCAGAGCATCGCCACCCTGCCGGTGCGCAGCACAGGCGACCTGGGGCTCGTCGGAATCGCGATCGCGCCCGACTACGCCACCTCCCGCACGATCTACACGGCACGCGCGGTCGACGTCGCCGGCGGCGGGATCGCGCTGCGCGCTTCGCGCTGGACGGTCACCGGTACCGCCCAGCCGACCGGGCTGACCGCCGAGAAGGTGCTCATCGAGGGCGCCGCCAACACCGACATCCACGGCATCACCGGCGTCGTGGCCGCCCCCGACGGCACGGTATGGGTCTCGACCGGCGATAGCTCCCGGTTCCAGGGCGCGGCCGACCCGTTCGCGCTCAACGTGTACGACCTCGACAAGATCTTCGGCAAGATCTTCCACATCACCGCGGACGGTGCGGGCGTTCCCGACAACCCGTACTACACCGCGGCCAACCCGAACTCCTTGCGCTCCAAGGTCTTCGCGAGCGGCTTCCGCAGCCCGTTCCGGTTCAGCCTCGACGCCAGCACCGGTCTGCCGGTGGTCGGCGACGTCGGCTGGGGCACCTGGGAAGAGATCAACTTCGTCCAGAAGGGCGCGAATCTCGGCTGGCCCTGCTTCGAGGGCAACCAGCCCGCGGACGGTTTCTCCGCGATGCCGCAGTGCGCTTCGGCCGTGAACACCCCGCCGATGCTGGCGATCAGCCACGGGCAGGGCGTCGACAACGGCAACAGCATCACCGCCGGGATCGTCTACAATGGAGAGTCGTACCCGGAGGAATACCGGGGCGCGTACTTCTTCGGCGACTACGCCACCCAGAAGCTCTGGACGGCCAAGTACGACACGCAGGGCCGCGTCGTCCGCCCGCAGGAGACGCCGCCGAAGTTCACCGGCATCGGTGGCCCGGTCAAGTTCCTGGCCGCGTCCAACGGCGACATCGTCTACGCCGACATCTACAGCGGTCTGCTGCGGCGGCTCAGCTACACCACCGGGAACAAGGCGCCCGTCGCGGTCGCCACTTCCGAAACGAATCCCGAAACCCGCACGGTCACGTTCGACGGCAGCGGTTCCTACGACTTCGACGGCGACCAGCTGACCTACGAGTGGGACTTCGGTGACGGCACCACCGGCGCCGGCGCGAAGATCAGCCACGCCTACCCGGCGGGCACCGAGAAGTTCACCGCCAAGCTGACGGTGAAGGACGGCCTGCAGGCGTCCGGGAGCACGGACATCGCCGTGGCGCCCGGGAACCACTCGCCGAAGCTGGCCATGACCGACCCCGGCGAGCGGCTGTTCGCCGTCGGCGAGGAGGTCAAGGTAGGCGCGACCGTGACCGACACCGAGGACGGCGCGCTCCCGGTCACCTGGACCACCCTGGTCCGGCACTGCCCCGAGAACGCGGTCTGCCACGCGCATCCGGACCACAGCGGCACCGGACCCGAGTTCGCCATGCCGTTCACCGATCACACGGACTCCAACCTGGAGTTCACCGCGACGGCGACCGACAGCGCGGGCGTCAAGGTCTCGAAGACCTACATCGCGAAGCCTCGCGAGCACCGGCTCACGCTGACCAGCAACGTCGCCGCGGCACTGGGCATCACGCCGGAAGGCGGGGCCTCGTCGGCGATGGTGGTCGAAGGCGCGAAGGTGGAGATCCAGGCGGCCGAGGTCGCTTCGGACGGCGCGTCGACCTTCACCGGCTGGTCGAACGGTGCCACCGGGCGGCTGACCGAGATCACCATGGGCACCACGGATCTGACGATCACGGCGAACTACATCACCCCGATCGACAAGCGCTACCGCGACGAACCCGCGCTGGCGCAACGACTCGGCGCGCCGACCGCGCCCGAGGCCGTCGACGGCACGGTCCGCTTCCGCACCTACGAGCGCGGGCGGCTGTACTGGTCGAAGGACACGGGCGTGAAGCAGATCGAGGGCGAGATCCTCAAGAAGTACCTCGCCGCCGGCGGACACGTGAAGTTCGGGCCGCCCGCGACCGACGAACAGTCCACTCCGGACGGTGTCGGCCGGTACAACCACTTCCCGGTCTGGCCCGGCGTCCTGCAGACGTCGATCTACTACACCGTGAACACCGGGGCGCACCCGATCTACGGCAGGATCCGGCAGAAGTGGGCTTCGCTCGACTGGGAGCGGGGACCGCTGGGCTACCCGAGCACCGATGAGGCGGGTACTCCGGACGGGCTCGGCCGGTACAACCACTTCAGCAACGCCGCGTCGATCTACTACACGGTCCAGACGGACGCGCGGGCGATCTACGGCCGGATCCGTGTCCGGTGGGCGGCGCTCGGCTGGGAATCCGGTCCCATGGGCTATCCGACGATGGACGAGGCGGCGACGCCGGACGGTGTCGGCCGGTACACCCACTTCACCAAGGCCGGTTCCATCTACTGGTCGATGGCGACCGACGCGCACGGCGTATGGGGCGAGATCCGCAAACGCTGGGCCGCGCTCGGCTGGGAGCGTTCGTACCTGCGCTACCCGACCACCGACGAGATGGTCGTCACCGGCGGACGGCAGAACAACTTCCAGGGCGGCTACGTGTTCTGGAACGCTTCCAACGGAACCGTGACCGACGGCCGCTGGTAACCGGTCAAGTACATGAAGGCCCCCTTCCTTGCACCAGGCGCAAGGAAGGGGGCCTTCATGTACTTCAGCGCAGGAGGTCCGTCGGTGACGTGCCCGTCGACGTCAGCGGCAGGCCGAGCGCGACGCGTTCGGTGAGCCAGGCGCTCGGCCGGTAGCGCTGGTCGCCCGTGCTCGCGACGAGACCGCGTAGCACTCGCAGCACGAGATCCGCGCCCGCTTCGTCGCCCCAGGTCAGCGGCCCACGCGGGTAGCCGAGGCCGAGGCGGACGGCGGTGTCGATGTCCTCCGGCGTCGCGAGGCGTTGCCCGGCGATGAAACAGGCGGTGTTGACGATCGACGCGAGCAGCCGCTGCGCGATCGGAGCGGGGCCGTCGCGGACCACGGTCACCGGCAGTCCGGTCGCGGCGAGCGCGCCCCAAGCGGTGCGGCCGGCGGCCGGGTCGAGCGCGGGGTGGACCGAGAGTGTCAGACGTTTCCCGTAGCCGCCGAGGGGATCGACGCCGACGACCCGTTCCGGCGGGAGACCCGCCGCGAGCGCGGTGTCCACAGTGGACGACCCGATCGGGCTGACGATCAGGACCGTGTCCGGGTAGGCGGAGTGCACGACTTGGATACCCGCTGCCGAGAGCAGCGTGCCGAGGCGTTCGTCGTCGACCCATACCGGAGTGCTCGGGGCCTCCGGCGCGGCCGGTTCCGGCTCGACCTGTTGTTGCCCGTCGACATAGCTGTAGAAGCCTTCACCGTTCTTGCGGCCGAAGAGCCCGGCGGCGACGCGGGGACGCGTCAGCCACGACGGCCGCAACCGCGGTTCGCCGTGGAAGCCGCTCCAGATGCTTTCGAGCACGGCGTGCGAGACGTCGAGACCGGTGAGGTCGAGCAGTTCGAACGGGCCGAGTTTCAGGCCGAGCACGTCACGGGCGACACGGTCCACTTCGGCCGGGCTCGCGATCCCTTCGGAGAGGATCTGCAGCGCCTCGGTACCGAGCCCGCGGCCGGCATGGTTGACCAGGAAACCCGGTGCGTCGCGGGCGAGGACCGGTTCGTGTCCCCAGCCGCGGACGAGTTCGGTCATGGCGGGCGGCAGCCACGCGGCGGTCCGCGCGCCGGGCACGACCTCGACCAGCCGCATCAGCGGGACCGGGTTGAAGAAGTGGAGGCCGAGCAACCGGCCGGGATCGGTCAGCGCGGCACCGATCTCGGTGACCGAGAGCGAGCTGGTGTTGGTGGCGAACACGGTGTCCGGGCCGCACACGCGTTCCAGCTCGGCGAACAGCGCGCGTTTGATCTCCAGATCCTCGCGGACCGCTTCGACGACGAGGTCGACTCCGTCGGCGGGAGCAAGCGGGCCCTCGGCCGCGATCAGCCTGCCCTTCGCCGACTCGGCTGCCTCCTCGGTGATCTTGCCCTTCGAGGCGAGCTTGCCCAGCATCGCGCCGACGTGGTCGATGGCCTCGCCGACCGCCTCGGGCCGGGCGTCGGCGAGCTCGACCTCGAGCCCCGCCGTCACGGCGAGCTGGACGATGCCCCGGCCCATCACCCCGGTTCCGATGACCCGGATCCTGCCGACCTGCTCCGCCCACTTCTCCACCGCGAGCCGCCTTTCCGTCGATGTAGTCCCGTCGTGACGCTAGCCGCCACGCCGGTATCTCGCCCGGACGGGTGATCCGTGCGCCACTCGGCGTAAGGCCACCGAGCCGCCGAGGTCTCCTCCGCGAAAACCGAGTGTTCCGCGCACCACCCCCGAAGGGAAACCTCCCATGGCCACCGTCCCCGCCGCCGCAGCCGTCCGGACCACGCCGTTGCTCCTCGTCGCCGTTCTCTTCGGCGCGGTCGCCGCGTTCCTGGCGAGCCAGGCGTTGTGGTCGCTCACCGCCCTGGCCGTCGTGGTCGCCGCCGCCGTCCTCGCGGGCGGGGTCTGGCTGTCCGGACGGAAGCCCGCGACCGAACTCTAAGATCGCCGTGTGACGGCGAAACGCTTGACGCGGGAGGAGAGCCGCGAGCAGACCAGGCAGCGCCTGCTCGCGGCGGCCGCCGAGCTGTTCTCCGAACGCGGGGTCAACGGCACGTCCGTCGAGCAGATCGCCGAGCGGGCGGGTTTCACGCGCGGCGCCTTCTACGGCAACTTCGACGGCAAACACGAGCTGGTCGTCGAGTTGCTGCGCCGCCGCACCCAGCGTGAGGCCGAGGAGGTCGCCGCGTTGCGTGAGGGCGTCGGCTCCTTCGTCGAGATGATGGACCGCCTGCGCGCCTGGAACGTCGAGCGCGCCGAACACCTCGCCGGCTGGCTGACGCTGCGCACCGAGCTGGCCCTCTACGCGTTGCGGAATCCCGATGCCCGCCCGCTCGTCGGCGAAGGCGAGAAGTCGACAAGGGCGCTGCTGGAGACTTCGATCCGGACCGAGCTCGCCGCGCGGGGCGCGGAACCGCCCGCCGATCCGGCCTTCCTCGCGCTGATCCTGCACGCGCTCGAGGACGGTCTCCTGCTGCAGCGCTTCCTCAGCCCGGAGGGAACCGGCGACGAGGACGTCGTGGACGCCGTCCAGCTGCTGATGCGCTCGTGGACCGCGCTCAGCCGGTCATCTTGATCCCGGTGAACTCGGCCATCTGACGGACCCCGTGCGCGAAGAAGGCGTCCGCCGGGTCGACGGAGCCGACGTACTGGCCGAACAGCTCGAAGTTGATCATTCCGAACAGCTGGGTCCAGGCCATGATCAGCCGCGAGGCGGTCTCGGGGCCCAGGTTGACCTTGAGGATTTCGGTCAGCGCGTCGAGCTGGTGCAGCAGCTCGACCGGCATCTCGCCGACCTCGGTCTCGACGCGGAGGTTCGCGTCGCGCAGGACCGCGACCAGCGCGAAGGCCACCCGGCCGGCGGGGGCGACGGTGTCCTGCGGGGCCTGGTAGCCGGGGATCGGCGAACCGTAGATCAGCGCGTACTCGTGCGGATGCGCCTTCGCCCAGGCGCGGACCGCGTGCCAGATCGACACCCACCGTTCCAGCGGGGCCTTCTTCGGGTCGTCTGCGGCCTCCGCGGCTTCTCCGACGGCGTTGTAGGCGTCGACGATCAGGGCGGTCAGCAGCTCCTCGCGGCTGGAGAAGTACCGGTAGAGCGCGGACGACACCATGCCCAGCTCGCGCGCGACCGCGCGGAGGGAGAGGCCGAGCGCGCCGACTTCGGCGAGCTGGCGGCGGGCTTCGTCCTTGATCTCACGAGTGAGTTCGGCGCGGGCACGTTCGCGCGCGGTCTGAGTGGCGGCCATGCTCTCACTGTAGAGCATCGCACCTAAACGAGAGCAGTGCTCTTGACATGGCGCACCGCTCTGGTGTTCACTGCTCTTAACAGAGAGCACTGCTCTCGCAGACTTCGAGGAGACGAGATGACCACCAACGCCGCCACCACCGGAGCCGCCCCGGAGACTGCCGCGATCCGCTACGTCAAGCCGGCCAAGGCGACCAACGCGTTCAACGAGTTCGTGCTCAAGCTGACGAAGCTCGGCGTCAGCGTCCTGGGCAGCCGGGTGCTCTCGGTCCGCGGTCGCAAGAGCGGCGAACTGCGCTCCGTCCCGGTCAACCTGCTGAAGCTGGACGGCGAGCGCTACCTGGTCGCTCCCCGCGGTGTCACGCAGTGGGTGCGGAACCTGCGCGTCGCCGGTGAGGGGCAGCTCAGCGTCGGACGCCGCACCGAGACGTTCACCTACACCGAACTCGCCGACCACGAGAAGCCCGAGATCCTGCGCGCGTACCTCAAGCGCTGGAAGTTCGAGGTCGGGGTGTTCTTCGACGGTGTCGACGCGAAGGCGTCGGACGAGAAGCTGCTGGAGATCGCGCCCGGCTACCCGATCTTCAAGATCGCCTGATCACGCGTGTCCGGCGGTGACGGCCCCGGCTAGTCGGCCCGGTCCTCACCGGAGGTCTGCCGTGTGCGGCGGGCGGTGGCCGCCACCAGCACCACCCCGACCAGGAACGCGACGAGCCCGATCAGGAACCACAGCTTCTGCCCGGTCATGAAACTGCCGGTCAGCACACCGGCGCCCTGCAGCACCCAGACACCGCCGACCAGCAGGAAGACCAGCCCGATCGTGAGCGTGACCCAGCGTTTCATCCACAGCTCCCCGCGTCGACGTGCCCTGTGGCGATTCTGGCATCGGGTGTCCCGCCCGGCGAACCGATCAAGCCCGGCGAGGTCAGTTCCCCACCAAGCCGTTGCGATAGGCGTAGACGACGGCGTGCACCCTGTCCCGCAGCCCGAGCTTCGCCAGGATCCGCGAGACGTGGGTCTTCACCGTCTCCTCACCCACGTGCAGGCGTACGGCGATCTCCGCGTTGCTGGAGGCGTCGGCGACGAGCAGGAGGACTTCGCGTTCGCGTGAGGTGAGCCGTTCGAGTTCGGCCGGTTCGGCGGCCGCCGGTTCGATGCTGGTGGCGAAGGTCGACACCAGCCGCCGGGTCACCGTCGGGTCGATCAGCGCGTCGCCACGCGCGGCCACCCGCATGGCCGAGACGAGTTCTTCGGGCGCGAGGCTCTTCAGCAGGAACCCGCTCGCACCGGCGCGAAGCGCGCGATACACGTACTCGTCGGAGTCATACGTCGTCAGCACGAGAACCCGGGTGTCGTTGCCGGGCGCGGACATGATGGCCTCGGTCGCGGCCAGACCGTCCAATTTGGGCATCCGGACGTCGAGGACGGCGACGTCCGGGCGCAGCGATGCCGCCTGCGCGACGGCCTCGCGTCCGTCCGCCGCCTCGCCGACGCATTCGAAGTCCGCCTGGGTGTCGAGCACCGCGCGCATCCCGGACCGGAACATCGCGTGGTCGTCGGCCAGCAGAACCCGGATCACTGTGCCTCCAAAGGAAAACCGACTCGAACCCGCCAGTGCCGCCCGTCGTCGAGCGGTCCGCATTCGGCCTGTCCGCCGAACAACGCGACCCGCTGCCTGATCCCGGCGAGACCGCGTTTCGTCGACTCGGCCGACGCGTTCGGGCGGCCGATCTCGTTGGTGATCGTGAGGAGCACTTCCGTCTGCCGGTAGGCGAGGTCGATCTCGACGATTCCGCCGGCCCCGTGCCGGAGCGCGTTCGTCAGCGCCTCCTGCGCGATGCGGTACAACGCGATGTCCACCGAACCGGGGAGTTCGCGCGGCCCGCCGTGGCTGGTCAGCCGCGCGGGCAGCCCGGCGGTGCGGAGGTTGTCGAGCAGCTCGTCGAGGTTGTCCAGCCCCGGCTGCCGTTGCACGTCACCGTTCTCCTTGCCGTGCAACAGATCCAGCAGACGCCGCAGATCGGCCATCGCGGCCCGGCTCGACGATTCGACGGCGGAGAGCGAACGCCGGACGGCGGGTTCGCCCTCCGGCAGCCCGAGCCGCGCGGCACCGGCGTGCACGCCGATCGCGCTGACGTGGTGGGAGATCACGTCGTGCAGATCGCGGGCGATCGTCGTGCGTTCTTCGACGACGGCACGGCGGACGGCCTCCGCTTCGTGCTGCTGCCGTTGTTCCTCCGCGCGCTGGAGATCGGCGATGTACGCGCGCCGCGCGGTCGTGTAGCGGCCGACCATCCACGGCAGCAAACCGCTCACGCCGACGTCGATGACCAGCAGCCGCCAGTCCCGGTCGCCGCGGTCGACCGGGATGAGGTTGCAGGCGACGAGCCCGGCGAGCATCGTCACCAGGGCGGCCACCGCGGGTTTGGTCGCGAGCCAGGCGCCCGCGCGGTAACCCGCGATCAGCACGCCGGCGTTGGTGGCCTGCAGATAGTGGTCGTACGGGAACAGCAGGAGCGGCGCGGCGGCCAGCAACGCGCCGTGCGCGGCGGAAACCCAGCCGGAATACCGCGAAGGCCCGGCGAGCGCGGCGTTCGCGAGGATGCCGCCGATCAGGAGAACCCAAGCCTGCCAGCCCAGTGAGAGCGGCGGACCGGCGATGAGGAACAGGCCGGCGTCGGCGATCAGGCAGACGGCCGCGACCGCGCACGCCTGCCTCGCCAACGAACCGCTGATGTCCCGCACGGGCTCAACTCTGCCCTATTTCGCTGGACAGGGGTTCCTAAGATCGAAACCCATGGGGGCAGCGAAGACACCCGTGCTCTGGACGACCGGGGCGCCGGGAACCGGGAAATCGACCACCGCCTGGGGTTTGTACACCCGCCTGACGCAAGCGGGCGGAAGCGTCGCGTACGTCGACATCGACCAGCTCGGGCTGATCGGTCCGCCGCCCGGCGGCGGGGACGCCGCGCACGCGATCAAGGCGGCCAATCTGCTGCGCGTACTGGAAGTCCTGCGAGGCACCGCGCAGGTCGTCGTGTCCGGAGTGGTGGACCCGGCGAAGCCGTACATCGAGAGCCCGGACTTCGACCTCACGCTCATCCGGCTGACGTGCGATCGCGACGAACTCCGGAGCCGCTTCCTCGGCCGTGGCTCACCCGCCGCGGCCTTGCCCGACCTCTTCGCGGTGGCGGACCTTTACGACCGCGCCGGTTTCGGCGAGGCGATGGACACGACCGGCCAGCGGCCCGAGCAGACCGTCGAAGCGCTGTTCCGCCGCTGCACCTTGGACGCCGGAACCGTTCGCACGCCAGACGCGGGACAGCCGCAGCCCGGACCGGTGACCGTGGTTACCGGCCCGACGGCGGTCGGCAAGTCGACAGCCGCGTTCAGCGCGCTCCGCGATCTCTGGGAGCGCGGGATCCCCGTGGCCTACGTCGATCTCGCGCAACTCGGCTTCGCGCACCCCGGCCCGGATCCGGCACTGGAAGCGGCGCTCCTTTCGGCCGTCTGGCGCGGCTATCGCGACGCGGGAGCGAAGCGGCTGATCGTCGTGGCCCGGGAATTCCGCCCGGAGCACCGGCGGGTCTTCGACGCGGTCACCGTCGTCCGCCTCGACGCGGACGACGGCACGCTCACCGAGCGAGTCCGGCGCCGGGCCGAAGGCGAGTCCGCCTTGCTGGCGGGCGACGAACTTCGCGGCGCGCCACCCGGCGTACGGGACCGGGTGGCCGCGCGTGCGGTCGCCGAAGCGGCGCGGATGCGGCGCTCCGGCGGCGATCGCGTCGTCCTCGACACCTCAGGGCAGGAACCCGCCGAAACGGCCGCCGCGCTGCTCGCCGTGGTGGCTCAGTAGCGCCGCTGACCGTCCTGGCCCTGTCCGGGCGGCCCACCGCGCTGGTTCTGGCCTGGTTTGCCGATGGTCGTCGCCGTCGCGGTGTTCCCGGTGACCTTGGCGGTCACCATCACCGTCTCGCCGACCTTGGGTTCGCCGGTCTTCATGGTCGACGCGTCGATCGTGTAGACCTGCTTGTAGCCGTCCTTGCTGGTCAGGCTGACGGAGGTCGCGCTGACCTCGGTGACCTCCCCGGTCTGCGTCCGCTCGGTGCTGTAGCCGCCTTTGCCGTCGGAGACGACGAAGTCGCCGTGCAGCGTGTCGCGAGGCATACCCCCGCCGGGGCCCATGAGCACCCGGCCGCCGCCGGGGCCGCCCGTCATCGTGCCCCGTTCGGCGCCGTTCGCGGCGGTCCCGGCCCAGA
Organism: Amycolatopsis sp. CB00013; assembly: GCF_001905755.1. Taxonomy (NCBI): domain Bacteria; kingdom Bacillati; phylum Actinomycetota; class Actinomycetes; order Pseudonocardiales; family Pseudonocardiaceae; genus Amycolatopsis; species Amycolatopsis sp. CB00013. Next base: position 949,237 of record NZ_LIWC01000002.1, on the reverse strand, counting down.
TCGCGGCGCCACCGCCGGCGGCGATCACGACCGCCGCCCCGGCCGCGATCGCGGTCTTGCGACCCGACCAGGTCTTCTTCGGTTCGCCTTCCGGGGCGGGCGCACCCCATTCGGCGGGTTCGGTCGGTTCGGTCATCTGGACGCCTCCCTGTACTCGGTTGCGGCCATGGTCGGCGCCGTCGCTGTGCGGGAGCTGTGCCGCCGGTGGGCACGCGCTGTGATTCGCACCCCGGCAGGGTGATCGTTCACAGGAAACGCACAGGCGGCACACAGAGAAGCCTCATCGGCGCCGCCCAGGATGGCACCATGACCAGTGTGAACGTCCCTTCGTCCGGTTCCGCGAAGGCCGGCCTGCGCCGTGCCGACGGCAGCCCCGTACGGGTGCTGGTCGTCGACGACGAGGCGACCTTGTCCGAACTCGTGTCGATGGCGCTGCGCATGGAGGGCTGGGACATCCGCACCGCCGCCGACGGCACCGAGGCCGTCCGTGTCGCGCGGGAATTCCGGCCGGACGCGGTGGTGCTGGACGTCATGCTGCCGGATATGAGCGGACTGGAAGTCCTGCGCCGCCTGCGTTCCGAAGTGCCGAACCTGCCGGTGCTGTTCCTGACCGCGAAGGACGCGGTGGAGGACAGGATCGCCGGTCTCACCGCGGGTGGCGACGACTACGTCACCAAACCGTTCAGCCTGGAGGAGGTCGCGCTGCGGTTGCGCGCGCTGCTCCGCCGCGCGGGCGGGGTCGCCGGGCCGAGCGGGTCGACGCTCGTCGTCGGCGACCTGACCCTGGACGAGGACAGCCGCGAGGTGCACCGGGGTGGCGACTTGGTGCCGTTGACCGCGACCGAGTTCGAACTGCTGCGTTATCTCATGCGCAATCCGAAGCGTGTGCTGTCCAAGGCGCAGATCCTGGACCGGGTGTGGAGCTACGACTTCGGCGGCCAGGCCAATATCGTCGAGCTCTACATCTCCTATCTCCGCAAGAAGATCGACGCCGACAGGGAACCGATGATCCACACGATGCGCGGCGCCGGGTATGTCCTCAAACCCGCGGGGTAGGCGGCCGTGGTCCCTGCGCCGACGGCTGATCGCGCAGGTCGCGGGCCTGCTCGCGCTCGTCTGCCTGGTGGTCGGCGTGGTCACCGAACTGGCGTTGCGGAACTTCCTGATCGACCAGCTCGACGCCCGCCTCGCCGAGACCAGCGAGCGTGCCAGCCGCCCGCCGCCCCCGGGCCGTCCCGGCGGGGAAAGGGTTCCCGAGGGCCTTCGCGCGTATGGGCAGAGCACCGGTTCGTTGTTCGTGAACGTGTTCCCGGACGGACGCGTGCTCGCGGCGGTGCTGCGGTCCAGCTACGACGCGAAGGTCACCGATCCCTTCCCGCACGACGAGATCAGCCCCACCCAGATCGGCACCCTGCTGCGGTCGACGACGGGTGACAAGCCGACCGACGTGAACCTCGGGTCGCTCGGGGAATACCGGGTGGTGGCGAAGAAAACGGCGGGCGGTGGCGTCGCGATCACCGGGCTGCCCACCAAGGACGTCACGGATACGTTGTGGAGCCTCGGTTTCATCTTCGGCGGGGTCGCCGTCGGCGGCATCCTGCTGGCGGGCGCGCTCGGCGCGGTGACCGTGCGGCGCACCATGAAACCCCTGGACCGCCTGGCCGCCACCGCGACCAGGGTCGCCGAACTCCCGCTGGATCGCGGCGAGGTCGCGTTGTCCGAGCGAGTGTCCGAAGTGGACACGGATCCGCGGACCGAGGTCGGGAAGGTCGGGTTCGCGCTCAACCGCATGCTCGGCCATATCTCGAACGCGCTTTCCGCCCGGCAGGTCAGCGAAAGCCGGGTGCGCCGATTCGTCGCGGACGCCAGCCACGAACTGCGGACGCCGCTCGCGGCCATCCGCGGCTACGCGGAACTCACCCGGCGCTCCGGCTCCGAGGTGCCGCCGGACATCGCGTTCGCGATGGGCCGCGTGGAGTCGGAATCGACGCGGATGACCGGCTTGGTCGAGGATCTGCTGCTGCTCGCGCGGCTCGACTCCGGCCGTCCGGTGGTGCACCGGCCGGTGGACCTCTCCCGCCTGGTCGCGGACGCCGTCGCCGACGCGCATGTCGCCGGGCCGGAGCACAAATGGCTGCTGGAGGTCCCGCCGGAGCCGATCACCGTCCTCGGTGACGCGGATCAGCTGCATCAGGTGGTGATCAATCTGCTCGGCAACGCGCGCACGCACACCCCGGCAGGCACCGAGGTCACCACCTCGCTGTCCATAGTGGACTCGACGGTGACACTGTCCATTGTCGACGGTGGGCCGGGGATCCCGCCGGAGATCCTCCCGGAGGTCTTCGAACGTTTCGCCCGCGGCGACGACTCACGGTCGCGGGCGGCGGGCAGCACCGGGCTCGGACTGGCCATCGTCGCGGCCGTCGTCGCCGCGCACGGCGGGCAGGTCGGCGTCGCCAGCCGCCCGGGACACACGGAGTTCCGGGTGGTGCTCAGGGCCTCCACTCACTGTTAGCGCCGCACAGGATGACGCAGGGCAGATCGCCTTCGGTGCGTCCGGCCAGCCACGCGGCGAACGGGACCGCGGCGGCCGGTTCGACGGCGAGGCGGAACTCCTCCCAGAGCCGGTCCCGCGCGGCGAGCAGTTCCTCGTCGCTGACCAGCACGGACGTCACCCGATCCCGGAGCACGGCGAACGGGACGTCCCCGACCCTGGTCGCGCCCAGCGCGGACGCGGCCACCGAGTCGATCTCCACGTCCACCGGCTCGCCCGCCTCCAGCGCGGCGCCGAGCGCGCGGCACCGCTCCGGCTCGACGGCGAACGTCGGCAAGCCGGCCAGCGACGTCCCCGCGACCAGCCCGCCACCGCCGACCGCGACCAGGAACGCGTCGACGTCCGGCGCGTCCTGGACCACTTCGGCCGCGACGGTGCCCTGACCGGCGACGACGGCAGGATCGTCGTACGCGTGCAGGTGCCGCGTACCCGGCTCAGCGGCGGCTTCGAGGGCCTTCGCGGCCGCCTCGGCGTACGTCGCTCCGTGGCGGATGAGCTTCGCGCCCGTGGCCTCGATCCGGACCGTCTTCGCCTGCGGAGCCGACTCCGGCACGTACACCGTCGCAGGCAGATTCAGCAGCGAAGCCGCCGTCGCCACGCCCAGCCCGTGGTTGCCGCCGGACGCCGTCAGCACCCGCTCCGGCAACGGGCCGCTCACCAGCGCGTTCACCGCACCCCGCAGTTTGAACGATCCGCTCCGCTGCAGATGCTCCAGCTTGAGGACCAGCGGCCGTCCGTCGACCTCGGCGCGCAACACCGGCGTGCGCCGCACGAACGGATGAACGGCCTCGGCGGCCTTGAGGACATCTTCCCAGGTCGGAGTACTCATACCCCCCACTGTCCTCCATGCCGGGACGGGAGTGACTACACTGGTCCCCGGATCCCGCGCGGCGTCCATCTTGTGAACCTCCCCAGGGCCGGAAGGCAGCAAGGATAAGCAAGCTCTGACGGGTGCGCGGGATCCCCTTTTTTTTGGGGCTAGAAGATCCCGAACACATCCTTCGGCGGCACAGGCGACGGCAGGGCTTCCGCGTCCGTGATGGGTTTCGCCTTGCCCTGGAGTTGCCGAAGGTCTTCTCCGGCGACGCAGCGCGCCGGGTACGCCGACGAAGCGGCGCGCCGGGTCAGGTCCGCGACCGGGAGCTCGACGCGGGAAGCGGCGACCACGATGTTCCCGAACCGGCGGCCCCGCAGGACGCCCGGCTCGGCCAAGATCGCCAGGTGGGGGAAGGAACTCGCCAGCGTCGCCAAGAACCGGCGGAGGAACGGCAGGTTCGGCCCATCCGACACGTTGGCGACGTAGGTTCCGGCCGGGCGGAGGACCCGCGCGATCTCGTTCGTGAACTCGACGGTCGCGAGCCCGCCGGCCAGGACCCCGCGTTCGAAAGCGTCCACGATGACCAGGTCGGCCGAAGCGTCGTACCTGCCGGAGACCCCTTCGCGGCCGTCGCCGACACGGACCTTCAGCCCCTTCAGGCCCAGCTGCTCGCGGACGAGCGCGACGAGCTCACCGTCGGCGTCGAAGACCAGCTGCCGTGATCGCGGCCGCGCCGCGGCGAGGTAGCGGGGGAGCGTGCAGGCCGCCCCGCCGACGTGCAGCACGTCGAGCGGGCCTTCGCCGAGGCAGTCGACGACGTCGGCGATCCTGCGGATGTAGTCGAACTCGAGATCGGTGGGGTCGTCGAGGTTGACGTGCGACTGGGCGACGCCGTCGACCGAGATCATCCAGGCGTTGGGACGGTCGGCGTCCTGGAGCAGTTCGGCGGTGCCGAAGCGCACCGGATACCTGCCTGGGGTCGGTGCTGGTCTCACCGTCGGACCTTCCCGGTAGTCTCGCCGCGTGGCTCTAGCTCTATACCGAAAGTACCGTCCGGCTACCTTCGCCGAGGTCGTCGGGCAGGAGCATGTGACCGATCCGCTGCGCATCGCGCTGGCCGCCGGTCGTATCAACCACGCCTACCTCTTCTCCGGCCCGCGCGGCTGCGGCAAGACGTCCAGCGCCCGCATCATGGCGCGGTCGTTGAACTGCGCGAAGGGCCCGACGCCGGATCCGTGTGGCGAGTGCAACTCGTGCCGCAACCTCGCGCCCGAGGGCCCCGGCAGCGTCGACGTCACCGAGCTCGACGCCGCCAGCCACGGTGGTGTCGACGACGCCCGCGAGCTGCGGGACAGGGCGTTCTACGCCCCGGCCGATTCGCGCTACCGCGTCTTCATCATCGACGAGGCGCACATGGTCACCACGCAGGGCTTCAACGCCCTGCTGAAGATCGTGGAAGAGCCGCCCGAGCACCTGATCTTCATCTTCGCGACCACCGAACCGGACAAGGTGCTCCCCACCATCCGGTCGCGGACGCACCACTACCCCTTCCGGCTGATCCCGCCCAGCTCCATGCGCGAACTGCTGGAACGCAACGTCGCCGCCGAGGGCGCGACGGTCGAGCCCGCGGTGTATCCGCTGGTCATCCGCGCGGGCGGGGGTTCGGCGCGGGACACACAGTCGGTGCTCGACCAGCTGCTGGCGGGAGCCGGGCCGGACGGCGTCGACTACTCGCGCGCGGTGTCGCTGCTGGGGGTCACCGACGTCGCGCTCATCGACGGCATGGTCGACGCGCTGGCCGCGGACGACGCGGCCGCCGTGTTCGGCACCGTCGAGCGGCTCGCCGAGGCCGGGCACGACCCGCGCCGGTTCGCCACCGACCTGCTCGACCGCCTGCGCGACCTGGTGCTGCTGCGTTCGGTGCCGGACGCGGGGGAACGCGGCCTCGTCTCCGCGCCGGACGACGAGCTCAAGAAGATGAAGGAACAGGCGGGCAAACTGGAGCCCGCCACGCTCTCGCGCTACGCCGACATCGTCCACAATGGACTCTTGGAGATGCGGGGCGCGACCTCGCCGCGGCTCGTGCTGGAGCTGCTGACGGCGCGGATGCTGCTGCCGTCGGTCGCGGAGAGCACCGACGCGTTGCTCGCCCGCCTCGAACGGCTTGAGCGCCGCGCCGCTTCGGCCCCGGCGCCCGTCGCCGCTGCTCCGGCGCAGGCCGCTCCGGTGGCGCAGTCCGCGCCCGCCCCGGCCGCTCCGCCCTCGGGGGAGCCCGTCCGCGAGTTCCAGCGGCCGTCGCAACGGGCCGCCGTGCCCGCTCCGCAGCAGGCCGCACCGGCTCCGCAGCCCGCCGCGCGACCCGAGCCGGTCGCCGAGCGGCCCGCCCCGCAACGTCCTTCCGCGCAGACTCCGCCGCCCGCCGCACCCACGCCCGCCCCGGCTGCGGCCTCGGGCGACGCGGCGCCCGTATCGGACGCGGACGGCATCCGCGGCAAGTGGCCGCACGTGCTCGCCGCGATCCGCAAGGTGCCGGGCGGCCGCAGCACCGAAGCGATGCTCACGCAGGCGAGCGTGGTGAGCGTCGAAGGCCACGCCGTCACTCTCACCCACAGCGCGGAGCCGCTGGCCCGGCGGCTTTCCGAGCCGCACAACGCGGAGCGGGTCGCGGCCGCGTTCAAGGAGGTCTTCGGCGGCGATTGGCAGGTGCGTTGCGTCCACGGCGCCGCACAGGCCCGGCAGGCCGCCGCTCCGAAGGCCGCGCCGCCGCCACCCGCGCCCGAACGATCCTTCACCCGCCGGTCCGCTGAAGCGCCCAGCGCGCCTCCGGCGCCTCCCGCGCCGAAGCCGGAGCCCCAGCGGCCGAAGGTGACGACCAGCGAGCCGGACATCCCACTCCCGCCCGAGCCGGTCGAGGAGGACGAAGACCTCTACAACGAGGACGCGAGCCCCGCGCCGCCGCCTCCGCCGCTCCCACCCGAGAAGGATCCGGAAGAGATCGCCCGGAAGCTGCTCGCCGACCACCTCAACGCCCGCCCGCTCGACGAACGCAAGTAGTCCTCTGGATGCGGTCCTTGAACGCGCAAGGACCGCATCCAGAGGACGAAACGCGGGGGTCGGCGGGTCAGGGTGACTCGTCGAGTTCCCCGGCGAGCAGCGCGGTGCCGAGCCGGGTGAGGTGGTGCAGGATGGCGCTGCCCTGCCGGACGCTGGTGACGAGCCCGGCCTCGCGCAGCACGGTGGCCTGTTTGCTGGCCGTGCCGATCGAGGTGCCGAGGTATGAGGCCAGCTTGCTGGTCGTACGCGGGACATGCAGCGCGCCGAGGCTTTCCGCGCGGGTCCGGCCGAGAAGCGCCACCAGTTCGGGGGACACGTCCGCCGGGCGGGCGCTCGCCGGGCCGGCTGGGTACAGCAGCACCGGCGGCAGCGCCGGATCGATGAAGGTGACCGGCGTTTTCGCGCAGAACCGGCTCGGGATCAGGGTCAGTCCCCGGCCGCCGAGATGGACGGTCCGCTGCCGGGGGTACGCGATCTCCAGCACCTCGCCGTCCCAGCCGCGGACGCCGGGGATGCCGCGCATCATCGCCCCCGCGCCTTCGGTGGCCAGCGTGCGGACCCGCCGGGCCCGGTCGGCGGCGACGGTCTCGCGCATGCTGTGCCAGACCGGCGCGATCACCAGGTCGTACGCGTCGCGCAGCGCGCCGACGACCCCGTGGACCTCGTCGCGATCGCCGTCGGCGAGCCGTTTCACCCAGGTCGGGGCGGCGCCGGTGAACACGGTCCGGAGATCGGCGCACAGCCGTCCGCGAGGGGTGCACGCCACCGCTTCGAGCCCGCTTTCGAAGGAGCCCGCCGTCGTGGGCGGGGTCAGGAAATCGGGAAAGTTCCCCTTCGGTGGGACGAGGGTGAACAGCGTCTTCAGCGATCGTGCCGCTTCCTCGTTCTGACGCAGGTTCTGCTGGACCCGCTGCCGCCAGGCCGACGGGCGGTCCTCTCTCAGCTGATGCGAGCCGAGGACCAGCTCCCACAGCGGGTCCGGTGCGTCGGCTATGCGGATCCCCTGGAGATCCTTCCGATCGAAGATCATGCGCAGAGTCATGCCTGGTCCCCCTCAAGACGGCATTTTCTTCTCCGGCGGTAACTCAAACGTGCCGGACCCGCTGAGACAAGCCGATCGGCCTAATCCGGGAGGGTGGGACGACAAGCCTCTGCTGACCTGCGGAGACACGGGCGCGTGAGACGTTTCCGGGAGGCCGGGGCCTGGTGATGTTTTCGCTGGGACGAAAAGGTGTGTCCCGTTCGCGGGTCATCGGTGACGCTTCGTGGGCACCATCCGGGGGAGGGACCCATGGCAGGAGGAGAACACGGCCAGGCCTTGGCGGAACTGCTCGAAGGGCTGAAACGGCGTAGCGGGCAAAGCTACGAACGGATCGGCGCCAAGGCGCATCTGAGCCGATCGACCGTCCACCGCTACTGCAGCGGTGCCAGCGTGCCGGCCGCGTTCGGCCCGCTGGAACGGATCGCGACGGTCTGCGAGGCCGAGCGCGACGAACTGTCGAAGCTCTTCCGGCTGTGGGAACGCGCGGACGCGGCACGGGGAGAGGTCGCGTCCGCGCCTCCCGCCCCGCATCCGGTCCCCGAGCCGAGGGGGCGTGACCGGATCGGGTGGTGGCCGCTGCTGGCGTCGCTCGTCATGGTCACCGTGGTCGGGGCGAGCGCGGTCCCCGCGGCGGAACCGGTCGCGCCGGCGATCCATGCCCCGATGTGGACCGAGTTCCCGTCCCCTGTGGACAGTGCGTTCTTCGGCGTGACGACCAACAGCGAGACCGGGCTGATGCCGACGTTCGGCGTCGGCGCGGTCCGGCTCTGGGATTCGGAGACCCGCTGGCAGAACCTCGAACCGGAACGCGGCAGGCCGGTTTGGTCCACTTTGGACAGACTGGTCGACGGCGCGAACCAGGCGGGGCTCCCGGTGCTGTACGTCTTCGGCGGCACCCCCGGCTGGGCGGCGCCGGGCGGACCGCCGTCGGCCTACCCGGACGGCTCCCGGGCGGCACCGCCCGAAGACCTCGCGGACTGGGACTCCTTCGTCGGGAAGGTGGTCGAGCGGTACCGCGGCCGGATCGAGTCCTACGAGCTGTGGGACATGGCCAACCATCCCAAGTACTTCACCGGTCCGGTCGAACGGCTGGTGGAGATGGTCCGGCGGGCGAGCCGGCTCATCAAGGCTGGTGATCCCGGCGCCACCGTGGTCTGCCCGTCGATGGGGCACCTCGCCGATCCCGCGTATCGGCGAATCATGGAGCGGTTCGGTGAACTCCGCGGCTACGAAAGCTGCGACGCCGCCGCGGTCAAACTGCATCCGGGCAGGATGGCGGACCCGCCGGAGACGATGCTCGCCGTCGCGGACGAGATCCAGCGGAGTTTCCACCGCGCCAACGGGCACGCGAACCTGTGGAGCACCGGCCCCGATTTCGACGTCCCGTTGCAGCCGCCGGTCGACCCCGCCGTCGCCGCGGACTACGCCGCTCGCATCTTCCTGACCGGTCTTTACGCGCGCTTCAAGCGGATGTACTTCTACAACTGGGGAAGCGACCGCGTGCCGATCGTGCTCCAGCCGGCGGGCGGACCGCCGACCCGCGCCGCCGCCCACGTCGAACGGCTCGGCCGCTGGCTCGACGGCGCGAAGATCCGGTCCTGCGGCGAGGGCACGCGGGCCGGGCTGCCGGAGAACCTGTGGCGATGCCGGTTCACGCGCAACGGCATGGAGTTCCGGATCGCGTGGGCTCCCTCGGGCACCGTGCGGCTGTCGGCGCCGGGCAGCGCGGAACGCCTCGACGGGACACGGCCGGCGATCGAATCGGGCTCCGTCGAGGTCACCGGCAGCCCGGTGCTGCTCAAGCCCTGACATCACGCGTGATCAGCCAGACGTCACGCGTGATCAGACGGACGACACGCGCGACGTCCGTCTGATCACGCGAGTCGGCCACCTGATCACGCGAGTCGTCCGGTTCGGTCCGGCGCCCTACGCCGCGAGGTAGTCCTCGATCGCCTTCGCGATGACGGCCGCGTACTGCTGCCGCCCCTCTTCGCTCGCCATCGCGGCGGCTTCGGCGGCGTTGCGCATGTTCCCGCATTCGACGAGCGCGGCGGGGCGGGTCGAGAGGTTGAGCCCGCCGAGGTCGGCGCGCGGGGCGAGCCCGTTCGAGCCGAGGTACGTCGAGGTCGGGAAACCGCCCGCGCGGAGGCCGTCCCGCAACGCCGTCGCGAGCCTCATCGACGGCTCACCCTGCTGGGCGTTCAGCGGCGGTGCCGAGTACGCGACGTGGAAACCGTGCGCTCCGGCGGAATTCGAGCCGTCCGCATGGATCGACACGACCGCGTCCGCCCCGGCGTCGTTCCCGATCGCGGCGCGTTCGTTGACGCACGGTCCGACGCCGGTGTCGTTCTGCCGGGTGAGGATGACGCGGATTCCCTTGGCCGCCAACGCCTGCGAGATCCGCTGCGAGACGTCCCAGGTGAACGCGTGCTCGGTGTAGCCGGAATCCGTCGAGGTTCCGGTGGTGTTGCACGGTTTCGTCTTGCCGCGCCCCGCCGGGACCTGCTTGTTGATCTCGCCCGGCTTGCCGGAGTTGCCGCCGTTGTGCCCGGGATCCAGCACGACGACCTTGCCGGTTTTCGGCGGCTGCTGGCTGCTCGGCGGCGGCTGAGGCGCGCTCGATGGCGGAGCGCTCGTCGTGGGGCTCGGCTGCGGAAGGGTGGTGAAGACCGTGGTGGTGCCGGGCGGCGGCGGACTCGACGGCGAAGACGCGGGGGTGTCCACCCCGCACGCCGTGAACAGCGTCAATCCGATCGCCAGCACCAGGCCCATCCGTCGTCGCACGGCGCCCACGGTGCCACACGGGTGACGGCTAGGCTGGTAGGCGGCACGGGATTTTCCAGGAGAGGACCGATCGGATCATGGTGCAACCCGGTGGCGGCTTCGACCTGTCGCAGATCATGCAGCAGGCACAGCAGATGCAGCAGAAGCTGGTCGAGGCCCAGGAAGAGCTGGCCAACACGGAGGTGACCGGTACTTCCGGCGGCGGCCTGGTCACCGCGACCGTGTCCGGCGACAGCCAGCTCAAGTCGCTGTCCATCGACCCCAAGGTGGTCGACCCGGACGACGTCGAGACTCTGTCCGACCTGGTCGTCGCGGCTGTCCGCGATGCCTCGGCCAACGCGCAGAAGCTCACCGAGCAGAAGCTCGGCCCGCTCGCCGGCGGCCTCGGCGGCGGAATGCCGGACCTCGGCGGCTTCCCCGGGCTCGGCGGCTAGCTTGTACGAGGGTGTCGTCCAGGATCTGATCGACGAGCTCGGGCGGCTGCCCGGCGTCGGTCCCAAGAGCGCGCAGCGGATCGCCTTCCACCTGCTGGCGGCCGATCCCGCGGATATCGCGCGCTTGCAGGAAGTACTCGGCAAGGTCAAGGAAGGCGTGCAGTTCTGCGAGGTCTGCGGCAACGTCTCGGAGCAGGAGACCTGCCGGATCTGCCGCGACACCCGCCGCGACCTCACGGTCATCTGCGTGGTCGAGGAGCCGAAGGACGTCCTCGCGGTCGAGCGGACGCGTGAGTTCAAGGGCCGCTACCACGTGCTCGGCGGCGCGCTGGACCCGTTGTCCGGTATCGGACCCGAGCAGTTGCGCATGCGTGAACTGCTCGCCCGGATCGGTGGCGCGGAGATCAGCGAGATCATCATCGCGACCGACCCGAACACCGAAGGCGAGGCGACCGCGACGTATCTCGTGCGGATGCTTCGCGATTTCCCGGGCCTGACCGTGACGCGGCTGGCGTCGGGGCTGCCGATGGGCGGTGACCTGGAGTTCGCGGACGAGCTGACGCTGGGCCGGGCGCTGTCCGGCCGGCGGGCTCTTTAGCTCCCCGATGCCATGAAAGGTCCTTTCCTTGCAAAATTTGCAAGGAAAGGACCTTTCATGGCGTTCGTGAGCGAGCGCGAAGCGTCAGCAGTAACCCAGCCGCGCGAGAGTGTCGACGATGATCTCCGACGGGTGGAACTTGTCGACCCAGGACTCGCCGCGGCGGTTCTGGTAGGTGTCGAGGAAGTTCTGCAGCTTGTCCCCGCGCATCTCGGTCAGCACGACGGTCTCGCCGAGGTGCTGCGGCGTCTCGGTGCGCTCGCGGTGCACGGCGCACGGCAGACCGAGGTAGTAGCACTCGGCCGAAAGGCCGCCCGAGTCGGTGACGACGTACTCGGCGCGCGCGACGAGCGGCAGGAACTTCAGATACCGCATCTTCGGCTGGATGATGAAGTTCTTCTCGTCGAACAGGTTCGCCAGGCCGAGCGCGCGGATCTTCTCGCGCTCGGGCGCGCCCGCCATGTAGAGGATCGGCATCTGCTTGCTCTGCTCGCGCAGGATCTCCAGCGCCTCGCGGTACTTGTCCGCGCGCGAGACCAGTTCGAAGCGGTGCAGGGTGGCGAGGCCGAACTTCTCCGGCAGGCCCTCGACGTCCAGCGGCCCGTTGATGGCCATCCGCATCGCGTCGATCGCGGTGTTCGCCTCGGTGTCGACGACGACGCCGCGGGCGTTGCGGAGGTTGTTCACCTCACGCGCGCTGGGCGCGAAGTGCATGTCGACGATCTTCGCGGCGATCTTCCGGTTCAGCTCCTCCGGCAGCGGCGACATGATGCTGCCCGACCGCGCACCCGCCTCGACGTGCCCGACCCGCGACTTGAGGATCCGCTTCCCGATGAGCGAGCCGTACGGCGTGGTGAAGGTGTCGCCGTGCACCAGCACCAGCGGCGGACGCCCGTCCTCGACCAGCGCGGCCTTCAGCTCGGCCCGGCGGCCCCACGCGGTCCGCAGCACCTGCGCGGCCCAGCCCGGCACCTGCGCGGGCGACTCCAGGTTGTGCGCCTTCTCCTTCGGCACGAGCCAGACGTCGGGCTCGGGGAGGTCCAGGTCGGCGAGAACGTCCGAAACCTCGTCGACGTGCTGGGCGGTGAACCAGATCTTCGGCCGGACCCCGCGTTCGAGGATGCCGTGGTAGACCGGCGCGATTTTGATCAGTTCCGCCGTGGTGCCGAGAATGAAGGAAATCACCGGAAGAGCCATTCTGTCGGGGTCTGCGGTGCCCGAAGGATACTGGTGGGCCGCGCAAGGTAGCCTCGCCGGGGTGAGTGCGAATTCGCTCCTCCCGGCCCTGTCCGTCGTGATCCCGGTCTACAACGAGCAGGACTGGATCGACCGCAGTGTCGGCGCGCTGATCGCGTCGGCACAGGTGGCGAACTGGCCGGTCGAGGTCGTCGTGGTCGACGACGGCAGCACCGACGGCACCGGCGGCAAGCTCGCCAAGCTGCAGGAGCTGTACGGCATCACCGTCCTCACCCAGCCGAACAGCGGCCGGTTCGAGGCACGCCGCGCGGGCATCGCGAAGGCGTCGGGACGGCAGATCCTGCTGCTCGACAGCCGCGTGATCGTCGACCCGGGTTCGCTCACCTTCCTCCGCGACCAGCTCGTCGACCACCCCGAGCGCACGGTGTGGAACGGTCACATCAACGTCGCGTCCGAACACAATCCGTACGCGGGATTCATGGCCGGGCTGGTCAAGATCCCGTGGCGCCGTTATTGCGCGAACCCGCGGTTGATGTCGTTCGGTATCGACGAGTTCGACGTCTTCCCGAAAGGCACCGGATTCTTTTCCGCGCCGAAGGACGTTCTCGAGGATTCGTCCAACGCGTTCGAGTCGCTCTTCGAAGACGTCCGTTTCGCCAGTGACGACACGGGTGTTCTGCGCTGGATCGCGGAACGCCACCGCATCTTCCTCGCCCCGGACTTCTCCGCGACCTACCACGGCCGCGATTCGTTCAAGAAGTTCGTCGGGCAGTCGTATTTCCGCGGCACCACGTTCGTCGATTCGTATCTCGCGTCGCCCGGGCCCGCGCGCAACGGCCTGTTCGCCGCGATGGCCGTCGGCGTGCTCGGCCTCGGTGTCGCCGCGAAGCGCCCGAAGACCGCCGTCGCGCTGGCCGCCGCGGGGTCGACGGCCGCCGGGTTCGCGGTGACCAAGTTCGGCGCGACCAAGGCCGAGGCCAAGGCCGTCGCCCAGCTCACCCCGGTCTTCGCCGCCGGCTTCGGCGCCGGGGCACTCCGAGGCCTCTTCATGGCGCTGCGGGCGCGGCTCCGTAAATGAGCAGCGCGGTGAGCAGCGAAAAACTGGCGAAGGACACCGGGAAATCCGCCGGTCGCATCGGTGTCTACCTGCTGATCGCCATCGCGCTCGGCTACGTCCTCACCGTGGTCTGGGGCCGGACGCTGTCGCCTGCCGACAACGCGGTCCTGCTCTCCTTCTGGGGCATGTTGATGGGGCTGGGCGCGGCCCTGTCCCCGCTCGAACAGGAGATCTCGCGCCAGTCCGCGCACGCCGCGCTCGAAGGCCGCAAGGCGGGCCGCCCCGCGGTACTCGCCTTCGTCACCAGCCTGGTCGCGGTCGCCGTCGCGGCCCTGTTCACGCTGATCCCGGCGGTGACCGACAAGGTCTACGGCGGCCAGTTCGCGCTCGCCGTGATCGTGCTCGCGGGCGGGCTGTCGTTCGCCTTCCAGTTCGCCGCGCGCGGTCTGCTGATCGGCCAGGACCACGTCCGGTCCTACTCGTGGCTGATCCTGGTCGAGGCCGCCGTGCGGATCCTCGTGGTCGCCGCGCTGGTGGTCGCCGGGCTCACCCAGCTGTACTGGTTCGCCATCGCCGCCGCGACCGGCTCGTTCGCGTGGTTGCTGTTCGCCCGCGGCGCCGCCAAGCTGGTCGACCCGAAGCTGGACGCCGACGAGCCCGCGCGGCCGATCGTCACGAACATGCTGATGCTGCTGGCGGGCGCGGGGCTCACCGCGAGCGTGATCACCGGCTACCCGGCGCTGGTCAGCCTGCTCGCGCCCGGCGGCGACAAGGACGCGCTCGGCGTGCTCTTCCTCGCCCTGTTCGTGGCCAGGACGCCACTCACACTGATGGCGCCGGTCCAGGCTCTCGCGGTCCCGACCGTGGTGCGTCTGTCCAGCACCGAGGAGGGCAAACACCGGCTGCGGAAGCTGCTCGCGCTCGGTTCGGCGGGCGCGCTGGCGCTCGCGGCGCTCGGCGCGCTGATCGGCTGGCTCATCGGCCCGTGGGTGGTGCGCCTGGTCTACGGCGCCAAGAACGATCCCGAGGCCTGGTGGATGGCCGGGCTGGTCTGGTCGTCGGTGCTGCTGGCCGCGATGCAGCTGCTCGCCGCCGTCCTCGTCGCGCAGGCCAAGGCCACGAAGGTGCTGATCACCTGGGCCGCCGTCGTCGTCGCGACCGCGCTGGTCCTGCTGTTCTTCCCCGGCGACACGGTCGTGCGCGCCGTCGTCGGGCTCGCCGCCGGACCCACCGTCGGCCTGCTGGTCGTGATGGCGTTCGTGGTGAGAGGCACGCCCGAGGCGGGCAACGCGAAGCCGTCCGAAACGTCTCGATAGTGTGGCCGCGCCATCGCGCGCCGCGAACGGGGTGGCGTTATTAACGCCGAATAGGGTTGGACAGCGAATTCGATGAACGTTCTTTTGGTCTTGCTGGCGTTCTGGCTGCCGGGGCTCGTCTTCGGTGCCGCGATCCGGTTGCGCGGCTGGACCCTCGCCGCCGCGGCCCCGCTGCTGACCTTCGGTCTCGTCGCCATCGGCATCCCGATCCTCGGCCGCTTCGGCATCCGCTGGACGATGCTGAACGTCGGCCTTTGGGTGCTCCTGCTGTCCGTCGTCGGTTTCGCGCTCTCTTTCCTCGTGCTCCGCTTCACCGCGAAGCGGCACCCGGACTGGTCCGAGGACGAAGACGACGACGAGTCGAAGCGTTCCCTGCGCGACCACCTGCTGATCGGTGCCGGTGTCCTGGTCGGTCTCGGCGTCGGCACGGTGACCTTCCTGCGCGGTTCGCACAGTCTCGACAACGTCCAGCAGGGCTGGGACGCCCCGTTCCACGGCAACCTCGTGCGCTGGATCGCCGAACACGGTGACGCGCGCGCGTCGACCGTCGGCACCATCGCGAACCTGCCGAACCAGACCGACTACTTCTACCCGGACACCTACCACGCGCTGCTCGCCCTGGTCTTCGGCAAGGGCGGCCTGACGATGATGCCGACGCTGAACCTGGCGGCGCTCATGGTCGTGCTGACCGTCCCGGTCGGGGTCGCGGCGATGTGCCGCGCCTGGCGGATGCCGGTCCTCGCGACCGCGGCCGCGGCGGCCGTGTCCACCTGGTTCACCGCGTTCCCGTACGACTCGCTGTGGCGCGGCCCGCTGTGGCCGTACGTCGCCGGCGTGGCGCTCGTGCCCGCGATGCTCGCGCTCGCCCGCCTGCTGCTCAAGCCGAACGGCGTCGCCGGACCGCTCGCGATCGGCGTCGGCGTCGCCGGGCTGGCCGGCCTGCACACCAGCCTGATCTTCGTGATCATGGTCTACTTCCTGCTGATCCTGCTCGCGGTGCTGTTCCGCTTCGAGAAGATCGGCTGGCGCCGCAGCGCCGCCTCGCTGATCGCGACGATCGTGATGGCGGTCGTGCTCGGCGTGCCACAGGTCCTTCCCGCGCTCTACAACGCCGGCGGCGTGACGAGCGCGTTCTGGGCCTCGGAGACCAGCGTGTCCGGCGCGCTCGGGCAGACGATCACGTTCTCGCCGATGGCGTCGTTCCCGCAGTGGTGGATCGGCATCCCGGCGATCATCGGTGTGTTCTTCCTGGTCAAGCACCGGCGGATGCTCTGGATGGTCGGCGCGTACGTGGTACTCGGCGGCCTGTTCGCCGCGACGATCTCGCTGGAGACCCCGCTCATCCACACCCTGACCGGCGTGTTCTACAACGACCACTGGCGGATCGGCGCGCTCGTGCCGCTGGCAGGCGCCGTCGCGTTCGGCGAGTTCGTGCACACCGCGTCGGGCAAGTTCGCCGAGAAGATCGGCGAGCGCAAACCGAACCTGAACCCGGTCACCGCGGCCATCGCGGGCGCGCTCGTGGTCGGTCTCGTGGTCACCGTGCTGAGCCGAGGCGGGTACATCGGCCGCAACTCCGCGCGGCTCGCGATGAACTACGGCACGGAAGGGCCCTCGGTCAGCAAGGGCGAGGAAGAGGCCTACGCCTGGCTCGGGAAGCACGTCGTGCCGGGCGAGCGTGTGATGAACGACAAGGCCGACGGCTCGGTGTGGATGTACGCGCTCGCCGGGGTTCAGCCGGTCGAGTGGACGAACTACGGCGCCGAGTTCACCACCAAGGCGGGCTGGCTCAGCGTGTTCCTCAACGACATCAACCGCGAGCCGCGCGTGCGCGAGGCGCTCACCGATCTCAAGGTGCGCTACGTGCTGGTCGGCAAGGGCAAGGTGGCCCCCAACGCGCAGTCCGCGGTGGGGCTCCAGCGGCTCGACATCACTCCGGGTTTCAAGCGCGTCTTCCACAACCTCGACGCGTCGGTTTACGAAATCGAAGGTCAGCAAGGTGTGGTCGCCTCCGGCGTCCCCGCCGGGTCCGACACCGCTCACGGCCAGTAAGAAGATAGAGTGATCCAGTGTCCAGTACGTCCGTGACCACCCGCCGCGTACTCATCGTGATGCCTGCCTTGAACGAGCAGGCCAGTGTCGGCGCGGTCATTTCCCAGGTCAAGCAGTCCTTGCCGGGCATGGACGTGCTGGTGGTCGACGACGGTTCGTCCGACGACACGGCCAAGCTCGCCCGCGCGGCGGGCGCGGAGGTGGCCCGCCTGTCGGTGAACCTCGGCGTCGGCGGGGCGATGCGCACCGGCTTCCGGTACGCGGCCGCCCGCGGCTACGACGTCGTCGTGCAGGTGGACGCGGACGGCCAGCACGATCCGGACGAGGTCGCCGCCCTGCTGGACGCGCTCGACGACGCCGACATCGCGATCGGTTCGCGGTTCGCCGGCAAGGGTTCGTACAAGGCCAGCGGCCCGCGGAAATACGCGATGGTCGTGCTCTCGCTCGTTTTCTCCCGGCTCGGGAAGACCAAGCTCACCGACGTGACCTCCGGGTTCAAGGCGATGGGCCCGCGCGCGATCAAACTGTTCGCCGCGTACTACCCGGCCGAATACCTCGGCGACACGGTCGAATCGCTGGTGATGGCGATCCGCGCCGAACTGAAGATCAAGGAAATCCCGGTGATCATGCGGGAACGGGCCGGTGGCACACCGAGCCATTCTCCGGTGAAATCGGCCGTCTACCTCGGCCGCGCCGGACTCGCCCTGCTGCTGGCGCTCGTGCGCCGCCGCCCCGCCGTCGACTCGTCGGATTCGGCGTAAAAGGAGCTGATTATGGCTGGCTGGCGCATTCTCAGCATCGTCGTCGCCTGTCTGGTGCTGTTCGTCGTCCTCGAGATGATGCGGCGGCGGAAACTGCGGGAAAAGTACGCGGGTGTTTGGCTCGTCCTCGCCGTCGGCGTGGTCGTGCTCGCCCTCGTTCCGCAGGCCGCCGACTTCCTGGCGCGGATAACCGGCGTGCAGACGCCGTCGAACTTCGTATTCCTCTTGGCCGGTGTCGTGCTGGCACTGGTCGCGTTGCATCTGTCGACCGAGGTCGGTCACCTCGAAGAAGAGGTCCGGACCTCCGTCGAGGAGATCGCGCTGCTCCGCTGCGAACTCGCCGACGCCCAGCGTGACCTGGAAGAACGCGTCGCCGCGCTCGAAGCGCGGACGGCCACGCCCGACAACGTCAAAGGGCTCCCCGAAGTGAGCCCCGCACGCGCACGCTGATCGACGCCTTTTTCGCCGCCCCGCCGAGGTTGGGCGCCGTCCGCGTACTCGCCGTCGACGGCCCTTCCGGCTCCGGGAAGTCCACGCTGGCCGGGAAGATCGTGGCGGAACTCGCCGGTCGCGGTGCGCGGGTGGCGCTGGTGAGCACCGACGAGTTCGCCACCTGGGACGAACCCGTTTCGTGGTGGCCGCGGCTGGAGACCGGCGTGCTGGAACCGCTGCGCGCGGGCAGGCCCGGCCGCTACCGGCGAGTGGACTGGTCCACCGGCGTCCCGCTGCCGGGTGAAGAGGTCGAGATCCCGGTCCCCGAGGTTCTGGTGCTGGAAGGCGTTTCCAGCGGCCGCGCGCGGATGCGGCCCTCGTTGTCCCTGCTGACCTGGCTCGATGGCGGCAGTGAAGCCGAACGTCTCGACCGCGCCGCCGAGCGGGACGGCGAGGGATCGAGGGCGGAACTGCGGCGCTGGCAGCTGTTCGAGCGCGGGTGGTTCGCCGTCGACGGGACCAGGGCCGCGGCCGATCGTGTGGTCACCCCTCGCGAGTGGTGAGGACCGTTCGGCACCCAGGCGCGGCGTGCGCGGAGGCGGGACTCGCGTGATCAGGGACGTGACTCGCGTGATTGAAGGCCGCACTCGGGTGTTCCGCCTCTGATCACGCGAGTTCCGCCTTCGATCACGTGAGTGCGGCCCAATGTCCTGCCGATGTCCTGTTTCCTCCGGCACCCATTGGTTGTAGTGGTGGACACCCATTTGAGTCAGTGACCCGGCACTCTGCGCGTTAGTGGTCGGGAATTGATTACACTCCGTCCGGAATTGCGGACACTTTGCGGTCGTATTGGCCGTCGTGTAGCGCGATCGTAACCTCGCGTGCTTAAGTGCGGGCTGAGTTCCCGCTAGTGTCGGCGGGCACACCGATCGTCCGTGGAGTTCGAGTTACCGACCGACCGGACGGTGCCTAAACACCGAAAATCTCCTCAAGGGGTGCCAGATGCAGCAACTGCGGGTGACCCGAGCACGCCGTGTGGCCCTGATCGGGCTTGCCGGCGCACTCGCGGTCTCCATTTCCGCCTGTGCCGAATCGAAGCGTGAAGAAGGCGCAGGGGGTGGCTCGGGAGGCACCATGGTCTTCGGCGCCGCCGGTAACCCGAAGACTTTCGACCCGCTCTTCAACGACGACGGTGAGACCTTCCGCATCATCCGCCAGATGATGGACACCCTGATCATGAACAAGCCGGGGACCGCGGACCTCGAGCCCGGCCTGGCGGAGAAGTGGGAAGGCAGCAACGAAGGCAAGACCTGGACCTTCAGCCTGAAGAAGGGCGTGAAGTTCCACGACGGCACCCCGTTCAACGCCGAAGCGGTCTGCTTCAACTTCAACCGCATGTTCAACATGAAGGGCGCCGCCGCCCAGAGCCAGATGATCTACTACGGCGACGTCTTCGAGGGCTTCGCCAAGAACGAGGGTGACGCCTCCGGCGCCCCGGTGTTCAAGGACTGCCAGGTCAAGGACGAGTCGACCGCCGTCCTGAACCTGAACAAGGCCAAGGGTGCCTTCCCGGCCGCCTTCACGCTGCCGTCGTTCTCGATCCAGAGCCCGGACGCGCTGAAGAAGTACAACGCGGACCAGGTCACCCAGAGCGGTGACTCGTTCTCCTACCCGGAGTACGCGCTGAAGCACCCGACCGGCACCGGCCCGTTCAAGTTCGAGAGCTGGGACCAGGCCAAGGGTGAGATCACGCTCTCCAAGGCCACCGACTCGCCGACCCAGACGGCCAAGCTCGACAAGCTGGTCTTCAAGGTCATCCCGGACGAGAACGCCCGCAAGCAGGCGCTCAAGGCCGGCGACATCCAGGGCTACGACTACCCGTCGCCCGCGGACTACGGCCTGCTGCGCAACGACGGCGAGCAGGTGCTCATCCGCCCGTCGTTCAACATCCTGTACCTGGGCATCAACCAGAAGAACAACCCGAAGCTGAAGGACCTCAAGGTCCGTCAGGCGCTGGCCTACGGCCTCAACCGCGCCCAGTTCGTGAAGTCGAAGCTCCCCGAGGGCGCCGAGACCGCGACCCAGTTCGTGCCGAAGGCGATCGACGGCTACAACGAGAACGTCACCAAGTACGACTACAACCTTCAGAAGGCGAAAGACCTGCTGAAGGAAGCCGGCGCCGAGGGCATGACCCTGAAGTTCTACTACCCGACCGAGGTCACCCGGCCGTACATGCCGAACCCGGCGGACATCTTCACCTCGCTGTCCGAGGACATGAAGGCCATGGGCATCAAGGTCGAGCCGATCGCCAAGCCGTGGAACGGTGGCTACAAGGACGACGTCCAGAAGGCGGGCAAGCACGACGTGCACCTGCTCGGCTGGACCGGTGACTACAACGACGCCGGCAACTTCGTGGGCACCTTCTTCGGTCGCGAGAAGCCGGAGTTCGGCTTCAACGACTCGGCGCTGTTCTCGGCCATCTCGGCCGCGGACGCCGCGCCCGCCGGCGAGGCGCACACCAAGGCGTACCAGGAAGTGAACCAGAAGATCATGGAGTACCTGCCCGCCATCCCGATCTCCTACGGCCCCCCGGCGATCGTCGTCGGCCCGAAGGTGAAGGGTCTGGTGGCCAGCCCGCTGACCGACGAGCGCTTCTACACCGTCACGGTCAACTGATCCTCCACCACTAGTGGCTCAGGGGGTGGGTGCTACCGCGCCCACCCCCTGAAGTCCATCCCGGGCTGGCAACAAAGGAACGCACGTGCTCCGTTTTCTCGTGCGTCGGCTGCTACAAGCGATACCGACGCTCTTGATCCTGTCCATTTTGATCTTCGCCTGGCTCCGGTCCCTGCCCGGTGGCCCCGCCGGCGCCCTCCTGGGTGACAAGGCGACCCCGGAGAAGATCGCCGACCTGAACAAGCTTCTCGGCCTCGACGATCCGATCTTCGTCCAGTACTTCAAGTTCCTCGGCCGGGCGATCACCGGCGACTTCGGCAACTCGCTGGTCTCCGCCCAGCCGGTCATGTCGGAGATCGGGAACTTCCTGCCCGCCACCCTCGAGCTCGGCTTCTGCGCGATGCTCATCGCGGTGGGGCTCGGCATCCCGTTCGGCTACCTGTCCGCCCGCTTCCGCGGCGGTGCCGTCGACAACATCATCATCGTGCTCTCGCTGGTCGGGGTCGCGGTGCCGGTGTTCTTCCTCGGCTACATGATGCAGGACGCGCTGGCCGCTCCGCTCGGACTTCCGTCGCAGGGCCGTCAGATGGCGGGTCTCGACGCCACCACCGTCACCGGCTTCGCGGTCTTCGACGGCATCATCACCCAGGAATGGGACGCCGCCTGGGACGCGATCACCCACCTGATCCTTCCCGCGTTCGCGCTCGCCACCATCCCGCTCGCGGTGATCGTCCGGATCACCCGCGCGTCGGTGCTGGACGTGCTGAACGAGGACTTCATCCGCACGGCCAACTCGAAGGGCCTGACCCAGCCGATCGTCCGGCGCCGTCACGTGCTCCGCAACGGGCTCCTGCCGGTGGTCACCGTCATCGGCCTGCAGACCGGCGCGCTGCTCGGTGGCGCCGTGCTGACCGAGCGTGTTTTCAACTTCCGCGGCCTGGGCTTCCTGCTCGCCGAGGGCATCGAACGGCGTGACTACCCGCGTCTGCAGGCGCTGCTGCTGTTCGGCGCGCTGGTCTACGTGCTGGTGAACACGCTGGTCGATATCTCGTACGGGCTCATCGACCCGAGGGTGCGTGTCCGATGAACACATTGCTGAACAAGAAGAAGGAACCGATCGACAAGCTCGCCGCGACGTCGGCGAAGGGGCACAGCCTCGGTGGCGAGGCGGTCCGCCGCATGCTGCGGAGCCCGGTCGCGATCACCGGTGGCGTGATCACCCTGCTGTTCCTGCTGCTGGCGATCCTGGCGCCGTTCATCGCGCCGAAGGACCCGTACGAGCGGTACCTGCAGAGCGAGGTCATCCTCGGCCAGGGCATCATCCCCGGCGCCCAGGCCGGTTTCCCGCTCGGTGTCGACGACTTCGGTCGCGACTACCTTTCGCGGCTGCTGGTCGGCGCGCAGAACACGCTGCTGGTCGGTGTGCTCGCGACGATCATCGGCGTCGTGGTCGGCATGATCATCGGCGGTCTCGCCGGTGCCTTCGGCGGCTGGGTCGACACGGTGCTGATGCGCCTCGTCGACGTCATGCTGTCGGTGCCGTCGCTGCTGCTGGCGATCTCGGTCGCCGCGCTGTTCCAGAAGCCGAGCCAGTGGACCGTGATCGTGGCCGTGTCGATGGTCGGCGTGCCGATCTTCGCGCGGTTGCTGCGCGGTTCGATGCTCGCGCAGAGAAACAGCGACCATGTGCTCGCGGCGACGTCGCTCGGCGTCAAACGCGGCGCGATCGTGTTGCGGCACATGCTGCCCAACTCGCTCGGCCCGGTCATCGTGCAGGCCACGCTGACCCTGGCCACCGCGATCCTCGAGGCGGCGGCGCTGTCGTTCCTCGGTCTCGGCGACCCGGACCCGAACCGGGCGGAATGGGGCATCATGCTGAGCCGCAGCGCTCGGCAGTTCCTCGACATCCGTCCCGAGCTGGCGTACTACCCGGCCATCGCGATCATCATCGTCGCGCTCGGGTTCACGCTGCTCGGCGAGTCCTTGCGGGAAGCCCTCGATCCGAAGAACAGGCGGTGATCTTTCATGGCTCTCCTTGAAGTACGCGACCTCAAGGTCGTTTTCCAGCGGCGTGGCGAGAAGCCGTTCACCGCGGTGGACGAGGTCAGTTTCGACGTCGAACCCGGCCAGACGGTCGGTCTCGTCGGCGAGTCCGGTTGCGGCAAGTCCGTGACCTCGCTGGCGATCATGCGGCTGCTCGCGAAGCGCGGCAACCAGGTCAGTGGTTCAGTGTCGTTCGAAGGCGCGGATCTGCTTCGCCTGTCGGACAAGGAAATGCGGGACCGCCGGGGTCGCGATCTCGGCATGGTGTTCCAGGACCCGCTGTCCTCGCTGAACCCGGTCATCCCGATCGGGCTGCAGATCACCGAGGTGCTGGAACGGCACCGCGGGATGGCGCGCAAGGCGGCGTCGGTGGAAGCGGCGGAACTGCTGGACAAGGTCGGCATCCCCGACCCGACCCGGCGGCTTTCCGAGTACCCGCACCAGCTTTCCGGCGGGATGCGGCAGCGCGCGCTGATCGCGATCGCGCTGGCGTGCCGTCCGCGGCTGCTCATCGCCGACGAGCCGACCACCGCGCTCGACGTGACGATCCAGGCGCAGATCCTCGCGCTGCTGCGGGAACTGGTGCAGGACACCGGGACCGCGCTGATCATGATCACGCACGACCTCGGTGTCGTCGCCGGTCTCTGCGACCAGGTCAACGTGCTCTACGGCGGCAAGATCGTCGAGCGCGCGGAGCGGCACGCGTTGTTCGCCGAGCCGCGGCATCCCTACACGCACGGCCTGCTCGCCTCGATCCCGCGTCTCGACGCGGGCCGCGGCGAGAAACTGATCCCCATCAAGGGATCCGTCGCCGACAACATCCCGTGGGACGGCGGCTGCGCGTTCGCGCCCCGCTGCCCGAACGCTCTCGGCGTGTGCCGGGAGGTTTCACCGCAGCTGACCCCGGATCGCAACGGGCTGCTGCGCTGCCACAACCCGGTGATCCCGGCCGTGGCCGCACGAGGAGGGGCCCGATGACCCACACGGTACCGCCGCAGGACGTGCTCCTGGAGGTCGACGACCTCAAGGTGCACTTCCCGATCAAACGCGGCATCGTGGTCGACCGCACGGTCGGGCACGTGTTCGCCGTCGACGGCGTCGATCTGGCCATCCGCCGGGGTGAAACCTACGGTCTGGTCGGGGAATCCGGCTGCGGGAAGTCCACTTTGGGCAGGGCGATCCTCCGGCTGACCGAGCTGACCGACGGCAAGGTCGTCTTCGACGGCACCGACGTCGCCGGGCTCAAGGGCGAGGAACTGCGCAAGGCCCGCCGCCGGATGCAGATGGTGTTCCAGGACCCGATGTCCTCTTTGGACCCTCGGCAGTCGGTGGAATCCATTCTGACCGAAGGGATGAAGGCGCACGGCCTCGACAAGGACAAGGAGGCGACGGCCAAGCGGCTGCGCGAACTCCTTGCCGCCGTGGGGCTTCCGGAGTCCTCGCTGCGGAAGTACCCGCACGAGTTCTCGGGCGGTCAGCGTCAGCGCATCGGCATCGCGCGGGCACTGGCGGTCGAGCCGGACCTGATCGTCGCCGACGAACCGGTGTCCGCGCTGGACGTCTCGGTGCAGGCGCAGGTGGTCAACCTCCTGGAGGATCTGCAGGAGAAGCTCGGGCTGACGTACCTGGTGATCGCGCACGACCTCGCGGTGGTGCGTCACATCTCCGACCGCATCGGCGTGATGTACCTCGGCTCGCTGGTCGAAGAGGCCGACGCCGACACGCTGTACGAGAACCCGCTGCACCCGTACACGCGGGCGCTGCTCTCGGCGATCCCCGTGCCGGATCCGACGGTGGAGGACAGCCGCGAGCAGATCCTGCTCGCCGGTGACCTGCCCTCGCCGGCGCGGCCGCCGTCCGGCTGCCGCTTCCACACGCGGTGCCCGTGGAAGCAGCAGAGCCTGTGCGACACCGACCGCCCGCAGCTGCGGGAGATCGGCACCGGGCACCGGGTCGCGTGCCACTACGCGGAGGACATCCGCGACGGGCGGATCAAACCGCACGAGGTCAAGGCGGAACTCGTCGAGGCCGGGGAGCTGAACCCCGACGTCGGCGGACTGCCGGACGTCGGCTCGGCGGCGGAGATCCTCTAGCCCCAGCTTTGGTGAAGTACGTGAAGGCCCCCTTCATTGCGTCTAGCGCAGTGAAGGGGGCCTTCACGTACTGCCCGCATTCAGAGGACTAAATGCGGGGAGCGTGGCCTTCGGGCAGACTCTCTGTCATGCGGGTCACAGTGCTGGGAGCGTCGGGGCGGACGGGGATCCACGTGGTCCGGCTCCTGCGGGGGCGGGGACATCAGGTGCGGGCGGGCCTGCGCAGCCGCCGCCGCGCCGAGCAGGTCGCCGGGCTCGGCGCCGAGACCGTGGTCGCCGACGTCACCGCCGACGCGGACGATCTCGTCGAGGCGCTCGCCGGGTCCGAAGTGGTGATCAGCGCGATCGGCGCGCCCGATCCCGACCAGGCCTCGGTCGACCTCGTCGACCGTGACGGCGTGATGACCGCCATCCGCGCGGCGGAGAAGGCGGGGGTCTCGCGGTTCGTGCAGCTTTCCGCGCAGTTCGCGGATTCACCGGATCAGGGTGATCGCCTGGTGCGGTCGATCCTGATGGCGAAGCAGATCTCCGACAGTGTCCTGCGCCGTTCGAGCCTGAACTGGACGATCGTCCGGCCCGGCACGCTCACCGACGACCAGCCCACCGGCCACGTCAAGATCGCCGGTCATCTCGAACCGGGCCGCGTCTCCCGCGCCGACGTCGCCGCCGTCCTGGTCGCCACGCTGGAAGAACCGCTCGCCGAGAATCAGGGTTTCGACGTCATCGGCGGGGAGATCCCTATTCCGTCGGCGCTGGCGTCGTTGGGCTGAGCGCCTTCTTCCGTTCCCGCGCCGCCCGCAGGTTCGCGACGTTCCCGCAGGTTCGGACGTCGTGCCAGACGCCGCTGTTGTTGCGCGAGACGTCGTAGAAGGCCGAACGGCAGCCGTCGAGCCGGCACAGTTTCAGCCGCGACCAGATCCCGGCCTGCTGCGCGAGCAGTGTCTCCGTCCACAGTGCCGAAGCGAGCCACTGCCGTCCGGTGCCGGACGGGAACAGCCGGACGACGCCGTCGCGCAGGTCGAGGTCCGCCTTGATCGGCTTGCCGAGGTCCGTTTCGCCGCCGTCCACGAGCGAAACGAACGATGCTCGAAGGTCGCGTAGCGCGCGAAGGTCACCCGGACCCAGCGAGATCTCGGGAGCCGCGGAGTCCCGGGCTCGCGACCATTCCGCCAGTGCCTCGGTGGCCCAAGGCCGCGCCAGGTCGGCGTCGCTCAGCAGGTCGAGGCCGTACGTCTTGATCGCCTTGGTGTTGAGGAAGTCCTGAACGAGCGCCAGCCCCGAGGGGGCGGTGCGTAACCGGTACCGGTCCGTCGCGGTCCATGACATAGGTCAAGCGTACTTGACTCTGTCGAGTCGCGTCGCCATGCTGGCGACAGAGGCAAAAGCCGAACACTTCTGTCAAGGGAGCAAGTCATGACCTCCATCGAAGGCGCCGTCGTCCTGGTCACCGGCGGGCAGCGCGGGCTCGGCAAGGCGTTCGTCGCCGAACTGCTCGACCGCGGCGCCGCGAAGGTCTACGCGACGGCCAGGTCGCCGCGCGAGGAGACCGATCCGCGGATCGTCCCGCTCCCGCTCGACGTCACCGACCCGGAATCCGTCCGCGCGCTGGCCGCGAACGCGAGCGACGCCACGATCGTCTTCAACAACGCCGGCGTCCTCGGGCTCGGCTCGCTGTTGAACGACGGCGTCGAAGCGCATCGGCCGGTCTTCGAGACGAACGTCTTCGGCGCGCTGCGCGTCGCGCAAGCGTTTGCGCCGCAGCTCAAGGACGGTGGTGCGCTGGTCAACGTGCACTCGGTCCTGTCGTGGGCGGCGGGCTCGGGGTCCTACGGCGCCTCGAAGGCGGCGTTCTGGTCACTCACCAATTCGCTCCGCATCGAGTTCGCCGAGCAGGGCACCCAGGTGGTCGGCGTGCACCTCGGCTACACCGACACCGACATGACCCAGGGCCTCGACATCCCCAAGAACGACCCTCGCGACGTCGCCCGCCAGGTCGTCGACGGCCTCGAAAAGGGCGAGACCGAGGTGCTCACCGACGACCTCACCCGCCGGGTCAAAGCCGCGCTGTCCGGTCCGGTCGAGCATCTCGGCACCAGCCGGATCGGCGCGTAGAAAACCGTTGGCGGGAGGCCGCCGCTCCGAGGTAGCTTCGCCGCCATGTGTGCCCCCGCGTTCACCCGGATCCGCCGCGCCTAGCGGCGGATTCCCGGCTTTCGGCAAGGAACCGCCGCCCGAGCGAGTCATCGCCGGGCGAGCCTCGTGCTGCCCGGCTCACCTCGAAGCCGCGGAGATCCCTTGCGCACACAGCGTCCTGGCCGTCATGAACTCGGCCAGAACTTCCTCATCGACCGGAACATCATCGAAACCGTCGTGAAGCTCGTCGACGGCACGACCGGGCCGATCATCGAATTCGGCACGGGCGACGGCGCCCTCACCCTGCCGTTGGAACAGCTCGGCAGGCCACTGACCGGCGTCGAAATCGACGACCGCCGCACCGCCCGGCTGGCGGGCCGCGTCCAGCCGCCGACGAAGATCGTCACCGCGGACTTCCTGCGGTTCCCGTTGCCGAAGACACCCCATGTGCTGGTCGGGAACCTGCCGTTCCACCTGACCACCGCGACCCTGCGCCACGTCCTCGCCGCTCCCGGGTGGACGGACGCCGTCCTGCTCATGCAGTGGGAGGTGGCGCGCCGCCGGGCCGGGGTCGGTGGCGCGACCATGATGACCGCGCAGTGGTGGCCGTGGTTCGACTTCCGGCTGGCGGGCCGGGTGCCCGCGGAGGCGTTCCGCCCGAGGCCCGGCGTCGACGGTGGGCTGCTCACCATGGCCCGGCGTGAGCGGCCGCTCGTCGGCGACGCGGATCGTGAGGGCTACCAGGACTTCGTGCGGCAGGTGTTCACCAGGCCCGGCCGGGACGTCGTGCCCAAACGGCTCACCGCACGCCAGTGGGCTGAGGCGTTTCGGCTTCGGCGAGGAAATCCGGCTCGCGCACGCGGCGTTTCGTCGAACCGAACAGGACGCCGCCGATGACCACGGCCGCCGCGACGATCTCCACCGGCGAAGGCCGCTCGTCGAGGACCAGGAACGCCATCGACAGCCCGACCACCGGCACCAGCAGGGAGAACGGCGCGACCACGCCCGCCGGGTTGCGGCGCATCAGCGACGTCCAGATCCCGGAGCCGACGATCGTGCCGAACACCACGACGTAGGCGAGGCCGCCGAGCCCGATCAGCCCGGTCGTGGTGCCGAGCGTGCTCAGCGAGTGCCCGATCTCGGCGGGGCCCTCCATGGCCAGCGACAGCGCGAACATCGGCAGGGGCGGCACCACGGACATCCAGAGGACGAAATTCAGCGGGTTGTCCGGTGCCGCCTGCCGGGTGCTCAGGTTGCCGAACGCCCAGCTCAGCGCGCCGAGCAGGGTCAGGATCACCGGCAGCAGGGCGGCGTTCCCGGCCTGCTGCCAGGCGATCGTCGCCATCCCGGCGACGGCGAGCAGGATCCCGGCGAGCTGCCGTCCGGACACGCGTTCGCGGAGGAAGACGGCGCCGAGCAGCACGGTGAACGGGGCCGACGCCTGCAGCACGAGCGACGCGAGACCGGTCGGCATACCGGTGTCCATCGCGATGAAGAGGAACACGAACTGCCCGGTGCCGAAGCCCAGCCCGTAGCCGAGCAGGTGGCGGATCTTCACCTTCGGCCACGGGACGAACAGGATCGTCGGGATCGCGATGACCGCGAAACGCAGCCCGCCGGCGAAGACGGGCGGGAACTGGCCGAGGGTGGCGTGGATGGCGAGGAAGTTGCAGCCCCAGAGGACGGCGACGAACAGGGCGAGCAGACGATCGCGGGCGGGCATGTCTTCACTCTTACGTGGAACGACCATTTAGGACCAGCGAGAATATTTGCAGCGATCGTTCAGTTCGGCTTCACATATGCTGGCGGTATGGACATCGGCCGGTTGCGGACCCTGCGGGAGTTCGCCGATCGCGGCAGCGTGACGGCGGCCGCGAAAGCGTTGCACTGCACGCCGTCCGCGGTCTCCCAGCAGCTTCGCGCCTTGCAGAGTGACGTCGGTCTCGCGCTGACGGAACCGGCCGGACGCGGCCTGCGGCTGACCGACGCGGGCCGCGCGCTGGTCGCCCGCGCGGACGACGTGCTCGCCGCACTGGAGCGGGCGGAGTCCGAATTGGACACTTACCGCAGCGCCCCGCGCGGCCGGGTCCGGGTGGCGATCTTCCAGTCCGCCGGGCTGATGCTGCTGCCTGGCCTGCTGCATCGGACGGCGGAATTCGACGGCCTGGACGTCATCGTGCGCGACGTCGACATGACCCCGCCGGAGGTCCCCGGCCTCGTCGCGGATTACGACATCGTGGTGGCGCACCGGGACGAGCACGCGCCGTCGCTCGGCTCGGATCGGCTGGAGACCCGGCATCTGCTGCGGGAACCGCTCGACGTCGCGCTTCCCGCGGGGCACCGGCTCGCGAAGCGCCGCCGTATCGAACTCGCCGAACTGGCCGACGAACGCTGGATCAGCGTCAACGCCGGCTTCCCGGTGGACGACATCCTCCAGTCACTGATCATCCGCACCGGGGTGCGGCCGCAGGTGGTCCAGCGCATCAACGACTTCCGCATCACCGAACGGCTCGTCGCCGCCGGGCACGGGATCGCGCTCCTGCCCCGGTACACAATGGACACTCGGCGCGGCAGCGGTCTGGTCTGCCGTCCGCTCGCCGGGATCAAGGCGGCCCGGCACGTGGAGGCGGTCTACCGGCTCGGCGCGTCTTCGCGGCCCGCGGTGGCGAAGGTGCTCGACGCGCTCGCCGACGAGGTCGGCGCCCTCACAGGCGAGCGTGACTCTTCAGGTGGTCCAACGCGATCTTGAGCGCGTCGGCGATCGGCGTGACGTCGTGGCGCAGGTGGGCCATCAGCAGGCCGCCCTGCACACAGGTCAGCGCGGCCTGCGCGAGTCGCGCAGGGTCGGCGCCTTCGACCAGTTTTCCCTGTTCTCGCAACGATTCCAGGCCGCGCTGGAGATGTGACTCCCATTCGCGGTAGGCCTTGTCCAGCAGCGGCGCCATCTTGGGGTCGTCGCCGAGTTCGCCGGTGAGGTTGCCCAGCGGGCAGGCGATCGGCCCCTTGGGCGTGGTCTGGATGGCCAGGATCTCCCGGGCCCACTGGTCGAAATCGGCCCAGTCGTGCAGCTCGAAGATGGTCGGCTGGTTGCCGAGGATGTTCTCGAGGAAGCGGGTGATGACCGCTTCGACGAGCTGATCCTTGTTCTTGAAGTAGTGGTACATCTGCGATTTCCCGGCCCCGCTCGCCGCGAGCACCTTGTCGACGCTCGTCCCGGCGACGCCGTGGACGTACATCAGCTCCGCCGCCGCGTCGACGATGGCGTCCCTCGTCATCCGCCCCTGCGGGGTCTTCGCCGGTTGACCACTCATGTACCGAATAGTACAGTCAGGCTCACTGTACCGATCAGTACAACCAAAGGAGGCCGACCATGGGGGATCTCAACACCGAACTCGCCGAGCTGCGGGAGTCCGTCGCGAGCCACGTTCCGGCGGAGGTCGCCGAGGTGCTCAAGGCCGACCGCGCGACGTTCGTGGGGGTGGTCGCCGAGGCGGCCGCGAAACCGGGGACGCCGATGCCGGACCTCGCGCTGCCGGACGCCGGTGGCGATCGGGTGCGGGTCGCGGACGGGCCCGCGGTCGTGGTGTTCTATCGCGGCGCGTGGTGTCCGTACTGCAACCTGGCGCTGCGCACGTATCAGCAGGAGCTGGTGCCGGAGCTGGAGAAACTGGGCGTGAAGCTGGTCGCGGTCAGCCCGCAGCTGCCGGACGGCTCGCTGTCCACAAAGGACCTGGAGTTCGCCGTGCTGTCCGATGTGGACAACGAGCTCGGACGCGCGCTCGGCATCACGTTCCGGCTGGCCCCGGAGACGAAACCGGCGTTCGACACGCTCATCGGCGACGTCGAGAAGATCAACGGGGCGGCGGAATGGGAGCTGCCGTATCCGACCGTCCTGGTCGTGGACGGCGAAGGCGTCATCCGGTACATCGACGTGCACCCGGACTACACCACGCGCACCGACCCGGCCGACGTCCTGGCCGCGGTGAAAGGCCTGTAGAAGTACATGAAGGCCCCCTTCCTGTACCTAGGCGCAAGGAAGGGGGCCTTCATGTACTGAGGAACTACCGGTTAGCCCGATTCACGGCCGAGACGACGGCCCGCAGCGAAGCGGTCACGATCGACGGGTCGATCCCGATGCCCCAGTACACCCGGTCGGAGATCGCGCACTCGATGTACGACGCCGCGCGCGCGTCGTCGCCCGGCGAGAGCGTGTGCTCGCTGTAGTCCAGCAGCCGCAGGTCGAACCCGACGGTCGACAGCGCGTCGAAGAACGCCGCGATCGGGCCGTTCCCGCGTCCGGTGACCTCGTGCTCGTCGCCCTCGACCCGCACGGTCGCGGTGATGTCGTACTCGCCGTCGCCGTTGTCCCGGACGTGCTGGCGCACCAGCTCCAGCGGCGTCTTCAGCTCCAGGTACTCGGCCGAGAACGCGTTCCACATCGTGGCCGGGTCGACCTCGCCGCCCTCGGTGTCGGTGTGGCGCTGGACGACCTTCGAGAACTCGATCTGCAGGCGCCGCGGCAGGTCGAGCTGGTGCTCGGCCTTCATGATGTAGGCGACGCCGCCCTTGCCGGACTGCGAGTTCACCCGGATCACGGCCTCGTAGTTGCGGCCGATGTCCTTCGGGTCGATCGGCAGGTACGGGACCTCCCACGGGTGCTCGTCGACCGGCGTCCCGACCTTGTCGGCGGCGGCCTTCATCGCGTCGAGGCCCTTGTTGATCGCGTCCTGGTGGCTGCCGGAGAACGCGGTGAACACCAGGTCGCCCGCCCACGGGCTGCGTTCGTGCACCGGCAGCTGGTTGCAGTATTCGACGGTCCGCTTGATCTCGTCCATGTCGGAGAAGTCGATCTGCGGGTCGACGCCCTGGCTGTACAGGTTCATGCCCAGCGCGACCAGATCGACGTTGCCGGTGCGCTCGCCGTTGCCGAACAGGCAGCCCTCGATCCGGTCCGCGCCGGCCCGGAAGCCCAGTTCGGCGGCGGCGATGCCGGTGCCGCGGTCGTTGTGCGGGTGCAGCGACAGGATCACCGAGTCACGGCGGTCCAGGTTGCGGTGCATCCACTCGATCGAGTCGGCGTAGACGTTCGGCGACGCCATCTCGACGGTCGCGGGCAGGTTCAGGATCACCGGCTTCGCCGGCGTCGGCTGCCAGATCTCGGTGATGGTGTTGCAGACCTCGAGCGCGTACGACAGTTCGGTGCCGGTGTAGGACTCCGGCGAGTACTGGAAGCGGAAGTCGGTGTCCGGCTGCTTCGCCGCGTAGTCGACGACCAGCTCAGCGGCCTGCGAAGCGATCTTCG
The DNA here is from genome assembly GCF_001905755.1 of Amycolatopsis sp. CB00013. NCBI lineage: Bacteria > Bacillati > Actinomycetota > Actinomycetes > Pseudonocardiales > Pseudonocardiaceae > Amycolatopsis > Amycolatopsis sp. CB00013. Next base: position 916,892 of record NZ_LIWC01000002.1, on the reverse strand, counting down.
TGATGCCGATGCGCTCTTCGCGGAACACGACGCGACGCTGCAGGATCGAGGTCGAGTTGTAGATGTGGACGATCGCGCGCGGCGCGCCTTCGAGCGCCTTGAAGGTGCGCTCGATCAGCTCCGGGCGACACTGGGTCAGCACCTGGATGCTGACGTCGTCCGGGATGGCGCCCTCGTCGATGATCTCGCGGACGAAGTCGAAGTCCGTCTGCGACGCCGCCGGGAAGCCGACCTCGATCTCCTTGTAGCCCATGCGGACCAGCAGGTCGAAGAACTTGCGCTTGCGCGCGGGCGACATCGGGTCGATCAGGGCCTGGTTGCCGTCACGCAGGTCGACGGCGCACCACAGCGGCGCGCGCTCGATGCGCTTGTCCGGCCAGGTGCGGTCGGGCAGGGCGATGTCCTCGACCAGGTCGTACCAGGGGCGATAGCGGTGTACCGGCATCGAAGTGCCGCGCTGGGTGTTCCACGAAGCCTGCTCGGAAGGCGCAGGACGGGTGGGCTTGCGAATGCTCATGAGGGGACGGTTCTCCTGAAGAATCGGGTGCGACGACCGGCACCACGAAGCCCCGCGACGGGGAGCCGGTCCGATCAGGCCCCGTCGCGGCAGCGAAGCAGGAGAGCTCGAGCCACGACGCCACCTTAACCGCGCGATCTCCCGAAGGGAAACCCGGGCCGCGATCGAACCGTGACCACAGTGGCGCCCATTCGGGTTACTCACGGGTAGCAATCGGACCAGGCGGCGTGCCACACTGCCCGGCATGGGCGAGCACGCTGAAGAGAAGGAAACCGCTGATCAGGCGACCAGGCGCAAGGTCGACTGGCGAGCGGGCGGCAGCCGCGCGGCCGGCGTCCTGGCGAGCGTCGTCCGCTGGGTCGGCTTGATCTTCGCGGCCATCCTGGTGCTGCACGTCGTCTTCGTGATCGGCGAGGCGAACCCGGACAACGGCATCGTGTCCTTCGTCCGCGGCTGGGCCGACGGGTTGCTGCTGGGCTTCAAGGATCTCTTCATGCCCGAAGACGCCAAGCTGCGCGTACTGGTCAACTACGGCATCGCCGCGATCTTCTGGATGGTCGTCACCGGGATCCTCGCGAAGATCATCCGGCGTGTGGGCGGTTCCGCTTAGTCTCGGAGCATTACGCTCGGAAGATGTTCGCGCGGGCGGTGCCCTACGAGATCGTCGCGATCGGGGCTTCGGCGGGCGGAGTCAAGGCACTCCTCACGGTGCTCAAGGCCTTGCCCGTGGACTTCCCGGTGCCCGTGGTCATCGTCCAGCACCTCGATCCCCACCACGACACGGTGCTCGCCGAGCTCCTCGACCGGCGGTCGCGGTTGCGGGTCAAGCTGGCCGAGGACGGCGACGTGGCCGAGCCCGGTACCGCCTACATCGCCCCGCCGGACCATCATCTCCTGGTCGGGCCCGGCGGAGCACTCCGGCTGTCCCGGCGGGACAAGGTGAGATTCGTCCGGCCGTCGGCCGATCTGCTCTTCGAATCCGTCGCGGTGGCCTGCGGTGCCGCGGCACTGGTCTGCGTGCTCACCGGGACCGGTTCCGACGGCTCGGCGGGCGCGAGGGCGGTCTCGTCGCGTGGCGGTACCGTGGTCGCCGAAGATCCGAGTACCGCGGAATTCAAAGGCATGCCACAGGCCGTGCTGAACGCCGTGGCGGTCGATCTGACGCTGCCGTTGGAGGGGATCGCGGCCGCGCTGGTGGCCCTGATCGAAGGAACGAGATCGCTGTGATCGTGCATGCCGGTGGGTCCGACGACGAGCGTGAGCTGGAATCGCTGCTGACGTTCATCAACGATTCCCGCGGATTCGATTTCACCGGGTACAAGCGGACGTCGCTCGGCCGCCGGATCCGTAAGCGGATGCAGACGGTGAACTTCGAGAAGTACGCGGATTATCGGGATTTCCTGGAAAGCAACGCCGACGAGTTCCAGGAACTCTTCAACACGATTCTGATCAACGTCACCGGTTTCTTCCGCGACCCGGCGGCGTGGGAGTACCTGCGGACGGCCGTCGTCCCCGGCTTGATCGCCAAGGCCGACCCGGACCAGGACATCCGCATCTGGAGCGCCGGGTGTTCGAGCGGCGAGGAGGCCTACACCCTCGCGATCATCTTCGCCGAACACCTCGGGATCGAGGCCTGCACCAAACGGGTCAAGATCTACGGCACCGACGTCGACGAGGAAGCCCTGCGCGAGGCCAGGGCCGGCGTGTACTCCCTCAAAGCGCTGGAAAAACTTCCCGACGAGGTGAAGTCGAAGTACTTCGAACCGAACGGCGCCTTGTTCGCCTTCCGCCGCGACCTCCGTCGCCGGGTGATCTTCGGCAGGCACGACATCACCCGTGACGCCCCGATCTCGCGGGTCGATCTGCTCGTCTGCCGCAACACCCTGATGTATTTCAACGTCGAAGCGCAGACGAAAATCATCGAGCGGTTCCATTTCGCGCTCAACGAAGGCGGTCACCTTTTCCTCGGCAAGGCCGAGATGCTGCTCGCCGACGGTTCCCGGTTCGAGGTCACCGACATGCGCAACCGGGTGTTCCGGATCCAGAACGGGGTGGGGTCGGCGAAGTCGGCGCGATTCGACCTCTTGCCCGCTTCCGAGGCGGGAAGATTCAATCGGCGTCAGGTGGTCGAACTGGCCTTGGCGTCCTCACCCGATTCGGTGCTGGTCATCGACCGTGACGGCACGGTCGCGTTGATCAACGGCGCGGCGAGGCTGCAGTTCGGGCTTTCCCCGGACAAGGTGGGCACGTTGTTCGGGGAGCTCGAGATCTCCTCTCGGCCGATCGACCTCGGGTCCATGGTCGACAGAGCCCACAGCGAGCGACGGAGTGTCCGGGTCAACGCCGTGCGATGGGACAAGAACGACGGTGAGGAACGGTATTTCGACGTCATCGTGAAGCCGCTGCTCACCAGTGACGGCGAGGACCTCGGCGTCGCGATCACCCTCATCGACACCACCGAGGCCACCCGGCTCCAGCAGGAGGTCAAACGGGTGCAAGAAGATCTCGCCACGGCCTACGCGGAACTCCAGTCGACCAACGCCGAACTGGAGACCGTCAACGAAGAACTCCAGTCGAGTATCGAGGAACTCGAGACGACGAACGAGGAACTCCAGTCCACCAACGAGGAGCTCGAGACCACCAACGAGGAACTCCAGTCGGGCAACGAAGAACTCGAGACGATGAACGAGGAGCTGCGGATCCGCACCGCCGAGCTGGACGAGGCGCGCACCTTCCTCGAAGGGGTGCTGTCCAGTGTCGCCGCCGGAGTGGTCGTGCTCGACAGCGATCTCCTGGTGCGCAGCTGGAACCGCGGCGCCGAGGACCTGTGGGGGATGCGCGCCGACGAGGTCTACCGGACGGATTTCTTCACGCTCGACTTCGGCCTGCCGACGGACGGGCTCCGCGACATGGTCGAGATCTGCAACGAGACCGGCCATCGCGCGCTCCCGGTCGAGACCGACGCGGTCGACCGGAAGGGCAGGCCCTTCGCCGCCTCCGTCAGCTGTTCGCCGCTGGGCGGGCCGGGAAGTGGCGTCGTGCTGCTGATGGAGAAGCGGCGGGAGTGAGGTCGTCGCCGTGGGGGATCAGGTCTGCGACCGTCAAGCGGCGGCTCATCAGCCGTTCGGACAAATCGCCGATCCGCATGTTGTGACTGCGGGCGTACCGCCGCAGCACCCGGAACGCGCCCTCCGCGCTGACTTCCAGCCGGGCGGACAGCAATCCCTTGGCCTGTTCGATGATCACCCGGCTCGACAGCGCGCCCTGCAGCTGCCGTGAGGTCGTGGTCAGCCCGCCGATCGTCCGGTGGTTGAGCATGGCGATCGTCGCGACGTCGGCGAGCGCGCTCGCGATGCTCAGCTCGGTCGGCGGCAGCGGCGTCGTCTCCGTGGTCAGGATCGTCACCGCGCCGAGCGCGTCTTCGCGGCGGCTGAAGGGGAACGCGTGCACCGACCGATAGCCGAGGGAAAGCGCGGCGGGGGCGAATCTGCTCCAGCGTGACGTCGCTTCGTCGAGGAGCACGTTGACGACCGGCTTCCCGCTCGCCTCGCTCTCGACGCCCGGCCCTTCTTCGGCGAACAGATCGCCGAGCGGTGGTGCCTCGAGTCTTTCGTCGGTGTCCACCACGACGTGGCGGTCGCCGGAGGCGGTCAGATGCACCGACGACGAAGCGATCAGCTGGGTGTATCGATCCGCCACGCAGAGCCAGTAATTCGCCGGATCCAACGCGGGGACGAGAGTGTCCGCCAGCTCCACCAACGTGTCGGCGACCCATTTTTCGCGATTCCGCATCAAAAATCGGCCTTCCTTGGGGGCAGCCAACGCTAGTCCTCTCGCCGCGGTCACGGAAGCCGCCCCACTCAGCCATCCGGGTCACATCCGCGGGGCGGTCGCGGGCGTACTCTCGCCTCATGTGGGACGGCACCGGTGGCCGGTACGACCAGTCGGCCCTGCGGGAACTGGTCGAGGCCGAACGAGGGCGTGCGGATCGCGCCGCGGGGGTGGCCTTACGGCACGAAATCCTCATGGAAACGGCCGTCGAAACCATGCGACCGTTCCACCGGAGGATGGCGGAACTCCATCGCGCCACCGAGGGCAGGCACCGGGCGGCGGCCGATCTGCACGCGGGCTACGTCGCCGCGGTGAAGGACTGGGCCGCCGGGCGGGCGGACGTCCCGCCGGCGTTCCTGGCCGCGGTCGCCGAGAACGCCGGCGTCCGGAGCCTCGCGGTGACCTTGTTCAGCAGCCCCGGAACCGCGGCTGTCGTCGTGTCCGATCCCGTCGCTGCCAGGGCGAACGACCTGGAGTGCGTCTTCGGTGAAGGGCCTTCCCGGGAAATGCCCGGAGCGCCCGGCGTTTGCGCCGAGTGGGAACTGTCGAACCGGTGGCCCCGGTTCGGGCCCGCCGCGAAGGAACTCGGGGTCCGGGCGGTGGTGTCGGCCCCGCTGGGGCTGCGTGAAGCGCCGCTGGGCACCCTCACGGCATATCGGCCCGAACCCGAACCGGACGCCGAAATCGCCCGTTCGACGGAACTGGTGGCCGACGCGCTCACCGCCACCGCGTTGCATCCGGCCACCCGGCTCGACGCCGAAGACGGGCTCCCCGTCCATCCGTTGTTCGGTGACCTGGACCTCGAGGTCGTGGTGCATCAGGCCACGGGGATGGTCATGGCCACCCAGGGTTGCACCGCTTCGGACGCGCTCGCCCTCATTCACGCGCGTGCCTACGCCCTGGACGAAAGTGTCATCGAAGTCGCCAGGACGATCGTGAACCGGACGTCGACGCTCAGCTGACACCGAGCCTTTCGTAGGCCTCGACGGCGGCTTTCGGGTCGTCCGCCTGGAATTTCACGACGCGGACGGTCTCGGTCGCCCCGAGTGGCCGGGTCACGGTGATCGGCTCCCGCAGTTCGGCGACCAGGTTCGTCTCGTAGAAGTTGTCGTGACGTAGCCAGGTTTCGTCACGAAACGCCTTCGCCTTGGCGGGATCGTGGCTTTCCTTCAGGTGCCGCAGGGCGACGATGTTCTCCCTCGGGATCCGCACGTCGTAGAACGAGCTGTAGCGCACTCGCACTTCGCGCGACGAGATCACGTGCGGCCGGACGACGGTGCCGGCGTAGACCCCGAACACCAGCAGTGCCGAGTACACGCCGAGGACGAGCAGCAGGATGTCGACGACGAGACCGAAGTCGATCAGCCAGAAGAGACCGGCTTCGAAGGCGCTCACCACGGCCAAGACGATGAAGATCGGCTTGCCGCCCGAGCCGTACGGCACCGCGACGGCGTCCCCGTCGATGCCGTCCTTCCGGCGGCCGAGATACAGCCAGAGTCCGGCCATCGTGCGTGACTCGTTGCGGATCAACGCGCGAACTGCCCCCATAACCCCAGGTTAGCGATCGAACCGAGTCAAGATCTTCACCGCGTCGGCTGATGCCGGGTCCTTCGGGGTGTAGATCTCCAGCCGGTGGTCGGGGCTGTCGGGCTGGAGCCACACCTGATAGTCGACGCCGAGCGCGCCGACCGTCGGATGCCGCAACCACATGGCGCCGACCGTGCAGTCGGCGACGTCACCGGTCGCCCAGAGCGTCGCGAACTCGTCGCTGTGCATGGTCAGCTCGCCGATGAGCGCGGCCAGCCGGGCGTCGGTCGGATGGCGACCGGCGGTCAACCGCAGATAGGCGACGTGGACGCGGGCGAGCTCGGCCCAGTTGTCGAACAGGTCCCTGGTGAGCGGGTCGAGGAAGAACATCCGCGGCACGGACGGCCGCCGCGCGGGATCCGACGGCGAGCCGAAGTCGAGGTGTTCGGCGGTGAGCACGTGGCCTGCGCGGTTCCACGCGAGGACGTCGCCGCGCCTGCCGAGCACGACGGCGGGCACGGTCTCGCCGAGATTCTCCAGCAGCGCGAGCACCCGGGGATGCGGTTCTTCCGGGCCGGGGTCGGACAGCTTCGGGAGCGAGGACCTCCGCGCGAGGTTGTGCAGGTGCGCGGTCTCGACGTCGTCGAGCCGCAGCGCGCGGGCGAGCGCGTCGAGCACCTGCTGTGACGCGGTCTCGGCCAGTCCTTGTTCCAGCCGCGTGTAGTACCCGGCGCTCACTCCGGCGAGCTGGGCGAGCTCCTCGCGACGCAGTCCGGGCACGCGGCGAGAGGTGCCGTAGGTGCGCAGGCCGATGTCGGCGGGAGTCACCCGGTCACGACGGCTTTTGAGGTACACGCCGAGGCTTTCCATGACTCCGAGCCTAAGTACTTCGCCCGCCGCGTGGGTGTACCCGCGAGGTGTACCCATGGCACGGGGATGGCGGCGGTTTCGAAGCCGGTACAGCGTCAAGGGCATGACACGACAGCACACCCGCGCCTGGTTCGGCCTGCTGGTGATCCTCTGCCCGGTGTTCCTGGTCTCGATGGACGGCTCGATCCTGTTCCTCGCGATGCCCAGGATCAGCCAGGCCCTCACGCCCACGGCCGATCAGGCGCTGTGGATCCTCGACGTCTACGGATTCGCGGTCGGCTCGCTGCTGATCGCGTTCGGCGCCATCGGCGACCGGTACGGACGGCTGAAACTGCTGATGATCGGCGCCGCCGTGTTCGGCATCGGCTCGGCGGGCGCGGCCTTCGCCCCGAATCCGGAAACGCTCGTCGCCTTCCGCGCGCTGATGGGGCTCGCGGGCGCGACGCTGCTGCCGTCCGCGCTGGCCGTGCTGAGCGAACTCTTCCCCGATCCGCGACGACGGGCACGCGCCATCGGGATCTTCGCGGCCGCGTTCGCCGCCGGATTCGCGATCGGCCCGGTCGTCGGCGGGATCCTGCTGGAACGCTTCCCGTGGGGCTCGGTCTTCCTGGTCAACCTGCCGGTGATCGCGGTGTTCCTGGCGCTCGCGCCGGTGCTGTTGCGCGAGGTGCGGACCGCCGGGACGGGCCGGGTCGACGTGCTGAGCGTGGTGCTCTCCGCCACCGGTCTCCTGCTCGCGATCTACGGGATCAAGCACGCGGCCGCCGACGGTCTCTCCGTCTTCCCGGTCGCCTCCGCGGTCGCCGGCGCCGTGCTGCTGACGTGGTTCGTCCGGCGGCAGCGCGGTCTGGAGCATCCGCTGATCGAGTTCTCCCTGTTCCGCGACCGCGTCTTCACGATCGCGATCGTCACCGGGTTGGTGCCGTTGGCCGCGTGGTCGGCGGCCGCGTACCTGTCGGGGATCCACCTGCAGTCCGTACTCGGCCTGCCCGTCCTGCACGCGGCGCTGCTGGCGCTGCCCGGCGCGGCCGTCCTCACGATCATGTGCGTCGTCACGCCCGCGCTGGTCGACCGCGTCGGCAAGCGAACGGCGCTGGTCGCCTGCCACTTCTTCATCGCCGCCGGGCTCGCGCTCCTGCTCATGACCGGGGTCACGGGCGGGGCGGGCTGGTACGTCGCGTCGACGGTGGTCGCCGGGATCGGCTACGGCATCTCGTTCAGCGTGGTGGCCGACACGGCCGTCGCCGCGGTGCCCGCCGAACGGGCGGGAGCCGCGGGCGCGATCGCCGAGACCAGCAACGAGATCGGCAACGCGCTGGGTATCGCGCTCATGGGCTCGCTCGCCGCGCTGGTGTTCCGCCTGGCGGGACCGGATCTCGCGCCCACACTCGGTGAATCCCTCGAAATCGCGCCTGCGGCCGCTCTTGACGCGAAGGAGGCCTTCGTCGCCGGCCTGCACACCGCCGTGGCGGTGCTCAGCCTGCTGCACGCCGGGCTAGGGGTTCTCGCTCTGCGATGGCTCCCTCACCCGGAGAAGGCACTCGTGCCCCAGGCGTCGGCGTAGGCGAACTCGGCCAGGGGAATCCGCTCGCGTGGCGCCTTCTCGCGCTCGATCCGCCAGTCCTCTTCGAGCACCGACGGGTCCGCGGGGTGGCCGACCGCGATGGCGACCTTGGGGACGACGTCGTCAGGGAGGCCGAAGAAGTCCTTCGCCGCTTCGGCGGAGAAGCCCGCCATCTGGTGTGCGATCAGGCCGAGGTCGACGGCCTGGAGCACGAGGTTCTCGCTCGCCAGGCCCAGCCCGTACTCGGCGTACGGGACGTCGCCCTTCTCGTTCGTGGTCACCATCACGCCGATCAGCAGCAGCCCGGCGCGATGGGCCCACGCGCGGTTGCCCGAGTTCAGCGTCGAGAGGATGCGGTCGAACGACGGCATGCCCCGCAGGCCGACCAGGTAGCGGGCGGGCTGCGTGTTGCCGAACGACGGCGCCCAGCGAGCCGCTTCGAGCAGCGCGCGGAGCTGGTCTTCGGACACCGTGGCGGCCTCGTCGTAGGCGCGCGGGCTCCACCTGGCGGCCATGATCGGCGCGATCGGGGTACTCGTTCGGGCGGGTTTGTGCATTGGCGGACGATAACAAGGGGTGCTCTCCGTCACTAAAGTGAAAGCCCTCCGACTATTTCGTTGGTGTTAAGGAAGATTTACTTCGGGAAGTCCTCTATGTGGTGGTCAGGACCACTTACGAGGGTGGCGGGCGTGCGTGACCCCGGTAGGCTTTCGCCCAAATAAGGGACGCGGGGGCTCCTCGGTGCCCACGAGGAGCACGCCCGGCCCGTCGAGGAGGTTCGGGCGTGGCCCTCGTGGTCCAGAAGTACGGCGGTTCGTCGCTGGAAAGTGCCGACCGGATCAAACGCGTCGCGGAACGCATCGTCGCCACCAAGAAGGCGGGCAACGACGTGGTCGTCGTCTGCTCCGCCATGGGCGACACCACCGACGAGCTGCTCGACCTGGCTCAGCAGGTCAACCCGGCTCCGCCGGAGCGTGAGATGGACATGCTGCTCACCGCGGGTGAGCGCATCTCCAACTCGCTGGTGGCGATGGCGATTTCGGCCCACGGCGCGGAGGCCTGGTCGTTCACCGGCTCGCAGGCCGGCGTGGTGACGACGTCGGTGCACGGCAACGCACGGATCATCGACGTCAGCCCCAGCCGCGTGACGGAGGCCCTCGACCAGGGCTACATCGCGCTGGTGGCCGGTTTCCAGGGCGTGTCGCAGGACACCAAGGACATCACCACCCTCGGCCGCGGCGGTTCGGACACCACCGCCGTCGCGCTGGCCGCGGCGCTGAACGCCGACGTCTGCGAGATCTATTCCGATGTGGACGGTGTGTACACCGCCGATCCCCGGGTCGTGTCCGACGCACGCAAGCTCGACACCATCGCCTACGAGGAGATGCTGGAGCTCGCCGCGAGCGGATCGAAGATCCTGCACCTGCGCTCGGTGGAGTACGCGCGCCGCTACGGCGTCCCGATCCGAGTCCGTTCTTCCTACAGTGACAAGCCGGGCACCACGGTGACCGGTTCTATCGAGGAGATCCCCGTGGAACAAGCGTTGATCACCGGTGTGGCGCACGACCGCTCCGAAGCCAAGATCACGGTGACCGGCGTACCCGACACCACCGGTGCCGCCGCCCGGATCTTCCGCGTGATCGCCGACAACGAGATCGACATCGACATGGTGCTGCAGAACGTGTCCAGCACGTCGTCGGGCCGCACCGACATCACCTTCACCCTGTCGAAGGCCAACGGGGCCAAGGCCGTGCAGTCGCTGGAGAAGATCAAGGACGAGATCGGCTTCGAGTCGGTCCTCTACGACGACCATGTCGGCAAGGTGTCGCTCGTCGGCGCGGGGATGCGTTCGCACCCCGGTGTCACGGCGACGTTCTGCGAGGCGCTCGCGCAGTCGGGCGTCAACATCGAAATCATCAACACCTCGGAGATCCGGATCTCGGTGCTCATCCGGGACGCGCAGCTCGACGACGCGGTGCGCGCGATCCACGAGGCGTTCGAACTCGGCGGTGACGAAGAAGCCGTCGTCTACGCGGGGAGTGGTCGCTGATGTCGGAAGGTTTGCGGGTAGGCGTGGTCGGGGCGACCGGTCAGGTCGGCGGCGTCATGCGCCGTCTGCTGGCCGAACGGGGTTTCCCGGTCGCCGAAATGCGGTACTTCGCTTCGGCGCGGTCCGCCGGTTCGAAGCTTCCTTGGCGTGACGGGGAAATCGTCATCGAGGACGCGACGACCGCGGATCCGTCCGGTTTGGACATCGCGCTGTTCTCGGCGGGCGGCTCGACCTCCAAGGCCCAGGCGGAACGGTTCGCCGCCGCCGGTGCAACGGTGATCGACAACTCGTCGGCGTGGCGGATGGACCCGGACGTCCCGCTGATCGTCAGCGAGGTCAACCCGGAGGCGGTCAAGGAAGCGCGCAAGGGGATCATCGCGAACCCCAACTGCACCACCATGGCCGCGATGCCGGTGCTCAAGCCGCTGCACGCCGAAGCGGGCCTGGTGCGGCTGGTGGCCAGCACCTACCAGGCGGTCTCCGGCAGCGGGCTCGCCGGCGTCGAGGAGCTGGAAGGCCAGCTCGCCGCGGCCGCGGCGAACGCGGGCGCCCTGACCCACGACGGCGCGGCGGTGACCTTCCCCGAGCCGAAGAAGTACGCGCGGCCCATCGCGCACAACGTCCTCCCGCTGGCCGGGTCCATTGTGGACGATGGCGAGTTCGAGACGGACGAGGAGAAGAAGTTCCGCAACGAAAGCCGCAAGATCCTGAGCATCCCGGAGCTGCGGGTCTCGTGCACCTGCGTGCGGGTGCCGGTGTTCTCGGGGCACTCGATCTCGATCAACGCCGAGTTCGCGCAGCCGCTTTCCGTCGCCCGCGCGACCGAACTGCTGACCGGCGCGCCCGGCGTCGAGCTGTCGGACATCCCGACCCCGCTGCAGGCCGCCGGGCAGGACCCGTCGTACGTCGGGCGGCTGCGGACGGACCCTGGCGTCGACGGCGGTCGCGGCCTGGTGCTGTTCCTGTCGAACGACAACCTGCGGAAGGGCGCGGCGCTCAACGCCGTGCAGATCGCGGAACTGGTCGCCGCGAACTCCTGACCCGTGCCATGAACGGTCCTTTCCTTGCAAAATTTGCGAGGAAAGGACCGTTTCTTGCATCCGCTGAGCCGCCTTCAGGGCATGAGTGTCCACAAGGGACGCCTGCACGTGGTGAAATGAACGATTGATCACCATATGCACGGTTTCGCGCGGGGGTCGTGAGTGGAAATGAGGGTTAGAACGACCATTGCCACTCACGACCCCTCGGTGAACCACTCAAGTCGGGCACACGGGCCGACCTGGAGTTCCTTGTGGACGGTGGCGCTATGATCGGTCCCGTGGGCACTCCCGGCTCATGTCACGAGGTCCTTGGGGCGACCGTCTGTCCGTGAAGGCCTCCTTCCCTACCTCAAGGTAGGGAAGGAGGCCTTCACGGACAGACGGCTAACGCATCCAGAGGACTAAACGCGCGCAGCACCCGCGCAGGCCGCATACCGCGTAGCGAGGAACTCGCCCCGAGGATCCCCGCTGTAGGACCAAACCCCGCCGTCCGCCCGCGTGCCCAAGTGCCGGAACTGCTCGACGGCCTCGTCGAACCGCCCGTTCTCCACCAGCGCCTTCGCCAGATACGCCCGGTCTCCCCGTTTCTCCGGGTAATCTTCGCCGTCGAGCAACGCCAGGATGCCGTCGAGCGCGCCGGACACCCGCGGGGAACGCCACGCGGGAACGTCCTGGAACTCGGCTTCGTGCGCCGCGACCAGCAGCAGCGGCGCCAGGTTCGGCGACTCCGCGGCCGCGGTCTCGGCGAACTCCCACATCAGCTCGTTCGAGCCGAACCACTTCGCGCACCAGTACTGCAACGCCCGTGAGTGCGCGCCGCGGTGCCGCGGGTCGCGGGCGACGAGTTCCGCCCAGACCTTCCGGTACTCGTCGTTCTCGTATTGCCGACCCATCGCGATCGTGAGCGCGGTCACCCACGGGGTCGGGTCTTCGGGAGCGAGCCCGGCCGCCTCGTGCACGGCCTCCTCGGCCCGCTCCAGCACCCGGAAGAACGCGGCGAACTGCTCTTGCGTGACATGCTTCGCCTGCAGCGAGCTGCGCACTTCCCAAGCCACGTCCACCAGGGACGCCGCGTTGACGAGCGCCGCGCCCGGGTCGCCGGGGCGGGCCTTCCGCCACGCGCGCAGCCACTCGTCGTCCTTAGCGGCGGCCTCGCCGAGGGCGCCGGTCACCTGATCGCGGCGAGACCAGTTCCCCCGGGTCGACGCCAGCAGCGCGGCGGCGCCTTCCCAATCGCCGCGGGAGGTCGACTCCTGCACGGCGAGGATCTCCCCGTCGGTCCAATATTCCTTCGCCGACACCTCGCCGTCGGCCGGGAGACCCCAGCGGGTGACGTCCGGGATCCTGCCCTTGAACTTGGGCTTCTCCGGCGGCAGCAGCGCGGCGAACTCTTCGGGCGTCAGCACGTTCTTGAGTTCGTCGATTTCGACGCCACGTCGTTTCGCCTCTTTCATCATGGCGAAGACGGCCTTGCGTTCACGGGATTTGAGCAGCCAAAGCATGGGAACTCCTTAAGAGCGAACAAGTGTGAGAGTCGGCCGGTAGCCGGCGGGCACGCCGGCGGCCGTCAGCAGCGCACGCAGCGGGGCGGTGTCGGATTCGGCCGCGGTGGCCTGGTCGAGCGCGGGCTCCAGCCGGTCCTCCAGCGGCTCGTCCACGGTGAACGGCGCCGGTCCGGACCACGAAAGCGACCATCGTCCCGCGCCGACGTCGGTGAGCGCCGCGTGGACGACGACCGCCAGCCGTCGGCGGACCGAGACGACGGCGAACTCCCGGCGGGCGCGCGGGCCGGCACCGGCGGGCGGCGCCGCGTCCGGATCGGCGAGCTCCTCGTGCCTGCCCGCGTCGAGGAGGTCCAGCGCCATGTCGAGGGTGCGTTCGCCGAGGACCTCGGCGGCCGCTTCGGCGGCGGCGTGACGATGGCCGATGGCGACCAGCGACTGCCAGTCCGTCCGCCGTTTCGTGTGCGCCTCGTCGGAGAAGACGGTGAACAGCGCCTCGTCGAGCATCTTCTCGGCGCCGGTCAGCAGGTCGGTCGCCGGACGTTCGCCGCCGGGGCGGACCGGGATCCGGGTGCCCGCTTCGAGCGTCGCGACCCGCTCCCGAGTGGCCGGATGCGTGTCCCATCGCGAGGTCTCGTCCTCCGACGGGTTCCGGCGCATCTCGTCCATCTGCTCCGCCCTGGTCGGGTCGGTGAGCAGTGCGCGGTAGCCCTCGCCGAACCGGTCCGGGAGATACCCCGCGTCCCAGCCGATCGCTGCGTAGTTGTTCATGAAGAACCGCCAGGTGACGGCCAGCGCTTCGATCTCGCGCAGGGCCGAGGTCGCCGCGTCGGTGCCCGCGAGCCGTGCCGAGACGGCGTCGGCCGCGAGCTCCTGAGCCCGGCAGACACTCATAGAGACGACGAAGTACAGCTTCGCGTACTGCTTGAAGAGCCAGCCGACGAAGCGTTCGAAGTAGCCGTCGCGGTCGAGGCCGTTGACCACCCGCGCGATCGACTTGCGCCCGCGATAGGTCAGCGCGGCGAAGCGGGTGTCCTTGTTGCTGTAGTGCCCCAGTTCGTGCGCGAGCACGGCGCGGAACTGGTCCTGGCGCAGGCCCATGATCAGCGGGACCCCGATGATCATGCGGCGGCGCAGCACCCTCAGCCCGAGCCACGAGGTGCGCTCGGTGACCGCGGCGTTGACGTCCGGATCGAGGTAGATCTCGTCCGGCGGCCGGGTGCCCGCCTCGGCCGCCAGTTCCCGAACCAGCGCCCAGAGGGCGGGTTGGGACTCCGGCGTCACCTGGACGCCGGGTACGTCGTCGTCGGTCACCCGCTCGACGGTGAGCAGGGTCTTCAGCAGGATCCAGCCGACCGGAACGGTGATGATGCCGAGCTTCACCGCCGCGATGACGTTGTGCCGCAAGGCCAGTACTTCGAGTGTCACGATCCCGCCCACGAAGGCGAGCACGAGCAGCGGGAACCCCGCCAGCAGGACGGCAGCGAGCAGCCCACGAAAAGACTTCACTGTGAAACGGACCTTCCCCAGAGTTGGTGTACCCCCGACACCGAGCGCTCATTGTGCCCGAAGCGCCTCGCGCGGCCGATCACTTTTCGAATACGATCGAAGACTTCGGGATGAACATCACCCCGGCGCGCGTCGTCGCATGTGGACTGTCCATTGTGGAGCGGATAATTGCCTTGTCCGGTTCGCCCGATCGGTGCATTCTCGACGACGGCAAAACGTTTTCCACGAAAGGAAAGTCATGTACACGGCGGTCGAAGGCTCGCGGGTTCCGATCCGGATGTGGGCGGACCCCGCATCGGTCGAGGACCAGGCCATGCGACAGCTGCACAACGTCGCCAACCTGCCGTGGGTGCACGGCGTCGCGGTCATGCCCGACGTCCACTACGGCAAGGGCGCGACCGTCGGCAGCGTGATCGCGATGCGCGACGCGGTGTCCCCGGCCGCCGTCGGCGTGGACATCGGCTGCGGGATGAGCGCGGTGCGGACCTCGCTCACCGCCGCCGACCTGCCCGACGACCTGCTGAAGCTCCGCCGCCGGATCGAATCGGCCGTCCCGGTCGGGTTCGGCCTGCACAAGACCCCGGTGAACCCGGCGAAGGTGCACGGTGTCGGTGGCTGGGACGCCTTCTGGAAGTCCTTCGGTGACCTGCATCCCGGCGTCCAGGAACTGCACGACCGCGCGTCGCGCCAGATCGGGAGCCTCGGCGGTGGCAACCACTTCATCGAGGTCTGCCTCGAACAGGGCGGCGAGGACGAAGGCCGCGTGTGGCTGATGCTGCACTCCGGTTCGCGCAACATCGGCAAGGAACTCGCGGAACGGCACATGGCCGTCGCGCGGAAGCTGCCGCACAACGCGGATCTGCCGGATCCGGACCTCGCGGTCTTCGTCGCGGGCACGCCGGAGATGCAGGCGTACCGGCGCGACCTGTTCTGGGCGCAGGACTACGCGGCGCGCAACCGCGCCACCATGGTCGCGCTCGTGAAGCAGGCGCTGAAGGACGTCGTGCCGCGGACGACGTTCGACGACGCGATCAGCTGCCACCACAACTACGTCGCCGAGGAGACCTACGACGGTGTCGACCTCCTGGTGACCCGCAAGGGCGCGATCCGCGCGGGTTCGGGTGACCTCGGGATCATCCCGGGCAGCATGGGCACCGGTTCGTACATCGTGCGCGGCCTCGGGAACGCGTCGTCCTTCCAGTCCGCGTCGCACGGCGCGGGCCGCCGGATGTCGCGGAACAAGGCCAAGAAGCTGTACACCGCCGAGGACCTCGCCGCGCAGACCGCCGGCGTGGAATGCCGCAAGGACTCCGGTGTGGTGGACGAGATCCCGGCCGCGTACAAGGACATCGAAACGGTGATCAAGGCGCAGACGGACCTCGTCGAGGTGGTCGCGCACCTCAAGCAGGTCGTCTGCGTGAAGGGCTGAAACGTGGGTGGTGTGGCGGGGAACCCGACATACCACCCACGTTCCTCGCTACTGTGGTCTTCATGAAGAGGTTGGGAATCGCGGCGCTACTGGCGGCCGCCGGACTCGCGCTGGCGGGCTGCAGCGAGGTCACGAACGCCGTCGATCAGACGAACAAGGCCGCGACGAAGGTCGGTGCCTGCGCCGAGGCGCTCAGCCTCGCCGACCTCAATCCGGACCCGGCGACGATCAAGGAACGTGCCGCGGACAAGGAGAAGCGGCTGCGTGAGCTGGCGAACAGCGTCGGCGAGCAGAACGTCGCGAGCGCGCTCACCGGCATGGCCGACTCGTACCTGCAGGTGCAGAAGGAGAACATCCAGGACGCAGGCAAGATCGCGGACTGGACCAAGCGCAACCTCGACCGGCTCGACGCCCTCCGCAAGGTCTGCGCCTAGCCCCCTCTCGCGTTTCGTCCTCTGAATGCGGTAGTTGGTATCACCAACGACCGCGTTCAGAGGACGAAACGCGTCAGGAGGAGGTGAGCGCGGGCACCCGGGCGGGCGTCCGGGACCGGCGCCAGAACAGGCCGACCGAAGCGATCGCCAGCGCGCCCAGCGCCGAGGCCGTGAACCCCCAGCCGGGGCTCGAATGGTCGATCACGAACCCGATGATCGGGCTCCCGATCGCCAATCCGATCCGGCTCGCCGCGTCCAGCAGGCCCATCGCCTCGCCGCGCACCCGCGGCGGCGCCGCCGCGCTGACCGTCTCCGTGCTCGCCGCGAGCGTCGGCGCGCACAGCACGTTGCTCGGGAAGAGCACGATCGCCAGCAGCCACCACGGGTGGTCGATCAGGCCGACCGGCAGCGTCAGCACCGCGAGGAGCACCATCAGCGTGCCCTGCGAAAGCGACCGCCGGACCGCGCCGTGGATCGCCCCGCCGAGCACGGACGCGACGCACATGAACGTGATCAGCAGTCCGGACCAGGCGATGTCCCCGCTCGCGCGCAGCGTCGCCAAGGCGGCGAGCTCCATGCCGACCAGGCAGAACAACGCGCCCGCGGCGATGAACATCGCCATCACGAGCCGTCCGGTGAGCCAGCTCCGCACGGGCGGCCGCTCCCCGCTGAACACCTCGGCGTCGGCTTCGGCGCGGATCGGCGGGTTCTGCCGGTAGATCAACGTCGCCGAAAGCGCGAAGCAGACCCCGATACCGGTGAGCGCGTAGACCGCGGGGAGTTGCGTGATCGCCATGATCCCGGCCGACGGCCCGATCATGAACGACGCCTCCACCAGGATCGTGTCCAGCGAGTAGGCCGCTCGCCGCTGCTCCAGCGGCACGAGCGCGGTGAGCACCAGCCGCGCGAGCGTTCCCGCGGGCACCGACAGCACGCCCGCGGGGAGCGCGACCGCGAGCAGCACCTGATACGGCAGATGCGGCGCGCTGATCCAGAACGTCGACGAGGCCACCCCGCAGATCGCGACCACCGGGCGCAGCCCGTAGCGGTCGACGTACCGGCCGACGAGCGGTGCCCCGATCGCGCTGCCGAGGGTGGTGGCGGCGCCGATCAGCCCGGCCGCGCCGTAACCGCGGCCGAGGTCGTTGACCACGTACAGCGTCATCGTCACGCCCATGGCCGTCATCGGGAGCCGGGCCAGGAACATCAGCAGCATCGAGCTGGGAACTCCGGGCACGGCTAACACGCGACGATACGGAGCGAGGGCCATGGAACCGATGAGAACGTAACTTGGTACGCGCGTGCAAGTTTTTTTCGCGAGGTGCGGGTCACCCGGTCCGGGGGGTTTTCTTGACTGATTCCAGTTTAGGCGAGAGGGTGGGTGGTGACTGACCGCTCACCACCACGAACCAGGAGGCACCGGCGTGACCCTGCCGACCACGAACAACGTGGGCATCCCCGTCGCGAGCGACAACGACTCCCTGACGGTAGGCGCCAACGGCCCGATCCTGCTCCAGGACCACTACCTGATCGAGAAGAACGCCCAGTTCAACCGTGAACGCGTGCCGGAGCGCGTCGTCCACGCCAAGGGCGGCGGTGCGCACGGCTTCCTCGAGGTCACCGAGGACGTCAGTCAGTTCACGAAGGCCGCGCTGTTCCAGCCCGGCGTGCGCACCGAGAGCCTGGCCCGCTTCTCATCGGTCGCCGGCGAGAACGGCTCGCCCGACACGTGGCGCGACCCGCGCGGCTTCGCGGTGAAGTTCTACACCTCCGAGGGCAACTACGACCTCGTCGGCAACAACACCCCGGTGTTCTTCATCCGCGACCCGATCAAGTTCCCCGACTTCATCCACTCGCAGAAGCGCCGCGCCGACAACCACCTGCGCGACCACGACATCCAGTGGGACTTCTGGACGCTGCGGCCCGAGTCCGCGCACCAGGTCACCTGGCTGATGGGCGACCGCGGCATCCCGTCGAACTGGCGGGAGATGGACGGCTTCGGCTCGCACACCTACCTGTGGGAGAACGCCGGCGGCGAGAAGTTCTGGGTCAAGTACCACTTCAAGACCGACCAGGGCATCGGCTACCTGCCGCAGGCCGACGCGGACCGCATCGCGGGCGAGGACTCCGACTACTACATCCGCGACCTGTTCAAGAACATCAAGCAGGGCAACCACCCGAGCTGGACGCTGTACGTCCAGGTGATGCCGTACGCCGAGGCCGCGGACTACCGCTTCAACCCGTTCGACCTGACCAAGGTGTGGCCGAAGGGCGACTACCCGCTGATCAAGGTCGGCCGCTGGGTGCTCGACCGCAACCCGGCGAACTACTTCGCGGAGATCGAGCAGGCCGCGTTCGAGCCGTCCAACCTGGTGCCGGGCATCGGCCCGTCGCCGGACAAGATGCTGCAGGGCCGCCTGTTCGCGTACCCGGACGCGCACCGCTACCGGATCGGCGCGAACTACACGCAGCTGCCGGTCAACGCGCCGAAGTCCCCGGTGAACAGCTACTCGCGCGACGGTGCGATGCGCTACAACAACCCGGGCGACCCGGTGTACGCGCCGAACTCCTACGGCGGCCCGCACGCGAGCGCGGAGATCGCCTCCGAGACCGCTTCGGGCTACGGCGTCGAGGACGAGGTCATCCGGTCGGCGTACAAGCTCCACGCCGAGGACGACGACTTCGGCCAGCCGGGCACGCTCGTCCGCGACGTGATGGACGACGCGCAGCGCGAGCGGCTCGCGAACAACATCATCGGCCACGCTTCGAACGACGTCTCCCGGCCGGTGCTGGAACGCGTCTTCGAGTACTGGCGGAACGTCGACAAGGACCTCGGCGACAAGGTCGCGGACGCCTTCCGCGAGTAGAAGGACCTCTTTCGAGAGGCTGCTCCCACCACGGAACGCCCCCGGTGCCCGCACCGGGGGCGTTCCCATGTCCCCACTCGCATGTGAAGCCAGAAGGTGGCGTGGCGTGCGTGGGGGACACCCCGAGTGGAGCAGCGCGACACGCCTGTCCGACGGAGTGATGAAGCCAAACGATCACCGTTTACACCGCTGTGGGTGAACGAGCCGCTCCACGGTGGAGATCGGTCACAGGTGGTCATAAATCGGCGGGAAAAGGATGATCTTCAGGGGGAAGCACAAGATTTCGACGTTAATCAATTGCGGGGGTCTTCCCCGGGAATGAATCCGGCACGTAAGGGTTAGAAAAGTGTTCCAACCGGTGATCGGGTGGTGTTCGGCCGATACGGCGGGTATCGATTTACCTCGTCAGGTCCCAGAGGCCAGGAGGTAAGGAATGAAAGGCAACATTGCCCGGATGATTGCCGTGGTCGCCACCGGCAGTCTGTTGGCGGTGGCCTCGGCCGGCGCCGCGACGGCTGGTACCGATGGTGGAAAGGGTTCGTCGAACACGCAGGCGCTCGCCGCGCAGGTGCTGCAGATGCGGGACGGCCTCACCAAGGTGGCCTACACCGGTGACGTCGCCAAGACGCGGGCGGACTTGGACAAGCTCAGCCCCGTCCTCGGTGACATCGCCGCGGGCAAGCGCTACCAGATCCAGACCGAAACGCAGAAGCTCGGCGACCTGGCCCAGGGCCGCTCCGTCGAGTCCAGCAGGCTGCTGGCCGACCCGACCGCCAAGGCGCGTCAGCTGCCGCCACTGCCGGTGCCGATCCCGTCGCTCCCGGACCTTCCCGGACCGCTGAAGATCGTCAGCGACCTGGTGAAAGCCCTGCTCACGGCGGTAACCGGCATTCTCAGCGGGCTGCTCGGCGGACTCCCTGTCCCGCCGCTTCCGGTACCGCCTGTGCCACTCCCCACGCCCTAGGAGACCGAGGGAGTCGTCCGGTTCCGCCGTGCAGGGCGGCGGGCCACGAAATGGGGGCCGGGGCCCGGGTGGGGACATTTCTCCCCATCCGGGCTCTGGCCGTCAGCGGGGCGCGAGGCCCACTCGCAGGGCTCCCGCCGCCTCGGCCGTCGCCTCCCGGAACCGCCGTCCGACGCCGAGGAAGTTGAGGTACCCGTGGATCAGGTCCGGCTGGCGGCTGAGCGCCACCGGCACCCCGGCTTTCCGCAATTTCTCCGCGTACGCCTCGCCCTCGTCGCGCAACGGATCGAATCCGGCCGTCGCGATATACGCGGGCGGTAATCCGGAAACGTCGCCGTGCAACGGGGAGAGTTTCGGGTTGTACAGATCGGTGCCCTTCGGCACGTAATGTCCTTCGAACCAGGTCATATCCGAATCGGTGAGGAACAGGTCCTCCGCGAACAATTCCCGGGAGCGGCGGCGCACGGTGAAATCGGTCGCCGGATAGAACAGCAGCTGGAACGCCGGGATCCCGCCGCCGCGTTTCACGGCCTGCTGCGCCGTCACCGCCGCGAGGTTCCCGCCCGCGCTGTCGCCGCCGACGGCGATGCGCGCCGGATCGGCCCCGAGGTCCCTCGCCTTCGCGTAGGCGTACTCGAACGCCGCGATCGCGTCTTCGGTGGCGCCGGGGAATCGCGTCTCCGGCGCGAGCCGGTATTCCACCGAAAGAACCCGCACGCCCGCCTGTTTCGCCAGGTAGCGCACGCTGTTGTCGTGGGAGGCCCGGCTGCCGACCACCCAGCCCCCGCCGTGGAAGAACACCAGCAGCCCGGACGGATCCGGCAACCCGGCCGGGGTGTAGAGCGTGGCAGGCACGTCGCCGTCACCCGTGGGGATGAGCAGTTCCCTGGTGGCGACCGGCTCGATCGTCGGCCCGCTCACCAGATGCCTGCTCGCGAGGAGCATGCTGCGCGACTCTTCGACGCTTCCCCGCACCAGCGACGCCTTCGCCAGCTTCTGCAGGCGAAGCAGGAGCTGGGCGTCCAACGCCAGTTCCTGGCCGTCCAGGCGGAGCGGCGGCCCGGCGATGGCCCGTCTGACCGGCTTCGGGAGCCAGAACGCCAGCTGTGAAAACGCGGCCTCGGCACGGATCTGGAGCGGTATCGCCATGCTTCCTCCTGGGGGGCTTCCGGTCAGGTTACTTTCGAGTAGGTATGCCGTCCAGCGGGACCGGGCCCGTTGCGGCGAACGGGTGTGACGCAGGCCTCCGTTCCAGATCCTGGTCCTCCACTTAAGTAGAGGGGTTAGCCTCGAAAGCGTGACTTCGACGAATTCGGTGCATGTCCTCGGTATCGGCGGCTCTCTGCGGGAGGGCTCGCAATCCGAGCGCGCGCTGCGGATCGCCCTCGGCGCGGCGGCCGAGGCCGGAGTCACCACTGAGCTGATCTCCGGGCCCGAACTGGTGTTGCCGTTCTACGACACCGCGTTGGACGAGAGGCACGAGCGCGCCACCCGGCTCGTCGAAGCGATCCGTCGTGCCGACGGGATCGTCGTCGTCTCACCCGGCTACCACGGCGCGCTGTCCGGCCTGGTCAAGAACGCGCTGGACTACGTCGAAGACCTGCGCGACGACGCCCGCCCGTATCTCGACGGCCGGGCGGTCGGTCTCGCCGCCGTCGCCTACGGCTGGCAGGCCGCGGTCACCACGCTGGAGCAGCTGCGCACGATCACGCACGCGCTGCGCGGCTGGGCCACCCCTTTGGGTGGTTCGATCAACACCGCGGAGACCAAATTCGACGAAGCCGGCGGCGCCTCGGACGAGAAGAGCGTCCGCACGCTCCGCCTGATCGGAAGCCAGGTCGCCGAGTTCGCGCTGAGTCGCGCCGGTCACTAGTCGTTTGCTCCGGTCGTCGTCCGGGTAATTCCCGGACGTGATGCCTGCCATGGGGTGGCAAGGTTTCGCGGTTGCGGGACGTTGACACCGAAGAGACGCTCAACGGGGCGTGTCTTGAGACCAGAAGGTAGGCGAAGAATGGCTGAGGCTCTGTACACCGCTGTGGCCACCGCTCGCGGCGACGGCCGCAACGGTGAGGTCACGTCTTCGGACGGCGTCATCGACGAGTCGCTGGCGATCCCGAAGGAGATGGGCGGCCCCGGCGGGGACAAGACGAACCCCGAGCAGCTCTTCGCCGCCGGTTACTCCGCCTGTTTCCACTCCGCGCTGCAACTCGTCGCGCGCCAGGCGAAGGTGACGCTGGACGGCTCCACCGTGACCGCCGAGGTCAGCGTGCTCAAGCAGGGCGCGGGCTTCGGACTCGGCGTGGCACTCAAGGTTTCGCTGCCCGGCCTGGAGCAGGCGCAGGCCGATCAGCTCGTCGAGCAGGCGCACCAGGTGTGCCCCTACTCGAACGCGACCCGCGGCAACATCGAGGTCGCCCTGTCCGCGACGGTCTGATCCCGTCCGCGGCAGGTCCGTTCCCGAACCGACTGATTTCTGAAAGGAAGACCGAAAAATGGGCAAGTCTCCGATCCAGAGTCCGTTGAGCGAAGCCGACAAGGAGATCACCGGTAACGCCTTGCAGGCCACGCTGGTCGATCTGGTGGACCTGTCGCTGATCGCGAAGCAGGCCCACTGGAACGTCGTCGGCGCGAACTTCCGCAGCGTGCACCTCCAGCTCGACGAGCTGGTCGACACCGCGCGCCAGTACGTCGACGAGGTCGCCGAGCGCGCCAACGCCATCGGTGTCTCGCCGAACGGCCAGGCGAAGGCCGTCGTGGAGAGCTCCGGCCTGCCGGACTACCCCGACAACTGGCAGTCCGTCGAGTCCACGGTCGCCGCGATCGTCGGCATCCTCGCGGCGCTGATCGAGCGGTTGCGCAAGCGCATCGACGAGACCGACAAGAGCGACCTGGTCACCCAGGACCTCATCATCGCGATCACCCAGGAGCTCGAAAAGGCGCACTGGATGTGGCAGGCGCAGCAGGCCTGACCCCCTCCGGTCCCGAATGCAATGAAAGGTCCTTTCCTCGCAAAATTTGCGAGGAAAGGACCTTTCATTGCACGCCCTGGGCGATCGAGGTGCCACCGGCCGTGCGCCGGGCTACGTTCGACTCATGGTGCTGCACAAGGGAACCGCGTCCGATCCGGACCGCAAGACCGGGGCCAACCCGCTGTACGCCGGCGAGTATCCCGCGCTCGCCGCGAACATCCGTCTCCCGCACGACAGCCTCGCCGAAGACCCGCTCCCGCCCGACACCGCCCTCCAGCTGGTGCGCGACGAGCTGATGCTCGACGGCAACGCCCGGCTCAATCTCGCCACGTTCGTCACCACGTGGATGGAGCCGCAGGCCCGCGAGCTGATGGCCGAATGCGTCGACAAGAACATGATCGACAAGGACGAGTACCCGCAGACCGCGGAACTCGAGCGGCGCTGCGTGAACATCCTCGCCGATCTGTGGCACGCGCCCGATCCCACCGTGATCATGGGCTGCTCCACCACCGGCTCGTCGGAAGCCTGCATGCTCGCCGGCATGGCGATGAAGCGCCGCTGGTCGAAGCTGGGCCGCACCGGGAAGCCGAATCTGGTGATGGGCGCGAACGTCCAGGTCTGCTGGGAGAAGTTCTGCGAGTACTGGGAGGTCGAGCCGCGGCTGGTGCCGATGGACGGCGACCGCTTCCACCTCACCGCCGACGAGGCGATCGCCCGCTGCGACGAGAACACGATCGGCGTCGTCGCGATCCTCGGGTCCACTTTCGACGGCAGCTACGAGCCGGTCGCCGAGATCGCCGCCGCGCTCGACGGTCTGGCGGAACGCTCCGGCTGGGACATCCCCGTGCACGTCGACGGCGCTTCGGGCGCGATGATCGCGCCCTTCCTCGATCCTGAGCTGAGCTGGGACTTCCGCCTGCCGAGGGTGGCGTCGATCAACACCTCCGGGCACAAGTACGGGCTCGTCTACCCCGGCGTCGGCTGGGTGCTGTGGCGTGACAAGGACGCGTTGCCGGAGGAGCTCGTCTTCAACGTCAACTACCTCGGTGGCGACATGCCGACTTTCGCGCTGAACTTCTCCCGTCCCGGCGCCGAGGTGGCCGCGCAGTACTACACGTTCGTCCGGCTCGGCCGCGAAGGTTTCCGTGCGGTGCAACAGGCTTCGCGTGACGTCGCGACCCAGCTGGCGGACGGGATCGCCGAGCTGGGCCCGTTCCGGCTGCTGACCCGCGGCGATCAGCTGCCCGTGTTCGCCTTCACGACGAAGCCGGACGTCGAGGGTTTCGACGTCTTCGACGTGTCACGGCGGCTTCGCGAGCGTGGCTGGCTTGTCCCGGCGTACACGTTCCCGGAGAACCGGACCGACCTCGCGGTGCTGAGGATCGTGGTGCGCAACGGTTTCACCCACGACCTCGCCGAGCTGCTGCTCGCCGATCTCCGCCGTCTGCTGCCCGAGCTCGATCACGGCCCGCGACGGCGGACCGCGTTCCATCACTGAGCCGGGTGCCCTGCGTCACGCCGGATTTCCCCGGGCCCTACCGGCGCGTAACGTCAGGGGGTATGGGAGTCGCCGGAGACGAACGTCGTGCGTTGAGCGAGCTTTTCGAAGAGGTCGGCCCGGACGCGCCGACCCTGTGCACGGGCTGGAAGACGCGGGATCTCGCGGCGCATCTGCTGGTCCGCGAGCGGCGGCCCGACGCGGCGCCCGGCATCCTGGTGCCCGCGCTCGCTTCGTACACGCAGCGGGTGCAGGACTCCTACGCCGCCCGGCCGTGGTCCGAGGTCGTCGGCAAGGTCCGATCCGGCCCAGCCTGGTACTGGCCGACGTCGATCGGCGCGCTCGACGAGCTGACGAACAGCGCGGAGTTCCTGATCCACCACGAGGACGTCCGCCGGGGACAGCCTGGCTGGGAACCGCGTCCCGCGGACTCCGCGCGGGACGCGGCGGCCTGGAAGTCCGCGAAGCAGGCCTCGAAGCTGAACCTGCGGAAATCACCGGTCGGCGTGATCCTGAAGACCCCCGAAGGCCGCGAAGCGCGGGTGAAGGAAGGCCCGGACACGGTGACCGTGATCGGCGCGCCGATCGAACTGCTGCTGTTCGTCTTCGGCCGTGACGCCGCCCGGATCGCCTTCGAAGGCGACGCCTACGCCGTCGACCGTCTGCGGAAACACGACCGCGGGCTTTAAGTGTCCAGCGCCGGGAATCCGGCACGCATCTCGGCGGCCCAGCTTCCCGTCGGCCGCGTCGCCGGTCCGTCCGAGTACAACCCGGTACGAGGACGAACCGGCGCCTTGCCGACGGAAACCTGGATCCACCGAGATACGCACCGTATTCCCGACGCAGAACACTAGAGTTCCGGCCATGCCGATGATCAGTGTTTCGATGTTCCCCG
Source organism: Amycolatopsis sp. CB00013 (assembly GCF_001905755.1). Lineage (NCBI taxonomy): Bacteria > Bacillati > Actinomycetota > Actinomycetes > Pseudonocardiales > Pseudonocardiaceae > Amycolatopsis > Amycolatopsis sp. CB00013. The sequence goes on along the minus strand of NZ_LIWC01000002.1, from coordinate 891,426 downwards.
GCCGCACGGCCGAGCAGAAGCAGGCCCTCGTGCACGAGGTGACCGACGCCTTCGTCCGCACCTGCGGCGGAAACCCCGAAGGTGTCTGGGTGACCATCAACGAGATTCCCGCCGAACACTGGGCGTCCGGCGGGACTCTCTTCTCCGAGCGCTGACCGTTGGCCGGGGTCAGCGAAGCCCGACCGCCCGCTGCGCGAAGAACACCTCGATCGCGGTCTGCTTGATCGTCTCGGCGATCACCAGCGAACCGTGGCCCGCGTCGAACCGGTAGAACTCGAACGGGATCTCCCGCTTCGCGAGCCGGTCGAGGTAGTTCTCGACCTGCCGGATCGGGCAGCGCGGGTCGTTGTCCCCGGCGAGCACCAGCACCGGCGCCGTCACGGCCTCGACGTAGGTGATCGGCGAGCATTCCCGGTACACCGCCGGCACCGTCTCCGGCGAACCGCCGAACAACGCCCGGTCGAACGACCGGAGCTGCTCCATCTCGTCCTCGTACGCGGCGACGTAATCCGCCACCGGCACCCCGGCGATCCCCGCCGCCCAGCGCGCGGGCTGGGTGCCCAGCGCCAGCAGGCTCAGGTAGCCACCCCACGAAGCGCCGTTCACCACGCACTTCGCGGGGTCTGAGAGTCCACTTTGGACTGCCCAGTCGTGCACGGCGGCGACGTCTTCGAGTTCGGTCAGGCCGGGACGGCCTTCGATGGCGTCGCGCCAGGCCGAGCCGTACCCGGTCGAGCCACGGTAGTTGACCTCGACGACGGCGAAACCGGCGTCGAGCCAGACGGCGCGGTACGCGGAGAAGCGGTCCTCGTCGGCCGAATGCGGCCCGCCGTGCAACGAGAAGACCGTCGGGAGCGGGCCTTCCGGCGCGTCGGCCGGCCGCGAGACCAGCGCATGGATCTGCCCGCCGATCCCGTCGACGAACGCGTCGGTGACCGGGGCGGACTCCGGGGCACGCTCACCCGGCGGTTCGAGGAGCACCGAGTCTTCCCCGCCCGCCGTCCGCGCGCGCACCGCCGTCGGCTGCGCGGCACTGGACCACGAGTACTCGACCGTTCCGTCGGGCCGCACGCCCGCGCCGCCGATGCGGCCGGGCGGCGTGTCCAAAGAGGACAGTTCGCCGGTCGCGAGGTCGTACCGGTGCAGGGAACTGCGGCCCTGGTGGAAGTGGACGACGAGCAGCGCCCGCGCGTCGGGGTACCAGCCCGCGACCACCTCGCCGGGCAGATCCAGCTCGATCTCCTGCTCGGTGTCCGCGGCGGTGTCCCAGATCAGGAGCTCTTCGCGGCCGCGCCGCTCGTGCAGCACCAGCAACCGCTGATCGCCGGCGACCGGCGAGTACTCGAGCGCGCCGAGGCCTTTGCCCTCGCCGTCCCATTTGTCGGCGATCGTCGTGAAGCCGTCGGTCGACAGGACACGCAGCGCGGGGTGGCGCGAATCACCGTGTTCGGAGTGGGAGATCGCGAGCAGCGACTCGTCGCGGGACAGCGAGGCGATCCCGGCGTCGTCCTCGTGCTTGTAGAAGGAGGTGGTTTCGCCGTCGATATGGGCGAAGAGTTCGCTGCCGTCGTCGGTCGAGACGCCGAGGGCGATCACCCGCGTGCCGATCTCGAGCCCGGCGGGGTAGCCGTCGTGGACGTCCGGCACCGCGCGCTCGGCGGCGGCGCCCGGTGCGAACGGTTCGCGGACCCAGGAACCGAATTCGTCGCCGTCGGTGTCGTTGAACCACCAGATCCAGCGTCCGTCGGGGGACGGGGTGGCGTGCATGGTGCCGTTCGGACGGTCGGTGACGCGGCGGTGCTCGCCGGTCGACCGGTCCCAGGAATAGACCTCCCAGACGCCGCTGGCGTTGGAGACGTAGACGTTCGCGTCCGGGGCGTCGATGGCCCACTCGGGGACCGAGATCCGCGGCGCGTGGAAGCGGGCCCGCCACCTGGTCTCGGCTTCGGCGTCGTCGAACAGGCGGTCCGGGACCGCCGCGGACGGATATTCAGTGCCTGACTGCGTGCTCACCCCTCGATCCTGCCACCCCGGAGCCGTACTGTGTGCGGGGTGCTGGAGGGAAACGCGCCACGCGCGCGGTCCGCGCGTCAGGCGGTCGAACGGGCCGTGTTCGCGCAACCGCTGTTCGGGCCGGGGATGGGGTGCGTCGACGTCGGCTGCGGGCCGGGTTCGATCACCCTCGGTATCGGCAACGGGCACAGAAAGTCCACAGTGGACTTCTTGGTGGCGGAGGCGTGCGCGTTGCCGTTCGCCGAGGATTCGGTGGACGTGCTCTTCGCGCACGCCGTCTTCGAATACCTGAAGGAGCCGGGCGCCGCGCTGGCGGAGTTCCGTCGCGTCCTCAAACCGGGCGGCACCCTCGCACTGTCCACATCGGACTGGAGCCGGGCGCGGCTGCGGCCGAAGACGGCGAATGTCGACGCCGCCCTCCGCGGCCACTATCTGCTGTGGCGCCGCGCGGGCGGTGACCCGTTCGCCGGACGTTCGCTGCCCTCGGCGGTCGCGGCCGCCGGTTTCACCGACGTACGAACGAAAACCCGCTACCGCACGGACACGACCTACCGCGCGCTGGCGACGTCCGTGGAGGCGCGGCTGGTGACGGCGCTGGAAACCGCGACGACCCCGGACCGCGACCAGCTCGCCTCGGCCGCCCGCTCGGCCTGGTCGTGGGCGCGCTCGGGGGACGGGGATTTCGCGCAGTGCTGGACCGAGTTGCTCGCGACCCGCTGAGCACTCTTTCGGGCCCCGGCGACCAATGCCTCATTGGAGACACTCAGCGTCTCAAATGAGCCATTGGGAACCCTCGGCCTTGCTTGCCCCTCGGTTGTCCACAGCCACCCGCCGTTGTGGACTACTGACCCCGCCGGCCCCGTTTTCGCCCGGTCCCGCCGCCCCTCGGCGATACGCTGGAGCCGGGGTCGCCCCCCTGGGAGTGGCGGGGGCTGCCCGGGGCGTCGCGTGTTGCGAGCGAGTCACGTTTGCGCAGGTAGCAGGTGAGGTGTCGACCCCCGCGATCGAACAGCCGAAGTGCGTGAAGGCCCCCTTCATTGCGTCGAGCGCTAGCCCCCGGCAAAGTCGCCTATTCGCTGGTCAAGTGGGCAACGGAGGCACTCGTCACGGTGGCCTGACTCCTTCTCGACTGGCCGCAGGGCCCCCTCCAGGGTGAGCGTGCCCGATTTGAGCGTTTCGCAACGGGGTCGTGAGTGGCGATTCGGGTTAGAACGACCTTTACCACTCACGACCCCTCGGCGTAATCGCCCATCTCGCCATGAATAGGACATTCGGTCGCCGAGAAGTGACCACAGTGGACGGTTGGAGCCCGTTCGACTCCCGTCGACCAGGGTTATCAAGCGCTTGACCTGCGTTTATGCGACTTCGCCGAGACCCCTGGCGTCTAGCGCAGTGAAGGGAGCCTTCGCGTACTCCTGAGCAGCGTCAAACGGTCGGCAATCGGACAATTCCACCGAGCAACTGTCCTCCGTAGATACTTAAGCAATATCGCTTAAGTAAGTGGCATTGCCCCTGGGAGTGGAGGGGGCTGCCCGGGGGCGCGTGACTCGGGGCCTCCGGCTCCGGCCGCGTCGTGAAGGAGCCTGCAACGCGAAAGAGCCTTGCTCGCCAAAGCGAGCAAGGCTCTTTCGATCCAACGTCGGGGTGGCGGGATTCGAACCCACGACCTCCTCGACCCGAACGAGGCACGCTACCAAGCTGCGCCACACCCCGGATACTTCTTAGCGGGTCGAGGAGAAGTTTAGCGGACGGTGTTTCGGGCTTTGCGGGGGGCTGCTTTCCGGTGGTTCTCGCTGGTCGTGCCCCGTGGGACGAGGGTCAGCAGGCTCGCCTCGGGCGGGCACGCGAACCGGGCCGGAGCGTACGGCGAAGTGCCCAGTCCGGCGGAGACGTGCAGCCACATCTGGGCGCCCCAGCGGGACGCGCCGCGGGCGCGGGTGCGGTCCAGTTCGCAGTTGGTGACGAGCGCGCCGTAGCCGGGGACGCGGAGCTGCCCGCCGTGCGTGTGGCCCGCGAGGACGAGGTCGTAACCGTCGCCGGCGAACTCGTCGAGCACGCGGGGCTCCGGCGAGTGCGTGACGCCGATGCGGACGGCGGCCGCGGTGTCCACGGGCCCCGCGATGTCGGCGTAGCGGTCGCGGTGAAGGTGCGCGTCGTCGACGCCCGCGGTGAACACGTACTGGTCGGCCACCTCGATGGTGCGCCGGACGTGGGTGAGGTCGTTCCACCCGTGCTCGACGAACGCCGCGCGGAGGTCGCGCCATGGCAGGTGCTCGCCGTGGATCCGCTTCTTCTTGCCCTTCGGCATGAGGTAGCGCGCGGGGTTCTTCGGCTTCGGCGCGTAGTAGTCGTTGCTGCCGAAGATGAACACGCCGGGCCGGTCGAGCAAGGGGCCGAGCGCGCGCAGCACGGACGGGACGGCCTGATGATGTGACAGGTTGTCACCGGTGTTGACGACGAGGTCCGGTTCGAGCTCGTCGAGCGCCGCTACCCAGCGTTGTTTGCTCACGTGACCGGGCAGCATGTGCAGATCCGAGATGTGGAGGATCGTGAAGGGCTTCGCCCCTGCCGCGAGGACCGGGAGCTCCGCGGTGCGAAGCGTCCACCGGCGCCTTTCGATACCGACCGCGTAACCGAGGGTCGCGGCTCCCAGGGCGACGGTTCCCACGGCCAAGCGCCGTACCGTCGCCCCCGAAGTACTTTTGTTACTGAGCGTGCTCACAATGTCCAGTTTACGTGCTCTCCGGTGGTGATCGTCCGCCCCCATTCCGGCGATCTCGGTAAATCGCTGGAATGGCCTCTTTTCTTCACCTTCCGTGGTCGGCGCGGAGTGTCGCGATCAACCGACATGGTCTCGTCGACCGCTGTTCCCCGATAGGCCGCCCTTCAGTCACTCAAAGTTAGAATGACGTGACTCATCGTGATTTGCGCTGGTGAATGCCGCCCTTGTCGGTCAGCGTCCGCCGCCCATGTACTTGGGGTCCGGAGCCGGCAACGGCAGCGGTTCCTGGCCGGCGAGGATCTTCGACATCGCCCCGAACCAGGTCTGCGCCGGCGTCTTGCCGCCGAACATGTTTTCGCAGCGGGTGGTCACATTACCCGGGCCGAGGTAGCAGAGGCCGCCGTTTCCGCCCTTCGGACGGAACACCATCGCCGCGCCCGCGAGCTGCGGGGTGGCCCCGAGGTAGGTTCCCGAGCCGTTGCTTTGCGTGGTCCCGGTCTTGCCCATCACCGGACGGTTCCAGCCGACACCGTTCGCGGCGCCGAACGACGTCCCACCGGGCTGGCTGTCCCTGCTCATGCCGACCGCGAGGGTGTTCGCGAGACCTTCGGGCACCACCTGCTCGCAGGCGGCTTCCTTGACGGGCACCGGCTTTCCGTCCCGGTCGGTGACACCGGACAGCGGGGTCGGCGGGCACCAGACGCCGCCGCTCATGATCGTGGCGCCGACGTTCGCCAGTTCCAGTCCGCTCAGCGGAGCCGGGCCGAGGGTGAACGAAGCGTTTCCGGCCCAGCCGGGCCGCGGACCGAACGCCTGCAGCTGACTGGTGTTGGCACCGGGGTTGTCGGACTTCGGATCCACGGCGCCGCCGCCGAGGTTGCTCGCCATGGTGTCGCGCATCCCGAGTTTGCGCGCCATCTCCACGATCGGCCCCGTGCTCCCGACCTTCTCCTCGAGGGCCACGAACGCGGTGTTCGGCGAAGACGCCAGCGCCTGCTGCAACGACATCTGCCCGCCCGCCGGGTTGTAGTCGCCCGCGTTGCCGAGGCAGTACCAGCGGGAGCGCAACGGCGGCCCGGTCGGAGCGCATTTGGGGCCACCACCGGCGAACACGCGGGAGGTGTAGAAGTCGGGCACCGGAAGGGGACTGTTGATCCCGGCCACACCGGCTTCCAAAGCCGCGGCCGCCGTGAAGGTCTTGTACGCGGACCCCGCGCCACCGGTGTTGTAGACACCGGAAGGCAACGCGAACGTCGTCTGTCCCTGGTCTTCGTGCAATCCGTAGTCACGGTTCGCCGCCAGCGCGACGACTTCGTGTCGCTGTTTGCCCGGTTTCACCAGGGAAAGCGTGTTCGCGACGTTGTCCTGCGTCTTCTTGACCTGGGCCTCGGCCGACATCTTGGCCTCGTGGTTCGCCCGTTCGTCCAAAGTGGTCTGGATCCGGTAGCCGCCGGTGTAGAGATCGTCCTTCGTCATCCCGGATTTGAGGAGGTAGTCCTCGACGTACTGGCAGAAGAAACCGTTCTCCGTACCGGCGCCGACGCAGTTCGACGCGGGCTTCTGCGGGCCGCCTTCGACCACGCCGAGCGGCTCGGCCTTGAACCGTTCCGCGTCCACCTTCGCGAGCTTCTGGTTGTCGACCATGCGGTCCAGCACCAGGTTTCGCCGTTCGGTCGCCTTCGCCGGGCTCTTCCACGGGTCGTTGACGGCCGGGTTGTTCACCAGCCCGGCCAGCAAGGCCGCCTGCGGCACCGTGAGCTTCTCGACGGGCGTGTTGAAGTACGCGTTCGCGGCCGCGCCGACGCCGTAGATCTCACGTGAGAACTCGACGACGTTCAGGTAGCCGGTCAGGATCTGCATCTTGTTCAGCTTGGTTTCCAGCTGGATCGCGATCCGGGCTTCCTTCAGCTTCCGGGCGACCGACTGCTCCTGTGCGCGCTTCTGGCCCGGCTTGTCGTCCCGGTAGACGACGTTGATCAAGTAGTTCTTGACGTACTGCTGGGTCAGCGTCGACGCGCCCTGCGTGTCCCCGCCGGTGCTGTTGCTGACCGCCGCGCGCAGCGTGCCCTTCCAGTCCACCCCGTTGTGCTCGTAGAAGCGCTTGTCCTCGACGGAGATCAGCGCCCACTTCATGGCGTCGTTGATCTGGGTCTCGGTGGTCGGGATGCGGTACTGCTTGTACAGCGTCGCGATCTGCTTGCCGGTGTTGTCCGTGATCGTCGTCACCAACGGCGGCGGGATGTCCGCTAGGTCCGAAGATGTCTTGTCGACGGTCTCGCTCGCCTGGTTCGACAGCACCCCCGCGGCACCCGCCACCGGGAACAACATCCCCGCGACCAGCACCCCCGCGAGCACACAAAGGCCAATGAGCTTCAGCAGACCGTCCGTTTTGCGCACGCGGACCAGGGTACGCGGATGCCGTTAGCCCACCGTGACGTCACCTAGCTGAAAGTGTGGATTCGGTTACGAAATCGACCCCATGAGGTGACGGCCGGTAGTCGGAGGCATTCTAGGGCTTGGCGGAGGGAACCGAGGGCCCTTACAGTCCGTCAACGTCTCACGTATGAAAAAGCCGACAGACGGGTGAGTGCGAGCGGCAGTCGCATTCGGCCGAACGGAGGCACCGGCACCGGGGAGGTGTCGGCTCAACCGACGTGAGCACACAGGGAGACACGCTCATGGGGGCAGGAGCGCAGGCTTTTCGTCCCCCCGTGGTGTGTCGAACACCAGGGTAGGGAGCTGGGGGTATGGAAACCAACCAGTCGAGCTGGCGAGTCAATGCGTCGTGCCGCGACACCGATCCGGACGGTTTGTTCGTCCGGGGGGCGGAACAGAACCGGGCCAAGGCGGTCTGCCTCGGTTGCCCGGTCAGGACGGAATGCCTCGCCGAAGCGCTCGATGGCCGGATCAACTTCGGCATCTGGGGAGGTATGACCGAACGGGAACGGCGGGCGCTGCTGCGGCGGCGGCCGGACGTTTCCAGCTGGGCGGACCTGCTTGAAGCGGCGAAGCGCAGTTTCACCGGGATCGACGAAGAGGAAGACGTGCGCGTCCGAGTCTCGTGATCAAGGTTGGCGTGAAAGGCCCCTTCCCTGAGTCCAAGGTAGGGAAGGGGCCCTTCGCGAAAACTCAGGACTGGGTGGCCAGACGCGTGCCGATGTCGCGCAGGCCTTCGAGATCGTGCACGTCACTGGGAAGCGCGGGCACCCGCACCAGCGGGACCTCGGGATGCGCCCGCGTGAACCTGGCGAGCAGCCGCGTCTCCCGATCGGCCAGCGCGACCCGGTCCGCGTGCAGGCGAAGGACGGCTTCGGCCAGCGGAGCGCTGGCCTCGCCCTTCGCGAGCTGCTCGGCGGCCGCGACGGCTTCGGCACTGGAGAGCGGGGCGAGCACCGGATGCGTCCGGTTCGCGACCAGCCCCGCGAGCGGCATGCTCTCCTCCGAGAGCCGCTCCACGAAATAGGACGCCTCGCGCAGCGCGTCGGGCTCCGGCGCGGCCACCACGAGGAACGAAGTGCCGCCGGACCGCAGCAGCTCGGAAGTCTTGCGCGCGCGTTCGCGGAAACCGCCGAACATGCTGTCGAAGGCCTGCATGAACGCCGAAGCGTCCGTCAGCAGCTGGCCGCCGATGATCGTCGAGACGGCCTTCGCGAACATCGAGAACCCGGCGTTGACGACCTTGCGCAGGCCCCAGCCGCCCGCCTTGGCCGGACCGGTGAGCAGCCGGATCATCCGGCCGTCGAGCGCGCTCGAAAGCCGCGTCGGTGCGTCGAGGAAGTCCAGCGCGGACCGGCTCGGCGGCGTGTCGACGATGATCAGATCCCACTCGTCGGTGGCCGCGAGCTGCCCCAGCTTCTCCATCGCCATGTACTCCTGCGTGCCGGAGAACGACGTGGAAATGGTCTGGTAGAAGGGGTTCTGCAGCAGCTGCTCGGCGCGTTCAGGGCCGGCGTGGACGCGCACCATGTCGTCGAAGGTGCGGCGCATGTCGAGCATCATCGCCCACAGCTCGCCCTTGGGCTCGAAGCCTTCGACCTGCACCTGCTTCGGGTGATTGCCCAGTTCACGCAGGCCGAGCGCCTGCGCCAGCCGCCGGGCCGGGTCGATGGTCAGCACCACCGTCTGCCGTCCCCGTTCGGCCGCGCGCAACGCGAGCGCCGCCGCGGTGGTCGTCTTGCCGACCCCGCCGGAACCGCAGCACACGATGACCCGGCTCTCCGGATCGTCGATCAGCTTGTCGACCTCCAAGATGTCCGACATCAGCGCACCCCCTGCTCGGTCAGCGCTTCGGCGAGGTCGTAGAGCGCCGCGACGTCGACGCCGTCGGTCAGATCCGGCAGTTCGAGGCCCGGCAAGTCCGCTTCGGACAGCTGTTCGCGGGCGCGTTGCTCGGCCGCGACCCGCACGGCGTGCTCGACGGTTTCCTCGACGAGCGCGTCGAGGGTGCTTTCTGGCAGGTCGAGACCGGCCGACGCGAGCCCGGCGCGGACGCGCGAGGCGTCGACACGGCCGTCGGCGGCGGCGGTCACCGAGCGGGCGGGCAGCCGAGGCGGGCGCACCCGGTTCACCAGCACGGCGCCGGGACGCAGGTCGGCGCCGTCGAGTTCGGCGACCGCTTCGACGGTCTCCCGTACCGGCATCTCTTCCAGCAACGTGACCAGGTGGACCGCGGTCTCACCGGAATGCAGCAGCCGCACGACGCCGTCGGCCTGGCCGCGGATCGGGCCGGTCTTGGCGAGATCGGTCAGGGCCTTGGTGACGTCGAGGAACTTCACGACCCGGCCGGTGGGCGGCGAGTCGACGACGACGGCGTCGTAGGTGTGGCGGCCGTCCGATTCGGTGCGGCCGACGCATTCCTTGATCTTGCCGGTGAGCAGCACGTCGCGAAGGCCGGGCGCCAGCGTGGTCGCGAACTCGATCGCGCCCATCCGCCGCAGCGTCCGCCCCGCGAAGCCGAGGTTGTAGAACATCTCGAAGTATTCGAGCAGCGCGGCCTCGACGTCGATGTGCAGGGCGCGCAGTTCGCCGCCGCCGGGGACGGCCGCGATGCGCTGCTCGGCGTACGGGAGCGGCTCGGTGTCGAAGAGCTGGGCGATGCCCTGGCGGCCTTCGACCTCGATCAGCAGCACTCGGCGCCCGCCCTTGGCGAGCGCGAGGCCCAGCGAGGCGGCGAGCGTGGTCTTGCCCGTCCCGCCCTTACCGGTGACGAAATGCAGCCTGGCTCTCGCGAGTTCGTCGGTCCAGCCGGCAAGGGGTGTGCTCACCGGTCCCACCCTAATTGAGCGATCAGCTCGCCAGCATCATGACGCCGAGCGCGGCCACGACCAGTCCTGCGACGCACCAGGTCAGGACGCCGGGCAGCACCGTGAGCATCACCACACCGAGCAGCAGGAGGGTCACGAGGGCCACCGCGCCGGTGATCGCGACCGTCGCCGAGCGGCCCGTGCGGTCCCGCGCCTTGGCCATCAGGACCAGCACCAGCGGCAGCCCGGCCGCGGCGAGCAGGACGGTCGCGACCACGCGCCAGGTCTCCACGGGCCCACCGTAGCGGTGCCGAACGCGCTTCCGTCAGCTCCCGATGGGGGTCGCGGGCACGCAGGGGACCGGCTTCGCGTGCGCCGGGTCCAGCGCGTTGAGGACGTGCCCGGCGGCGTTGCGATCGGCGGCGACCCCGGCGTGCTCAGCCAGGTCGAGCAGGCAGCTGTCCTGCAGCACGATGTTCTTCACGTTCGGGCCGGTGCCCATCCCGCTCGTGTACGGGACGACGGCCTCGTCGTAGCGGGTCATGATGTTCGTGTAGGTCACGCCCGGCTGGAAGACGCCGTTGCCCGACCGCAGGTTCGTCAGGAACTCCGAGCCGCGCAGGAACTGGCGGCACGAACCGCAGAGCGGGTCGAGGATGCCGTTGAAGCCGGGCGCGAGCCCCAGCGCGCCCGCGAGCGCGTACAGATGCGAGGCACCGAACAGCGTCGTGCCGTTCCAGAGCGGGGTCAGGCTGACGTACTTGTCCACTTTGGACGCTCCGCCGAGGAACTTCACATAGTAAGAAGGCATCAGCGTGCCTTCGGAATGCCCGAGGATGTCCACCTTGGACGCGCCGGTCGCGCCGCGCACCCTGTCGATGAACGCCGAAAGCTCCTTCGCGCTCTGCTCCATCGGCAGCAGCCCGCCGGGCTGGTAGATCGGCAGCGGTTCGCCGGGAACGCCGTAGGTGAGGGAGAAGACGCAGTACCCCTGGTTCTTGAGAAGCGGGCCGAACGTCTGCCAGTTCACCGTCTGGTTGGCGCCGAGCCCGTGGGTGAGCACCACCGGATTCGGATGGGCCGCGCTCGGGCGGCAGTCGAAGTCGTTCGCGCCGGGTGGCGGGCCGCCGGGGTTCGCCGCTTGCGCGGGCAGTGCCGCGGCCAGCGTCCACGGGACGGGGAGTTCCTCGTCGGCGGTCGCGGGGGAAGCGCAGATCAGGGCAAGGGCCGCGGCCAGGAAGGTGGCGGCGAGGGACTTCGTCGTCCGCATGTCGGCGTCCTATCTACTCCCGAGTAGGTGTGAAGTGAACCACATCGGCGGGAAATCGGCGAACCGTCCGCGAGAGGGTTTTCCGCATGTGTGTCGGGCGCCCTTGCCGGTTTGGCTACGCTCCCGGGCATGAGCGCCACCAAGTGGGAGTACGCGACCGTCCCCCTGTTGATCCACGCCACCAAGCAGATCCTCGACCAGTGGGGCGAGGACGGCTGGGAGCTCGTCACCGTGCTCCCGAACCCGACCGGCGAGCAGCACGTCGCCTACCTCAAACGAGCGAAGAACTGAGGGATTGAAGCCATGACCTGGAGCGATCGACTCGCCGAGCTCGGCATCGAACTGCCGGCCGTCGCCGCCCCGCTGGCGGCCTACGTGCCCGCGGTCCGCACCGGTTCGCACGTCTACACGGCCGGGCAGCTGCCCTTCGTGAAGGGTGAGCTCGAAGCGACCGGCAAGGTCGGCGCCGAGGTCAGCCCCGAAGAGGCGAAGCAGTACGCGCGGACGTCGATCCTCAACGCCCTCGCCGCGGTCGACTCGGTCGCCGGCATCGACAACGTCGTGCGGGTGGTCAAGGTCGTCGGGTTCGTGGCCTCCGCGGAGGGCTTCACCGGCCAGCCCGCGGTGATCAACGGGGCGTCCGAGCTGCTGGGCGAGATCTTCGGCGAGGCGGGCATCCACGCCCGGTCGGCCGTCGGGGTCGCCGAGCTGCCGATCGGGGCGCCGGTCGAGATCGAACTGATCGTGGAGGTGAAGTGATGGACCCGGACATCGAACGGTCCTCGCACGAGCTCCTGCTCCGGCTGGCCGGACGGCTGCCGGACCAGCTCTTGTGGCGGTTCCGTGACTGGCTGGGCGAAGGTGCGATGGGCACGCTCGCGCGGACCCTGCCCAGGTCTTTGCTTAAGCACAGGATCGACCTGGACCAAACCGAGTATCGCCTGCTAGTCGCCGGGCTCATCCCCCACGGAGCCGACTGGCATCAGGTGAGTTCCACCCTGGGGGTAGACGACGTCACCGAGACCAGGTACACATTCACGCAGAGTGCGCCCGAATGGGTGAACTCCGTCGACTCTGTGTCCGTATTGATCCACGCAACGTTGCGGGGACGGCCGGATGTGGGTGAAGTGCGGCAAAGCTGGCGACACCTCGGTGTGGTCGGCGAGGGTGGGGCGAAACGAGTCCTCCTGGTCACGGCGACGAACGGGCTGCCGAGGCTGACCGGTGAACTGCAGCGCGTCCTGCGCGTGCTGGGTGACGAGGAGCCCGGCGTCGAGGTTCTCCCGCCGAGCATCGACCTCACCGGCTATCACCGCACCGCGCTCACCAATTCCGAGCTGGTCTGTGTGGGCGCGGTGGACACCGGAAGTCGGCTGGTCGCCGCTTAACGCTCGCTCCACCAGGCGAGCCGGGAGGGAGCAGAGCAATGGTGGAGGTCCACGACGGCCCGCCCATGGACGGGTTCTCGGTGCCCCTGCGCCTGCACAACCTGTTACTGGCCCTGGCGGGTCGTATCGACGACAGTGCTTTGACCGAAGCGCGTGAGCTGATCGCGCGTGCGCACATCGACGAAGCGGTGGAGCTCACCACCGGCACCCTGATCGCGGGGAAGATCCCGGTGAGCTCCTCCGAACAGCGTGAACTCGCGCTCGTCCTGGAGATGAGCCGGTCCGACGCCACTCTGGCGAACGACCTGCTGGTCGTCGAGGAGGACGAGCCGGTGCTCACCCACCGGTTCACCGGGGAGAACCAGCCCGAATTCGGCCTCGCCGAGGCGCTCGACCGCACCCTGCAGGTGCTGCCGGACGTCCGGTCGGTGCACGCGGTGTGGCGGAACACGCCGGCGGGCAGCGTGCCCGGCGCGCTGCCGCAGCGGGTGGTCCTGGTCGAGATCGGGCCCGAGGGCAATCCGCCCGCGGTCGCGTTCCGCGTGGACACCGCGCTTCGCCGCGCGGGCATCCGTTCGGTCGTCGAGGTCGCGGGCCCCGGCGTCGCGCGGTCCGCGTACCACCAGGCCGCGTCTTCGGCCGCGAGTCCTGTCTGGGTCACCGGGAGTACCCACTCCAGTGACTTTCGGTCCGAGCCGGTGACTCCGCCGCCCGCTCCCGCCCCGGCTCCCGAGCCGGTCAAGGAGCAGCCGAGCAGGCACGGGCTGCGTCCGGTGAGCAGCGGAAGCCACGAACCGGCCGAGCCGATCGCGCCGGTGGTGCCGATCGTGCAGCAGGCGCCCGCGGCGACGACGTCTTCCTCGTCCTCGACGGAGTCCGCGCCGCCGCGCAAGTCGCGGGCGGAGACCCGTGCCGAGCGCACGGCCGACCTGACCCCGGCCGAGGTGGCGCAGCTTCGTCAGGCGCTCAAGGAGGACCCCGAAAAGGGCCGCGAGATCGCCACGGGCAAGCCGAGCATGCACGAGGTCGTCGAGCTGCCCGCTCTCGACCTCGACGACCCCAGCCTGAGCGAGCGCGACCGCGCGCTCCTGCGCGAGCTGCACGCCGAGCTCGCCGAACGGGAGCGCGCCGAAGCGGCGAAGATCCGGCTGAACGGCGCTTCGCGCAGCAGCGGCTCTAGCTGGTCCTGACCGACCGCCACGCGTTTCGTCCTCTGAATGCGGTAGTTGCACGCGCAACGATCGCAACCAGAGGACGAAACGCGATGTTAGGTTGCGGGTGTGGCTGAAGAACTGACATTCGACATCCCGGTGGGGGCCGGGGTGGGCACCCGCGCCAACGCCGACGGCGAGCCCGTGACGCCCAAGGACGCGGCGACCGTGATCCTCCTCCGCGACGGCACCGAAGGCGTCGAGGTCTTCCTGCAGCACCGGGTGAAGGGCATGCCCTTCGCGGGCGGCATGACGGTCTTCCCCGGCGGTGGCGTGGATTCCCGCGATGTCGACACCTCCGTGAGCTGGGCCGGCCCCGAGCCCGCCTGGTGGGCGGAACGCTTCGGTTGCGACGAGTCGCTGGCCCGCGCCCTGGTGTGCGCGGCCGTGCGGGAGACGTTCGAGGAGTCTGGCGTACTGCTCGCGAGCACCGGCGACACGGTCGTCACCGACACGACGCCGTATCACGACGCCCGCGAAAAACTGGTCTCCCGCGAACTCTCGCTCGCCGCCTTCCTCGAAGCGAACGGCCTGACGCTGCGCGCGGATCTCTTGCGCCCGTGGGCGAACTGGGTGACCCCGCCGCAGGAACCGCGCCGCTACGACACCTGCTTCTTCGTCGCCGTCCTGCCCGAGGGACAGCAGGCGGACGGCGCCACCTCCGAGGCCGTCAGCTCCGGCTGGCAGCGGCCCGAAGAGGCCATCGCCGATGCCAAGGAAGGCCGCCGCATGCTCATGCCACCGACGTGGCTCACGCTCGCGGAGCTGGGCGAGTTCGAGTCTTCGGCCGCGGCTCAGGCCGCCGAACGCGAGATCTCGAAGATCATGCCGACGCTGGTGCGCGACGGCGACAAGGTCCGCGTCATCCTGGACCCGGCATGAGCGCCCCCGAATACGGCGTGCTGCGCCGGATCACGCCGACGACTTCCGTGCTGCTGGAGAACAATCCTTCGTCGATGACGTTGGAGGGCACCAACTCCTGGGTGCTGCGCGGGCCCGGCGCGTCCGGTTCCGTGGTCGTCGACCCCGGTCACGAGGACGTCGAGCATCTGACGCGGCTGGCGGAGACCGGCGCCGTCGAGCTGATCGTGCTCACCCACCATCACCCCGACCACGCCGAGGGCGCGCCCTGGTTCGCCGAGCGCGTCGGCGCCCCCGTGCGGGCCTTCGACGAAAAGCTCTGCATCGGCGGGAAGTCCCTTGTGGACGGTGAGGTGATCGAGGCGGGCGGTGTCCGGCTGTCGGTGCTGCACACGCCGGGCCACACCGGCGACTCGATCTGCCTGGTGTCCGACGGCCAGATCCTGACCGGTGACACCATCCTCGGCCGCGGCACCACCGTGCTGCACGACCTCGGCGACTACCTGCGCTCGCTGCGGAAACTCATCGGGCTGCCCGACGGCACCGTCGGCCTGCCGGGACACGGCCCCGAACTGCCCGACCTGGCCGCGACCGCGCGCGAATACCTGGCACATCGGGAAGAACGGCTCGACCAGGTGCGTTCGGCACTGGAGACGCTCGGCGCGGACGCCACCCCGCGCCAGGTGGTCGAGGTCGTCTACGCCGACGTCGACAAGGCTTTGTGGGCGCCCGCCGAATGGAGCGTGCGGGCGCAGTTGGACTACCTGAGGTCGGAGGACGGCGAATGAGTGACGTCGAGGTCGAGTTCTACTGGCGCCCCGGATGCGGGTTCTGCGCCGCGTTGGAGCGGCCGCTGTCGAAGAGCGGTTTCAAGGTGAAGCGGGTCAACATCTGGGAGGACCCGGACGCCGCCGCCCGCGTGCGTTCGGTGGCGAACGGGAACGAGGTCGTGCCGACGGTCTTCGTGGGCTCGAAGGCGATGGTGAACCCTTCGTTCGGGGAGATCGAGGCCGCCGTGAAGGCCGCCTCCGCCTGACCCCTCAGCGTGCTATGAAAGGTCCTTTCCTTGCAAAATTTGCAAGGAAAGGACCTTTCATGGCGTTCGGGTGCGGGCGTCGCGTGGGGCCGGGTGTCAGCGCGGCAGCATCGGCATCACGTAGTACGTCAGCTCCACCTCGCCCGGCTCCACCGCGCGGATGACGCAGGCACGCATCCCGGGCTGGATGTCCAACCGCACCCGTTCCCCGGCGAAACCCTGCAGCGCGTCCAGCAGGTAGCGCGCCTGGAACGAGGGCGACGTCCGGCCGCCGGAGACCTCCGCTTTCAGCGTTTCCTCTGCCTCACCGGTGTTCTGCTTGGCACTGGCCAGCCGCAGGTGCGCGTCGCCGACCTCCAGCGTCAGCACCCGGCGATCGTCCGCGTAGACGCCCACGCGGCGCACGGCGGCGGCCAGCGCGTCGGCGGCGACCTCGACCGTCGTGTCCACAGTGGACGATTCGATCAGCTTCTCCGACAGGAAACCAGCGTCGAGCACGGCGGTCGTGACGGCGACTCCGGCCCAGCTCAGCCCGAACCGGGTGCCGTCGCCGTGCAGGCCGACGGTGCCGCGCGCCTGCTTCGCCGTCTCGGCGAGCAGGCCCGCCGGGACCAGTGCGTCGATCGGCTCGCCCGCGGAGCGCAGCGGCAGGGTGGCCACGGCCATCCGGTAGCGGTCGGACGCCGTCAGCCGCAGCTCACGGCTGAAGCTCTGCACACGGACCCCGGTGAACATCGGCAGCGCGTCGTCCTTCGCCGCCGTGCCCGCGACGGTGCGCAACGCGGTCACGAGGGCGTGACCGTCCACTTCGGACACCTTCGGCGGCATGTCCGGGAGGTTCAGCTCACGGCTCAGCAACGGCAGCGCGTAGCGCCCGCCCTCCACCCGCACGGCCAGCCTCGAACCCTCGACGACCAGACGCACCAGGTCGTCGTCGAGCATGCGCAGCGTCTCCGCCAGTGGCCCGGCGGGGACGAGGACCTCGCCATCGGTGTGGACCATGGCCTCGGCGGTCAGGCGGACGGCTCGTTCGCTGTCGTTGCCGCCGACGGTCAGCCCGTCCTTTCCGGCGCGCAGCAGCAGGCCGGAACGGGCCGACAGCAGCCGGGCGGCGGCGGAGACGGCGGACGAAAGGGGGCGGGTGGCGGCGGTCAGGTCCATGCCCGCAAGCTAGCGGGCGGCACCGACAAGTTCGGGCGCTTCGGCGGCGGCCGCGGCCGGCTGAGGGCGGAAGGTGCCGCGCAGCAGCCACACCACCGCGGCGAGCGCGAACCCGACCACGCCGGCGGCGAGGAACGCCGCCTCGTGTCCGGCGTGCTCGACGAGGTAGCCGCTGATCGACTGCCCGAACGCGAGGCCGAGGGTCACCGCGGTGAGCACCCAGCCGAACGCCTCGGCCGCCGTGCCCTTCGGCGCGGCGATCTCGATGGCCGCCGAATGCGTCGTCGACTGCGGCGTGATGAGCGCGCCCGCGGCGAGCATGGCGAGCGCGAGGCCCCAGAGCGAACCCGGCAGCGCGAGCAGCGCCACCAGCGCGCCGAACCCGGCCAGCAGCACCGGCAGCCGCAGGCCCATCTGACGTGGCCACGGGCGCAGGCTGTACGCCACCCCGAACGCGACCGAGCTGACCGACCACGCCGAAAGCAGCAGACCGCCGATGGAGGTGTTCCCCGCCTCGGTCGCGGCCGCCGGGACGGCGACCTCGACGAACCCGATCACCGCGCCGAAGCCCAGCGCGGCGATCGCGAGCGTGCGCATCCCGGGGCTGGCCAGCGCGCCGAGCAGTTTGCCGCCCGTCGACGGCGACGGACCCCATGCGCGCACGGTCGGGCTCAGCGCGAACAGGACCGCGCCCGCGATCATGGTCAGCGAGCCGGTCACGATGCCGGTGCCCGCCCACGGCGCGGCGATCAGCAGTCCCGCGAACCCGGGGCCGAGGATGAAGAAGACCTCCATGCTGATCGCCTCGTAGGAGAACGCGGCGTTCCGCGTCGGCCCGGCGGGCAGCAGCCGTGTCCACAGTGCCCGCGAGGCCGAGCCGACCATCGGTTCCGTGATCCCGGTGCCGAAGGCCAGCGGGACCAGCACGAGCGTCGGGGCGTGCGCCTCGATCGCGAACACCAGCCCGGTCATCGCCAGCGCGAAGAGCACCGTGGTGGTCAGCAGCGGCCGGGTCGGCCCGAACCGGTCGATGAGCCTTCCCTGCACGACCGCGCCCACGGAGACGCCCACCAGCGACCCGGCCGACACCAGCCCGGCCGCGGCGAAGGAGCCCGTCTCGCGCTGGACGTAGAGCAGCGCGGAGATACCGATCATCGCGATCGGCAGGCGGGCGAGCAGCGACGCGATCACCGCCCCGCGGGATCCGGGCGCGGTCAGCGCGGCCCGGTAGTCGGCGAGGGAGGTGCGGTGGCTCTCGGCGGAAGCGGACACAGACTGGGACACGCGTACCAGTATGAACACTTTGGTACGCGAGTACCAGATCTGCGGCGGTAAGTTTGGTCACCACCGGATCCGGGTACTACGGACCACGAATCCGCCAGGTTCGTCACGATCAGGTAACAGTCGGTCGATTCTGGGTCATTCGGGGCAACAAATCGACGCAGATGGCGTCCTTGAGAGTGAAAGAACTTGAGTTCACGGCCGATGGCCGTGGATGGTTGTACGACAAACACACAGCTTCCAGCTCCCTCCGGCGTACGGGTCGGGGCCTTGTTCCGGAGGGCGGGGAGCGCGGATCGTCGGGGGATGGTCCGCGCACAGCGAAGAGCCGGTGCGCCACGTCGGGGGTGGCGCCCGGCTCTTCGTTGTGTTTCAGCACGAGTACATGAAGGCCCCCTTCACTGCGCTAGACGCAATGAAGGGGGCCTTCATGTACTTGAAATCAACGCGCGCGGCGGGCCAGCCGCTCCGGGTCCAGGATCAGCACGCTCTTGCCTTCGAGCCGCAGCCAGCCGCGGTGCGCGAAGTCGGCGAGAGCCTTGTTGACGGTCTCGCGCGAGGCGCCGACGTACTGGGCGATCTCTTCCTGAGTCAGGTCGTGGGTGACCCGCAGCAGGCCGGCCTCCTGGCTGCCGAAGCGCTGCGCGAGCTGCAGCAGCGCCCGCGCCACGCGGCCGGGGACGTCGGTGAAGATCAGCTCGGCGACCATGTTGTTCGTCCGGCGCAGCCTGCGGGCGACCACACGGAGCAGCTGCTCGGCGATCTCCGGGCGGGTGGAGATCCACTGCCGCAGCGCCGGGCGGTCCATCGTCACCGCGCGGACCTCGGTCACCGTCGTCGCGCTGGACGTCCGGGGGCCGGGGTCGAAAATGGACAGCTCGCCGAACATGTCGGACGGGCCGAAGATGCCCAGCAGGTTCTCGCGGCCGTCGGGTGACTTGCGGCCGATCTTCACCTTGCCGGACTGGATGATGTAAAGCTTGTCGCCGGGTTCACCCTCGTTGAAGATGACATGCCCGCGAGGGAACTCCACGGATTCCAAGGTCTGTGCCAGCGCCTCGGCGGCTGCCGGCTCAACACCCTGGAAAATGCCCGCTCGGGCCAGGGTTTCGTCCACCTCGGGTGCCTCCTCATCGAGATACGACGTCGATCCTCGTCGGGCGGGGACCGTGTCGTCGATCACTTTTCGCGTCAGTCTAGGTTGTGCGCGCGAGATCGCTCGTCGGCACGCCGAACGCGCGCGCGGGCCGGGAACGATCTCGCTCGAACGTGGAGCCTAACTCCGCACGCGTCGCGCGCGAAGCCTGGCCGCCTTCCCGCCCAGCCTGCGCAGCCGGAAAAGCTCGAGGGCGCGCCCGATGCCGTGCCCGTAAAGGGCCCTGACCTCGTTGGGCTGAGCCTGCTCGAGGAACTCCTCGACCTCGTTCTCCTGCACCGCGACGTGCTTGAGCCTGGTCTCCACGCGTTCCATGAACAGCGCGAAGAACATGATCACCAGGGGCACGAGGATGACGAACCAGACGGTCATGAGCCCTGCCCAGGGAATTCCGAAAAGTTGTGCATTACTCCAGATCCTCGCTCATGGCGTCCTCGATCGAAGCGCCGAGGTGGTGCTCTGGCGTGTCGGCCGTCGACCGGCGGGATGCTCCCACTGGCTCGTCCGATGGCGCCCGTAGGCTATCGGGGTGCCTCCTGCCCTCACCAATGCCCCCCGCGCGGGGGGCAAGGGTGAAAGCCGGCTCGCGTTGGTGAGACGCGCCAGGCGGATGAAGCGTTGCCTCGACGACGAGTTCCCCGACGCGCACTGTGAGCTCGACTTCACCACTCCGCTCGAACTGCTGGTCGCGGTCGTGCTTTCGGCACAGACCACCGACGTCCGCGTGAATCAGGTCACGCCCGCGCTCTTCGCGCGCTACCGGACCGCCGCGGACTACGCCGGCGCCGACCGCGCCGAACTCGAGGAGTACCTCCGCCCGACGGGTTTCTTCCGCGCCAAGGCGAATTCGGTGCTGGGACTGGGCGCCGCGCTGGTGGAGCGCTACGACGGCGAAGTACCCGGCAAGCTGAAGGACCTCGTCACGCTGCCGGGGGTCGGCCGCAAGACGGCCAACGTCGTGCTCGGCGACGCCTTCGGGGTCCCCGGGATCACCGTCGACACGCATTTCGGCCGCCTGGTCCGCCGCTGGGGCTGGACCGAGGAGGAGGACCCGGTCAAGGTCGAGCACGCCGTCGGCGAGCTGATCCCGCGCAAGGAGTGGACGCTCCTCTCGCATCGGACGATCTTCCACGGCCGCCGCGTCTGCCACGCCCGCAAACCGGCCTGCGGCGCCTGCCCGCTGGCCAAGATGTGCCCCTCGTACGGAACCGGCCCGACGGAATTCGAAGAGGCCGCGAAGCTGGTCAAGGGCGAAGAACGCGACCACATCCTGGATCTGGCGGCCCGCCGGTGACCAGGGTCACCAAACTGGCCCTCGGTGCCGCCGTGCTGGTGGTGGCCCTGATCGTCGCGTTGCTCACGACGCGGGACGGCCAGGCGCCCGCGAAGACGTCGGGGGATCTCAGGGCCGCGCGGGCGAAGGCCGCGCTCGCCCCTTGCCCGCCGCCTGGGCCCGGTGAGGTGGCGAAGCTGCGCGGTGTCGATGTCGAGTGCCTCGGCGACGGCTCCAGGGTCGACCTCGCCAAGGTGGTCTCGGGCGGTCCCGTGCTGGTCAACCTGTGGGCGTCGTGGTGCGAGCCGTGCCGGGCCGAGCTTCCGCTGCTCCAGCGGTACGCCGCGCAGCCCGGCGCCGCGCGGGTGCTCCTCGTCCAGGTCGCGAGCTCCGGCGCCGACGGGCTGGCGATGCTGGCCGAGCTGGGTGTCCGGCTGCCGTCCGTGTTCGACGGTGACGGACAGTCGGGGCCGGTGCGGACGGCACTGAAGGTCCCTTCCTCCCTGCCCGCGACGTACCTGGTCACGGCGGGCGGCGACGTCCGGCTCATCGAGAACCCACGCGTCTTCCTGAACACTGACCAGGTGCGCGCCGCTGTGGAAGGGACACCATGACCGGCCCCCTCGTGGACACCGACGCCGTGCCCGCCTGGCTGCAGCCGCTGGTCAAGATCAGTGGCGAGGTCGACGCGGCCACCTTCAGCCGGTTCAGCGTGCCGCCGGACGCGAGCTACCGGTCCGCGTCCGTCCTGATGCTCTTCGGCGAAGGCCCGCAGGGGCCGGACGTCCTGCTCCAACGCCGCGCGGACACCCTCGGCTCGCACGCGGGCCAGGTCAGCTTCCCCGGCGGGGGCGCCGAGCCGGAGGACGGCGGACCGGTCGGCACCGCGTTGCGCGAGGCGGAGGAGGAGACCGGCGTCGAGCCGGCGGGGGTGCTGCCGGTGGCGGTCTTCCCGGAGCTGTTCGTCCCGGTGTCCAGCTTCGCCGTCACGCCGGTGCTCGCCTACTGGCGGACGCCGTCGCCGGTGCACGCCGTCGACCCCGGCGAGACGGCGGCCGTGGCCAGGGTGCCGGTCGCGGAGCTCACCGATCCGGCCAACCGGTTCCAGGTCATGCGCAAGGGCTACGACTGGAAGGGCCCCGCGTTCGACGTCGGCGGGATGTTCGTCTGGGGTTTCACGGGCGGCCTGCTGGCGATGACGCTGGCGCTCGGCGGCTGGGAACGGGACTGGGACCACGGCGACGTCCGTGACCTTGACGTAGCGTTGGCCGAACATCAGGCGCGGGTCGACGGGCGGCAAGTGCCGGAGAAGGAGTAGGCGCCGGTGAACTGGGTCGACGTACTGGTGATCCTGCTCGCGCTGCTGGCGGGCGTGTCCGGCGCGTTCCAGGGGGTGATCATCGCCCTCCCCTCGCTGGTCGGGGTGGTGCTCGGCGCGCTCGCGGGGATCAAGATCGCGCCGCTGGTCGTGGAACTCTTCCAGCATCCGGCGGCGAAGGTCGCCTTCGCGGTGGCGACCGTGGTGTTCCTGGTCGCGCTCGGCGAGACCCTCGGGGTCTGGGCCGGCCGGAAGCTGCGGCAGAAGATCAATCCGGACAAGCTTTCCGGCGTCGACAAGACGCTGGGCGCGGTGGTGCAGGCCGCCGTGGTGTTCGTGGTCGCGTGGCTGATCGCGACACCGCTCACCGCCGTCTCGGGAGTGCCGGGGCTGGCGAAGTCGATCAACAGCTCGGTCGTGCTCGGCGGCGTCAACGACGTCATGCCCGAAGCGGCGCAAGGCTTCCCGAGCGAACTGCGCAAACTGCTGGACGCCTCGGGCTTCCCGTCCATTGTGGACCCGTTCCAGAAGCCGAACGTCGAGGACACCAGCCCGCCGGACACCGCGCTGCAGGCGAGCGCGATCGTCAAACAGGTGCACCGCAGTGTGGTGAAGATCCGCGGCAACGCGACCTCGTGCTCGCGGGCGCTGGAGGGCAGCGGTTTCGTCGTCGCGCCGCAGCGGGTGATGACGAACGCGCACGTGGTCGCGGGCACCGACGAGGTCGCCATCGAGTCGACCTCGGGCAAGTTCCCGGCCAGGGTCGTCTACTTCGATCCCGAGGCCGACGTGGCCGTGCTCGCGGTGCCGAGGCTGCAGGCCCCGGTGCTCCCGTTCACGCCGCGGGTCGCGCGCGCGGGCGACAACGCGATCGTGCTCGGCTACCCGCTCGACGGTCCGTACACCGCGACGCCGGCCAGAGTGCGCGGCCGGATCAACCTGCGCGGACCGGACATCTACGAGTCCAACACCGTGCAGCGCGACGTGTTCACCGTGCGCGGGCAGGTCCGCAGCGGGAACTCGGGCGGACCGATGATCAACCCCGATGGCGAGGTCATCGGGGTCGTGTTCGGTGCGGCCGTCGAGGATCCGGAGACCGGCTTCACGCTGACCTCGGAGCAGGTGCGGCCGGTGGTCGAGACGGCTCCGGCGCTGAGCGCGAACACCTCGACCGGGCCTTGCGCTAACTAGCGGCTTCGCGCCAGGAGGTCACGACCTCTTCCACGTCCAGCGGCCGTGCCCGCAGTACCGGACCGCCCGCCGGACGCCGGTGCTCGGCGCGGATCCGTTCGTTCAGGTCTTCGACGATCTCCCGCACCCGCGCCTCACGACGTACACGAGCCAAGGTGTCCGGCAGATCGTCGAGCTCCTTCGCGATCGCCAGCGAAGGCGGCAGCAGCGCCGAAACGTCGTGCCCCTCGGCGCGGACCTTGTTCACCACCCAGGCCAGCGCGGTGTCCTTGCCGTCGGTCTTCGGCAGCGGTTTCCCCGCGCCGGGAAGGTCGTCGAACTCGCCCTTCGCGGCGGCCGCGCTGACCTGCCTGTCCACCCAGGACTCGAACGACACGCCCGTCGGTTTGCGCTCGGTCATGCTTCCAGGATACGGAAAAAGTCCAGCAAGGCGGCCGACGTGCGGTCCGGGGCCTCCAGATGCGGGAAGTGCCCGATGCCCGGCCAGCGCTCGAGACGGGCGTCCGGGGCCCAGCGACGGGACGCCGCCGCGGTGTCGGGCAGGACGCACCGGTCCTCCTCGCCGTGCAGTTGCAGCACTCGGGGAGCGAAGCGGCCTCGCAGCGCTTCACTGAACCGGCGTCCTTCACCGCGGAACTGCGCGCGGAACGCCCATCGGTAGTACTCGAGCGCGCTGTGCGGCACTCCCGGCACGAGCATCGCCTGCCGGAACGCCCGCACGGCCTCGGCGAACTCCGCCGTGTCCGTCCACTGTGGACCAGACCAGGCGCGGAACAGCTCTTCGACGGCGAACGCGTCGTCCTTGACCAGCCATTTCTCCGGTGCCATCGGCACCTGGAAGCGGAACAGATGTCCCGAAGCGCGCAGCTGTCCCGGCCGCCGGACGGCGCTGCGCAACGCCAGCGGATGCGCGCCGCCCAGCACGCTGACCGACGAGACCAGCCGCGGGTGCAGCGCGCCGACCGTCCACGCGAGCATGCCGCCCCAGGCATGCCCGACGAGATGGGCCTTGCGCGCGCCGAGCGACTTGATCAGCCCGCCGACGTCGCCCGCGAGGGTCCAGGCGTCGTAGCCGCGCGGGGGTTTGTCGGAGTCGCCGTAGCCGCGCAGATCCACCGCGACCGCGCGGAAACCGGCGTCGGCGAGCGCGGTCAGCTGGTGGTGCCAGGTCCACCAGAACTCGGCGAACCCGTGCAGCAGCACGACCAGCGGCCCGTCGCCGAGTTCGGCGACGTGCAGCCGGATGCCGTTCGCCGAGACGTCACGATGGGTCCACGGACCGTCGATCCGGACGATCGACGGATCCGGTGTCGCCTGCACCGACTCGAAGACTTCTCAGTCGCGGTCCGCGGGCGCGTCGTCATGACGCGGCTTGAACGCGGCGGCGGTGTCCTTGAAGCTGTTGATCGTGCGCTCGGGCGCCTTGATCTTCTTCACCTTGCGGTAGCCCAGGAACCCCGCGACCGCCGTCGTGGCGAGCATCAGCCCGAACACGATCGCGAACGCCGCCCAGCGCATCAGCCACTCCGACAGCAGCTCGCCGAGGAAGAAAAAGAAGAAGAACGAGCTGTACAGCCCGACGACCAGCGCGACCAGGAAGAAGATGGCGCCCTTGAGGCCCTTCTTCGCCTCCGCGACGACCTCGGATTTGGCCAGCTCGACCTCGGCGCGGATCAGCGTCGAGACGTGCTGTGTGGCATCGCCGACGAGTTTCCCGAGGGACTGCTCGCTCGCTACCACGTCGTCATCGCTCGACAGGGGGAGGTAGGGCACGGCCCCCACGCCGTCGGGGCCGGTACGTTCGTGCTTGGGGCTGCTCACACCGGTCATCGTGCCACGTGCCCCGATCACGGGCGCGGCGGACCGGCGAGTGTCGCATTCTCAATCTTCGCGCGCGTGCACGCGGCTGCGGTGCAGCAGCATCGCGGCGGCCGAAAGCGAGGCGATGGCCGAGGCGATCAGCACCGCCGCCTTCGCCAGTTCGACGGCCTCCCCGTCGAGCGCGAGATCGGCGATCAGCAGGCTCACCGTGAACCCGACGCCGCCGAGCATCGACAGCGCCCCGATGTCACGCCAGCCCATCCCCCTGGGTTTCTCCGCGAGCTTGAACTTCACGGCGAGCAGGCTGGCGCCGAAGATCCCGATGAGCTTCCCGCCGACGAGCCCGACGAGCACGGCCAGCGGCAACGCGGTGGTGAACACCGCGCTGAGCGATTCGCCGTCCACTGTGATCCCGGCCGCGAACAGCGCGAACAGCGGTACCGCGACCGCGGCCGACCACGGCTGCAACCGGTGTTCGAGCCGGATCGCGGGCGCGTGCTCCTCGCCCTCGTCGGCGCGGACGCGGGTGAGCAGGCCGAGCGCGACGCCGGCGATGGTGGCGTGGATACCCGCCGAATGCACCGCGACCCAGGTGATCAAGGCCAGCGGCACGTAGATCCAGGCGCTGCGGACGCGACGGTGCTGCAGGTACGCGTACAGCGCGAGGGCGACGACGGCGACACCCGCGGCGACGAGGTCGAACTTCGCGGTGAAGAGGATCGCGATGAGCAGGATCGCGCCGAGGTCGTCGACCACCGCGAGCGAGAGCAGGAAGACCCTGGCGCTGCTCGGCAGGTTCGACGCGGTCAGGGCGAGCACGCCCAGGGCGAACGCGATGTCGGTGGCGACCGGGATGGCCCACGCGCGTTCGATGCCCGGGGTTCCCCAGCCCACGGAAAGGGCGACGAGCGCCGGCACGATCATGCCGCCGACCGCGGCGACCACCGGCAGGATCGCCTGTTTGAACCGGGAGAGTTCACCGACCACGAGTTCGCGTTTGAGTTCGAGCCCCGCGACGAAGAAGAACAACGCGAGCAGGCCGTCTTTCGCCCAGTCGCCGATCGTCAGGTTCAGATGCAGGAATTCGGGACCGAGCCGGAAATCGCGGATGGCGCGGTAACTGTCGTCAATGGGCGAATTCGCCCACAACAGGGCGATCGCGGTGGCGCCGAGCAGGATCATTCCGCCGGTGGTCTCCGTGCGGAGATAACGGGCGAACTCGGCGACGACGACTTTCGCGGGACGGTTCGGTCCGGACAAGACGACCTCCGGTTTTCGGCAACGACGAATACTGTTGCCGACCAGACTTCCCGGCGCACCTTGACACCATTTTAACGCCTGGAGCTGCGGAAATCTCGCGTTCATGACGGCGACCACAAGATCCATGCGGACGTCGGTGTCCCGTCCACATGGTGGGCTTCTAGCATGTCAACTGAAAACCGACAACGATGTCTTCGATAAGGACGGCATGGTGAGTACCTCTACCGAGGTCCAGCAAGACACGAGGTTCTTCGGGCACCCACGAGGGCTGGCGAACCTCTTCGGCGTCGAGATGTGGGAGCGTTTCTCGTACTACGGGATGCTCGGCATCCTCCCCATCTACCTCTACTACGAAGTCAGTCAGGGCGGCCTCGCGCTGCCGAAGGCCTCCGCGCTCGGCATCGTCGGCGCGTACGGCGGCATGGTCTACCTGTCGGCGGTGATCGGCGCCTGGGTCGCGGACCGCGTGCTCGGCTCCGAACGGACGCTGTTCTACAGCGCGATCCTGATCATGATCGGGCACATCAGCCTCGCCGTGCTGCCGGGGCTGGCGGGCATCGGCGTCGGCCTCGTCTGCGTGGCCGTCGGCAGTGGCGGGCTGAAATCCAACGCCACGGCCATCGTCGGGACGCTGTACGCCGCCGGTGACGAGCGCCGCGACGGCGGTTTCACCATCTTCTACATGGGCGTGAACATCGGCGGTTTCGTCGGGCCGCTGCTGACCGGCCTCGCGCAGAGCGAGATCGGCTTCCACGTCGGCTTCGGGCTCGCCGCGTTCGGGATGGCGCTCGGCCTGACCCAGTACACGATCGGCCGCAAGAACCTCGGTGAGAAGGCGAGCGAGATCCCCAACCCGCTGCCCGCCTCGCAGCGGCCGCTGGTCTTCGGCGGCACCGCGGTGGGTGTCGCGGCGATCGTGCTGCTCGTGGTGTTCGGCGTGATCAACCCCGGCAACCTCGTCGACGTCGTCGTCTGGGCCGTCGCGGTCATCTCGGTGATCTACTTCGTGGTGATCATCAGCAGCAAGAAGATCACCTCCGACGAACGCAGCCGGGTGTACTCGTTCATCCCGATGTTCATCGCGAGCGCCGCGTTCTTCTCGCTGTACCAGCAGCAGTTCACCGTGGTCGCGGCCTACACCGACGAGCGGCTGAACCGGACGATCTTCGGCTGGGAGATGCCGGTCGCGTGGGTCAACTCGATCAACCCCGTGTTCATCATCCTGTTCGCGCCGGTGATCGCGGCGATCTGGACGAAACTCGGCTCGCGGCAGCCGTCCTCGCCGATCAAGTTCGTGCTCGGCACGGTCACCATGGGCGTGGCGTTCCTGCTGTTCCTCCCGATGGTCGGCAGCGGCAAGAACGCGAGCCCGCTGCTCGCGCTGGCCGGCATCCTGTTCGTGTTCACCATGGCGGAACTGATGCTGTCGCCGGTCGGCCTCTCGCTGTCGACCAAACTCGCGCCGGAGGCGTTCCGGACGCAGATGGTGGCGCTGAACTTCCTGTCGATCTCGCTCGGCACGGCGATGTCCGGGAAGCTCGCCGAGTACTACACGGTCGACGACGAAGCGCCGTACTTCAGCATCGTCGGCGGCGTGGCCATCGTGGTCGGTGTGGCGCTCCTGGTGGCGACGCCGATGATCCGCAAGCTCATGAAGGGCGTTCACTGACGCACTTCTTCCCGCGCTGACGAGCGACCCTCGGAGGTGCTGAAAGGGCCCTTCACCGCATAGGACGCGGTGAAGGGCCCTTTCGCTGTCTTACGGCTCCAATCACGCGAGTTCGCCGTCTGATCACGCGTGTCGTCCCTCCGATCACGCGAGATCGCCGTCAGCCGACGGTGGTACCGAACAGCACGCCGACGTAGTACGTCACCAGCATCGTCAGCGCGCCCACGCCGACGTTCCGCGCGATCGCGCGGCCGGCCCGGGCGTCGCCGAGTTTCGCGCTGATGAACCCGGTCAGCGCCAGCCCGACCACGACGGCCGCCGCGCACGCCCAGACGCGGGCCGAGGTCGACGTCCACACGATCGCCAGCAACGGCAGCAGCGCGCCGACGGTGAACGCCACCAGCGAGGCCCACGCCGCCTGCCACGGGCTGGTCAGATTGTCCGGATCGATGCCGAGTTCGGCCTCGGCGTGCGCCTGCAGCGCGTCCTTTTCGGTCAGTTCGCGGGCGACCTCGGCGGCCAGTTCCGGGGAAAGGCCCTTGCCTTCGTAGATTTGCGCGAGTTCCCGTTCTTCGGCTTCCGGCATCTCTTTCAGTTCACGCTTTTCCAGCCGCAACTGTGCGCGTTCGGTGTCGCGCTGAGTGCTCACGGAGACGTATTCGCCGCCCGCCATCGAAAGCGCGCCCGCGACGAGCCCCGCGATTCCCGCGGTGGCGATCGTGGTGGAGTCCGTGGTCGCGCCCGCGACGCCGACCACGATGCCCGCCACCGACACGATCCCGTCGTTCGCGCCGAGTACCCCGGCGCGCAACCAGTTCAGTTTGCCGCCCAGATCCGCGTGCGGTTCGTGGGGATGTTCGGTCGATACCGTCTCGGTCACCGTTTCAGTGAAACACGGAAAACGGCGCGAGGCGAGTGGAAAGTGATTCGGTCAATTGAGGCAATCCTTATTCATTATTGCCTTACCTAAGTCGTGGGATACATTGCGGACATGGCGGAGGTGGTGATCCTGATCGGGTTGCAGGCGTCCGGGAAGTCGACGTTCTTCCGGCGGGTGTTCGCGGACACGCACGTCCATCTCAGCAAGGACCACTTCCCGAACGCCAAGCAACGGCAGCGGCGCCAGCTGCGGATGCTCGCCGAGGCACTCGAAGAAGGCCGTTCGGTGGTCGTGGACAACACCAACCCATCGCCGGAGGAGTGGACGCCGCTGATCGAGGTCGCGAGACGGCACGGCGCGCGCGTCTCCGGGTACTGGTTCCCGCCGGATCTCGAAGGTTCCCAAGAGCGCAACGCGCGGCGGAGCGGCAAAACCCGGGTGCCCGACGTCGGCCTGTATGCGACTCTCAAGCGGCTGCGGCGCCCGAGCGCCGAAGACGGTTTCGACGAGCTGTACACCGTCGGTTTCGACGGTGAGGGCGGTTTCGTCGTGGAGCGGGGGTGAACCATGGACGCCGGTGATTTCGAGGCACGGCATCGGGAACGCGAGTGGTTCCACGGGCTGACCGTACCGCCGGGAGCGTGGACGGTGCTCCGTGTCGACGGCCGGGGCTTCTCCAAGTTCACCGAGGCGCGGTTCGGGAAACCGTTCGATCCCCGGTTCGCCGACTGCATGGCCGAGGCGGCGAGCGCGTTGATGGCGGAGTTCGCTTCGCCTTACGTGTACACGGAAAGCGACGAGATCTCCCTCGTGCTGCCTCCCGCCGCCGACCTGTTCGGCCGGGGCGTGGAGAAGCTCGTGTCGATCTCCGCCGGGGTCGCGTCGGCCGCGTTCACCCACGCGGCCGGGGTGCCCGCGCACTTCGACGGCAGGGTCTGGCTCGGCACGACGACGGACGACGTCGTCGACTACTTCTCCTGGCGTCAGGCGGACGCGGCCCGCTGCGCGCTCAACGGCTGGTGCTACTGGATCCTGCGCAAGGCGGGGAAGTCGGCGAGTGAGGCCGGAGCGGCTCTCGAAGGCACCGGTGTCTCCGAGAAGAACGAACTGCTCTTCGCACACGGCGTCAATTTCGCCGAAGTCCCCGCCTGGCAGCGCCGCGGCGTCGGGCTGTACTGGGAGTCCTACGAGCGCACCGGTTTCGATCCGGTGCGAGAGGTCGAGGTCTCCGCGACCCGCCGCCGCGTCCGCGTCGACCGCGAGTTGCCGATGAAGGGCGAATATCGCGCCTTCCTGGGCGAGTTGCTTCAGCCGATCGGTTCGGGCAGCCGCCGCACCGAGTAGGCGAGTTCGATCGTCTCGCCGGTCGCGGGGTCGCCCAGTTCGACGCGCCAGGAGTCGGCGAACTGGTCGACGCCGTGCACCATCGGGATGGTCCCGGAGATCAGCACGGTGCCGGGGGCGTACAGATCGCGTTCGCGCAGCACGTCCAGCCAGTACGACGGCGGCAGCAGTTCCGCGAGTTTCCCTTGCTGGATCAGGGTTTCCCCGGCCCACGCGGACAGCGTGAGGTCGTCGAGCCGGTCCTGGACGTCGACGAGCCGCCAAGCCTTGGCGGCGAGGACGTCGGGGCCGGCGTTCTTGCTCCACGCGACGCCGTGCGCTTCGAGCGCGCGGTCGGTGTGGTCGCAGGCGGCGGTCAGGAGGACGTCCTCGGGCTCGGGGCCGGTGATGACGAGGGCCCATTCGGCCTCGCCGGAGGTCCGCTCGTGCTGCACCGGGACCTCGTCGGTCTGGCTCGCCAGGTACGGCGCGACCGGGTAGAGCGCCGGGATCACCGAAGGCGCGGGGACGCCGAGTTCGGCCAGTTCGGCCACGTGGGCGGCGACGTCCTCCTGGCTGCGACCGGCGTATCCGGCGTTCAGCAGCGTGTGGACCTCGGTCCGCCGCTCCTGGCCGTCGGGAAGGGTGAAACGCAGCTCAGGCATCTGTCCTCCGAGATTGGGGGTTGCGCATACAGCTTGTATACAAGGAGTATATCCGCAATTCAACCCCTCCCGGCGGGGTTGCGGACCTCCTACGGACGGATGTGGACATGACCTCACCAGCCGGTGACCGGCGTTCGTTGCACAAGGCCTTCGCGGCCAGCCTCTCGGGAACCGCGCTCGAGTGGTACGACTTCGCGGCCTACTCGGTGGCGGCCGCGACGATCTTCGGGCATCTCTTCTTCCCCTCGGAAGACCAGCTCGCGAGCACGATGGCGGCGTTCTCGACCTACGCGGTCGGCTATCTCGCCCGGCCGATCGGCGGGTTCCTCTTCGGCCGCCTCGGCGACGTGCTCGGCCGCAAACGCATCCTGGTCATGACGCTCGTGCTCACCGGTGTGGCGACGTTCCTCATCGGTGTCCTGCCCACGTACGAGACGATCGGCGGCTTCGCGGCGGTCCTGCTCGTGGCGCTGCGGTTCGCGCAGGGCGTCGGCATCGGCGGCGAATGGGGTGGCGCCGTCCTGCTGTCGAGTGAGTTCGGCGATCCGGGCAAACGGGGCTTCTGGGCTTCGGCCGCGCAGATCGGCCCGCCCGCGGGCAACCTGCTCGCCAACGGTGTCCTCGCCGTGCTGGCCGCGCTGCTCACCGAGGACCAGTTCAACGGCTGGGGCTGGCGGATCGCGTTCCTGCTGTCCGGCGCGCTCGTCGGGTTCGGGCTGTGGATCCGGCTCAAACTGGAGGAGACGCCGGTCTTCAAGCAGATCCAGGAGCGGGGCGAACGCTCGTCGGCGCCGATCTCCGAGGTCTTCCGCACCGAACGCCGCGCGCTCGTCGCCGCCGTGCTCATCCGCGTCTGCCCGGACGTGCTCTACGCGCTGTTCACCGTCTTCGTCCTCACCTACGTCACCACGCACACCGACCTCTCGCGCGGTGCCGGGCTGGCCGCGGTGATGATCGGTTCCGCGTTCCAGCTGATCCTGATGCCGCTGTTCGGCGCGCTTTCGGACCGCGTTTCCCGGCGCAAGATGTACCTGTTCGCGACCATCGCCGCCGGTATCTGGCCGTTCGTGTTCTTCCCGATGGTCAGCGGCGGATCGTTCGCGATGCTGGCGATCGGCATCGTGCTCGCGCTGGTCATCCACGCCGCGCTCTACGGCCCGCAGGCCGCGCTCGTCACCGAGCAGTTCTCGCCGCGCCTGCGCTACACCGGAAGTTCGCTGGCGTACACGCTCGCCGGCGTGATCGGCGGGGCGCCCGCGCCGCTGCTGTTCACCGCGCTCCTGGCCGGTTTCGACACCTGGCTCGCGATCGGGGCCTACCTGCTCGCGACCGCGGTGGTGACCATCATCGGGGTCGTGCTCGCCCATGACCCGGACCGCGAGGAGGCCGCCGCCATGGAGCCCGTGCGATGACCTGGACCGCGATGTCCACAGTGGAGGGTCTGCCGCTGATCGGAGGGCAGGGCCGGTTCCGGACGCTCGCGACGGCGGAAGGTGGCCTGGCGTATGAGATCCACTATCCGGCGGGCGTCGCTTCTCCCGTGCACAGCCACGATCACGACAGCATCGTTTACCTGATTTCGGGTTCGCTGCGCGGCACGCTCGACGGCGAGGAGGTGACGCTCGAAGCGGGCGGCACGATCGTCCATCCGCGCGGCGTTCCGCACAGCGTCGAGGCCATTGTGGACAGTCAGTGGGTCGAGTTCAAGACACCGCTGCCCACGCGGCCGCCGATCGCGGAATGAAAGAAACCGGGGCGGACACTGATATCCAGCGTCCGCCCCGGTCGGGAGGAAAGTCTCAGGCATCCAGCTCGGCCAGCGCCAGCTTCGCCTTCTCCAGCTCGGCTTCGAGCTGAGCCACCTTCGCGGCCTGCAGCTCGCGGGCGGCGTTGATGACCTCGTCGATCGGGCCCGACAGGTCCGCGTGCAGCTCCTTGGCGGCGCGGGACACGGCGGCGGCCGGGATCTCCAGGCCCTTCGCGACCCACTTCGCGCCGTTCTTGAGCTCGGCCTGCCACTCGCCGTCGGCGGTTCCGGTGACCGTGAGGGTCAGCTCGACGGTGCGGGTCTTCTTCGCCGTCGTGGCGACCTTCGGACGGCCGCGCTTGGGCTTGGGGGACTCCGCCGTGGCTTCTTCGGCGGGGGTCTCCGGGGTGCTCGAAGCCTCGGGGGTCTCGGCCTTGGCCTCGGCCGGGGCTTCGGTGGTCTCCGAGGTGGTCTCCGCCTGCGGCGTCGAGTCGACGGGCGCTTCGGTAGCCGCTTCTTCGGACACGGCGTCAGTGCGTGTCAAGGCATCCACGGTCATCGTCGGTGTCGTCTCCTTGCCCGGGTATGGGGTGGTACCCGGCACATCCTAGAACAGGCGTTCGAGTGAGGCGAACCGGGGTGTGGTAGGCGTGTCGGATGCGAGGAAAGGTCCTTTCCTCGCAAATTTTGCAAGGAAAGGACCTTTCATGGCGCGTGCGGGAGGGGTTACTCCTCGGACTTGCCGGACTTCAGGCCCGAAGAGATCAGGTCCATCACCGACGAGTCGGCCAGCGTGGTCACGTCGCCGACCTGGCGGTTCTCCGCGACGTCGCGCAGCAGGCGGCGCATGATCTTGCCGGACCGCGTCTTCGGCAGCTCCTGCACGACCAGGATCTGCCGCGGCTTCGCGATCGGGCCGATCTCCTTGGCGACGTGGTTGCGCAGCTCCTGGACGGCCGCGTCTCCGCCGTCCACGGCGTTGCCGCGCAGGATGACGAACGCGACGATGCCCTGCCCGGTGGTCGGGTCGGTCGCGCCGACGACGGCGGCCTCGGCGACCGTCGGGTGCGAGACCAGCGCCGACTCGACCTCGGTGGTCGAGATGCGGTGCCCGGACACGTTCATCACGTCGTCGACCCGGCCCAGCAGCCAGACGTCGCCGTCGGCGTCGTACTTCGCGCCGTCTCCGGCGAAGTAATAGCCCTGGTCGGCGAAGCGGGACCAGTAGGTCTCACGGAAACGCTGCTCGTCGCCCCAGATGCCGCGCAGCATGCCCGGCCACGGCTTGTCGAGCACCAGGTACCCGCCGCCGCCCTTGCCGACCTCGACGCCCTGGTCGTCGACGACCTTCGCCGAGATACCCGGCAGCGCCTTCTGCGCGGAGCCCGGCTTCGTGGCGGTGACACCCGGCAGTGGCGAGATCATGATCGCGCCGGTCTCGGTCTGCCACCAGGTGTCCACGATCGGCGCCGAGTTCGCGCCGATGTTCTCGCGGTACCAGATCCACGCCTCGGGGTTGATCGGCTCGCCGACGCTGCCGAGCACACGCAGCGACGACAGGTCGTACTTCTGCGGGATCTCGTTGCCCCACTTCATGAACGTGCGGATCAACGTGGGCGCGGTGTAGTAGATGGAGACCTTGTGCTGCTGCACGATCTCCCAGTGGCGGCCCTCGTGCGGCGTGTTCGGCGTGCCTTCGTAGACGACCTGGGTCGTCCGGTTCGCCAGCGGCCCGTACACGATGTACGTGTGCCCGGTGATCCACCCGATGTCGGCGGTGCACCAGTAGACGTCTTCGCCCGCCTTGTGGTCGAAGACGTTGTGGTGCGTGTACGCGGCCTGGGTCAGGTAGCCCCCGGAGGTGTGCAGGATGCCCTTCGGCTTCCCGGTGGTGCCGGAGGTGTAGAGGATGAAGAGCGGGTGCTCGGAGTCGAAGGCCTGCGGCGCGTGCTCCGCGGACTGGCCGTCGACCAGTTCGTGCCACCAGAGGTCGCGGCCTTCGGTGATCGGCACCTCTTCGCCGGTGCGGCGGACGACGATGACCTTCTCGACCGATTCGGCGCCTTCGAGCGCTTCGTCGACATTGGCCTTCATCGGGGCGGCCTTGCCGCGGCGGTACTGGCCGTCGGTGGTGATGACGATCCGCGCCGCCTGGTCGTCCACGCGGGAACGCAGCGCTGTCGGGGAAAAACCACCGAAGACGACACTGTGCAGGACGCCGATGCGGGCACACGCGAGCATCGCGACGATCGCTTCGGGCACCATCGGCATCTGGATGGCGACGCGGTCGCCCGCCTCGAGGCCCAGGGATTCGAGGGCGTTCGCCGCGCGGGAAACGTCGTCCTTCAACTGGGCGTAGGTGATGTCGCGGCTGTCGCCGGGCTCGCCGACCCAGTGGATGGCGACCTGGTCGCCGTGCCCGGAATCGACGTGGCGGTCCACGCAGTTGTAGGCGACGTTCAGCTTCCCGCCCACGAACCACTTCGCGACCGGCGCATTGGTCCAGTCCAGTACCTGCGACCACTTCGTTTCCCAGTGCAGACGCTCGGCCTGCTTGGCCCAGAACGCTTCCCGGTCGTCGTCGGCTTCGGCGTAGAAGTCGGCGGTGGCATTCGCTTGCGCGCTGAAAGCCTCACTCGGGGGGAAGGTCCTGCTCTCCGTGAGCAAATTGTCCAGCGCCGGCGACTGCTCGGTCATGGTGCGATGCCTCCTGTGTTTCGCGTGTCTTCACGCCCGTTGGCACGCTATCGACGTTACGACGCGAAGTAAAAGGTTGCATCGTGGTTGCGCTCGGCATTCACACGCTTGAGGACAAAGCGGTACGGACCGCCGGCCATTCTGGTCCGGTCAGGGAGTAGACGACGGTGTCGCGGATGGTTCCGTCCGGCCGCACGCGATGCGCGCGCAGCACCCCTTCCCTTTGCGCGCCGAGACGTTCGATCGCCTTCTGCGACTTGAGGTTGCGGATGTCGGTCTCCCACGAGACGCGGTTCGCGCCGAGGTCGTCGAAAGCGTGGCGCAGCAACAGGAGTTTCGACTCGCGGTTGAGCCCGGTCCGCTGCCATTCGGAACCGATCCAGGTGTAGCCGACGGAAACGATCTTGTGGCGCGCGTTCATCGCGTAGAACGACGTCGTGCCGGCGACCTCGCCGGTGCGCGCGTCGATCTGCGCCCAGGCGCGGCGGTCGGTGTCGGCGAGGATGCCTTCGACCATCGCTTCGGCCTCGGTGAGATCCGTCGGCTGCCGGAGGCTGAGCCAGGTCCAGATCGCCGGGTCGGAACCCGCCGCGAAGAGGCCCTTGGTGTGGTCGCGGGTGAGGGGTTCGAGGCGGACGCGTTCGCCGGTCAAGGTCGCATGGGAGGTCCAGTCGGTCACGATCTCGACGGTACGACCGGCAATGGCCTTACTGGATAGCCAGTTTCGAAGCATTCGAGAAGGCCACTACGGCGTTGCCTATGCTCGCGGGAACGATCGACGAAGGCGAGGCACCATGGCCGAAGAGCGGGAAGAGCTCACCTGGGAGTTGTTCGGGACGGCCAGCAGGGATCTGGCACAGGCCGTCGCCGACGACGGCTTCGAGCCGGACCTGATCCTGTCGATCGCGCGCGGCGGGCTGTTCGTCGCGGGTGCGCTCGGCTACGCGCTGGACGTCAAGAACCTGCACGTGATGAACGTCGAGTTCTACACCGGCGTCGACCAGCGTCTCGACCTGCCGGTGATGCTGCCGCCGGTGCCGAACGTCGTGGACCTGACGAAGAAGAAGGTGCTCGTCGCCGACGACGTCGCGGACACCGGTGCGACGCTGAAGCTGGTCCGCGACTTCTGCGCCGACCACGTCGCCGAGGTGCGCTGCGCGGTGGTCTACGAGAAGCCGCGCTCCGAGGTCAAATGCGAGTACGTCTGGAAGCACACGGACCGGTGGATCAACTTCCCGTGGTCGGTGCAGGCGCCCGTGGTGCGGCGCGCGGGTCAGGTGCTGGACGCGTGACGGATCCGCTGAAGCCGCTGCTGGATCTCGAAGGGGTCGCGGCGGCCGCGAAATCGGCTCAGGACGCTGTCTTCGCCGTCCACCGGCTGCCCGCCAACCTGCGCGGCGGCGCGGCGACGGCCGCCGAAGCCTCCGTGCGGTCGGCGCGGGCGTCGGCCGGGATCGAGGGCGCCGCGCCCGAACTGCCGGAATCCGGTGAGGTGACCGATCCGGTGCTGGCGGGCGCGCTGCGGGTCGCGGAAGCGCTCGAAGGACTGCTCCCGACGTGGCGGCGCGCACCGCTGCAGGCGTTGGCGCGTTTGCACGTTCTCGCCGCGTCGGATCTGGTGACGGATCTCGACGCGCTGGGGCGGCCGCGGTCGTCCGGTGACGTCGGGCCGCGGCTGGAGCTGCTGGCGCAACTGGTCACCGGCGCGACGTCGGTGCCGGGTCCGGTGCTGACCGCCGTCGTGCACGGGGAACTGTTGGCACTCAAGCCTTTCGGCTCGGCGGACGGCGTCGTCGCGCGGGCGGCGGCGCGGCTTTCGGCGGTGGCGACCGGGCTGGACCCGAAGGCGCTGACGGTGCCGGAGGTCGCGTACTTCCGGCGGGTGCCGAAGTACCTCGAAGCCGCTACGGGCTTCTCCAGCGGGACTCCCGACGGCGTCCGCGCTTGGCTGCTCTTCTCGTGCGAAGCGTTCGAGGCGGGCGCTCGCGAGGCGAAGTCCATCTCCGACGCCGCCGGCTGACTCCCCGCGTTTCGTCCTCTGAATGCGGTAGTTCGCGATATCAACTACCGCATTCAGAGGACGAAATGCATGGGTGGGGTGAGGCCACACGGGATCTTGCCCAGGTGTAGTGCGTGACCACATGGCTTAAGCGCGCCGGGAGACCTAACGTCGTCCGGCATGAGTGGTGCGTATCACAGCGATCTGGCGGGTAAGTCCGCGCTGGTCACGGGTGCGGCGGGCGGGATCGGGCTGGCCTGCGCCGAAGCGCTGTCACAGGCCGGGGCCAAGGTCCACCTCGTCGACATCGACGACGCCGTCGAGAAGGCGGCGGCCGACGTCGACGGCATCGCGCACGTCGTCGACCTCACCGACACCCAGGCCGTCGAGACCCTTCCCACCGAGATCGACATCCTCGTCAACAACGCCGGTTTCCAGCACATCGCGCCGATCCACGAGTTCCCGCCGGAGACGTTCACCCGCATCCAGGCGCTGATGGTCACCGCGCCGTTCCTGCTCATCCGCCGCGCGCTGCCGAGCATGTACGAACGCGGCTGGGGGCGCGTGGTCAACATGTCCAGCGTCCACGGCCTCCGCGCGAGCCCGTTCAAATCCGCGTACGTCACCGCGAAACACGCGCTCGAAGGCCTCTCCAAGGTCACCGCGCTCGAAGGCGCGGAACACGGCGTGACCAGCAACTGCGTCAACCCGGGCTACGTCCGGACGCCGCTGGTGACCGGCCAGCTCCAGGCGCAGGCCGAAGAGCACGGGCTCGAACGCGACGCCGTCATCGAGCAGGTCCTGCTGCGCCGGTCGGCGATCAAACGGCTCATCGAACCGGCGGACGTCGCCGCGTGCGTGCTCTGGCTGTCCGGCGACCACGCCGCCCATGTCACCGGTACCTCCATCCCCCTCGACGGCGGCTGGACCGCCGCGTGAACCCCTCCCCAGAAAGGACGTCCCCGGTGACCACCCAGAACCGCGGCTCGATCGCGAAGGTCGTCAGCGCCAGCCTGATCGGCACGACGATCGAGTGGTACGACTTCTTCCTCTACACCTCCGCCGCGGCGCTGGTGTTCGGCAAATTGTTCTTCCCCACCAACGATCCGCTCACCGGGACCCTGCTCGCGTTCCTCACCTACGCCGTCGGCTTCCTCGCCCGGCCGATCGGCGGGCTGGTGTTCGGGCATTTCGGTGACCGTGTCGGCCGCAAGAAGCTGCTGGTGCTGAGCCTGCTGCTGATGGGCGGGGCGACCTGCGCGATGGGCATCCTGCCGACGTACGCCACGGTCGGTGTCCTGGCGCCGATCCTGCTGACGCTGCTGAGGCTCGTGCAGGGTTTCGCGCTCGGCGGCGAATGGGGCGGTGCGGTGCTGATCGTCTCCGAACACGGCGACGACAAGCGTCGCGGGTTCTGGGCGTCGTGGCCGCAATGCGGTGCTCCCGGCGGCAACCTGCTCGCGACGGCGGTCTTGGCGATCCTCG
This sequence comes from Amycolatopsis sp. CB00013, assembly GCF_001905755.1. NCBI lineage: Bacteria > Bacillati > Actinomycetota > Actinomycetes > Pseudonocardiales > Pseudonocardiaceae > Amycolatopsis > Amycolatopsis sp. CB00013. The sequence goes on along the minus strand of NZ_LIWC01000002.1, from coordinate 852,756 downwards.
CCGCGACGCAGTCCGACGAGGCGTTCCTCAGCTGGGGCTGGCGGATCCCGTTCCTGCTGTCCGGGGTGCTCGTGGTGATCGGGCTGTGGATCCGGCTCGCGGTCAGCGAATCGCCCGTGTTCCTCGCGGCGCAGAAGAACGACACGACCACGCACGCGCCGGTCGTCGAGGTGTTCCGCAAGAGCTGGCGCGCGGTGCTGATCACGATCGGTTCGCGGATGGCGGAGAACGTCTCGTACTACGTGATCACCGCGTTCATCCTCGTCTACGTCACCACCGGGCTGAGCCTGCCGAAGTCGGCAGGGCTGAACGCGGTGCTCATCGGCTCCGCCGTGCACTTCGTGACGATTCCCTTGTGGGGCAAGCTTTCCGACCGGATCGGCCGTCGCCCGGTCTATCTGTTCGGCGCGATCGGCATGGCGGTGTGGAGCTTCGTGTTCTTCGCGATGCTCGACACGAAGAACTCCGGCGTCATCATCCTCGCGGCGACCATCGGCCTGGTGCTGCACGGCGCGATGTACGGCCCGCAGGCCGCGTTCTTCTCCGAGCAGTTCCCGACGCGGGTGCGCTACACCGGGCTTTCGGTCGGCGGTCAGCTGTCTTCGATCGCGGCCGGCGCGGTGGCGCCGCTCATCGCGGTCGCGCTGTTCAAGGAGTTCGGCAGCACGGTCCCGGTCTCGCTCTACGTGGTCTCGATGTGCGCGCTGACCGTGATCGCCCTGCTCGCCGCCCGCGAGACCAAGGGTGAATCCCTGCACTCCGAAGTTCTCACGGAGCGCGGTCACGTGTCAGCATGACCGCTGTGGACGGAGCCGTGGAATTGCGCCGGCTGCTCGAACTGCTCGCCTCCGGCGCGGGCAGCGAGCAGCTGGCGCACGTCCCCGTCGACCCGAAGGCCACCGAGCTGGCGCTGCGGATCCGGGACACCGTCGCCGAACACCGGCGGCGCGAGGCGGAGCTGGCCGCGTTGTTCGACACGGCCAGCGACCTCGCGCGGCTGGACGATCCGGACGCCGTCCTCCGGTCGATCGTGCGGCGGGCGCGGGCGCTGCTCGGCGTGGACGTCTCGTATCTCAGCCTCAACGACGAGACCGAAGGCAAGACCTATGTCCGGGTCACCGACGGGTCGGTTTCCGCGCTGTTCCAGGACATCGTGCTCGGTATGGGCGAGGGGCTCGGCGGGCTGGTCGCGCAGACCGCGCGGCCGTACGCGACGGCGGATTACTTCAACGACAAGCGGTTCCGCCACACCTCGTCGATCGACACCGGTGTGCTCGACGAGGGACTGACCGCGATCCTCGGGGTGCCGCTGGCGATCGGCAGCAAGGTCATCGGGGTCCTGTTCGCCTCGGACCGGACCAGCCGGGAGTTTTCGCCCGACGAGGTCGCGCTGCTGTCGTCGCTGGCCGACCACGCGGCGATCGCGCTGGACAACGCGCATCTGCTCGACGAGACGCGCCGCGCGGTCGCCGAGCTGAACGCCGCGAACGCGACGATCAGCGCGCACAACGACGCGATGCGCCGCGCCGAGGACGCGCACGACCGGCTGATGGATCTCGTGCTGCGCGGCGGTGATCTGGCCGAGGTCGCCGCCGCGGTCGCGGACGTGCTCGGCGGGGCGATCGCCGTCTACGACGCGGATGGCGCGGTGCTCGCGCGGACCGACGGCGAGCTGAATCTTTCGCGGACCGCGGTTTCCGCGTCCAGGGCGAGCGGGCGCGCGGTGTCCACTGAGGACGGTTGGCTGTGCGCGGTCCAGGCAGGTCAGGAGTTCCTCGGCAGTCTGGTGCTGGGCGGCGGGCACTCGCTCGGCGAGGCCGACCGGCGGCTGTTCGAGCGGGCGGGCGTGGTCACCGCCGTGCTGCTGATGCAACGGCGTTCCGTCGCGCGTGCCGAGGACGAGGTGCGAGGCGAGCTGCTGTCGGATCTGCTCACCGCGCCCGGCCGCAATCCGGCCGCGCTGCTGGCGCGCGGTCGACGACTGGGAGTCGATTTGTCGACATCGCACGCGGTGCTGATCGCGCATTCCGACGACGTTTCCCGGCGACGGCTGGCCGCGGCGGCTTCGCGGCACGCGGACCTGGTCGGGGTCCACGCCGACGAGGTGGTCCTTCTGGTGCGTGGCGCGGATCCCGGCTCGCTGGCGCGATCCGTCGCCGCCGAACTGTCGTCCACAATGGACTGTCCGGTGACGGTGGGTGCGGCGGGGCCGGCCGCCTCCCCGAAGGCGCTGGCCGTGGCGCACGCCGAAGCCGCTCGATGCGTCGCGTCGTTGCTGGCGCTGGGCCGGGCGGGGGAAGGTGCGAGCATGGCCGACCTCGGGTTCGTCGGGCTGCTCCTCGGTGAGCACGCCGACCTCGGTGCATACGTGACCGCCACGATCGGCCCGGTGCTCGACTACGACGAACGTCGCGGCACGGACCTGATCGGCACGCTCCGCGCGTATTTCGCCTGTGGCGGCAACTTGACGCGGGCGAAGGACCTGCTCCACGTGCACGTCAACACCGTCGTCCAGCGGCTGGACCGCATCGCTTCACTGCTGGGCGAGCAGTGGCAGGCGCCCGAGCGCGCGCTGGAACTTCAGCTCGCGCTCAGGCTGCACCGCCTCACCAGTGACCGAAACGGATGACGTCGTCGAAGTCTCGGCGGGCGACCGTGGTCGGCGACGAGCCGGGCGACGGACCGGATTCGGCGCCGTGCCCGAGCGCCACGACACCGATCGGGTCGTGATCCTCCGGCACGCCGAACTCGCCGTGGAGCCGGTCCACGCTTTCCGGCGCCAGCCCGAAGAACACCGCGCCGAGACCTTCGTCGACGGCCGTCTGGAGGATCAGCATCGTCGCCATCCCGGTGTCGACGTCCCAGTACGGCACGCGCCACCACGAATCGTCCCGATCGGTGAAACCCTTGTCCGGCTTGGCATAGCGGTCGAGGTACGCGTTCTTGACCGAAAGCGGGACGATCGCGACCGGGGCCGTGGTCACGGTTTCCGGCGCCCAGCTCGCGCCGAACTCCCAGAATTTGGCGAGTTCTTCGCCGGTGAGGACGAGAAATCCTTGTCCCTGTGAGAATCCGGCCGAGGGACCTTTGAGCGCGTTGCGCAGGATGCGCTGAAGGCTTGCCTCGGCGACGGGCTCGTCGGTGAACTTCCGGACCATGCGACGGCGTCGTACGACGTCCTGGAATTCCATGCGATCAGCTTAGTGCGCAAGCGGTCGCCAGGTCACCGCTCGCACGCGGGATGGTCGCCGAAGCGGGCGGGCGGACGCCGTCGAGCCAGCCTTCGAGAGCGCTGAAAGCCGTCCGGAAACACGGGCCGATCGGGCGCAGCTTGTCCGGGTACGCGTCGTACAGGCCGTCGACGTGGTTGCCGTCGACGATCCGGTAGTAGCGCTGCAGCCCGGCGCGGCCCTGGCCGGCGATCATCCGCTGGTAGACATCGGAATCGCGGGTGATCGGCAGGAGTGTGTCGAGGGTGCCGTGCAGGGTGATCAGCGGTTTGCCGATCCGGCCGCTCAGCGAGATCCGTTCGACCGCGCGGTGCACCGACGGCGGGCGAGCGGCGTAGTCGTAATCGGTCCCGGCGAACGACGGGTCGAATTCGGCCTGGTAGATCCGCTGGGTCAAGCCCCAGTAGACGTCGTTGTGGTACTTCCAGAGGAATTCCGAACCCGGCGCGAAACCGGCGTCGAGGATTTCCTGATGGGCTTGCGTGGAACCGTTGGCGTACGCGGGGTAGGCCTTGATCGCGGGCGGCAGGAAGGTGAACAGGTTCGGGCCGTCTTCGTGCCAAAGCGTGCCCTCCCAGTCGATTCCGCCGTCGTAGAGCCACGGCCGGTTCTCGAGCTGCCAGCGGACGAGGTAGCCGCCGTTCGACATCCCGGCCGCGAGGGTGCGGCTCGGCAGACGCCCGTAGCGGTGCGCGACGGCCGCCTTCGCGGCGATGGTCAGCTGCGTGACCCGCGAGTTCCACTCGGCGATCGCGTCACCGGGGCGGCGTCCGTCGGTGTGGAAGTCGGCGCCGGTGTTGCCCTTGTCGGTCGCGGCGAACGCGTAACCGGCGGCGAGGACCTGGTCGCCGATCGCACGATCGTTCGCGTACTGCCGTCGCACCCCGGGCGATCCCGTGACCACGAGGCCGCCGTTCCAGCGATCGGGCAGCCGCAGCACGAACTGCGCGTCGTGGTTCCAGCCGTGCGTCGTGTTGGACGTCGACGAATCCGGGAAGTAGCCATCGATCTGGATACCGGGAACACCCTTGGGCGCGGGGAGGCCGGCGGACGTGAGACCGGCCCAGTCGGACTGCACGGTATGGCCGGTGGCCAGGGTGCCGGTGGTGGTCAGATCGTCCAAACAGGACAGTCGTTGCGCCGCGGCGCCGGGAACGCGCACGTTCCCGCAACCGCCCGCCGCCTGGGCGGGGGTGGCCAGGGCCAGCATCATCGCGAGGACCAGAAAGAGCCGCATCGGCCGACGGTAAGCGGGCTTTTCGCGGATCGGTACCCGGCGCGACCACACAAAACGCGCCGTCGCTGTGGTGGTCTTCCACGTGGAAACCCCGCGGGCGCCGGTTTTAGCCTCGGGTGATGCGAAAACTCCTCATCGGCGCGGTGGTTTCGGCATTGACCCTTCTCTTCGCGACTCCGGCACAGGCGGCGACGATCTGTCCGGTGACCGGGTTCGGGAGCAATCCCGGTGCTTTGCAGATGTTCGAATACGTCCCCGACGGGCTGCCGTCCGGACGTCCGGCGGTGGTGGTGCTGCACGGCTGCACGCAGGACGCCGCCGGATACGCGCGTGGCTCCGGCTGGGCCGGGCTCGCGGACAGGATGCGGTTCAAACTCGTTCTGCCGCAACAGGTTTCGGCGAACAACTTCAGCAAATGCTTCAACTGGTTCCAGGCGGCCGACATCAAGCGCGGCTCCGGGGAAGCCGAATCGATCGCGCAGATGGCGCGGTATTCGGCCGGGAGCCGGACGTACGTGACCGGCTTGTCGGCCGGTGGTGCGATGACTTCCGTGATGCTGGCGGCGTATCCGGAACTCTTCGCGGGCGGCGGCGTCGTCGCGGGGCTGCCTTACGGCTGCGCGACCTCGATGATCGACGCGTACTCCTGCATGAACCCCGGCAAGGATCTGACCCCGAAACAATGGGGCGACAAGGTGCGCGCCGCGGGCACGGGGCCGCGTTCGCCGGTCAGCGTCTGGCACGGGACCGCGGACTACACGGTCGCCCCGATGAACATGCGCGAGCTTTCCGAGCAGTGGACCGACGTCGGCGCGGCCGTCGACACGCACGCCGTCAGCGGGATGGGGCACGGTCAGCCGATCGCGCCGGGATCCGGCTGCGGGCAGGCGGGGCCGTATCTGCTCGACGTCGGCGTGTGCGCCGCGGCGGAACTCGCGGCGAAATGGCGGCTAAGCGAGGACAGCGTCCAGTAGCCCGGGGAAGCGCGCGTGGACGTCCTCGGTCCGTAGCTCGACCCAGCGGGTCCGACCCTCGAGGAACGTCGTCGTGAGGCCGGCCTCGCGCAACACCTTCCAGTGGTGGGAGAGCGTCGGCGCGCTGATGTCGACGTCGTACTCGGTGACGGCGCAGCTTCGCGGCGAAGGGTTGCTTCGCAGGGCGCGGATCAGCTCCAGGCGCACGGGATCCGCGAGCGCCTGGAGCACCGGCACGATCTCGATCTCGTCGATCGACGGCTGCGGCAGCGTGCTGCTCACGGCACTCCAAACTATTTGACAGTCATCGAACAGTCCCGCCACTATACCTCCCATGACGATTCGACGATCATCAAATGATCGGCTCGCTCTGGGGGCTCTGCTGGTACTCGCCGTCGGGACGTTCACCGTCGGCACCGACGGATTCGTCCTGAACGGGCTGCTGCCCGCCATCGCCGCCGACCTGCGGGTCTCCGAGGCCGTCGCGGGACAGCTGACCACGGTCTTCGCGGTGACCTACGCGATTTCTTCGCCGCTCATCGCGGCTTTCACCGGACGGCTCGACCGGCGCTGGGTGCTCGGCGCGGGGATGGTGCTGTTCACGATCGGCATGGCAGGCCAGGCGCTCGGCGAGTCCTTCGCCGTGGTCGCCGTCGCACGCGTGCTGGCCGCCCTCGGCGCCGCCGCGTTCCAATCCAACGCGTATGTGCTCGCCGGTGCGTTGGCGTCGGACGAGCGTCGCGGGCGCGCGCTGGCCACGGTCTCGAACGGGATGAGCGTGTCGATGGTGCTCGGCGTGCCGATCGGGGTGCTGGCCGGGACCTGGTTCGGGTGGCGCGCGGTGATGTGGGGGATCGGCGCGGTGGCGCTGATCGTGATGCTGCTCGTGCCGCTGCTGCCCGGGGTCCGGATGCCGACGGTGTCCCTGCGCGACAGGCTCGCTGTCGTCGCGCGGCCGCCGATCGCGCGCGTGCTCGGCGTGAGCGTCCTCGGCACCGCGGCGGGCTTCGCGGCCTTCGTGTACCTGCCGGTGCTGGTGGCTCCGGTGGCGGCGGGCGCGACGATCTCGTGGCTGCTCGTCGGCTTCGGGATCGGGCAGATCGTGGGCAACGCCTTCGCGGGCCGGGCGACGGACTCGCTGGGCCCTTCGTGGGTCCGGTCGATCTCGCTGATCGGGACGGTCGTGACTTTCGCGCTGCTGGACGTCGCCGTGTTGAGCTTGCCCAGTTCGCTGGTCCTCGCGCTGGCTTCGGGGATCTTCGGCGGCATGCTGATGGTGCCGCAGCAGCACCGGCTGTTCTCGCTAGCGCCTGACGCGCCGACGGTCGCCATGGGGCTCAACGGTTCCGCGATCTACGGCGGTGGTGCTCTCGGTGCCGCGCTGGGCGGCGTCGTCCTGTCTTCCGCCGGTGTCTGGTGGATCGGTCCCGTTGCCGCCTTCGTCGCTCTGCTGGGCTTCGCGCTTTCGGTGCCTTCGCGGGCGAAGGTGCCCGAGCCCGCGTGACCCAAGGGGGAGCAAGGGACCTTTGCTACCACTTATCTCAACGTTGAGACAAGTGGTAGCAAAGGTCCCTTGCTCTCTTCCCGCAGGTCAGAGGCCCTGTTTGACCGCCCAGCGCTCCTCGATACGCCCGAAGCGCCACACCAGGAGCGCGAAGAGCCACGTAAGCACGAAGAGCGCTACAACCGCGTAGCCCACGTAGTCCAAACTCAGCGACCCGATGGCCGCGAGCGGCCCGGTCGTGATGCCGAACCGTTCGGTGATGATCGAGATGACCTCGATCGTCCCGATGAGCAAGGCGACCGCGACGGAAAGCGCCGTCACGATGAGGTTGTAGTAGATCTTCCGCACCGGCTTCGCGAACGCCCAGCCGTACGCGTAGTTCATGAAGCAGCCATCGGCGGTGTCGAACAGCGTCATCCCCGCGGCGAACAGGATCGGCAGCACCAGGATCGCGTACCAGGGCAGCGAGAACGCCGCCGCGCCGCCGGCGAGCACCAGCAGGCTGATCTCGGTCGCGGTGTCGAAGCCGAGACCGAACAGCACGCCGATCGGGTAGATGTGCCAAGGCTTGCGCACCGCTTTGGTGGCCCCGCGGAGCAGGCGGTTCATGAGGCCACGGTTGTCGAGCTGCCGCTCCAGCGCCGCTTCGTCGAACTCGCCCCGCCGCATGCGCCGGAACACCTTCACGATGCCGACGAGCACCACGAGGTTCATGATCCCGATGAGGTACAGGAACACCGCCGAAACGGACGTCCCGATCAGCCCGGTCGCCGCGTGCAGCGCCGACGAGTCGTCCTCGACGGCTCCGGCGAGCGCGCGGACGCCGAGCGACAGCAGCAGGCACAGGACGAAGACGATCGTCGAATGGCCGAGAGAGAACCAGAAACCGACCGAAAGCGGCCGTTGCCCGTCGGTCATCAGCTTGCGGGTGGTGTTGTCGATCGCGGCGATGTGGTCCGCGTCGAACGCGTGCCGCATCCCGAGCACGAACGCCGTGACGCCGAGGCCGACCCCGAACACGCCCGTGGCGCCGAGCTCGTACTGGCGCGGCGCCACGAAAAGCGTCAGGACCCCCCAGCCGATGACGTTGAGCGCCAGGATGAAGCCGGCCATCCCGGCGACGGACACCCGTTCGCGTCGCGTGAGCGCGAAGCGTCGGGATGAACGGGTCTGTCCGCCGGTGTTCAGCTCGCGCGCACCCTCAGGGAGTCGAGAGCCTTTCGTACGTGGCCATCGCTGGCCGTCAGCGCCTTCGCCGCACTCGCGACGTCTTCGCCGGACAGCAGATGGACCAGCGCGACCTTGAGGTCGCCGTCGGCCTCGGTGAGCGCGTCGGAGCAGTCCGCCATGCTCATACCGGTGGCCTCGCGCAGGATCCGGATGGTCCGCCCGCGCAGTTTCGCGTTGGTCGCCCGCATGCTCACCATCAGGTTCGAATACGTGCGGCCGAGTTTGATCATCGTCGCGGTGGAGAACGCCGTGAGGATGATCTTCTGCGCCGTGCCCGCCTTCATCCGCGTCGATCCGGCGATCGCCTCGGGGCCGGTGTCCACCGCGATGAGGACGTCGACGCCCGGCGGCGTCACCGCTGCCGGATTGCCCGAGACCAGCGCGGTACGGGCACCGCGACGGCTGGCCGCGGCCAGCGCGCCGAGGACGTAGGGCGTCCGGCCGGAAGCCGTCAGCCCGAGCACGAAGTCGCCGGGCGCGACGGACTCGGCCACCTCGGCGGCTCCGGCCTTCGCGTTGTCCTCGGCGTCTTCGACGGCTTGGCGCAGAGCGCGCGCGCCGCCCGCGTGATGCGCGATGAACCAATCGGAGGGCACGTTGAACGTCGGCACCAGTTCCGCCGCGTCCAACGTCGCCAGCCTGCCGGAGGTACCGGCCCCGAAGTAGTGCACGCGGTGTCCCGACCGCAGCGCTTCCACGGCGAAGTCGACCGCCCGCGCCACCTGCGGCAGCACCGCGGCGACGGCTTCGGGGACCCGGCGGTCCTCGGCGTTGATCGCGCCGAGGATGCCCATGGTCGACATCAGGTCGATGTCGGTCGTCCGTGGATTGCGCTGTTCGGTTGGCGAGTCGACGTGCACCACCTGGCGTGGGACGGTCATCATGCGCCTCACTTTTTCGCTCATTTGCCGGTTTCCCGCGGCCGCCGCCTGCCGTCGGGCCGGACGCCCAGACGGTGCGAGCCAACCGCGTCCCTGGTCGCGTCGAGCGCGTTGACCGACGCGTCCATGTGCCGCTGCGCGACACCGATGAACAGGCAGTCGATGACGGTCAGCTGCGCGATGCGACTGGCGGTCGCACCCGAGCGGAACGTCGTCTCCCGCGCGGCCGTGGTCAGCACGTGGTCGGCGACCTCGGTGATCGGTGAACGCGGGAAGTTCGTCACGGCGACGGTGATCGCGCCGTGCTCACGCGCCACCCGCAGCGCCTCGACGGTGTCCGTGGTCGCGCCCGTGTGGGAGATGCCGATCGCGACGTCGCCGGGGCTCAGCACGGCGGCCGAGGTGAGCATGATGTGCGTGTCCGACCAGGCGAAGCTGACCCGCCCGATGCGGTGCAGCTTCTGCTGCAGGTCCGCGGCGACGAACGCGCTCGCGCCCACGCCGTAGACGTCCACGCGGCCCGCGCCGGCCACGATGTCGATCACGCGCTGTAGCGACGGGACGTCGAGCTGGTCGGCGGTCTCCTCCACGGCGCGTGCGTCCGCGAAGCTGACCTTGCCGATCACCGCGGCCAGGTCGTCCTCCGGCCCGATCTCGCCGCCGAGGTTGCGGGTCGACCGCGCCTCGGAGCGGGCGGTGTCGGCCGCCAGAGCGATCCTGAGCTGCGGATATCCGCCGACGCCGACCGCCTTGCAGAACCGCGTGACGGTGGTTTCGCTGGTGTTCGCCGCGAGCGCGACCTCGGTGATGCTGCGCCGCGCGACCTGCGCGGGGTCGTCGAGGACGACCTTCGCGACGCGCTGCTCGGCCCGGGCGAGCCCGGGCAGGAGGGAGCGAATCCGGACCAGCGGGCTCGCGTCAGCGTCCCGTGTCGGCTGCGCCGGCACGGCCTCGGACGGTGCGGCCGCGATTACGGATTCGGTATCGCCCACCGTGGGAAAGTTACTAACCGTTGGCATCTGCGACAAGGCTACCCACACCCTTCGGGAAGATCGCAACCTATCCGTGTCTGCGGATTCGATTTGCGATTAATCGTTGACCAGAAAGTCGCTAACCAGGTCGAGGCCGTTAACGAGGTCGAGCTAACGACTTGGCAACTTAGTGTCGCGACGCAAGGGGCTGTGTCCCGGTCAACGGGGCGGTCCGGTCAGCACATCGGAGCCGATTGGCTACCTAGTGCTCAACTTCCAGCCGGTAGCGACGAAAGTAGGGGGATTATGCTCACTGTCCAGCAGTATGCGGCCGCGTTCAGTGACTTTCACACCGTCCAAAGAAATTCCCCGTCCGGTGTAACGGGCATCGGTCGTGTAACGCCAGCGGAGGGTGATTTGTGAGCTTTGTGACACCTCGGCGGCCGCCCGCCACCAAGCGCGATGTCCATGCCCGCCGAGCCCGGTTCGGTCCCCGGCGGGGGCGCCTGGTCCGGACGCACGCAGGGTAATCGATTTCCAGGTGGCTCCGCCGTCGGTACTTATTTCCAGGAACAGCGAATCCGAGGGACCTTCGGTGTCCACGAAGGTGTCGAAGGAGACCTTCAGCGGCCCGCCGCGCGTCTGTAACGGCGGGGTCGTGAGCGTGGCCGTGGAGACGTCCCCTGCGCCGCTGAACCACGCTTCGCGGCCGTGCGCGGGGCGGACGGCCATCGCCTTCGCGAGCGAACTCGCCCACGTCTCCCTGGCGAGGTTGATCGAGCCCCAGTTCCGCGTCGGGTGCACGCGGTTGGTGAGCAGGATCGCGAACGACCGCGACAGCGGGTCGATCACCAGCGAGGTCCCGGTGAAGCCGGTGTGCCCGGCGGTCGACGGTGCCGACAGCGCTCCCATGTACCAAGGCTGGTCGAGTTCGAAGCCGAGCCCGTGCGCGTTGTCGGGGAACTTGTGGTTGTAGTTCGTCAGCATCGCCCGCACGGTCTCCTCGCGGAGGATCCGGTGACCGCGGTACGCGCCGCCGTTGAGGATGGTCTGCGCCAGCACCGCCATGTCGGGCGCCGTGGAGAACACGCCCGCGTGCCCGGCGACACCGCCCAAGGACCAAGCGTTCTCGTCGTGCACTTCGCCGCGTACGAGCCCCCGCGGCGGCTTCGCGGCGTACTCGGTCGCCGCGACCCTCGCGAGTTTCGACGCAGGCGGGTTGTACCCGGTGTCGACCAGACCCAGAGGCGCGGAAATGCGGTCCTGGACGACCTTGTCCAGCGGAGCTCCGGCCACCTTCTCGACCAGGAAGCCGAGCGTCAGCAGGTTGATGTCGGAGTAGAGGTACGTGCTGCCCGGCGCGTTCTTCAGCGGGCTGTCGAGGACGGCCTTCCGGCGGGACGGGATGTCCGGGTAGCCCTCCCACAGCGACGGGAGCGGTGTCGCGGCGAAGCCCGAGACGTGGGTGAGCAGCTGCTGGACGGTGACGGACTCCTTGCCGTTCACCCCGAACTCCGGCAGATACCGCACCACCGGCGCCGAGATGTCCACCTTGCCCGACTCGGCCAGCTGCATCACCGCGATGGAGGTGAACAGCTTCGAGATCGAGGCCATGTCGAAGATGGTGTCCGCGCGCATCGGCACCTGCTGCTCGGGCGGCAGTTCCGTGCCCTTGGCGTCGGCGTAGCGGACCGCGCCGCCGACGGCCTGGCGCTCGACGACCACGCCGTCGTGCGCGAGCAGGCCGACCGCCCCGGAGAAGTGCGGATGCCCGGTGGCGTCCGGCTTCGTCCAGCTCTCGATGAACCGCTCGGCCGCCTTGATCGGCTCGGGGTCGAGGCCGACCTCCGAGGGCGCGCCGTCGCGCAGCACGGTGGACGCGGGCGCGAAACCCCCACGCGGCTTGTCGAACCGGCCCGCCGTGCCGTTTCCCTGTTGCCCGGTACCCGGAATCGCCTGTGCTCCCGCCGTCGACAGCGTGGTCGCCGCGACCAGTACGGAGACGGCCGCGATCAGGATCTTCCTAACACGCACGGTCGTTCCTCTCAGCGGTAGATGAGATGGCGGCGGCGTTTCCGGTCGAACTCGGCCAGTTCCGCCTGCCAGGACCCGACGATCTCGTCCACCCCGGCGCCCTTGTCGACCATCGTGCGCAGCCTGGCGGAGCCCGAGAGCTTGTCGAGGAAATTGTCGGGGCGCCATTTGAACTTGTCCGGATGCACCTGTTTCGCGGTGACGAACATGGTGACCGCGGTGCGGATGGCGTCGAACGCCCGCGGATCGGTGATCGTCACCTGCACGCCGCCGCAGGGTTCGTTGACGAACTTGCCGAACGTCGGCACGAAGTAGGCCTCACGGAACTTCACTCCGGGAAGCCGTAGCTCGCCGAGCTTCTCGCGCCAGCGCCAGTCGAGACCCGGCGCGCCGATGATCTCGAACGGCCTGGTGGTGCCCCGGCCTTCGGAGAACACGGTGCCCTCGAACATCCCGGTGCCGGGATAGACGAGCGCGGTGTCCGGCGTCGGCATGTTCGGGCTCGGCGGGACCCAGGTCAGCCCGGTGCGGGCGAAGAGCTGATCACGGCGCCAATCACGCACGTCGACGATCTCGAGCTTGCCCGGCGTGACCCCTTCGGCCGGCAGGAACTCGGCCGCGAAGAAGCGCGCGAGTTCGCCGACGGTCATGCCGTGCTGCTGCACGATCGGCTTCCGGCCGACACCCGAGGCGAACGCCGGGTCCAGCATCGGCCCGGCGGCCTTGCCACCCAGCGGATTCGGCCGGTCCAGTACGACGACCGCCGCACCGACCTTCGCCGCCGCGACCATCGCCGTGTACAGGGACCAGATGTAGGTGTAGAACCGCGCTCCGACGTCGGCGATGTCGAAGACGACGGTGTCGACGCCCGCCTTCGTGAACATCCCGGCGAGCTTCGTCGCGTCGGCGCCGTACGCGTCGTACACCGGCACGCCGGTGCGCGGGTCGGTGTAGTCGCCCTCGGAGCCGCCTGCCTGCGCGCTACCGCGGAACCCGTGCTCCGGCCCGAACGCGGCGAGCGGCCGGACCCCGGCGGCGACCATCGAGTCGACGATGTGGTCGCCGCTCGCCAGCACACCCGTCGGGTTCGACAGCACGCCGAGCTTGCGGCCGGACAGCGGTACCCAGCCCCGGGCGGCGAGCACGTCGGCTCCGGTGCGGGTGAGCGGGGGACCTTTGCTCTCGCTTTCCGGCTGGGCCCCCGCGACCGAGGACCCGGCCGTCAGCGCGGGGACCGCGAGCGCGCCGGTGGCGAGGAAGTGGCGGCGGTTGAGGTTCACCAGGTCAGCCCGTGGCCGAAGGGGTACTTCACCGTGCCCACGTCCTTGCCCGCGGGAACGTCGACCGGCAGCTTGCCCTGCGGCGTCACCTTCCCGAGGATCACCTTCGCCAGCGCTTCGAGCGAAGGCGTGATGTAGCCGTACGTGGCGAGCCACGTCTTGATCGGGTTCTCGTAGCCGGCGTCGTAGGGGATCTGGGCGGCGACCGCGACGACGGGCTTCCCGGTGTCGGCGAGTGCCTGCAACAGCTTGCCCTGCAACGGATACGTGCCGACGTTGTTGGTCAGCACGACGACGAGGTCGACGTTCTTGGCCGCCGCGGTCGCCTGCGCGATCTGCGCGTCCGTCGGCGTCTGGCCGGTCTGCAGCGCGGTCGCCTGCGTGCCGTGCGCGGTGAGCTTCGCGGCCAGCGACGTCGTCGTGGTCGCGCCCCAGCCGGTCACGAGGGTCTTCGCGGGCTGCTGCTTGAGCGGCAGGACACCGCCGTCGTTGCGGATCGCGGTGACCGACCGGTCGGCGATGCCCTGCGCGGTCGCGAGGTTGGCCGGGACACCGACCTTCGACATCACCTTGGCCGGATCGACGAACGGCGAGGTCAGGATGCCGCGGTTCAGCTTGAGCTTCAGCACCCGCAGGACGCTCTCGTCGATACGCCGCTCGGTCAGTTCGCCCTTGCGGACGGCGTCGAGTACCGAGTTGATCGCGAGTTCGAGGTTCACCGGCATGAGCAGCTGGTCGATACCCGCCTTGAGGGCCAGCACCGGGATCTCCGCGTCGCTGTGCATCTCGCGCACCGCGTCCATCGAGAGGGAGTCGGTGACGACGACTCCGCGGTATCCGAGCTCCTCGCGCAGCTTGCCGGTGAGGATCGGCTTCGACAGCGTGGCCGGCTCGCCTGACGGGTCGAGGCTGGGGAACTGGATGTGCGCGCTCATGATCGAGTCGATACCCGCCTTGATGGCGGCCTTGAACGGCGGCACGTCGGTCTCGCGCCAGCTGGCCTCGCTCCGGTCGATCCGGGGCAGCTCGTGGTGACTGTCGGTGGCCGCGTCGCCGTGGCCGGGGAAGTGCTTCGCGGCGGCGGACACCGTCTCGGAGCGTCGGCCGGAGTTCTGGAAGCCCCTGACCTGGGCTTCGACGAACTGGCTCGCCAGCTCCGGGCGGCCGGAGAAGGACCGGACGCCGATCACCGGGTTCGCCGGGTTCGAGTTCACGTCGGCGTCGGGGGCGAAGTCCTGGTTGATGCCGACGGCGCGCAGTTCGTGCCCGAGGATCCGGGCGGCGTCCTGCGCGGCCTTGGTGTCACGGCCGGCCGAGATCGCCATCGCGTTCGGCAGTTCGGTGGCGGGGGCACCCATCCGGGTGACCGTGCCGCCTTCCTGGTCGGTCGCGATCTGCAACGGGATGCGGGCGCCGCTGCGGAGGGCCGCCCGCTGGAGCCCGTTCGACAGCTTGGCGACCTGCGCCGGGTCGTCGAAGTTGTCGCGGCTGTCGTTGTTGAAGTAGATGACGCCGCCCAGGTGGTACTTCTCTATCACCTGCGCGGGGGTGTCCACGCCGAAGTCGGCCTTGTTCTTGGCGTTGACCTCGTCGGCCGACTTCCCGTTCACCCACGTGACGAAGAGCTGCCCGACCTTCTGCTCCAGGGTCAACCCGCGCAGCGCCCGCTGCGCCTCCGCGTCGGCCGTCACCGGCTGCGCGGTCGCCGGTACGCCCGCGACACCCAGGGCGAGCAGACCCGCGAGGGGCAGGGCGAGCGCATGGATCCTCCGATGACGGGCGTGCGCGATTCGGGTCGTCACCTCAAGCCTCCCAGATTCGTGCCTGACTCTCAGGTGGAAAGAAGTCCACCTGGAAGCACTGATATCCGGAAGCTACCCACGAGCACTTTGCTTGTCCATCGGCCACCCGCACGAACGGTCCGTTCATACACAAAGGGACGCGAACGGGCCTGTCACGCTTGAAAACCTGGGCAAAACACTGGCGGCGCCCGTCGGCCGAAGCCGGCGGGCGCCGCCAGTCAGTGCGGGCAACTCGGGCGACCAAGCGTGCAACTCTGGTCGTACCTTCATGGACTCGGCGTCCGGCGTCCCGGTACGCAGTCCCTAGACGACGAGCCTCCCGCGGCGCGCTGCGCGTGGGTACCCGGTGTCCGCACACGGAGATTCGCCGGGGTGGAACAGGCTTCTCTTCTACCTGTTCCCTGGCCGACCGAACGTCCGCACCTACTTTCTACGCCGTGAGCCGGGTCACTTCAAGTGCGCAGACGGGTGCACCGGTACAGAGGCTCGATCTAGTGACACGGGCACCCTCCGCGACGGACAATTCGCGGCCCTGACTGCGAAAACCGGCCCGGTACCGCCGTGTGGGTGCGTGCTCAGCGGGTGCGTTTGCGCCGGTTGTAGCCGTACCAGGTGGCCCCCGCCGCGAAGGCGCCGAGCGCGACCAGGCCGGCCGACCGCGCGGGGATCCGGGTCCGCAGCGACATCGGGTGCTCGAAGGCGAGGATCTCCCAGCCCTGTTCCGTCGCGTGCTTGCGCAGGACGCGGTCGGGGTTGACCGCGTGCGGACGTCCGACGACTTCGAGGAGCGGGATGTCGGTGCTCGAGTCGGTGTACGCGTGGCACTGGGTGAGGTCGTAGCCGTACGTCGCCGCGAGCTGCTTCGCGGCGACGGCCTTGTTCTCGCCGTAGCAGTAGAAATCGACTTCGCCCGAGTAACGGCCGTCCACGATCTGCATCCGCGTGGCCACGCTGCGCGTCGCGCCGAGCATTTCCGCGACCGGCGCGACGACTTCCTCGCCGGTCGCCGACAGCACCACGACGTCGTGCCCGTCCGCGCGATGGGACGAGATCAGTTCCGCGGCCTCCGCGTACACGAGCGGGTCGACGACGTCGTGCAGCGTTTCGCGGACGATCGCGGACACCTGCGCGACATCCCATCCGGTGCATAGCGCGGAAACCTCGGCTCGCATCCGCTCGGTCTTCGCCGCGTCCGCACCCGCGAGCGAGAAGACGAGTTGGGCGTACGCACTGCGAAGCGCGGCTCGTCGGTTGATCAGGCCTTCGCGCAAAAGCGGCTTGCTGAAGGCCAATGCGCTCGATGACGCGATGATCGTCTTGTCGAGATCGAAGAACGCCGCGACCTGGCTCGGCGTCGTGCTGGGTCGGTCCACTCGCCAAGGATAGGAGAGCGGTACGGCCGGGCGCCCGTTGGTCGACCACGATCGGGATACGGCGGTGGAAAATTCACGACCGCGTACCCGATCCGGCGCGTCGTGCCGTTATCGAATTGTGGGTACCGGCGCCGCCCGCAACGGGCCGGTATCGGAGTTACAGTGAGATTGTCCGGTGTTGCACCGGGCCCAGGTTCAGTCCGACCCCCCGGGGCTGAACCCCAGGCGGCCCTCGTCCCTCCCCCCTGGCGAGGGCCGCCTCCTATTTCCCCGTCGTACCAATGGTTCAGACCTTGTCGGCCGCGGAAACCTCGCCAGGGCAAGGCGGAATCGGCCGGAGTTCGTTAACTTTCCTTTCTCTCAAGGGTTTCTTGAGTTCTGTCCCGCTCCGTGGCCCATAGCGGAAAGGGCCGACGGAAATCGCGGGAAACCGGTTTCCCGCGGCGGAGTTGTCCACAACACCCCAGTTGTCCACAGGTGGGGCGGAATGGCGTTGTGCGGGGTGGGGAAGCGGCGCGACCGTGGAGTGGTCACCCGAGTCCGACCGAATCACTGGGGGAGTCATGACCGCGGAACATCCGCTCGTCGTCGCCGGAGACGACGTCCTGCTCGACGAGATCCTGCGCGTGGCGGCGGCCGCGGGGTGCGAGGTCGAACGAGCACCCGATCTGGACGCCGCACGCGGGAGATGGGCCCGTGCGCCGCTCGTGGTGCTCGACGAAGAGGCCGCGAGCGCGCCGAACCGGCTGCTGCGGCGGAACAAGGTCCTGCTCGTTTGCAAGGGCGCACCGACACCGGTCACGTGGGAGCGTGCCGTCAACACCGGTTCGGAGAAGGTCCTTTCGCTGCCGGACGAGGAAAGCGACCTCATCGGCGAATTCGCCGATGTCGTCGACGGGCCGCCACGGGACGACGGCGTCGTCATCGGGATCATCGGCGGGCGAGGCGGGGCCGGGGCATCGGTGCTTTCGGCCGCCGTCGCGTACCGGGCGGAGAAGTCCGGCACCGGCGGGCTGCTCGTCGACTGCGATCCACTCGGCGGCGGGGTCGACGTCCTCCTCGCCGCCGAACGCGATCGCGGGCCACGCTGGCCGGAGCTCGAACTCGGCGGCAGGGTGTCCATGGCCGCGTTGAGCGAAGCCCTGCCGCGAAAGAAGTACGCCACCGGCTCACTGTCCTTTGTGTCCTATGGCAGGGAAGGACGCGGGCCGGGGCCCGATGCGATCGAAGGCGTGCTGTGCGCCGGACGGCGAGCGGGACGGACGGTCGTCTGCGATCTGCCGAGGTATTTCGGCGCCGAGACGTCCGCCGTGATCGGGCTCGCCGATCTGGTCGTGGTCGTCGTCCCCGCCGAACTCCGTGCCTGCGCGGCGGCGAAACAGGTTCTCGCCAGGATCGAGCCCCACGCGTCGCGGATCGGTGTCGCGGTACGGGGGCCGTCGCCCGCCGGGCTGATCCCGCAGGAGATCGCCGACGCCGTCGGCGTTCCGCTCATCACTTCGATGGGCCGCGAGCGCTCCCTCGCGGCGGCCCTCGACCGCGGTGAGTTCGTCCTGAGGCATCGCGGGCATCTGGCCATCGCCGCCGGCGAAGTCCTCGCGGCCGCGCGCGGGCGGCTGGCCGGTGCCTCGCGATGACCGACGATCTGGTCGAGCGGGTCCGGCGGCGGCTGGCCGGATCGGCCGCCCCGGCGGATCCGGTGAGCGTCGCGCGGGCCGTCCGCGCCGAAGCCGGTGGCGCGCTCGGGCAGGAGGCCGTCCTCGGAGCGGTCCGGCTGGCGCGTGACGAGTTCGTCGGAGCCGGTCCGTTGGCGCCGCTTCTCGAAAAACCCGGCGTCACCGACGTTCTCGTCACGGCACCCGACGAGGTCTGGACCGACACCGGTGAAGGCATCCGCCTGACGGATGTTCGTTTCGCCGACGAGGAAGCCGTCCGCAGGCTGGCCCAGCGGCTCGCCCTCGCCGGCGGGCGGCGCCTGGACGACGCTCAACCGTTCGCCGACTGCTGGCTGCCGGGAGTGGGTCCGCAAGGCCGCGTCCGCATGCACGCGGTCCTCCCGCCGATCGCGCCGGCCGGGACCGCCCTCTCGCTTCGCGTGCTCCGGCCCGCCACCCACGATCTCGCCGAACTCCGGCTGCGCGGGGTGTTCGGCACCAGTGGCGCGGACCTGCTCGGCTCGGTCATCCGGCGACGGCTCGCGTTCCTGGTCTCCGGCGGGACGGGGGCGGGCAAGACGACCCTGCTCTCCGCGTTGCTCGGCGCGGTGCCCCCGGCCGAACGCATCGTCTGCGTCGAGGACGCCGGAGAACTGCAACCGGACCATCCGCAGTTCGTCAGCCTGCTCACCCGGCCGCCCAACGTCGAAGGCGCGGGCGAGGTCGGGTTGAGCGAGCTGGTGCGGCAGGCGTTGCGCATGCGTCCGGATCGGCTGGTCGTCGGCGAAGTACGCGGTGCCGAGGTCATCGCGTTGCTCAACGCCATGAACACCGGGCACGAGGGCGGCGGCTGCACCGTGCACGCCAACTCGCCGGAGGACGTCCCCGCGCGGCTGGAGGCGCTGGCCGCGCTCGGCGGGCTGAAACGGGACGCGCTGCACAGCCAGCTGACGGCGGCGATCCGGGTGGTCCTGCACATGCGCCGCCTGCCGAGCGGGATCCGGCGCCTGGACGAGGTCGGTGTCCTCCGGTCGTTTCGAGGCGAGGCCAAGGTCGTCCCGGTCTGGAGCAAAGGCTCCTGGATCGGCGACCAGACGCCGTTCGAGGAGATGGCGGCGTGAACCCGTGGTTCCTGCTCTCCTGGGGCGCGGGTCTCGCCTGCTGGCCCCGGACGATGGGGCGTACTCCGATCGCCTGGCGGCTGCCTCGCGTCGTCCGGGTGGGCTGGTGGCCGCTGCCCGCGCTTGCTCTGTCCTTCGTGGGAATCGGCTGGGCGGTGGCGACGCTCGTACTCACCTGGACCCTCCGCCAAGAGCATCGGTGGCGGGCGCGGGAGAAGGCGGCGCTGGCCGAAGCGGAACTCACCGGGTCCGTCTTGCGCACGATGATCGCCGAGCTCCGTGCGGGTGCCCATCCGGTGGCCGCGGCCGAGGCCACCGCGGAGGCGGTTCCCGCGGCGTCCGAGCGCTTGCGCGGGCTCATCGCGGCCGCCCGGTTCGGTGGCGGCACCGCCGCCGATCCGGACGCGCCTCCGGCGCTGGCGAACGCGTGGGCACTCGCGAACCGGTTCGGGCTTCCGATGGCCGAGGTACTCGATGCCGCACGACGGGACGCCGAGGCGGAGATCGGCTTTCGTCGTCGGCTCAAAGCCAAGATGGCGGGCCCCAGGGCGAGTGCCGCCGTGCTCGCGGTCCTCCCTCTGCTGTGCCTGGTGCTCGGCGAGGCGATGGGGGCCGGACCGGTCCAGGTCTTCACCGGTACGGGCGCCGGGCAGCTGTCGCTCATCGTGGGCAGTGGCCTGATCTGGGCGGGCACGGCCTGGTGCCGGGCCCTGACCGGGAGGGTGGCGCCCTCGTGATCGGGGCGGCCTTGATCCTGCTGGGCGGTGCCGTCTTGTGTTGGCCGCGCGTCACCTCCATGGCCACAGCGCGGCCCGGGTGGCTCCGGCCGCGCGGGCGAACTTCCCGCGACAACGGCGTCTCCGAACTCCTCCGATCTGCGGCCACCCTCGACCTGCTGGCCGCCTGCCTGGGCGGCGGGCTGCCGGTACCCGTCGCACTCGAAGCCGTCGTACCGACCGCGTCACCGAAGACCGCGGCGGCGCTGCGCTCGGTGGCGTCGCACCTCGCCGTGGGCGTCGGACCGGCCGAAGCCTGGGCCCCGGTCCGCGACCGGCCCGGCCTGACCGAACTGTCCGTCGCCGCCGTCCGTACGGCGAGGGCGGGCACCGCGCTCGCCAACCATGCGAAGGACCTCGCGCGAAGACTGCGTGAGTCGCTCGCCGCCGAAGCCGAGGAACGAGCCGAACGGGCCGGAGTGCTGCTGGCCGCACCGATCGGCCTGTGCTTCCTCCCCGCGTTCCTGTGCCTCGGTGTCTTCCCCGTCGTGCTCGGCCTCGCCGGGCGTCTCGACTTCCTCTGAACGAGGGAGGGCGGAGCTGGAGAAATCACGCGAGAAGAGACCAAAGACGTGAACCCGCCCGGCCGAAGGCCCCGTTATCGCGGTGGCAGGGCGCCCTGTTCGTCAGCGTGCCGTGGAAGGCCAGGCAGCGCTCTGCCGACGTCGATCACGGCCGCGGGTTCACCGACAAACAACTGACTGAAAGGCGATCCCCATGACCAAGCTCCCCACCTTCCGCGAAGACGACGGCATGACGACGGTCGAGTACGCCATCGCCACCTTGGCCGCGGCCGGGTTGGCAGGCCTCCTCTATCTGGTCGTCACCAGTGATGCCGTCTCCGCCGGGCTCACCGCGCTCATCGAGCGGGCCTTGTCGGTGAAGTTCTGATGGCCGACCACGGCTCCGTCACGGTGGAGGCCGCCCTCGGCATCGGCGCCCTGACCTTCCTCTCGGCCCTGTTGTTCGCCGGGATCGGCGTGGCCTCCGATCAGCTCCGCTGCACCGACGCGGCCCGAGAGGCGGCCAGGCTCCTCGCCCGTGGCCAGCCCGCCCGTGCCGAGCAAGCGGTGCGGGAGATCGCGCCGTCCGGCGCTCGGCTGGACGTCGTCCGCGAAGGGGAGGCGATCACCGTCGGCGTCGAGGCCGAACCGGTCGGCGGCCTCCTGCCGGGGATCCGGCTGCATTCCCGCGCGTTCGCCATCGCCGAGCCTGGGAGCGGGCCATGACCTCGAACGACCGCGGGGTCGCGACCGTGTGGACGGCCTCGATCGTCGCGGCACTGGTCTGCGCGGCGGCGTTCGTCTTCTGGGTCGGCGCCGCCGTCACGGCCCGGCATCGCGCCGAGGCCGCCGCCGATCTGGCCGCGCTCGCGGCCGCCTCGCACGCGACGGAGGGCCCCGGCGCGGCCTGCGAACGGGCCCGGCAGGTCGCCGTCCGGATGTCGGTCACGCTGCTCACTTGCCGGTGGGAGCGCGGCGATGCCCTGGTCGAGGTGCGCTCGGAGCCGTCGGGGCGGCCGGCGGTCAACGGACGGGCGGAGGCACGCGCCCGGGCGGGGCCGGTCGACCGGCCACCGTGACGTGCGTCGCACGACGAACGGTCGTCCAGTGGTGACCGGCCGGTAGTACGCGTGAGTAACCGCTCGGCGCGAGCAGCGGTCGTTGACGTACGGCGAGCGGTCGAAGTCATGATCAGCCCGCCGCCGAACGGCCGCCCGCCGCTCACCGTGAGCGCCGTCACGCGGTACGGAAACCCAGGTCGGCTTCGACGAACGGCCTCGGACCGGTCGCGCACGCCCGTTAATCGGACGTCCGGCGTTCGGTCCGTCCGGTCGCACTACCGCGCGTTCATCGCTAAGTAACCGCCGGTTGTCGCGCGAGGTCTTCTCCCGATGTGCAACTTGCCGTTTATTGAGATGTGCGCCACCTCGAGAAGGTCGCCGGGTAGCGCGGAGCAGAACCGACACAGGACAGAGTTGACCTGAGGCAGGGACGGAATGTTGGACGCGAATTGGCCGGACAGCTGGCGGGGCGCCTTCCGCATCGAGATGCGGGCGGAGGCGATCGGCCTCGCGTGGCGTGGCTGGCCGGTGCTCCCGGGTGCGGAGCCCGCCGCGATCACCGCGGAGGGTGACGACCTCACCTGGCGTCGTCCCGTCCCGGCGCAGGACAACTGGCGTGAACTGCTCGAGACCCACCCGCACGAGGTCGCCACCTGGTTCGGCGACGACACCCACAGCCTGCTCGTGGCCACCGGCACCGTGCTCGACGCCATCGAGGTCGACGACGAGCTCGGCAAGGCCGCCGCCCGCCTGCTTCGTGCCACCGGCCACCCCGCCCCGATCGTCGCGATGCCGAACGGCCGCTGGCTGTTCCTCACCACCGTCGCCACGAGCATCCCGCGGGAACTGGCCGACCAGGCCTCGATCCAGTGGCACGGCGCGAACGGCTACATCCCGCTGCCCCCGTCGCCGTTCCAGCACGGTGTCGTGCACTGGCGGGTCAAGCCCGAGGTCTGGGGCTGGCAGCTGCCCGAGGCCACCGAGGTGCACGACGTGCTCGTCCGTGCGCTGGCCGGTGACCAGACCGTCGCCCCGGTGGCGACCCTGAGCACCGCCGCCTGATCAACCCACAATTTCAAGCCACAGCCCTTCAAACCACCAAGTGGCCGGACACGGACCCGTGCTGACGCAAAGCCCCGAGCACGGTGTCCAAAACGGCCACTGCCCCCGCCTTGTCCAGCGGATCGTTGCCGTTCCCGCACTTCGGCGACTGGACGCAGGACGGGCAGCCGGCCGGGCACTCGCAGGAAACGATCGCCTCCCGCGTTGCGGCCAGCCAAGGGACAATCGCGGCAAATCCGCGGTCGGCGAATCCCGCACCCCCGGGATGGCCATCGTGCACGAACACCGTCGCCTCCCCGGTGTCTTCGTGCCACGCGGTCGACACCCCGCCAATGTCCCAGCGGTCGCACGTAGCGAACAGCGGTAGCAGGCCGATCGCCGCGTGCTCGGCGGCATGCAGGGCACCGGGGACGCGCGCCGGATCCAACTCGGCGCTCGTCCCCGGTGCTCCGCCAAGTTCCTTGGTCCCCACCCTGGAGCCTCCGGTCCCCACCGGCTCCAGAACTTCGGTCCCCGCCCGATGGCCCCCGGTCCCCGCCACACCATCGGACACACCGAGCAGCTCCGCCGAGATCGTGTACCAGACGGCGCGGGTGTGCAGGCTCTGCTCCGGCAGATCCAGCGGCGTCTGGTCCAGCACCTCACCGGACGGGCGCCGCCGCAGGTAACCGACCACTTGCGAACTGACCGACACCTCGCCGAGATTCACCGTGACCCCGCCGTGCACGCTGGTCTCCTCGGTGCGCAGCACACTGATGTCGACGATCTCGCGCGGTGACGTGGTCCAGTCCGGATCCTCCGCGTGCACCAGCGCGAGCCCGGTCTCCAGATCGAGTTCGTCGACCACATAGGACGAACCCTGGTGCAGGTACACCGCGCCGGGATGTACCGCGTAGCAGGCCGAACCCGGGTCGACGGTGCCGAGCATGCGGCCCGAGTCGGCCTCCACGACGGCGATCTGCTCGCCGCCAGAACCGCGGATGCCGACCTCGGCGTGCGGCCGGTCCCGCGAGGTCCAGTACCAGCCGCTCGTCCGGCGCCGGACGATCTTCTCCTTGACCAGATCGGCGAGCACGGCACGCGCCGGATCGCCGCCGAAGGCCGCGACCTCCGGCTCGGTCAACGGGAGTTCGGCGATGGCGCACGCCAGTTGCGGCCCGAGGACATACGGATTCGACGGGTCGAGGACGGCGGCTTCCACCGGCCGGTCCAGGATCGCGGCCGGATGGTGCACGAGATAGGTGTCCAGAGGATCGTCCCTGGCCACGAACACGACCAGCGCCGCGTCGCCCGCGCGCCCGGCCCGCCCCGCCTGCTGCCAGAACGACGCGAGCGTGCCCGGGTATCCCGCCAGCACCACCGCGTCGAGTCCCGCGATGTCGACGCCGAGTTCGAGCGCGTTCGTCGTCGCGACGCCGAGCAAGCGTCCGGACAACAACGCCGCTTCGAGGGCGCGCCGCTCCTCCGGCAGGTAGCCGGAGCGGTACGCGGCCACGGATTCCGCCAAGGAACCGTCCACTTCGGACAGAATGCGCCGGGCGCCGAGCGCGGTCAGCTCCGCGCCTCGCCGCGACCGGACGAACGCCAGCGAACGAGCGCCTTCGATGACCAGTTCGGCGAGGATGCGGGAAGCCTCGGCCCCCGCCGAGCGCCGCACCGGCGCCCCGTTCTCGCCCGAGAGTTCCGACAGCAGAGGGGGTTCCCACAACGCGACCGTGCGGGCGCCCCGCGGTGAGCCGTCCTCGGTGACCGGGACGCAGTCCTGCCCGGTGAGTTTCGCCGCGAACGCCGCCGGGTCCGCCGTCGTCGCGGACGCGAGGACGAAGACCGGCGAAGCGCCGTAGTACGCCGCGACCCTTCGCAGCCTGCGCAGCAGCAGTGCCACGTGGGAACCGAAGACCCCGCGATAGCTGTGGCATTCGTCGACGACGACGAACGCGAGCCGCCGGAAGAATCGTGACCAGCGCGAGTGCGACGAGAGGATCCCGCGGTGCAGCATGTCCGGGTTCGTGAACACCCAGTTCGCGTGCGCGCGGACCCAGTCCCGCTCCTCCAGCGGGGTGTCACCGTCGAACGACGCCGCCCGCGCCTTCTTGATGTCCAAAGAGGACACCGCGCGCAACTGGTCGGCGCCGAGCGCCTTGGTCGGCGACAGGTACAGCGCCGAGGCGCGCTCGTCCTCGACCAAGGCCGAAAGCACCGGCAACTGGTACGCGAGCGACTTGCCCGACGCCGTTCCGGTGGAGATCACCACATGCTCGCCCGCGCGGGCCAGCGACGCGGCTTCCACCTGTTGCCGCCACGGCGCCTTGACGCCGTTCGCCCTCAGCGCCTCGACGACCGGGGCCGCCGCCCACTCCGGCCAGTCGACCGAATCCGCCGGACGGGCGGGCAGTTCGGCCACATGGGTGACCGGGTACAGCGAAGCCGGGATCCCCGCCGTCGCGCGGTCGAGAAGCCGCCGCCCTTTGCCGGGTCGCACCGTGCCGTCCACGTTCCGAGCTTCGCACAGCGCACCGACAGAAACGGGCCGCCGCCGAACGGATCCGGCACTGGAAGCGACCTTCGATGATCGATAAAGTGATCAGCCTCACAAGGTAACGGAACGTGCGGCGGCGGGGACGCCTTGCCGTCCGCCATCCCACTACCAATACACTCCCGCAATCCACACCGTCTGTGGCGAGCGTCATGTGAGACGTACCTTGCAGTGCGACTAGCGTGACATTCGGTTCAGATCCCCATGCCAGCGCGGGAGCCGCCGGTCCCATCGGCGGGTCGTTCGCTGGCCAACGGCGACGTCTCCAGGAGGACGAATGTCCCGGCAGTTCCTCGCGGAGGGCGAACTCACGCTCTCCGGAGGTGGTTACACCATCGTCGGTGTAATCGCCGTGGTCGCCCTTGCCGCACTGGTCATCGGCTACGTTCTGCTCAAGGAGGTGCTGGCCGCCGGCCAGGGCACCACCAAGATGCAGGACATCGCGAAGGCAGTGCAGGAAGGCGCGGCTGCCTATCTGAAACGGCAGCGCAACACCCTCGCGATCTTCGGTGCGATCGTGTTCGTACTGCTCTTCGCCTTGCCGGCCGATGACTGGAACGAAAAGATCGGCAGGTCGATCTTCTTCCTGGTCGGCGCGGCGTTCTCCTTCGCGATCGGCTATCTCGGCATGTGGCTGGCGACGCAGGCGAACCTGCGCGTCGCGGCCGCTTCGCGGGAGGAAGGCGGTCGCGAAAAGGCGATGCGCGTGGCCTTCCGCACCGGTGGCGTGGTCGGCATGATCACCGTCGGTCTCGGCCTCTTCGGTGCCGCGGTGGTCGTCCTCGTCTACACCGGACAGGCCCCGAAGGTGTTGGAGGGCTTCGGTTTCGGTGCCGCGCTGATCGCGATGTTCATGCGTGTCGGCGGCGGTATCTTCACAAAGGCCGCCGACGTCGGCGCGGACCTGGTCGGCAAGGTCGAACAGGGCATCCCCGAGGACGATCCGCGCAACGCGGCCACCATCGCCGACAACGTCGGTGACAACGTGGGCGACTGCGCCGGGATGGCGGCGGACCTCTTCGAGTCGTACGCGGTCATGCTCGTGGCGGCGCTGATCCTGGGTAGCACCGCCTTCGGCATGCACGGCCTGATCTTCCCGCTCATCGTTCCCGCCATCGGCGTGATCACCGCGGTCATCGGTGTCTACATCACCAAGGCCAAGGCGGGCGAAGGCGGTCTGGTCACGATCAACCGCTCCTTCTACATCTCCGCCGGTATTTCCGCGGTGCTCTCGACGATCGCGGCGTTCGTCTACCTGCCCGGTTCGTTCTCCGAGCTGACCGGTGGCGCCACGAGCGAGTCCGGGAACCCGGCGCTCATCGCGACCATCTCGGTCATCATCGGCATCGTGCTCGCGGCGATCATCCTGAAGATCACCGGGTACTACACCGGCACCGAGCACAAGCCGGTCAAGGAGGTCGGCAAGTCC
This sequence comes from Amycolatopsis sp. CB00013, assembly GCF_001905755.1. NCBI lineage: Bacteria > Bacillati > Actinomycetota > Actinomycetes > Pseudonocardiales > Pseudonocardiaceae > Amycolatopsis > Amycolatopsis sp. CB00013. Next base: position 826,097 of record NZ_LIWC01000002.1, on the reverse strand, counting down.
TCGGAAACCGGTGCCGCGACGGTGATCCTGGCCGGTATCTCGGTCGGTTTCGAGTCCGCTGTGTACACCGCGCTGGTCATCGGCGCGGCGGTGTTCGGCGCGTACCTGCTCGGCGGCGGCGTCGCGCTGTTCGCCGTGGCGCTGGCCGGTACCGGTCTGCTCACCACCGTCGGCGTCATCGTCGCGATGGACACCTTCGGCCCGGTTTCGGACAACGCGCAGGGCATCGCGGAGATGTCGGGCGACGTCGACGAAGACGCCGCGCAGATCCTCACCGAACTCGACGCGGTCGGCAACACCACCAAGGCCATCACCAAGGGCATCGCGATCGCCACGGCGGTCCTCGCGGCGACGGCGTTGTTCGGGTCCTACCAGGACGCGATCAGCAAGGCGCTGAAGTCGATCCCGGAAGCCGCGGAAGCCAGCATGTCGACGCTGAACTTCTTCGTGAACACGGTGGTCAGCCCGAACACCCTCGTCGGCGTGATCGTCGGCGCGGCGGTCGTGTTCCTGTTCTCCGGTCTCGCGGTCAACGCGGTGTCCCGTGCCGCCGGCGCGGTCGTCTACGAAGTGCGCCGCCAGTTCCGCGACATCCCGGGGATCATGGAGGGCACCACCCGTCCCGAGTACGGCCGGGTCGTCGACATCGTCACGCGCGATTCGCTGCGTGAGCTGACCACGCCCGGTCTGCTCGCGGTCTTCGCCCCCATCGCGGTCGGCTTCGGTCTCGGCACCGGCGCGCTCGCCGGCTACCTGGCCGGTGCGATCGCGACCGGCACCCTGATGGCGATCTTCCTCGCCAACTCCGGTGGCGCCTGGGACAACGCGAAGAAGCTCGTGGAGGACGGAAACCACGGCGGCAAGGGTTCGGACGCGCACGAGGCCACCATCATCGGTGACACCGTGGGTGACCCGTTCAAGGACACCGCCGGTCCCGCGATCAACCCGTTGATCAAGGTGATGAACCTGGTGTCGGTGCTGATCGCCCCGGCGATCGTGCAGTTCTCGATCGGCGCGGACGCCAACGTCGGCATCCGCATCGCGATCTCGCTGGTCGCCGTCGCGATCATCGTCGCGGCGATCGTGGTCTCCAAGCGCCGCGAGTCGGTTCTTTCCGACACTCCCGCGGACGCGAAGGCGTAACACCGAACAGTTTCCTTCCGCCGGGCCCGCCACGGTTTCCGTGGCGGGCCCGACGGCTGTCCGGGGCGGGCTAATCTCTGCGCGTCACGCCGATCCGATTCGGGGAGTTCCTGCCATGAGGCGTTCGATCGTCCTGTTCGCCGCCGGAATCCTGCTGGCGGGCTGCGGTGGGGCCGCTCCTTCTCCTCCTTCTCCCGCTCCGGCGGCGGGGAGTGCGTGGATGGACGGTTTCTGCGGTTCGCTGATCGACTTCGCCAAGATCGGCGATTTCACGATGCCCGACTTCGAACAGAACGACGTCGCCAGTGCGCGGAAGGTGATGGACGATGCCTTCGGGGTGTTCGCGCCCGGTTTCGACAACGCGGTCACCGGCTTGGGAAAGCTCGGCCAGGCGCCGAGCGCGGAGGCCGACGCCGCGCGCAAGAGCATCGTCGACGCGCTGACGCCGATCCGGGACGAGGTGCTCGCCGCGAAGGCGGCACTCGACGCCGCGCCGAAGGACGACAAGAACGCCGTGGTGGCCGCGGGGGCCGCCTTCCGGCGAATCGGTTCCCACATGAACGACATGCCCGACCCGTTCCAGCAGCTGGAAACGAACGTTTCGTTGAAAACACTGGCCGCGCAGGCCCCGAACTGCGGAAAGCTGCCTTCTTGACCGTTCTTTCCGCCACGTTGATTTGCATTGCCCCCCGGTATCGGTACCGTCGGGGTCCAGCCGGGAAGTCGTCAGGTCGGGAGGTGTTTTCGTGCGGCCGCGGTTCACCGTCCTTGCCGCGCTAGCAACAGGTATCGGACTCGGCCTCGCCGGGTGCGGGCAGCAGCCCGCGGTGACTTCCCACGCCAGACAAGAAGGTCTCGCGACGGTCAGCGCGTCGGAGGCCGACCCCACCTCCGCTTGGGCGGAGGCGTACTGCGGCGCGGCGGGCGGCCTCGTCCGGACGCTGGCGGCGCTGCCCAGCGTCGATCCGAGCACGCCTCAGCAGGCTTCGCGCACATCCAGCGAGCTGATGCTCTCGGTGGTCGAAGGGCTGGATCGCACTTCCGCCGCGCTCGAGAACCTCGGCCCGGCACCGGTCGCCGGCGCCGACTCCTCGCGGACGGCCGCCGTCGCGCAGCTCGGCGGCATCCGCGCCCGCGCCGACGACGTCCGCCAGCGTCTCGACTCCTCAGCCGACCCCGAGGCGACGAAAACCGCGCTTCGCGACGCCAGGACCTCGCTCGACGAACTGGACCGCCTTGACCTTCTCAGGGGCCTTAACGACGTCCCTCAGCTCGCCGCGGCGAGCAGCCGGATCCCGGTTTGCCAGGAATTGGTGAAACAACCTCGCTGAGTCATCGGCCGATCACTGGCCATGAGTCGAACTTGTGTTCTATTCTGTCCGGGTGGACGGGACGATCTCGCTCTTCTCGGCGGAGGCGAGCGGGCCGGTGCTCGCCGACCTCGCCGGGGTGCTGTGCGGGCCCGGGCGGATGACGGGCTTCGGGCGGACGGCCGGGCGGCTGTCCGCCGTGGTCGACGAGCCGTGGCGAGCGGGTGCCCTCGCCAGGGAATGCCGTCGGCGCGGCGTCCAGGCGCAGGTCTCGGCCGCCGAATGCGGGCGGCCGCTCGTGAGAACGCCGTTCCGGGTCGACCTGCTGCCGCTGGAGCGGCGGTGGAACCGTGGTGAAGAGAAGATCCTGCCGGAAGGCTTCCGGCTCGACGGGGCCATGTTGAGGATGTGGGCGCTGGCGGCGGGCAGTCCCCAGGGCAACGGCTACCTGCTCGCGCTCGATCCGGCGGCGCCGGAAACGCACGAGCTGCTGATCACGGCACTGGCGCGGCTGGGCGTGCCCGCCAAAGTGCAGAAGGGGGAAGACGCGCTGCTCCGGGTCACCGGACGGCGGCGGCTGGCGCACGTCCTCGAGCTGATCGGGGACGCGCCCGCGGGTGCCGAGCCCGCCTGGCCGAGCCTGGTGCCGGCGGTGCGCGCCGTCTGAGGCTCTTGAGACCGCACTCACGTGATCGAAGCCGGAACTCGCGTGATCAGAGGCGGAACACCCGAGTGCGGCCTCCAGTCACGCGAGTCACGTCCCTGATCACGCGAGTCACGCCGCGCACGCCGCGCCCTGTGTCCGGTCCGTGAAGGCCTCCTTGAGGGAACCAGAGTCCCTCAAGGAGGCCTTCACGGACACGGTTGGCGCCAACCCGGGTTGCCCCCGCGACCCACCTGACCTGCGTTCGGCCGCCGCCTGAACGCCATGAAAGGTCCTTTCCTGGCAAATTTCGCAAGGAAAGGACCTTTCATGGCACTCGGTGAGAAGGAGGAAGGTCAGGGCTTCGGCGCCCGGCAGTTCGGGTTGGCGAGGTCGAGTTCACTGTGCGAAAGGCAGGAGGTCAGCTGGTAGGTCTGCTCCCCGTAGTTGATGCCCTGCCGCACGGTCACGTTCCCGGCCGCGTCGACCTCGCACGGGTTGTTCATCGTGCACCGCTGGCCGCTTTCGTTGCCGGTGTTGTTGACGCCGACGACCTTCCCGGTCGAGGTCTCGATGATGGGCGACCCCGAGGTCCCACCGATCGTCTTGCACGCCGAGGTGTACCGGATCGAGTCCTTCCAGACCCAGTCCGCCTCGTGCAGCTCGTGGACGAAGCCGTCGATGTTGCAGGAGTAGATCTTCTTCCAATATCCCGAGACCACGTCCATCGCGATACCCGCGGACGGACGGGTGGGCGAGAGCGTCAGCGGGGCGATACCGTACGTCGACTTGATCTTGGCGTAGCTGGTGTTGAGCTGGTAGAGCGAGACGTCGGTGTCGGTCATCGTGGCGTAGAGCAGCTTCTTCGCCTTGAGCGTGCCCAGTGACGAGCGGCCGTCCTTGGACAGCAGGCTGAACGTCCGTGACGAGGGCTTGTCGACGATTACTTCCCCGGGGTCCGGGAAACCTTCTTGCAGGCAATGCCCGTTGGAAAGGACGAGGGCGGGGTCGTCGAGGCTCGCCTCGGGCGGTTTGACCACCGACCCGGAGCAGTTCGACAACGCCACCGTTCCGGCGAAGGTGGTCGTGGCCGCTTCCGCCGGTGCGGTTCCGACCAGGGCGGACGCGGTCAGCATGGCGAACAGTGTGCCGAGGAGTCGTCGGGTCACGTGGAGTCCTTTCGGGTCGGCGTGGACATCAAGTGAAGCGTTGGCGGCTGTGAGCCACCACCGTCGAACGGAGGGTGTTCACCCCGTCACGCGGGACCCCAGGCGGACGTGTCCGACATCACGTGCTAGGTGTTGAAAGGAAACATCGACGAGGTCAGCGGCGATGCGCTGGACACACGATCGGCGGCGTGTTGCGCCACCTAGCCGTGGTCCAGGCGGTGCGAGCGTGCACACTGACGGGTCGAGAGGCGGCGCGAAGGCGCCGAAGATGAGCGGAGAGCAGGACAGCGTGGCAGGAGCACGGACGAAGAAGACCGCGGCGTCGGACGACGGCGCGGGCCGTCGTCGGCTGGTGATCGTCGAGTCGCCGACCAAGGCCCGCAAGATCGCCCCGTACCTCGGCGGTAACTACGTCGTGGAGTCCTCCGTCGGACACATCCGCGACCTTCCCCGCGGCGCGGCCGACGTGCCCGCCCAGTACAAGGGCGAGTCGTGGGCACGGCTGGGTGTCGACGTCGACAACGACTTCAAGGCGCTCTACGTCGTCACGCCGGACAAGAAGTCCAAGGTCACGGAGCTGAAGGGCCTGCTGAAGGACGTCGACGAGCTCTACCTCGCCACGGACCCCGACCGCGAGGGCGAGGCCATCGCGTGGCATCTGCTGGAGACCCTCAAGCCGAAGGTCCCGGTGCGCCGGATGGTCTTCCACGAGGTCACCGAGCAGGCGATCCGCGCCGCGGCCGACAGCACCCGTGAGCTCGACGGAGACCTCGTCGACGCGCAGGAGACCCGCCGCATCCTGGACCGGCTCTACGGCTACGAGGTCTCGCCCGTGCTGTGGAAGAAGGTCATGCCGAAGCTTTCGGCGGGCCGCGTGCAGTCGGTGGCGACCAGGATCGTGGTCGAGCGGGAGCGTGAGCGCATGCGCTTCACCTCGGCGTCGTACTGGGACATCTCCGCGACGATGGACGCCGGTGCCGAGGCGTCCCCCCGTAACTTCCCGGCCAGGATGATCGCCGTCGACGGCGCCCGGCTGGCCACGGGCCGTGACTTCGGCTCGGACGGGCAGCTCAAGGCCTCGAACAACGAGATCCGCGTGCTGGCCGAGGCCGACGCCGTCCGGCTGGCCGAGGCGCTGAAGAACCGCGACTTCAAGGTCGCGAGCGTCGAGGAGAAGCCGTACACGCGCAAGCCGTACGCGCCCTTCATGACCTCGACCCTGCAGCAGGAGGCAGGCCGCAAGCTGCGGTTCACCTCCGAGCGCACCATGCGGATCGCGCAGAAGCTGTACGAGAACGGGTACATCACTTATATGCGTACCGACTCCACGACGCTGTCGGAGTCGGCGATCTCGGCGGCGCGCAGCCAGGCGACGCAGCTGTACGGCAAGGAATACGTCTCGCCGTCGCCGCGCCAGTACACCCGCAAGGTGAAGAACGCGCAGGAAGCCCACGAAGCGATCCGTCCTTCGGGTGAGGTCTTCCGCACGCCGGGCCAGGTCGCGAAGGATCTGGACACCGACGAGTACCGCCTTTACGAGATGATCTGGCAGCGCACGATCGCGTCGCAGATGGCGGACGCGAAGGGCACCACGATGTCGGTGCGCATCGTCGGCACGGCCACGAGCGGCGAGGAGTGCACGTTCGCCTCGTCGGGCCGCACGATCACCTTCGCCGGGTTCCTCAAGGCGTACGTCGAGGCCGTCGACACCGAAAGCGGTGGCGAGGCGGACGACAAGCAGAGCCGTCTGCCGCAGCTGGTCAAGGACCAGGCGCTGACCGCGACCGAGCTGAGCCCGGACGGGCACACCACGTCGCCGCCGGCGCGCTACTCGGAGCCGAGTCTGGTCAGCAAGCTCGAAGAACTGGGCATCGGCCGCCCGTCGACGTACGCGTCGATCATCAAGACCATCCAGGACCGCGGCTACGTGTGGAAGAAGGGTTCCGCGCTGGTGCCCTCCTGGGTCGCGTTCGCCGTGATCGGCCTGATGGAGCGGCATTTCGAGCGGCTGGTCGACTACGACTTCACCGCCGGCATGGAGGACGAGCTCGACCGCATCGCCGCCGGTGACGAGCACCGGACGCAGTGGCTGTCGAAGTTCTACTTCGGCGGCGACATGGGTGTCGACGGTTCCGTCGGCCGTCTCGGCGGGCTGAAGAAGCTGGTCGGCTCGGGTGTCGAAGACATCGACGCCCGCGAGATCAACTCGATCCCGCTGTTCAGCGACGCCGACGGGCACACCGTCGTCGTGCGCGTCGGCCGCTACGGCCCGTACCTCGAGCGCGAGGTGGACGGGACGTCGCAGCGAGCGAACCTGCCCGAGGACCTGCCGCCGGACGAGCTGACCAAGGAGATCGCGGAGAAGCTGTTCGCGACGCCGCAGGAAGGCCGCGTGCTCGGCAAGGACCCGGTCAGCGGACACGAGATCGTGGCAAAGGAAGGCCGCTTCGGCCCGTACGTCACCGAGCTCCTGCCCGAGCCGGAGCCGCTGCCCGAAGGGGCGACCGCCGCGCAGAAGAAGGCCGCGAAGGCGAAGCAGCCGAAGCCGCGGACGGGTTCGCTGTTCAAGTCCATGTCGATCGAGACGATGAACCTCGAAGACGCGCTGAAGCTGCTTTCGCTGCCGCGCGTCGTCGGCAAGGACCCGGAATCCGGCGACGAGATCACCGCGCAGAACGGGCGCTACGGGCCGTACCTGAAGAAGGGCACGGACTCGCGTTCGCTCACCACCGAGGACCAGCTGTTCTCGATCACGCTCGAAGAGGCGCTGAAGATCTACTCGGAGCCGAAGCAGCGTGGCCGGTCGGCGACCGCGAAGCCGCCGCTGAAGGAACTGGGCGACGACCCGGTGTCCGGTAAGCCGATGGTCGTCAAGGACGGCCGCTTCGGTCCGTACGTGACCGATGGCGAGTACAACGCGACGCTGCGGAAGTCGGACAGCATCGAGGAGCTGACCGCCGAGCGTGCCGCCGAACTGCTGGCGGAGAAGCGCGCGAAGGGCCCGGCGCCCAAGCGCAAGGCCCCGGCGCGCAAGCCGGCGGCGTCGAAGACGGCGGCCACCAAGACGACCGCGGCCAAGAAGACCACCGCGACCAAGACCGCGGCGGCGAAGAAGCCTTCGACGCGCTCGACGGCCACGAAGGCGAAGTAGCTCCCGTCAAGTGCGATGAAGGGGCCTTTCATAGCAAAATTTGCTATGAAAGGCCCCTTCATCGCACACGGGACGCTCGTCAGGAGCGCAGGCCCAGCCAGAAGCCGCATCGGTGATCGGCCGCGAACGAGACAGGCCGGATCGCGTCCGGGGCGAGCGACAGCACGGCATCCGAATCCCATCGGGGCGATCCGGGCGCGTTCGGATCACCCGTGCGCATGAAGGTGGTCCAGTACGCGATCATCTGCCGCGAAAGCCGTTGCTGCGCCGCGTCCAGCGACTCCTCCACCCCGCTGAGCTCGAAGAGGTAGACCAGGTCCAGCGCGTGCGCCGCGCCGTGCGGCACCGTGGGGACGTCGTTGCCGTTGACGTTCGGCGCGTTCTTGTCGTCGAACTCGTAGGCGTGCACGGAGGTCCGCCGCGACAGCAGCCGGTTCCCTTCGGTCGTCGGGCAGGCCCACGACCGGTCGGTGGTCACGGTCGCCCAGGCCATCGCGGGCGACAGGTGGTCCCGCGAAGGGTATTCGGCCGCGACCTCGTCCGCGTACTCGCCGAACGACTTCCGCAAGAGCTCTTGATAGCGCTCTTCGGTGATCGGCTTGAGCTTCTCGACCCCGGCGATGAACGCCCGCATCTCGTCGTGCGTGCCGCCCGAAATCACCGGCACGCGGTGGAAAGCGCCGCGCCGCAAGGCTTTCGCGGGGTCGAGTGGGAACAGTGGGGTCCCGTAGGTCAGGTGGTTGGCGAAAGTCTGGTTGTCCTTCAGCAGATCGGCGGCCGGAAGACGCCGCAGGCAATCGAGCGTGTCCGGGCCCTCGCAGCCGTGACTCGCGGCCACCGCCGCGCCGTCGGCTTCCGTTTTCGCGAGCGGGGCGTAGGGCGTTTGGGCTTCCTGGTTCGGGATGAGACCGCCGGGTGGCCAGTTCAGCAGGCATGAGCCGGACATGATGGCGGCCTTGTGGAACAGGCCCGCTGCGGCGGGCGAAGTGAGCAGCGCGCAGGTGCTCATCCCGCCCGACGACTGCCCCGCCACCGTCACGTTCCGCGGGTCGCCGCCGAACGCGGCGATGTTGCGCTGGGTCCAGCGCAGCGCGGAAAGCTGGTCCATGAAGCCGAAATCGCCGGAGCCCGCGAGCCCCGGAAGGCCGAAGTAGCCGAAGACGCCGAGCCGGTAGTTCGTCGTCACCACGACGACGTCGCCCTGATCCGCCAGGCGTCGTGCGCCGTAAAGGCTTCCCGCGTCCATCGTGTAGCCGCCGCCGTGCAGCCAGACCAGCACCGGCAGCCGTCGGTTCCCCGCGTCGCGCGGCACGGTGACGTTCAAGAAGAGACAGTCCTCGGCGCTGCCCGGCATGAACTGGGTGCAGGCGGCGCCGGGTTTCGTCGCGTCCGCGACCTCCTTCCACGGTTCGGGCGGTCGCGGCGGCTTCCATCGATCCTCGCCGACGGGTGGCGCGGCGAACCTGATCCCGTCGAACGTCCGGGTCGGCCCGGAGTCCATTCCTCGGACCGGCCCCGCGTCGGTGCGCACGACGAGCGGGTCCGCGGGGGCGACGATCGTGAGAAGGCCGGTGACGATGGCCAGCAGGAGATGCATGAGAGGTCCTTTCAGGAGGCCGCGAGCCAGCGCCAGAGCCCAACGCGGCGGAAATAGAGGTGTTGCAGGACCTGTACGGCGACGAACGTGACGCCGTACAGCGCGGTGCCGAGCGCGGGCACCGAATCGACGGGCAGCGTGTACGCCAGCAGGACCCGCCCGGCGGCGTCGGCGATCAGGGCGACACCCCACAGGACGGTCGCGACCCGCCACGCACGCCGGAACCACGCGTGCCGCGGCCACAGTTCGTCCCATTCGGCGGCGCGCAGCGAGTCCGCGAAACGGCTCTTCGCGATCATCGAGCGGGCCATGCCGAACGCGAGCGGCCTGGCGAACAGCAGCGAGACCAGGAAACCGGCGCCGATCACCCCGGTGACCCAGCCCGCCTTCGCCAGCATGAACCGGGGACTGCCGGTGACGAACGAGACGCCGACGCTGATCGCGAAGATCGTCAGCACGAAGATCGCGAGAGTGTCGATCTTCCGCCAGCGGATCGCTCGGTAGAGGACGAAGAGCACGGTCGGCAGGGCGCAGAGGGCGAGCGCGAAGAGCACGTCGACGCCGAAGCCGCGAAGCACGTAGTACCCCGCGACGGGCACGACGACTTCGAGCAGCACCACACCCCACTGCCGGATCACGGGATCACTGCCTTCGGGTCGCGAGTTCGAAGAGGGTCACCAGCTCGGCCGCGTAGGTGGTGAGATCCAGCTCCGGCGTTCCGGCGAGCAGGAACACCGGGCCTTCCACCGAACGCCGGATGGTCGTCGCCATCACGTGCACGTCGAACTCGCGGAACTCGCCCGATTCCTGGCCCCAGCGCAGGATGCGTTCGACCGGTTCCAGCGCCGCCCGCTCGCTCGCCGGGTCGTAGTCGAGAGCGCCGCCGAGGAAGATGTTCAGCAGCGCGCGCATCCGCGTCGGCTGCGCGGCGGCGAACTCCAGGTTCGCCTCCAGGTACGTCCGCAGCGCCTCGCTCGCCGACGCGGGTTCGCTCATCCGCTCGGCCATGAACGCGCCGATCTCACGGAAGACGTCCTCGAGGACCGTGCGGACGAGTTCTTCCTTGTTCGCGAAGTGGTACGAGATGAGCCCGGTGCTCGACAGCTTCGCCTGTTTCGCGATCCGGGCGAACGACGCGCGGGTGTAGCCGAGCTCCGCGATCGTCTCGATGGCCGCCGCCACGATCTGTGCCCGTCTCGCACTCTCGGTGAACGACTTCGCTTTTGCTTGCATGAGCAAAAAATAGCTCAGGTGAGCAAATCCGTCCACCGGCGACCGCTCACCGACCGCTCGCCGAACCACCTCACCCGTTCGAACAAAAGTTCTAAAAATTGTCGGTACCAGGGTGTTCAATGGTCAGGTGAGCACTTCAACGACCGCTGTCTTCGACGTCATCGACGAGGTCATCGCCCCGCTGGCAGCCGAGGTTCCGGAGCGTCCCTCGGTGATGGAGTTCTACGACCCGGAGCTCGCCGTGCCGCCGGTGCTGGCCGACGAGGAGCCGACTCCAGGGCTCACCCTGGCCGAGGAGGTGGAGCAGTACACCCGGTTCGTGAGCGGGATGGCGACCATCGGGCTGGCCCCCGGCGGTGAGGTCACGCCCGAGGCCGTCGGGCTGTATCGCGCGCTGCGCGGCGGGTTCATCCGCGGCGTGGTGACCGGCGTGTTCCCGTCGCGTTCGGAGCCGTGGGAGGTCCGGTTCTTCGGCGACGAGGACTACACCACGGTGCTGAACAAGCTCGGCAGGCGGGCGCGGCTGCGGTCCGGTTTCCTCAGCGCGCTGCCGGGCTGGGTGTTCGACGGCCTGCCCGACCATCCGCCGGGCACCGGCGAGACCGTGCGCATCGTGACGGACGCCGGCGGGCTGATCCCGCTGCGGGCCCGCGAGGCCGTCGAGGTGATCCGTGAAGGCGCCTCGCGGCCGCGGCACGGCACGGTCCTCGTCGATCTCGCGGTGCGGAACTCCATCCTCGCCGAGTATCCGCACGGCGCGTTCGGCCTGGTGGACAACGACCTCGGCCGGTACCAGTTCAGCGCGGCGATGGACGGCGACGGCCGTTGGACGCTCACCTGGGGCCCGGCCAGCCGGTCGACGGCCGAGCAATGGATCGTGAAGGCGGTGCAGAACCATGCGTGAACCGGCGACCGTGAAGGAACTGATGAGGCGCGCCGCCGAGCCGGTGCTGCGCGCGGTGCCCGAGCGGCGGAGCGTGTACCTGGGCTACGACCCGGAGATCACCGACGACGAGATCCGCCGCTTGTGCCCGTCCTACGACGAGCCGGCGGATCTCGTCACCCAGGCCGAGCGGTACGCGGCCAAGGCGGCGATGCTCGAAGAGGCCGGGCTGATGGAGAACGGCGAGATCCATCCGGCAGCGGTCCAGATGCACGGCGTGATGCTGCGCGGCTCTGTGCGAGGCGTCCTCACCGGAGTCTTCGCCTCCGCGCCGCGCTCGGTGCGCGTCGATTGCTACGGAGACGGGCATCAAGCGGTCGTCTGGCGGATGCGGTCGGGGCGGCGGACCACGTTCAGCCTCAGCGATTTCGGCGAGCTGGGAGCCCGGGTCTTCGGCGGGCTCCCGCATGTTCCCGCCGGTGAGACCGAGCCGATGCGCATCAGGATCGACGAGCACGGCGTGCCGCTGCCCGGCCAGGAAGAGGAGGTCGGGCTGGTCGCCGACACGCTGAACCGTCCGCGCACCGGCACGGCGATCCTCGATCTGGTCGCCTTCGGCGGGCTGAACGCCGAGTACCCGGACTACGGCTTCGTGATCGTCGACAACGATTTGGGGAGGTTCGTGTTGTACGCCGCCCCTTCCGAAGGGTGGCTGATGTTCGGTGGAATGGACCGCCGGGCACTGGCGGGCTGGCTGCACGAGGCGGTGGACTTGAGCCGGACGTAGCCGCCTTGGGCGATGACGACTGGGGAGGGCGGGCATGGACCTGGACCGGCGCGCGGCCGACGCGTGGTTCCGGCGGCGAGGGCTGCCGATGGTCATCCACCGGCGGAGGCGCGGAGCGGGCATGTTGCGCCGGTCCACGCCGGGGCTGGTGTTCCTGTGCCTGCTCGACCTGCTGCTGGCCGGGTTGCTGAAGCTGCTCGACGTCCCCGAGGACGTGCTCGCGGCCAGGATGCGCAGCAGTGGCGTCGGCTACGTGCTCGGCGTGCTGGCGCTGACGTTCGCCGTGGTCGTGGTGCCGGTGATCGCCGGACGGCTGATGGCGAAGCTGCTTCGCGTGCTGAGCCGCACCAGAGTCCGCTTGGCCGTGATGGCGGCGACGATCGGCTTCTGGCTGCTCGTGCTGCCGCTCGGCGAGCGGCTCACCGGGCTGGTGTCGTGGGACAACCCGTTGTGGGTCGCCATCCTCACCAACCTGGTCGCGCTGGCCGTGCTGATGTTCCTGGTCCGGATCGGCGTCGGCTCGATCCTCACCTGGGCGGCACGGAGCGCGGTCGCCCAGGTCAGGGCCATCGGCACGCTCGCGTCGCGGGCGTTGCCGCTGCTCCTGCTGGTGGTGATGTTCAGCTTCTTCACCGCCGAGCTGTGGCAGGCGGTGGAACGGCTGACCCCCGGCCGGTTGTGGCTGGTGGTCGGCTTCCTCGTGCTGATCGGCGCCGTGTTCCTGGCGTCGATGCTGTCCGACGAGATCAAGGAACTGAAGTCCTGGACCGTGGAGCCCGGCGCGACCGTCCTGCGCGGCACGCCGTTCGACGACGACACCGAGCCACCTGGCAGGCGCGCGCTGACGAAGACCGAGCGCCTGAACATCGCCCTGGTGCTGTTCTTCGCCCAAGCGGTGCAGATCGTGGCGTTCGGGGTGCTGGTGTTCGCGTTCTTCGTCGTGTTCGGGGTGCTGATCCTGAGCCCGGAGGTCGTGACGGAGTTCGCCGGCCGTGAATCGGCGCCGGGGACACTGCTGGGTGTCCCCCTTCCGGTGAGTTCCGCACTCGTCAACGTCTCCGTCTTCCTCGCCGTTTTCTCCGGTTTGTACTTCGCCGCATCGACCGCGACGGATGCCCGGTACCGGCGTTCTTTCTTCGAACCTTTGCTGGAGGATGTGAAGATCAGCCTCGCGGCGCGTGACATTTATCTGGCCCATTGGGCGGATGTGCGGCGGGCCGAGGTGGTTACCCTGGAAGCAGAGGACATTCCGTAGTGAGGTGGTCACCATGAGCGGGAAGGGCGGAACTCCCTTCTTCGATGCCCCCGACTTCGTGAAAGGCGATGGCACTCAGGCAGATCCTCCGGGCGACACGTTCGCCGACCCGCTGTCCGGGCTGGTCACGACCGGCACGACGGCCCCATCCGATCCGTCGGCGGGAGCCGACGACGTCCACGTGCAGGTGCCGGGACCGGTCCAGCACGACCCCGAAGTGGTGAGCAGGATGGTCAGCGCGGCCATGCTCGCGGACGACCAGCCCGCGGAAAGCCCGGGCGCGGAGCAGACCGCGGCCCCGTCGCCCGCCAAGGTCGTCAGCACGGTGGGTGAGCAAGGCGCTGCGCCGATCGGGATCCTGCCCCAGCAGCGAACCTGGCCGTCGAGGCCGTCTCAGCTGATCCGCCAGCCCCGTCGGCTGAAGCCGGAAGAGCCGGTCGAGGTCGACGAGGAGGCCGAGGTCGAAGTTCGGCGCGCCAAGCGTTCCATGCAGATGCCGAGGCTCGGCAAACCGTCGTCGAACACCGCCGGCGTGATGATCGCGATCGCCCTCATGATCGTCTTCGCGGTCCTCGCCATCCAGCTGCTCGCGAGCCTGTTCAACAGCATCGCGGGGATCTTCGGGTAACCCGTCCGGCGGATAGCGCCGGACGGGGCCGTCCGTCCAGACGTCACCCATCGGGATACCCTGGCCCTACGGTCGGGGTACCCGGTGTTGACCCGGGTCGCAACCCCGGCGCCGCGTGACTAGTGGGGTGGGCGTATCAGCGAGGGCGTGCAGTCGGTGCCCGAGACGGGCACGAGTGGTCCGTCGGGACGTGACGCTTCCACCATGCACCGGGTGCGGCGGGTGCTGGCGATCAAGCCGTTCCGCCGGATCTGGGGTGTCTCCTATCTGTGCAGCGTCGCGGACTGGCTGAACCTCCTCACGCTGACCGGTCTGGTCACCAAACTGACCGACAACTACGCCGCGCAGAACTTCGCGTTCGTCGGGGTCGTGCTGACGTCGCTGCTGCCGGGGCTGCTGTTCGCCCCGCTCGGCGGGCTGCTCGCCGACCGCTTCGACCGGCGCAAGGTGATGGTGCTCTGCGACCTCGGCCGATGCGGGTTCCTGCTGTCGATCGCGTTCGTCGGCACCCCGTGGTGGGTGTTCGTCGGCAACTTCCTGGTCGGCTGCTGCTCGATGATGTGGATCCCGTCGAAGGACGCGGCGGTGCCGAACCTGCTGCGCCGTCCGGACCAGGTCGAGACGGCCAACCAGCTCGGCATGGTGATGACCTACGGCCTCGCGGTGATCACCGCCGCCGGGGCGAACGCCGTGCTCACCGGTAGCAACACCACGTTCCACTTCTTCCAGGGCGACGCCCAGCTCGGCATCGCCAAGGTCGCCGTCGTCATCACCGGCCTGCTGTACCTGACCAGCGCGATCGTGATCGCGACCCGGATCCCCGAGCTGTCGCTGCGCAATGTCCACGCGGTCGAGAAGCCCAAGGTCAAGCCTGCCGACGAGGAGAAGTTCGGCTTCCGGCAGATGATCGCCGACGGCGCCCGGTTCGTGCGGACGACGCCGCTGGTGCGCGGATTGATGATCGGTGCTTTCGGCGCCTTCGCCGCCGGTGGCGCGGTGATCGGTTCGGCCAAGCCGTACTCGTCCAGCCTGCTCGCCGGTGACGCGGCGTTCAACCTGCTCGTCCTGGCCGTCTTCCTCGGGCTCGCCACCGGTATGGCGGTGGCCCCGAAGCTCGCGCGTCGGCTCGCGCACGACCGGCTGTTCGGGATCTCGATCGTCGCCGCGGGACTGTGTCTCGTCGTGGTGGCGCTGTCGCCGCATCTCGCCGTTTCGCTGGTCGCGGTCGCGGCCGTCGGTGTCTGGGCGGGGACGGCGTTCCTGACCGGTGTCACGATCATCGGTTCGCGGATCGAGGACTCCATCCGCGGCCGGATCAACGCGATCTACCAGTCGCTGATGAAGATCGTGCTGTTCGGCTCGACGGTGTTGGTGCCAGTGCTGATCAGCGCGGTCCGGACGACCGAGGTCGAGCTGTGGGGCGGCACGATCACCATCGACGGCACGCGGCCGGTGATGGTCGGCGGCGGCATCCTCGCGCTGCTCGCCGGCATCTTCGCGTACCGGCAGATGGACGACCGGCGGGCCGAACCGATCCTCGCCGATCTCCGCAACGCTTTGCGCCGCAGCCCGCGTCGCGTGAACGGCCTGCTGATCGCGCTCGAAGGCACGCGGGCGATCAACACCGAAACGCAGGCCGCGCGGCTGGCCGAATGGCTGCGCGCGGGTACGCGTCCGGTCGTGCTGGCCGCCGACCCGGCGTTGGACGATCAACGGCTCGCGAAGCTCGTCTCCGGCGCTTCGCTGTCCGGTGCGCGGGCGCAGGCGCTGGCCGCCGCCGCGGTGCGGGCGGACATCGTCGAACGGGACATCCAGCCCGCGCTCGACGCCGGCTCCGTCGTGGTGATGGAACGGTTCGTGGACTCGCCGCTGGCGCATCTGTCCGCGGTGGCCGGTCTGGACAGCCAGGAGCTCGAAGGGCTCGCGGACTGGGCGACCGGCAGGCTGCGGCCCGACATCACCATCCTGCTCGACGCCGATCCCGGCACGGTGATGCGGAAGTCGGAGTCGCTGGACGCGCAGTGGCGGGTGCAGCATCTGCTCACGGAGATGGCCGCCGCCGACCCGGACCGGTATGTCGTGGTCGACGCGGAAGGTACCGAGGACGAAGTGGGCGACCGGGTGCGGACCGCGATCCGCGCGGTGCTCGTCGGCAGGCTCGCCGGGCTCGCTCCGGCGGAGGAGAAGGTCGAAGCGAAGTGACGGAAGCCCCTGTGCTGATCGGTGTCTGGAAGCAGCTCGTCGGCCAGGAGCCCGCCGCGCGCACGCTTTCTTCGGCGTCGACGGCGGCCGCCCGGATCATCGACAACCAGCCGGTCGCGCCCGGCGCGATGACCCATGCCTGGCTGATCACCGGTCCGCCGGGTTCGGGGCGTTCGACGGCCGCGCGGGTTTTCGCGGCGGCGTTGCAGTGCAGCGCCGGCACCGGCTGCGGCGAGTGCCCCGGCTGCCGCACCGTGATGGCCGGGACGCACGCGGACGTCAAGCTCGTCGTGCCGGAAGGCCTTTCGATCTCGGTCGCCGAGATGCGTTCGCTGGTGCAGGCCGCCGCCCGCCGCCCGACCACCGGGAAGTGGCAGGTGGTGATCATCGAGGACTCCGACAGGCTGACCGAAGGCGCGTCGAACGCGTTGCTGAAGGCCGTCGAGGAGCCGCCGGATCGCACGGTGTTCCTGCTGTGCGCGCCGTCGGATCACCCGGACGACGTGTCGGTGACGATCCGCTCGCGGTGCCGTCTGGTCACGTTGCGGACGCCGCCGCCGGAGGCGATCGCGCAGGTGCTGATGGAGCGGGACGGTATCGAGCCCGAGCGTGCGCGGTGGGCCGCGTCCGTCTCCAGTGGACATGTCGGCCGTGCGCGGCGGCTCGCGACCGACGAGGCGGCGCGGCAGCGGCGGGCGACGGTGCTGCGGATCCCGCTCGGCCTGCGGCGGCCGTCCGATGTGTTCACTTGCGCCGATCAGCTGATCAGCGCGGCGGAGGCCGACGCGGGCGAGGAGAGCAAGGTCCGCGACGAGGCCGAACGTTCCGAACTCCGCACCGCGATGGGCGGCGATGGCACCGGAAAGGGTGTCGCCGGGGCGAAACGCGCCGCCGAAGCCGCCGTGAAGCAGCTCGAGAAGCGCCAGAAGTCCCGCGCGACCCGAACGCAGCGAGACACGCTGGATCTCGCGCTGGTGGATCTGGCCGCGTTCTACCGGGACGTGCTCGTGACCGCGAGCGGCGCGGGCGCGACGCTGAACCATCCCGACCACGCCTCGGAAATCTCGCAGGCCGCCTCCGCGTGGGCGCCGGACTCGATCCTGCGGCGGCTCGAAGCCGTCCTGGAATGCCGCGAGGCCATCGACCTGAACGTGAAGCCGAGGATCGCCGTCGAAGCCATGGTCACCACCCTGCGCCAGAGCTGACACGCGCTTCGATCCCTACCCCACCCCCCGCCCTTCCCAGGGGGGCGTCCCCGAGTCCAGTCTACCGGGGGTGGCGGGGGAAAAGGGCTGGTGGCGGGAGTTGTCCACAGGTGGGGATGGTTGTGGACAAGTGCTGTGGGTAAGTGAAGAGGCTTCGGGTTCGGGGCGGGCTCCGGCATGCGGGGAGGGGGTGACTGTGTGGATTTCAGGTCATCCAACGCACCAAAATCCACACGGTCAGCGGCGGGGCCCCACTGCTGAAGAGCGATCAGGGGGTACGAACGGTCCTCTCACGCGGGGACGTGAAAGGACCGTTCATCACCCTCCTCGCCCCGTCTAGTCCTCCGAGTCCAGCGAGCGCGGCCGCGGCGAAGGCTTGAAGCCAGGCGACTTCTTCGCGACCGGAACCACCGCGAGCCGGCGCCGTCCCGGCATGGCGGCCACGAGAACGACACCGATCAGCAGCATCGCCGTACCCGACCAGAACATCGGCACCGTGTCGTAGGCGGCGTTGGTGTACGCCAGGTTCTTGACCGGCCCCTTCGGCGCCGCGCCACCGTTGTTGCCCGCGGGCGGCGGGGTAGCGGTGCCGCACTCGACACCACCGGTGGGCGCGTACGCCCGGGCGATCTGCTCGCCGAGCGACACCTGCGCCAGCGACGAAGGCAGCTTCTTCGCGGCGTCCGGCGGGAGCGCCTTCTGCAGCGCCGTCGTCGGCAGGATCTGCAGGTCCAGCAGCCGCGCCGAGGCGCCCATCTGGAAGCCCTTGAACGGCGAGGTCATGTCGCTCGACTTCTGGTTCAGCCCGGCGATCGACAGCTTGAGCACCCCGATGTCGAGGGTGAGCCCGTTCCCGGCCTCGCCGCCGGGGAGCTGCTTGGTGGCGCCGTTCAGCATCTCGGCCAGCCCGCCGATCACCGGCACGTTCTTCAGCTGGTCGAAGCCCGGGACCTGCTTGAGCGACGGCAGCGGGATCCCGATCGGGATGTCCTTGGTCGGGTTGTTCGCGTCGAGGGTGAACAGCACCTTGTCACCGCGGACGATCTGCAGCACCGGGGCGCTGTACTCGACCTTCGACGTCTTCTTCTCGCCGGTCGAGGTGACCCTCAGCGTCGGCTGGCTGGCGACCTTGATCGTCAGGCCGAGCGGCGTGCCCTTCAGCAGTTCGATGTTGGCCGCCTGCAGGGTCGACGTCGATTCGACGGCCTTGTTCTTCGAACCGGGGATGTCGACCAGCCGCACGACGGATCGCGACGACAGCGTGTTCGGCAGGCTCAGCACCGCACCCTTGCCGTCGGCGCTGGTGCTGGTGCCCGACAGCAGCCCGCCGAGGTTCGCCAGCGGGCCGAGAGCGGACAGACCGGACTTGAGCTGCTCGGATGCCTGGGTCAGCTGGTCGGCGCCCGGGATGTTCGGGATGGTCGGCAGCAGCGCGAGGTTCGCGATCGACGTGCTCGAATCGGCGATCGTGCCGACGCACGGCCCGAGCGTCGGGCTCCAGCGCGCGTGCGCCTCACCGTTGAGCAGGCCGAGGTTGAACAGCGGGTTCTTCGGCGCGTTGAGGCCGCCGCTGATCGGCTTCGGGTTGTCCGGCAGCGCCGTCTGCACGAGGCTGCCCGGCGTCTGCGGCGCGTTGCCGGCGGCGGACAGGCCGAACGGCGACGACTGCGCGATCGACTTCTCGTAGTTCAGGTAGGCCTCGGAGTTGGCCTGCGCGCTCGAAAGCCCCATCCCCGCTTCGAGCGCGGACTGCTTCGGCAGCAACTCGCCCGCGCCGGGCAGGATGGCGCTGGTCGGCACCGCGTTCGGCAGCAGCCGCAGCACGCCGAGCGCCGCCCCCGCGTCACCGACCGCCTTGCCGAGCGGCTGCGGCCCGATCGGCGCCGACATCGGCGGCTGTCCCGGATTCGCCGGATCGGGGATCGGCGTGGTCGGGATCGTCTGGGCGGTCGCCGGAGCCGCGGTCAGCAGAAGCAGGGCCGCGGCGGCCGGAAGCGCCAGCACACGGGGCAGTCGTTGCCGCATGAACAGGTCCTCCAGTGGGGATGGGCCGATCTTGGGGGACTGAGACCGGCGTCATAGGACCTTAACGACGGTGGCCCTCGAAGGTGACGTTCAAGCCTCCGCTACACTTGGCTCCGTCATCGGGTGCGAGCCCGATGTCCGCCGCCTTAGCTCAGTCGGCCAGAGCGATTCACTCGTAATGAATAGGTCAGGGGTTCGATTCCCCTAGGCGGCTCCGCAGGTCAGGGCCCCATTCGGAACACTCCGGATGGGGCCCTGACCTTTTGGGGTGACTACTCGAGTGACTGGGCGGTCTGGCTGCGGTCCCGATCAAGTTCACCCGATCCGGGGAGCGGCCTGTGGTGGGGCCGCCTGCCGCGAAGCAGTTCGAGAAGCCGGATGGCGTGGGTGCGTCCAGCTTCGTCCGCGCGGAGCGACCAGAGAACAATGAGCAATTGGATCGCGTATCGGAGGGCGAAAGCCGTCACGGCCAGCACGCCCATCGAGCTCGCCGCCGCTTCGCTTATCACCGCGTGATGGTGACGCTTTTAGGCATGATCGCGCCATAACTGGCCGCAAATAGTGGGGTGTTCCTTCACCTGGTCACGCGGCTGCACCCGAAGCCCGGCGTACTCGGTGTCACCCCTTGAGGAACATCCGCGACAGCGAGGTGCCCACTCCCGTGAGGTGCTCGACGAGCGTGTCCGCGTCCGCGTCGAGCAGTCCGGAGCGCCACGCGAGCATGATCTCGACGAAGCCGCCGATGCCCAGCAGGACGTTCACCCGGAACTCCAGCCCGTCCACGTCCGGTTTCAGATGCGGCCGCGCCAGGTCGATCAGCAGGCCAGTGGTCTCCTGGACGGTCTGCCGCCGCAGTTGCTCCAGCACCGCGCTGCCCGCGTGGTCGCCGAACAGGATCTGCGCGCGCGACGGCTCTTCCTGCACGTGGTGCACGACGACGTCGACGGCGGCGCGGAGCTGGTCCAGGGCGGGTTGCTCGATGCGGGCGGCGACGGCGTCGAGGACCATCCGCAGGGTTTCGTCGCGGACCTGTTCCCAGGCGGTGGCGAGCAGCGCGTCGCGGTTGGCGAAGCTCTCGTAGAAGTATCGGTCGGTCAGGTTCGCCCGCGCGCAGACGCCGCGCATGGTGACCGCCGCCCAGCCCTGTTCCTGCCAGATCTCCAGCGCGGCGCCGAGAAGTGCCAGCCGTCGTTCGGCGCGGCGTTCGTCGGCGGTTTTGCCGCTGTAGCGGCGGGACGCGGTCACCTCTCCATCTTGACAGCAGGTGCCCTCAGATTCATTCTGAGGGCATGCGACCGCAGAATGGCCTGCGCGCCGGGTTGGCCTCCGCGCTGACGTCCGCTTTCGTGCGGCCGATCGCCAACGCGATCCCGGCCAACCGCGCGGGCGTCGCGTTCTCCCGGGCCTTCATCGCGAGCAGTTTGTGGCTGGCGTCGCCGCCGTTGAAGGGGAGCCGCATCGAGCCCGGCATCCGCGGCGAGTGGGTCCGCGCGCCCGGGACGAGCGAGGGCAACGCCGTGGTCCTCTACATCCACGGCAGCGGTTACGCCCTTTGCTCGGCGCGCACGCACCGCGGGCTGACCACGCGGGTATCCGCCGGCACCGGGCTGCCGGTCTTCGCCTGCGAGTACCGGCTCGCGCCGCGGCATCGGTTCCCGAGCGCCGCCGACGACGTCCGCGCGGCCTACGACCGGCTCCTCGATCAGGGATATCGGCGGATCCTCGTCGCGGGCGACTCCGCGGGCGGGCATCTCGCGGTCGACCTCGCCGCGCAGCTGCTCCGGGAACGCCGTGAGCCACCCGCGGCGCTGGCGCTTTTCTCGCCGTTGTTCGACGTGACCTTCGGGCTCGCCGCTCAACGAGAACGGATGAGCCCGGACCCGATGATCTCCGCCGCCGCGGCCGCGCGGCTGGTCGGTCTGTACACAGTGGACGCCGACCTCGCGTCGGCGCGGCTGCGGTTCGCCTTCGACGACATCAAGGGTTTCCCGCCGACGATCATCCAAGCGGGCGGGCTCGAAATGCTCGCCGCGGACGCCATCGAGCTGGCCAGGGCGCTGCGCCGCGCGGGAGCCGACTGCGAATTGGACGTGGTGCCCGGCCAGATGCACGTCTTCCAGGCTTTGACCCGCTTCATCCCCGAAGCGGCGCCGGCGATGGAGCGGGCTTGCCGCTTCCTCACCGGGAACCTTCCAGCGATCGTGAGGGCGGCATGACGAAACGGACCCACGGAGCGCACGCCGTCGTCACCGGCGCCGGCAGCGGGATCGGGAGGGCGATCGCGGCCGAGCTCGTCCGGCGCGGCAGCCGGGTCGTTTGCGCCGACATCGACCTCGAAGCCGCTGAGGAAACCGCGAAAACGCTCGAGAACGCGGTCGCCATCGCCTGTGACGTGTCCGATGTGGACGAAGTCGCGGACTTGGCGAACCAGGCGCGGTCCTGGTTCGGTCGCGAGCCGGACCTCGTCGTCAACAACGCCGGGATCGGTGCGGGCGGCAAACTCGTCGGGGAGAGCCCGCTGTCCGATTGGCAGCGGACGCTCGGGGTGAACCTCTGGGGCGTGATCCACGGCTGCCACACCTTCGTCCCCGCCATGCGCGCGGCGAAGGCGGGCGGCGTCATCAACGTCGCGTCGGCCGCCGGGTTCACCGCCGCGCCGAGGATGGCCGCGTACAACGTGAGCAAGGCCGGGGTCGTCAGTCTGTCCGAGACACTGGCCGCCGAACTGTCCGGCACCGGCGTCGCGGTCACCGTGCTGTGCCCGACCTTCGTGCGCACCAACATCTTCGGCGGCGAGCTCATCGAAGACGGGGCGCGCGGCCTCGCGCAGCGGGTCTCCGACGTGGTCGGGTTCTCGCCGGAGCGTGTCGCGAAGATGACGCTCGACGCCCACGATCGCGGACGCCTCTACGTCGTGCCGCAGCCCGACGCCCAGCTTCTGTGGCACGCCAAACGGTTCGTGCCCGTTCCGTACACGCGGATCGCCGGTCTGCTCGGCCGGTTCCTGCCCGCCGAAAAGGAGAAGTGATGGCTTACGACTTCGCGGCGATGCTCCAGACCATCAAGGACAAGCAGTGGTCGCTGGCCGACATCGACTGGGACGCGCCCGGCGCCGAGACGATGACCGACGAACTGCGCGCCAAGATGCGGCCGTTCATGGCCGACCTCGTGTGGATCGAGCACGTCGGCGCGCGCGGCTTCGCCTCGCTGGCCAAGAAGGCGCCGACTCCGGTGATCCAGGAGATCTACCGCTACTTCCACGCCGAGGAACAGAAGCACGCCAACGCGGAACTGGCGCTGATGAAACGCTGGGGCATGCTCGACGAGCACGGGTCGATGCCCGAGCCGAACATCAACGTCAAGCTCGCCATCAAGGTCCTCGACGACTTCGGCGACACGCTGCCGCTGACGGCGCTCGCCACGCTCATCCCGCTGCTCGAATGCGCGCTGGACGGCGCGCTGGTGAAGTTCCTGCTGGACGAGGTCTCCGATCCGGTGTGCCATCAGGTGTTCCGGCATATCAACTCCGACGAGGCCCGGCACATCACGGCTGATTTCGAGGTGCTGGAACTGATCGGCGCCGGATCCACGACCAAACTGCTCACCGAATCGATCGGCTCGCTCAAACCGCAGATCGTCCTCGGCCTGATCGTGGTGTTCGTCCCGCTGATCAACAAGATGCGGGACAACATCGTCGCGATGGGCCTGCCGGAGAAGAAGCTGTACAACGCCGTGAAGCGGTTCTCCACCATCGGCGGCCGCGGCGAGTTCACGAAACGCATCCCGGCGTACCACGTGCTCAAGGCGCAGGCGGCGATGATCGTCGACCGTTCGCACGTCTACCACCGGCTGCTCGCCGACCCGATGGTGAAGGCGACCCGGCTGATTCCCGCGCGGCTGCTGGGAAAGCCGCAGTCGTGGACCGAGGAGATCACCCACGAACCGGTCGCGTCATGACGCTCGGCGCCTTCCGGGGCGAGGTGCTGCGCGGCACCGAGTGGTTCGGGCACGACTTCACCGGGCAACGGGTGGCCGTGCTCGCGCCAGGCCGCGAGGCGGCGCAGATCGTGCCCGAGGTGGTGGCCACCGCGCGATCGGTGAAGGTGTTCCAAGAGGAGCCGGACTGGGTGGTGCCGATGCCGGTCCCCGGCCCGACCGTCCTCGGCGTCGCCGTCGCCCGGGTTTTCCTGCGCTGGCAGGTGAAAGACCCCTGGATCCGCCGGCTCCTGACGCCCGACCGGCGCTTCGGCTCGCGGCGGACGGCGCCGGGCCTCGGCTACTACGGCGCGCTCCGGCGGCCCGGCTGCAAGCTCATCACCTGGCCGGTTTACGCCTTCGCTCCCGACGGAATCCGCACCGCCGAAGGTATCGAGCACCAGGCCGACGTGGTGGTGCTCGGGCCCAGCTCACTGTTCGCCGAGGAAGGACTTCCCGCATGACGCCGGACCACGAGATCGCGATCATCGGCGGGGGATTCTCCGGGATCGGGGCCGCGATCCTGCTGCACCAGGCCGGTTTCGAAGACTTCCTGATGCTGGAGGAGGGCGACGGCGTCGGCGGCGCGTGGCACTGGAACACCTATCCCGGTGTCGCCGTCGACATCCCGTCGTTCAGTTACCAGTTCTCGTTCGAGCAGATCTCCGGCTGGTCGCGGGTCTACGCGCCCGGCCGCGAACTGAAGGCGTACGCCGACTACTGCGTCGACAAGTACGACATCCGCCGCCGCACCCGCCTCGGCAGCAAAGTCGTCTCCGCGACTTTCGACGACGAGACGCACTTGTGGTGCCTCGAAACCGCCGAAGGGTGGTCGATGACGGCGCGGTTCGTCGTCGGCGCCACCGGCGTGCTCACCCAGCCGAAGCCGCCGGACATCGACGGCATCGACGCTTTCCGCGGCACGGTCATGCACACCGCGCGCTGGGACCACGGCGTGGACCTGCGGGGCAAACGCGTCGCCGTCGTCGGCACCGGGGCATCGGCCGTGCAGGTGATCCCGTCCATCGCGCCGGGGGCCGCGCATCTGACGGTTTTCCAGCGCACGCCGATCTGGTGCCTGCCCAAACCCGATGCCGCGTTGCCCCGGACGGCGCGCCTCGCGCTGCGGCGGCTGCCGGGCGCGAAACTGGTGTCCAGGCTGGCCAGTCAGGCCCTCGTCGAGGTGACCTTTCCGCTGGCGGCGCACTTCCACAACCTGCTGCCGACCGCGGGCGCCGGCGAGCGGATCGGGCGCGCGCATCTGCGCCGCGCGGTCAAGGACCCCGAAACCCGCGAGAAGCTGACCCCGCGCTACGCCTTGGGCTGCAAGCGGCCGAGCTTCTCGAACGAATACCTCCAGACGTTCAACCGGGACGACGTCACGCTGGAGACCACCGGCATCGACGCGATCACCGAATCCGGCGTGCGCACCGCCGACGGCACCGAGCATCCGGTCGACGTCCTGGTGCTGGCGACCGGGTTCAAGGTGTTCGAGAAGGGCAACATGCCCGCCTTCACCGTGCGCGGTTCGGGCGGCGCGGACCTGGAGAAGTTCTGGGAGGAGAACCGGTTCCAGGCCTACCAGGGCGTCAGCGTCCCCGGTTTCCCGAACCTGTTCACCATTCTCGGGCCCTACGGCTACAACGGTTCCTCGTACTTCAACCTCATCGAGACGCAGACCGCGCACATCATCCGCTGTCTGCGCAACGCGAGGAAGACCGGCGCCACGCGCGTGGAGGTCACGAGCGAGGCCAACGACCGCTACTTCCGCAGCATGCTGGACCGGCGCAAGCATCAGGTCTTCTTCCAGGACAGCTGTTCACTGGCCAACAGCTACTACTTCGACGCGAACGGGGACGTGCCGTTTCGCGCCTCGCCGACGCTGGAAACCATGGTGACGAGCCGGTTCTTCGACCTCGACGACTACGCCTTCGCGGACGGCCGGTGAACACTGGCTGAAGTCCGCCGTCCCCGGCCGTGACGGGCCTTAGGTTCGATTCCCCGAACCTGGAGGCTGGTCTTGGAAGGCTTTCCCTGGGACGTCCTGCTCGCGGTGGCCGGGATCGCCGTCCCGGCCGTCGCTTTCCTGTGGGAGTTCGCGCTCGTCGGCCGCAAACGGCTCGGCTACCGCGTGCAGATGGACACCCCGACGGCGTCCGGACGCGGGTTCGCGCCGACCGCCGACGCGCTGGCGCAGCTGCAGCACGAGAACGGCGAGCGGCTCGTCGACCCGTCGTTCGTGCTGCTGCGCATCGAGAACAACGGCACCACCGACATCGACACCGACGACTACGCGGTCAACGAGAACGACCGCGTCGGCGTCCGCGTGAAGTTCCCCGGCCGCACCGTGGCGGGCATGGTGGTGACCGAACTCAGCTCGCCGCATCTGCACGAATGCTTCGGCGACGACTCCGGTTTCGGCGCGCGCGACGAGAATCCCGAGCGGCCGGCGGGTGTGATCGACCTGCCGAGGGTGCCGCTGAACCGCGGCGCGCACTACAAGATCCTCGCCGTGCTCGACCGGATCCCCAACGGATCGCCCGACGATTTCGACGATCCCCAGGTCGTCGGCGAGATCAAGGGCGGCAGCCTCCGCGAGACCAAAAGCCGCACCGGCCCGACGACTTCGGTGATCGCGCTCATCCTGTTCCTCGTGGTGATCAGCATCTTCCAGCTGACCCGCTCCCTGTTCTTCGACGAGAAGCCGCCGCCGCTGGACTGCGCGTCCGGGAAGCTCACGATCACCGGATCGACGGCGTTCGCGCCGGTACTGAAGGAAGCGACGGCCTCGTACGCGAAGACGTGCCCGGGTGCGTCGTTCGTCTTCGACACCCGGGGGAGCGCGGAAGGGCTCGGGAGCCTGAACCAGGCCGGGAACGAAGGCGTGCTGGCGTTCTCCGACGGCGCCAAGGGCGAGGGCTTCCCGCAA
This sequence comes from Amycolatopsis sp. CB00013, assembly GCF_001905755.1. NCBI lineage: Bacteria > Bacillati > Actinomycetota > Actinomycetes > Pseudonocardiales > Pseudonocardiaceae > Amycolatopsis > Amycolatopsis sp. CB00013. The sequence goes on along the minus strand of NZ_LIWC01000002.1, from coordinate 799,962 downwards.
CTGCTGCCGCGTCCGGTCGCGTTCTCGCTGTTCACGCTCGTGATCAACAAAGAGGCCGGGGTCCAGGACCTCACGCTCGCGCAGATCCGCGACGTCTACGACGGCAAGATCGCGAACTGGCGGGAGATCGGCGGCAAGGACCGGCCGGTCCGGCTCGTCGACCGGCATTCGGACTCCGGCACGCGGCGGACGTTCGAGGGGCAGATCCTGGCGGGCAAACGGGAGCCCGGCGACAACTCCGACGACTGCCTCAAACCGGCGCCGGGTGCCCAGCCGGGAGTGGTGCGGTGCGCGAAGCCGTCCACGAACGACGTCCTCGACGCGGTGTCGCGGGTGCCGGGCGCGCTCGGGTACAGCGAACTGGGCGCCGCCACGAAACGCGAGGACGTGCTGCCGGTGCGGATCGACGGCCACCAGGCGACGCTGGAGGGCGCGATCCACGCGGCCTACCCGTTCTGGGAGACCGAGTACGCGTACACGTTCGGCGAGCCGAAGGCGGACTCGCTCGTGGCGAGCTTCCTGCGGTACCTGACGAATCAGGTCGGCAAGGACATCGTGCGGTCGCATGGGCACCGGCCGTGCGCCGAGCTGGCGAATCCGGTGCTGTGCCGTCCGGGCGCGTGAAAGCCTGACCTGCGCTCAAGTGTCATGAAAGGGTCGTTCAGGACGAAAAGTGTCCTGAACGACCCTTTCATGACATCCGCGGCGGTACGAGGGTCAGGCAGGCGGCTTCAGCGTGACGACGGTGGCGCTGGTCTCGCCACGCGGCGTCCGGTACGTGATCTCGTCGCCCTCCTTCGCGCCGACGAGCGCGAGGCCGAGCGGGCTGTCCGAGGTGACCGTGGAGGCGTCCGCGTCCTCGCCGGGGATCGTGACGATGTGGAGCTCGTCCTCGTCGCCGTCGGCGAACCTGAGGGTGACGGTGGTGCCGTCGGGGAGCAGGCCCTTGCTGTTACGGCCGCCGTGCTCGAGTTTCGCCGCGACGTCGGCGATGCGCCGGTCGAGGTAGGCGGCGGCCTCCGCGCGGTCCAGCACCTCGGCCTGGTCGGCGGCGTCGCCGGTTCGTTCCTGCTCGCCGACGAGCGGCGCCATCGCGTCGCGCTGCGCACGCAGATCGGCGAGTTCCTTCTCCAGCTGCCGTCGTGCGGCCGGGCTGAACCCGTTGTCCCCTGAGGTCACCATGCCGGGCATTGTCCGCTACGGATCGACGGCTAGCCACCTAGATTTTTCACCCGCTGTGATCGGACAGGACACTTGCCCTAAGATTCAGGGCTCATGTCCTGACTACTTGGTGTAAGGAACTTCGTGACCGCCGTTCCCGGCCGCAGCGCGCGGCTCTCCCCCAATCAGCTGCAGAAACAGGAACAGATCGTCGAAGCGGCGCGTGTCGTGCTCGCCAGGGACGGGCTCGCGGGCTGCACCGTGCGGGCGATCGCGGACGCCGGGCCGCTCACGAAGAGTGCGATTCATTACTACTTCGCGGACATCGACGTCTTGATCGACCGGGCGATGGCGGCGCACATCACAACGTTCACCGCCGATTTGCGCAAAATATCGGCGAAACACGATCACCCGGATGAGCGGCTCTTCGCCGCGCTGGAGGCCTTCCTCGCCGAGTTCTCCGGCCGTCCGAACGCGGCCTTCCTCTGGTTCGAGTACTGGATCGCCGCGGGCCGCGCGCAGCACCCTCAGGCCATCGACGTGATGCTGACGTCGATCACCGAACTGCTCGCGGAACTGCTCGCCCCGCTCGACGTCGAAGACCCGCGGGCGCGAGCGCGGGCCCTACTGTCCTATCTGCTCGGTGCGATCGTCCAGCAGCGCGTCCGGCGGCGGCCGTTCGCCGCACTGCGTGGTGACATCGAAGCGCTCTGTTTCGCGAACTACGGCTAGAAATACGCATTAGATCCGTACCGTTACGGATTGTTCCCCCTGCCTGCTCCGGCCATGGTGAGGTTCCCTTCCCTTGCCTGAGAGCTAGGAGACGACGATGCGCATAAGACGGTGCATGGCCGTGGCGATCGCGGCCGTCGCGGCGTTCACCATCCCGGTCGCCGCGAGCCCGGCGACCGCGGACCAGCAGGCCGAGGACGCGCAGGTCCAGATCTACGAGGTCTTCGGCACCGGGACTTCCCAGCAGCGCACCCAGATCTCCCGGCTGGGCGTCGACGTCCTCGGCTCCGCGGGCGGCACGACCACGTTCATCGGCGAGGCGCGCGACGCGGCGAAGATCCGCTCGCTCGGCTACCGCGTCGAGCAGCGTGGCGTGGTCGACCGGTCCGAGAAGGTCGGCACCAACGCGATCAACGACTTCCCGCCGTCGGACTCCGGCTTCCACAACTACGCCGAAGTGACGACGGAACTGCGCAACGCCCAGTCGAACTACGGGTCGATCGCGCGGTTGAGCAGCGTCGGCAACTCGTATCAGGGCCGGGCGTTGAACATGCTGAAGATCAGCGACAACGTCGGTACGGACGAGAACGAGCCGGAGGTCCTGTTCACCTGCAACCAGCACGCGCGTGAGCACCTCACCACCGAGATGTGCCTGCGGATCGTGAACCGGTTCACCCAGGGCTACGCCTCGGACCCGGCGATCAAGCGCTTCGTCGACAGCACCGAGATCTACGTGATCCCGAACGTCAACCCCGACGGCTCGGAGTACGACATCTCCGGCGGCAGCTACAAGTACTGGCGCAAGAACCGCCAGGGCAACGGCACCGACCCCAACCGCAACTGGGGTTACAACTGGGGCTGCTGCGGCGGTTCGTCGGGCTCGACCACCAGTGAGACCTACCGCGGCCCGTCGGCGTTCTCCGCCCCGGAGACCCGCGCGGTGTCCAACTTCGTCAACTCGCGCAAGATCGGCGGCGTCCAGCAGATCAAGGCGAGCATCGACTTCCACACCTACTCGGAGCTCGTGCTGTGGCCGTTCGGCTTCACCTACAACGACACCGCACCCGGCATGACGGCGGCCGAGGCGCAGCGGTTCCAGACGCTGGGACGGCAGCTGGCGGCGACCAACGGCTACACGCCGCAGCAGTCGAGCGACCTGTACATCACCGACGGGACGATCGACGACTGGATGTGGGGCACCCACAAGATCCTGAGCTTCACCTTCGAGATGTACCCGCGGGGTTCGAACCCCGGCTTCTACCCGCCCGACGAGGTGATCGTCCGGGAGACCACGCGTAACGACAAGGCCGTGGACCTCCTGCTGAACACCGCCATCGGCTGAGGCTCCAGAGTTCCGTGAAGGCCTCCTTCCCTACTCTCAAGGTAGGGAAGGAGGCCTTCACGGACTTTCGCGCATAGGGTGCGGGGCATGCCGATGTTCGAATTCGAGGGGCTGCGTCCCCAGGTGGATCCCGAAGCGTGGATCGCCCCCACCGCCACCCTGATCGGCGACGTCGTCGTCGAGAAGGGCGCCTCCGTCTGGTACGGCGCCGTGCTGCGTGCCGACTTCGGGAAGATCATCGTCCGTGAGGGCGCCAACGTGCAGGACAACTCGGTCATCCACGTCAACGGCGGCGTGACCGAGGTCGGCAAGAACGCCACCGTCGGGCACCAGTGCCTCGTGCACGACTGCACGGTCGGCGAGCAGGCGCTGATCGGGAACGGCTCGACCGTGCTCGACAAGGCGCAGATCGGCGCGAAGGCACTGGTCGCCGCCGGCGCCACGGTGACACCCGGCATGGTCATCCCGCCGGAGACGGTCGCCATGGGCAGCCCGGCGAAGAAGCACGTCCCGCTCGACGGCACCGCCCGCGGCTGGGTCGAGCACAACGCGGTGATCTACCAGGAGTTGGCGCGCCGTCACGCGGAGACCGTCAAACCGATCGATTGACTCTCCAGTAACTGGAGACCATAGCTTCGGCGCATGGCACCGAAGTCGAAGAAGAAGACACATCAAGCGACCCTCGAGCTGACCGCCGGCAACGCGCCGGTGGTCGACCTCGGGAAGACGCTCGGGCAGACCGGCGTGAACCTCGTCGAGGTCAAGAAGGCCTACGACACGGCGACGGCGGCGCAGCGGGGCGACATCGTCCCGGTGGTCGTGTCGGTGTTCGAAGACCGGTCCTTCGAACTTCGGCTGAAGACCCCGCCCGCGTCGTTCCTCATCAAGAAAGCCTTGGGCGGCAAGGGATCCGGCCGTCCAGGACATGAGGTCGCCGGGAAGCTGACCCGGGAGCAGCTGCGCGAGATCGCCGAGCGGAAACTGCCGGACCTCAACACCGGCGACGTCGAAGCGGCCATGCGCACGATCGCGGGCACCGCTCGCTCGATGGGCGTCGCGATCGAAGAACCGTGACGCGCAAGCACGTGATCGTCCCGCCTTTCCGCGACCTCGACCCGGCGCTCGAGATCGCGGAAAGGCTGCTGGCCCAAGGGAATCCGTGGCTCGCCGGGGTCGTCTCGGCGCTGCCGGACGAACCCGCCGCCGCCGACCGGCTCAACCGGATCCTCGCCGGGAACGGTGCCGCGCCGCGGCTGGTCGAGTCCGGAACGGGGTGGCGGCTGGTGCACGTGACGGCGTGGCCCGGCTGCGGTGACCTGGTCGCGGGAGCCTCCGGGCTGGCGGAACTGGTCGCGTTCGGCGGCTGGCGGCGGATCAAACGCTGTGCCGTCTGCGCACAGGCGTTCTGCGACCGCACGGCCGGATGCAGCCGCCGGTGGTGCGCCGGGCATCGTCCGCACGCCGGGCCTCGCGCCGTGCTCTAGGCTTGTCCGCACCAGCGACTGGCGCCATTTGAGGTGGAGCACCACCGGGAAGCGACGACAAGGCCGGTACCGCGCGCCTGGGTCCGGCCGTCTCTGGCAGGAGTACGTCCGATGACACACCAGCCCGAACTTTCCGCGCTCGCCGCCGCCGACCCGCAGATCGCGGGGCTCGTGGAGGACGAGGCGAAACGCCAGCACGACAAGATCCGCCTGATCGCGTCCGAGAACTACGTTTCCCAGGCCGTCCTCGAAGCGACCGGCACCGTCCTCACCAACAAGTACTCCGAGGGCTACGCGGGCAAGCGGTACTACGAGGGCCAGCAGCTCATCGACCAGGTCGAGACCCTCGCCATCGAACGCGCGAAGGCCGTCTTCGGCGTCGACCACGCGAACGTCCAGCCGTACTCCGGCTCCCCGGCGAACCTCGCGGTGTACCTCGCTTTCGCGCAGCCGGGCGACACCGTGCTCGGGATGGCGCTGCCGGACGGCGGCCACCTCACGCACGGCTGGAGCGTGTCCGCGACCGGCAAGTGGTTCACCCCGGTCCGCTACGGCGTCCGCAAGGAGACCGGCCGCGTCGACCTCGACCAGGTCCGCGAACTCGCGCTGAAGCACCGGCCGAAGCTGATCTTCGCGGGCGGCACCGCGATCCCGCGCACCATCGACTTCCCGGCGTTCGCGGAGATCGCCCGCGAGGTCGACGCCGTGCTGGTCGCCGACATCGCGCATATCGCCGGGCTGGTCGCCGGCGGCGCGCATCCGTCGCCGGTCGGGCATGCGCAGGTCATCACCACGACCACGCACAAGACGCTGCGCGGCCCGCGCGGCGCGATGATCCTTTCCGACGCCGACCACGCGAAGGCCGTCGACAAGGCGGTGTTCCCCGGCCTGCAGGGCGGCCCGCACAACCACACGACCGCCGCGATCGCCGTCGCGCTCGGCGAGGCGCAGAAGCCGGAGTTCTCCGCGTACGCGCACCGCATCGTCGCCAACGCGCGGGCGCTGGCGGAGGCGCTGGTGGAGCGGGGCTACGACCTCGTGTCCGGCGGCACCGACAACCACCTGCTGCTGATCGACCTGACGAACAAGAACGTGCCGGGCAAACCCGCCGCGCAGGCGCTGGACCGCGCCGGGATCGAACTGAACTACAACACCGTGCCGTTCGACCCGCGCAAGCCGTTCGACCCGTCCGGCATCCGGCTCGGCACCTCCGCGATCACCACCCGCGGGCTCGAGCCGGAGCACCAGGTCAAGGTGGCGGAGTGGATCGACCGCACGATCACCGCGGCGGCGGGCGAGGAACAGTCCGCTTTGGACACCATCGCCGCCGAGATCCGCGAGTTCCTGGCGCCGTTCCCGATCCCGGGCTACTCGGCGTAGACGGTCTCGTGAGTGGACGGACGAGACGCGAAGGGGCCCTTCACCGCATGCGATGCGGTGAAGGGCCCCTTCGGTGCTTAAGCGACTAGTGAGCCGCCGGACCGTCGATGGCCTCCTTGGCCAGCCGGTCGGTCTCACGGTCGAGCGAACGCTTGATCTCGGCCTCGGCGTCGGAACGCCCGACCCAGGTCGAACCCTCGACGCTCTTGCCCGGCTCCAGGTCCTTGTACACCTCGAAGAAGTGCTGGATCTCGAGCTTGTGGAACTCGTTCAGGTGGTGGATGTCGCGCAGGTGCTCGAGCCGCGGGTCGTTCGTCGGGACCGCGAGGACCTTGTCGTCCGGGCCCTTCTCGTCGGTCATCCGGAACATGCCGATCGCGCGGCAGCGGATCAGGCAGCCCGGGAAGGTCGGCTCCTGGACGAGCACCAGCACGTCGAGCGGGTCGCCGTCCTGGCCGAGGGTGTCGTCGATGAACCCGTAGTCGGCGGGGTACTGGGTGGCGGTGAACAGCGTCCGGTCGAGTTTGATCCGACCGGTCTTGTGGTCCACCTCGTACTTGTTGCGCTCCCCCTTGGGGATTTCGATAGTGACGTCGAATTCCACGCCGGCCTCGCTGCTCTCGTCTTTGGTACGCCCCGCCGTCGCGGACGGCTCACCGAAATCATCGTCTTGTCTTCACTAGTGTGGACCACGGGGGCTCGGGCGGTCGCATCGATGTGGTCGTATGTGAGCTTGGCCCCTTCCCCGGACGGTGGATGAAGGAGTGTTGCGTGCCGGAAAACGATGTCCCGATGTGGCCGTCGGACGACAAGGACACCTCATCCACCGAGCCCAAGGGCACCAAGGGGGAGAGTGAGGCCACCGTCTGGCTGCCGATGACGGGTCTGGCGAACGGCAAGACCGAAGAGCTGGCCGTGCCGAAGGTCACACCCGAAAGTGGCTCGTGGTTCCAGCCCGTCGTCGAGGTGGAGGAGGAGCCGGACGTCCCGGAGACCCCGACGCCGCAGTGGTCCGCCTTCGAGCCCGCGACGCCGGTCGAGCCTGAAGAGCCCGAAGCACCGAAGACGGTCTTCGTCCAGCCCGTCCAGCCGCGGCAAACGGACAAACCCGACTGGGAGCAGTTCGACCGGGGCGCCCCGACGCCGACGCGGGATCACGAGCTCGCGAGACCCGAGCCGCGGCCGGAACCCCCGCCGCAGCAGCCGCCGCGCCGTCCCGAGCCGAGCCGGGTCGAGCCGCCGTCGCCCGCGCCGGTCCCGTCCGCGACCATGCACGCGCGTCCGGTCCGCATCGAGCCCGCCGAAGAGCGCTTCGACGCCGAAGCGACCGTCGGGATCCAGCAGCCCGAGCCGCCTTCTCAGGAACCCCCGGCCGCCGAGGCCGAATCCGCGCCCGCGCCGAAGCCGAAGCGCAAACGCAAGGCCCTGCTGATCACGACGCTGGTCGTGGTCCTGCTGCTCGCCGGGATGGGCGGCGCCGCCGCGATGCCGAAGGTGTCGAACCGGCTCGGCCTGCCCTGGGCGCCGAACGCGCCGAAGGGCGAGATCCCCAAGCCCGCCGGTGTCACCCGCGTCCTGCACGGGCCGGACATCAACGGCGCCGGGCCGACGAAGGACGGTCTCGCGGTCGCGCTGGCCGGCCCCGCCGGTGCGCCGGACCTGGGCACGCTCACCGGCACCGTCGTGGACGCGGCGACCGGTGAGGTCCTGTGGGACAAGAACTCCGGCACCCCGCTGACCCCGGCGTCGACCACGAAGATCCTCGTCGTCGCGGCCGCTCTGTTGTCGATGGAGCACGGGACGCAGTTCTCGACGAAGATCGTCCAGGGCGCCGAGCCGGGCACGGTCGTCCTCGTCGCGGGTGGCGACCCGTCGCTGACCGCGTTGCCGCTGGGCACCGATTCGCCGCTGTACCCGGGCGCGGCGCATGTCGACGACCTCGTCGCCCAGGTCAAGAAGGCCGTGGGCGGCAAGATCTCCAAGGTCCAGCTGGACATCAGCCTATTCAAGGGGCCGACGGCGGCGAAGGGCTGGGACCCGGAGGACACCGCCGCCGGGAACACCTACATGGCGCCGGTCCTCCCCGTGATGGCCGACGGCGGCCGCACCGATCCGAAGAACGACCACTCGCCCCGCGTCGCGAATCCGGCGGCCGCGCTGACCCAGAAGATCGCGGGGAAGCTCGAAGCCCAAGCCGGCGGTACGACGACGGCACCGAAGGACGCGAAGGTGCTCGGCGAGGTCAAGTCGCAGCCGCTGACCGAGTTCGCCAACTCGCTGCTGCAGCTGTCGGACAACCTGATGGCCGACGTCCTCGCCCGCCAGCTCGCGCTCGCGAAGGGCGTCGAGCCGTCGTTCACCGGCGGCGCGGCCGCGACGATGGACGTGCTCAAGCAGGCCGGATTCGACCTCACCGGGGTCCAGATCAACGACGGAAGCGGGCTGTCCGACCAGAACAAGATCCCGGCCAAGGTGCTCAGCGAGATCCTCGCGGTCGCGGCGGCACCGGACGGCAAGGACCCGAGGACGCCCAAGCTGCGGCCGCTGCTGGCGGGCCTCCCCGTCGCGGGTGGCAGCGGGACGCTGGAGAAGCGCTACGGCGACCCGGCGTCGTCGGCGGGCCGGGGTTGGGTGCGCGGCAAGACCGGGACGCTGTCCGGCGTGAACACCCTGGCGGGCGTGGTGCTGGACACCGACGGCCGGATGCTGGTGTTCGCGCTGATGTCGTCCGGTTCGGACCAGAACAAGGGCAGGGCCGCGCTCGACGTCGTCGCCGCGACCCTGCACAAATGCGGCTGCAGATGATTCCGGTGAGCGACCGGAATCGGAGCGTGAGGAACTCGGGACGGAAACCGGTCTTCCAGCGGGTAGCGTCATAAGAGTGACTGAGGAAACGCCGACCAAGACACGTTCGATGGTCGACTGGTCCCTGGCCGCCTCGACGGGCGCCCTCCTGGTGCGTGGCGGTCCGGTGGTCGACCGCGAAGAGGCCGAAGAAGCCGTCGCCGAGCTACGTGACCTGACGAGCGAGGCCGAGGGGCACGTCCGCGAGCTGACCGGGCTCGGCCTCGACCTGCCGCTGCTGCCCGCCGAAGTCGTCGACAGGCCCGGTTGGGTCCGTTCCGCCGCGGCAGGGCTCGACGCGCTCACCGGTCGCGCGCTGCCGGAAGCGCAGGGCGGCCCGCTGGCGCCCGTGCTGGCCGGTGGCGCCGGTGTCCAGACCGGACTCGTGCTCGCCTTCCTGGCGTCCCGCGTGCTCGGGCAGTACGACCCGTTCGGCGGGCCGGACCGCGCCGGGCAGCTGGTGCTCGTCGCGCCGAACGTCGTCGCCGCCCAGCGCGCGATGGACGTGCCGGGGCACGACTTCCGGCTGTGGGTCTGCCTGCACGAATGCACCCACCGGCTGCAGTTCACCGCGGTCACCTGGCTGCGCGACTACTTCGCCGACGAGGTCGAGCGCCTGATCGGCGGGCTCGCCGGCCGGGACGCGGACGGGCTGAGCGATCTGGTCGGCCGCCTGCCGGACACCATCAAGCAGATCGGCAAGGGCAAGGCGGGCGGGGCCGGTCTCGCCGAACTCCTGCAGTCGCCGGGCGAACGCGCGGTGTTCGACCGGCTGCTCGCCCTTTCCACCCTGTTGGAGGGGCACGCCGACTTCGTGATGGACGCCGTCGGGCCGCAGGTGGTGCCGAGCGTCGAGCTGATCCGGTCGCGGTTCACCGCCCGGCGCAAGGGCGGCGGCCTGATCGACCGCGTGCTGCGCAGCCTGCTCGGCGTGGACGCGAAGCTGCGCCAGTACGAACAGGGCGCGAAGTTCACCAAGCACGTCGTCGACGCCGTCGGCATGGACGGTTTCAACGCCGTGTGGACGTCGCCGAACACGCTGCCGACCAGGGCCGAGATCGGCGATCCGGCGGCCTGGGTGCGGCGCCTGCACGGGTGAGCGGACCCGATCCGGCGATCGCGGCCGTGCGGACGGCCGTACGGGAGTTCCTCGCGTCGGCAAACCCGCGTGACGAGGTGTACGTCGCGGTCTCCGGCGGCGCGGACTCCCTGGCGCTGACCGAAGCCGCCGCGTTCACCGGCGGCCGCGCGGGGCTGAAGGTGCGCGCGCTCGTCGTCGACCACGGCCTCCAGGACGGTTCCGCCGAAACCGCCGCCCGGGCCGCGAGCACCGCGCGAGAGCTGGGCGCCGACACCGCCGAAGTCCTGAAGGTGCGCGTCGAGGGTGCGGGCGGGCCGGAAGCCGCCGCCCGCCGGGCCCGCTACGGCGCCTTGCGCTCGGCGCTGCCGGACGGACACGGCCTCGTCCTGCTCGGCCACACCCTCGACGACCAGGCCGAAACGGTCTTGCTCGGCCTCGGCCGGGGTTCCGGTCCGCGCTCGCTCGCCGGGATGCGGCCGCTCGACCCGCCATGGGGACGGCCGCTGCTCGGCGTCACCCGCGCCACCACACGGAGGGCTTGCGCGGCGCTCGGCGTCGACCCGTGGCAGGACCCGCACAACGAGGATCCGCGGTTCACCCGTGTCCGGTTACGGACGGAAGTACTGCCCCTTCTGGAGGAGGTGCTGTCCGGCGGTGTCGCGGCCTCGCTCGCTCGCACGGCGGCGCAACTACGCGAGGACACCGAGGCGTTGGACACACTCGCCGCCGAGGTCCACCTGCGGGCTTTCACCGGCGAAGGGCTCGACGTCGCGGTGCTCGCCACCGAACCGCCCGCGCTGCGGCGACGCGTCCTCCGCAGGTGGCTGCTGGACTCCGGGGTCCGCGAGCTCACCGACGCCCATCTGCGTTCGGTCGACGCGCTCGTGGGGAACTGGCGGGGTCAGGGCGGGGTCTGGCTACCCGGCGACTTGGTGGCGAAGCGGGCGCATGGCAGGCTCATGCTCGAAACACCCCAGTCCACCACCTAGAGGGGAACGTCCTGTGTACGAAGGCGAGATCGCCTCCGTGCTCGTCACCGAGCAGCAGATCAACGACAAGATCGCCGAGCTGGCCGCACAGGTCGCCGCGGACTACCCGGCCGACGGCCCCGGCTCCGGGCAGGGAGACCTCCTGCTCGTCGGCGTGCTCAAGGGCGCGGTGATGTTCATGACCGACTTCGCCAGGGCTCTCCCTCTTCCCTCCCAGCTCGAGTTCATGGCGGTCTCCTCCTACGGCTCGGCGACGTCGTCGTCCGGCGTGGTGCGGATCCTCAAGGACCTCGACCGCGACATCGCCGGCCGCGACGTGCTCATCGTCGAGGACATCGTCGACTCCGGGCTGACCCTGTCCTGGCTGCTGAAGAACCTCGCGAGCCGGAACCCGGCGTCGCTGGAGGTCGTCTCGCTCCTGCGCAAGCCGGAGGCGGTCAAGGTCGACGTACCGGTCAAGTACATCGGGTTCGACATCCCTAACGAATTCGTAGTCGGATACGGCCTGGACTACGCGGAGCGTTACCGGGACCTGCCCTACATCGGCACCCTGGATCCGCACGTCTACACGTCCTGAGAACCGCTTGCCCGTTCGTGGGGAAATGCGGAACCCTGAGCGCGGAGAACGCGTCATAGGCTGCGATCAAGTGCGTTAACCTATGCGAAGACCTTTGCCACGAAGCCGTCGTGGCCTGGCCCGGGGGAAACGGAGAGAGCTCAGATGGGGAACAGCAGCCTGGCGGACGCGAACGCGTTCAAGAACGCCGCGGCTCAGGGGCAGGTCGGGATCGACCCGGACGCGGCCCAGACCGCACTGAACAAGATCCGCACCGGCAAGGACGCCGTCGAAGCGCTGCTCCACAGCGCCGGCGACCTCGGACAGGCGCCGAAGCTGGGCAACAACCCGGTCGGCAACGCGATCGCGGCGAAGGTCGCGAACCGGGCCGACGGCGGCGGCGACTCCTACACCGCCGCCCTCCAGAACCTTTACCAGCAGTACGAGGCGGCCGAGTCCGGCATCGTCACCGCGATGGCCCGTTACCACGAGATCGACCAGGCCGCGGCCGAGCCGTTCCGGAACGTCTGAGGGGGAGTCAGAAAGCCATGCCACCGAAGCACAGCGCCGACTCTTACGGCGAGAGCAGCACCAGCAGCACCCCGGTCCAGCTCGGCGACAACTCGGAAGCCGCGAACATCGTGTCGTCCGCGCGAGGCCGTTCCGACGGCTTCGACATCGGCGCCGACCGCGCCATCACGAACCCGCCGAACTGGGAGAGCGCGCCGAGCAGCCAGGACCTGTGGAACCAGGCCAACCTCGGCAACGACCCCAGCACCGCGACCGCGATCAGCCAGTCCTGGGGCTCGCACGGCAGCAAGCTGAGCCAGGCGTCGAACGACCTCTACAACGCGATCTCCGAACTGGGCGCCGCCTGGATCGGGCAGGGCGCGGCGGCCGCGCAGGGTTCGCTGGTCGCCATCGCGAACTCGGGTTCGCAGGCCTCCGAGGCGGCGCACACGATGTCGGACAGGCTGCAGAAGCAGGCCGACGCCGCCACCAAGGTCAAGCTCATGCCGAAGCCGACCGACTACAGCCCCGAGAAGGCCATGGGCCAGGCGCTGGCGGCGGGCCCGGTCGGCATGATCACCGACCAGAAGCCCCTCGCCGACCAGGACAAGGAAGTGCGGGCGGAGCAGGCCAGGTTCCTCGAGGCCTACACCAAGGAGATGAGCGAGGTCGACAGCTCGACCCCGAGCTTCGGCCCCGAATCCCTCGGCATGAAGCCGACCGCCACGCACAACAGCGCTTCGTTCAGCGGTGTCGGCAACATCGCCGGCGGCGGCCTCAACTCCGGCGCCGTCTCCGGCACCCCCGTCCTCGCCGGCACGCACGGCTACGGCGGCGCGCAGGGCAGCGGCGCGGCTCCGATCCACGCAGGCCCGGACTCGGGTGTGTTCTCGCAGGCCGGCTACAACCCCGCCGCGGGCAACCTGCCGGCTTCCGGTGTCGCGCCGGGTGCCGGCGTCGCCTCCGGCGCGGGTGCCCCGATGACCCCGCACGCCCCGGCGAGCGGCGGCAACGGACTCGGCCAGGCCCTCACCGCGGCCGGTCTCGGCGGCGCTCTCGGCTACGCGGGCGCCAAGACGCTCGGACAGGGCAACAAGTCCGGCGCCAAGGACACCGACAGCACCGACGCCGCGGCCACCGAGAAGGGCGGGCCCGCGCAGAGCGCGGCGTCCCAGGCCGTGCCGCAGCAGGGCATCGTGTCCTCCAGCGGCACCATCGGTGGTGGCGCCACCCCGCCGATGCAGGGTATGGGCGGCGGCATGGGCATGGGCGCCCACGGCGCGCAGGCCGAGCAGGAAGAGGAGCACACGCACGCGTCGTTCCTCATCGAGCCGGACCCGGACGACGCCTTCGGCGCCAACGAGGCGACCCCGCCGCCGGTCATCGGCGCCTGGACCGAAGACGACGAACGCTAGAACGGTTTTCACCGGGCGCGCGGCCGATCGGCCGCGCGCCCGCTGACTTGTTTGGGGGCCGAAGATGGCGAACGGTGAACTGCTCACCCCGGTCGAGCTGGACTTCCTCTGGGAGAGCGCGAACGCCGGAGAGCTGCCGTACCCGCTACGGCTCCGCTCGCACGGGGCGACCATGGACGAGCGCGGCGCCCTGCGCACGCAGACGCTCCAGTCGCTGAACCAGCGCCGCCTCGCCGACGAGCGCGGACGCCCCGAGCCGCATATCGAGGATTACTTCGGTGTCCTCGCGAGGCCGGACCTGAGCCTGGACTGCGTCCAGCTCAACAATCCCAACACCGAACCGCTGCTCGCGGTCGCGTCCGTGCTCGGCGGCCAAGGCCTGCTGACGGTGCAGGACCCGCGCGGTTTCCACTTCCACCCCATCGCCCCGGACGGCCTCGCGAGCGCGATCGTCTCCCTCCTGCCGCCGGGGACCCGCGGCACGGAGAAGTCGATCACCCTCCCGCTGGACGGGCTCGTCGGCGCTTCGGGGGCGGACTTCCTCCAGCGTCGCCAGCCGCAGATCGACGGCACGGCGACGTCCGACGAGGACCGCAAGGCCCTGTCGAGGCTTCAAGCCCAGCCGCGGCTTCGCGGTGGCCAGTTCGGCGCGAACGCGCGCAGCAAACACGGCACGCGGAGCCGGTCTTCGGTGCTGAGCTGGTTCGACACGCAGTCCGGCCGGTACTTCACCCAGGCCACCCGCGGTGCCGACGGACGGGACTGGATCACCATCGCGCCCGCGGATCCGGCGACGTTGCGGCACCGGCTCACGGAGATGCTGGGGAAGATCGCTTCCGAAGCGTCTCTCGCGCGCTGACCCGCCCCCTCACGCCCGTGCCATGAAAGGTCCTTTCCTTGCAAATTTTGCAAGGAAAGGACCTTTCATGGCGTTCGCGCCGGGCACTTACCGCATCCGGACGACGACTGTCGTACCCCTTCGCTATCGTGAACCCGCTGGGCGTCCCGAGGCCCAGAAGCCGAGGTGCCGGGAGGGCACGGAGCAATGCACCAGGAACATTTCACGCCGATGGCGTTCGACTTCCTCTGGGAGTCCGCCGAGCTCGGCGACCTGCCGTACCCGCTGCGCGTCCGGTCGCACGGCGCGACCGAGCTCGAGCGGCGGGCGCTGCGCCAACGCGTCGACAACGAACTCCAGGCCCGCGGCATCCGCGACGGCCGGGGCCGGCTGGACCGCAAGATCGAGGACTGGCTGTACCTCCTCGCCCGCGGTTCGCTGACCATTGACGCGCTGCACATCCCCGATTTCCAGGCCCCGACGATCGCCGTGCTCGGCGCCACCGACGGCCGCGACGCGGTGATCGCGATCCAGGACCAGTCCGGGATCTGGCTGCGTGAGGCACCCGCCGACGGGCTCCCGACCGCGGTCGTCGACCTGCTGCCCCCGGGACAGCGCGGTTCGGAGGCGTCCATCACGCTGCCGATCGACGACGCCCGCCGCACGGAGCCGATCCGCGCCGCCATCAACGCGACGAAGCAGTCCGAAGAGCCCGAAGCGGCGAAGACCCGTCGCAAGGACAAGCCGCGCGTCTCGCTCAGCGAACGCATCACCGCGGACCCGCGCGAGGCGTTCGGCAAGCTCACCGGCCAGCCGAGGCTCCGCGGCGGTCAGCTCGCAGCGAACAGCCGATCCCACGTCGGCGCCAAACAGCGGTCCCGCGTCCTCGGCTGGTTCGACACCGCCAGCGGCCGCTATCTCAGCACGTCACAGGCCGGTCCGGACGGCCGCGAATGGGTCACCGTCTCACCCGCGGACGTCAAGACACTCCGGATGAGGCTGGGTGAAATGGCCGCCGGTGTGGCGGTCGACACACGCTGAGACCCGGCTCCGGGAACCCTCGCGAGGCGTCCGCCGTTTACGTCCGAGAGGCTCACCACCCTCATCCGTCCAGGCGGGCGGTATCCTGAGGGGCGGGTGTCGGAGCACCATGGGTCGTCAAGATCGTGATGGCGGGTATCACAGGAGCCGCCCAACCAGGAAGGGTCGAGGCCACCAGGGCCGAGTCGTATGAACCGGAAGAGCGTGCTCAGGAACCCAGTGCTCTGGATTCTCGCGGCGGTACTGGCGTTTCTCGCATACAACACGATCTTCGACAGTGATCGTGGCTACACCCAGGTGCCGATCTCGATCGCGAACCAGCAGATCACCGCGAACAACGTCAAGGAAGCCTCGCAAGAGGACAAGGAGCAGCAGATCAAGCTGCTGCTGAACAAGAAGATCGAGGTCGACGGCCAGCAGGTCGACCAGATCATCGCGCAGTACCCGGCGAACGTCGCGGGCACCATCTACGGCCAGCTCATCGGCCTCAAGAGCGGTGACAACCCGGTCAAGTTCACCACCAAGGTCACCCAGCAGAACGTCCTCACCCAGATCCTGATCTTCGCCATCCCCTTGGCGCTGGTGCTGGGCCTGCTGATGTGGATGATGAACAACGCGCAGGGCGGCGGGAACCGCGTCCTCAACTTCGGCAAGTCGAAGGCCAAACAGCTCAACAAGGACATGCCCAAGACGACCTTCGGGGACGTCGCGGGCGCCGACGAGGCCGTCGAAGAGCTGTACGAGATCAAGGACTTCCTGCAGAACCCGGCGCGCTACCAGGCGCTCGGCGCGAAGATCCCCAAGGGCGTGCTGCTCTACGGGCCGCCCGGTACCGGTAAGACGCTGCTCGCGCGAGCCGTCGCCGGCGAGGCGGGCGTGCCGTTCTACACGATCTCCGGTTCCGACTTCGTCGAGATGTTCGTCGGTGTCGGCGCCTCGCGAGTCCGCGACCTGTTCGAGCAGGCCAAGCAGAACGCGCCCTGCATCATCTTCGTCGACGAGATCGACGCGGTCGGCCGCCAGCGCGGCGCCGGCCTCGGCGGCGGCCACGACGAACGCGAGCAGACGCTGAACCAGCTCCTCGTCGAGATGGACGGCTTCGACGCGCGCGGCGGCATCATCCTGATCGCCGCGACCAACCGTCCCGACATCCTCGACCCGGCGCTCCTGCGCCCCGGCCGCTTCGACCGCCAGATCCCGGTGTCCGCGCCGGACATGCGCGGCCGCAAGGCGATCCTCGAGGTGCACGCCAAGGGCAAGCCGATCGCGCAGGGCACCGACCTGAGCAGCCTCGCCAAGCGGACCGTCGGCATGTCCGGCGCCGACCTGGCGAACGTGCTCAACGAGGCCGCGCTGCTCACCGCCCGCCAGAACGGGCACGTGATCACCGACGCCGCGCTGGAGGAGTCCGTCGACCGCGTCGTCGGCGGCCCCGCCCGCAAGAGCCGGATCATCTCCGAGAAGGAGAAGAAGATCACGGCCTACCACGAGGGCGGGCACGCGCTCGCCGCGTGGGCGATGCCGGACATCGAGCCGGTCTACAAGCTGACCATCCTGCCGCGTGGGCGCACCGGCGGGCACGCCCTGCTCGTCCCGGAGGACGACAAGGAGTTGATGACCCGTTCGGAGATGATCGGGCGCCTGGTCTTCGCGATGGGCGGCCGGACGGCGGAGGAGCTCGTCTTCCACGAGCCCACCACCGGTGCCTCCTCCGACATCGAGCAGGCGACGAAGATCGCCCGCGCGATGGTCACCGAATACGGCATGAGCGCCCGGCTCGGCGCCGTCAAGTACGGCCAGGAACAGGGCGACCCGTTCCTCGGCCGCTCGGCGGGCCGCCAGGCGGACTACTCGCTGGAGGTCGCGCACGAGATCGACGAGGAGGTGCGCAAGCTCATCGAGACCGCGCACACCGAGGCGTGGCACGTGCTGAGCACCTACCGCGACGTGCTGGACGAGCTGGTCATCGAGCTCCTCGAGAAGGAGACGCTGACCCGCAAGGACCTCGAGCGGATCTTCGCGACCGTCGAGAAGCGCCCGCACATCACCATCTTCAACGAGTTCGGCGACCGGAAGCCGTCCGACAAGCCGCCGATCAAGACCCCCGGCGAGCTGGCCATGGAGCGCGGCGAGCCGTGGCCCCCGCCGGAGGAGAAGAAGGAGCAGCCGGTGCTGCAGCCGGCGCCGACCCCGGTCGGCACCGCGCAGGGCGGCGGCGACCTTCCCGGCGGCCCGCCGTACACGCAGCCGGCCCCGCCCCCGGACCCGAACGCCAACCCGTACGCCCCTCCGCCGCCGGGCGCCTACCCCAACGGCGGTCGCCCCAACGGCGGGCCGAACGGCACCGGTCACTGGCCCCAGGCATATGGTGGGCAGCAGCCGGGCGGACCGGCAGGCGGTTACCAGGGTGGGCCCGTAGGCGGCCCGCCGAACTACGGGGCTCCTCCCGGATGGACCCCGGCGACCCAGCCGGGCGGCCAGCCGAACCAGCCCTGGCGTCCCGCCGAAGACCGCCCGCGCGACGGCTGGTTCGCTGACCAGCCCGGCGGTCAGCAGGACGAAGGACAGCAACGGCGTGACGACGGACAGGACGACACCAAGCGATAACGGCGACCGCCCGGTCTTCGACCAGGACCGGGCCGAGAAAGCCGTACGCGAACTCCTGCTCGCCTGTGGTGAGGACCCGGACCGGGACGGTCTCTTGGAGACCCCGGCCCGGGTCGCTCGCGCTTACCGGGAAATGTTCGCCGGTCTCTACACCGAACCGGACCACGTCCTGGACCGCACGTTCGACGAGGCCCACGAAGAACTCGTCCTCGTGACGGACATCCCGATGTTCAGCACCTGTGTGCCGAGCAAGCAGACGGTGAACGCGGTCGGAGGCCGTAAGCAGGCGGCCGAGGTCGAAGTCGGTGACAAGCTGTGGACTCTGTCGGGTGGCAAGGTCGAGGAGACCACGGTCACCGAGATCAGCTCGCACCAGACTCGTGAGCTTGTCGAGGTCACGACCGCAGGCGGAAGTTTCAAGGTCACCCCTGACCATCCTTTGGCGACGCCCAAGGGCTGGGTGGAGGCCAAGGACGTCGAGGGTTCCTTCATCGAGTGGACCCACGCGCGCAAGCTTTGCCGGGATCGCTGGAAGCCGAAGTTCGGCTACGACTTCGGCTATGTCATCGGTGCGACCTGCTCGGACGGAGCCGTCGCCGAGCGCTACGTCTCGCTGGTGGTGAACGACCGCGACTTCGCAAAAAAATACGCCGAGTCGCTCTATCGTGCCTTCGGGATCGAGGCGAAACTCGAACCGGTCACGCGACCGTCGGGCTACCTTGAGCGCGATGTTCCGGGATTTCGGGTGCGAGTCGTCTCGTCGTTCCTCGCGGATCTGATGCGGCAGTACGTCGGTGGCGATGCCCACCATCAGCGACAGCGATTCCCCATGGTCGTGCTCAACGACCGAAGCACTTTCAACGGCTTTCTCGATGGCTACATCGACGGGGACGGCTGCGACGACAAACGACACCCGGGCCGCCTGATCACCAGCGCGAACATCCCTTTCCTCGAAGACTTGGCCACGATCATCGGAGCGAGGTTCACGCCGCGTAAGGCGCCTGCCTCAGTTCTCTACGTCGCTGACCGCTGGTTCGAGCGGCATGGCTTCCCCCAGGACGACTACACGACGGACCTCATCGAGTCGGACTACGTGGAGGTAGAGTCCGTCCGGCCGGTGAAAGCCACGGGAACCAAGCCCTACACGGTGTACAGCTTCAAATGCGAACCCCACCCGA
Source organism: Amycolatopsis sp. CB00013 (assembly GCF_001905755.1). Taxonomy (NCBI): domain Bacteria; kingdom Bacillati; phylum Actinomycetota; class Actinomycetes; order Pseudonocardiales; family Pseudonocardiaceae; genus Amycolatopsis; species Amycolatopsis sp. CB00013. Next base: position 780,804 of record NZ_LIWC01000002.1, on the reverse strand, counting down.
CCTTCCTGATCGCCGGGCACCTGACGCACAACTGTGAACACCATTTGCTTTCATTCCACGGCGTTGCTCACATCGGGTACATCCCCAACGAGCACGGCAAGGTCACCGGCCTGTCCAAACTGGCCCGCCTCGTCGACCTCTACGCCAAGCGTCCGCAGGTCCAGGAGCGGCTCACCTCCCAGGTCGCCGACGCGCTCATGCGCAAACTCGAACCCCGCGGCGCGATCGTCGTGGTCGAGGCCGAGCATCTCTGCATGGCCATGCGCGGTATCCGCAAACCCGGTGCCAGGACGACGACGTCCGCCGTGCGCGGGCTGCTGCAGTCTTCGGCGTCCTCGCGGGCGGAGGCGCTGGACCTGATCAAGGGCCGTCGATGACCGCCCTGCCCCGGCCCGGCCGGTGTGCGGTGATGGGCATCCTGAACGTCACCCCCGATTCCTTTTCGGACGGTGGCCGCTACCTCGGCGTCGAGCAGGCACTGGAGCACGCGCACGAGATGTGGGCGCGCGGCGCGGATCTGATCGACGTCGGCGGGGAGTCGACGCGGCCGGGAGCGTCCCGGGTGGACGCCGAGACCGAGATTTCCCGGATCATGCCGGTGATCCGCACGCTCGCCGCCGACGGCGTCGCGATGTCCGTGGACACGACCCGCGCCGAGGTCGCTCTCGCCGCGATCGAGGCGGGCGCTTCCGTGATCAACGACGTCTCCGGTGGGCTGGCCGATCCGAACATGGCGAAGGTCGCCGCCGAGACCGGCGTCCCGTATGTGCTGATGCACTGGCGCGGGCACAGCAAGGACATGAACGCGCTGGCGTCCTATGAGGACGTCGTCGCGGATGTGCGTGCCGAGCTGCTGTCCCGAGTGGACGAAGCACTCGCCGCGGGCGTCGACCGCGGCGCGATCGTGCTCGACCCCGGGCTGGGTTTCGCGAAGAACGCCGAGCACGACTGGGCGCTGTTGAACGGCCTGGATTCCTTTCTGTCTCTGGGTTTCCCGGTCCTCGTCGGCGCGTCGCGCAAACGGTTCCTCGGGCGCCTGTTGTCCGGAAAGGACGGAAAGCCCGCCCCGCCGGACGGCCGCGAGAACGCGACCGCGGCCGTGTCCGCGCTCGCCGCGGCGGCCGGAGCCTGGGGTGTGCGGGTGCACGAGGTCGGCGCGAGTATCGACGCCGTGACCGTCGCGGCGGCTTGGCGGAAGGGGAGTCCTGTTGTCTGACCGGATCACGTTGACCGGATTGAGGGTCTTCGGCAGGCACGGGGTCTTCGACCACGAGAAGCGGGACGGGCAGGAGTTCGTCGTCGACATCGTGGTGTGGCTGGACCTCGGCCCGGCCGCCGCGTCCGACGACCTGACCAAGACGCTGCACTACGGCGAACTGGCGGAGCTCGCCGCCGGGATCGTGGCGGGCGAGCCGTACGACCTCATCGAGAGTGTCGCCGGGAAGATCGCCGACGAGGTGCTGCGCGACGAGCGGCTGACCGCCGTCGAAGTGACGGTGCACAAGCCGTCCGCCCCGATCCCGCTGAACTTCGACGACGTCGCCGTGACGGTGCGGCGGCAGCGATGAGCCGCGCGCTGCTCTCGCTCGGTTCCAACCTGGGTGACCGGCTCGCGTACCTCCGGTCCGCCGTCGACGCGGTCCGGCCCTCGGTCGTCGCGGTGTCGTCGGTTTACGAGACCAAGGCGTGGGGCGTCGAGGACCAGCCGGACTTCCTCAACGCCGTCGTCCTGGTCGACGACCCGGCGCGCGATCACTGGGATTGGCTGCGCACCGGTCAGGCCGCCGAGCAGGCGGCGGAGCGCGTGCGCGAACTCCGGTGGGGTCCGCGCACGCTGGATGTCGACATAGTGACCGTGGCCGGGGTGCGCTCCGACGACCCCCAGTTGGTGCTGCCGCATCCCGGCACGCCGGAGCGCGCGAGCGTGCTGATCCCCTGGCTGGAGATCGAGCCCGACGCGGTGCTTCCCGGCCACGGTCCCGTCGCCGACCTCCTCGCCGCCCGCCCCGCCTCGGACCGCGACTCCGTCCGCCTCACGCATTTCGTCCTCTGAATGCGGTAGTTCGCGATACCAACCACCGCATCCAGAGGACTAAACGCCCCCCGAGGTTGCGAAAGCCACTTTCGCAACCTTCAACGTTGCGAAAGTGGCTTTCGCAACGCACCCTCGCGACCCAGTCGACCACTGCATCCAGAGGACGAAACGCGGGGCGGGTAGCGGGTGGTAGCAAAGGTCCCTTGCTACCCCAGCGCGGAGCGCAGGGCCGCGATGATCCACTCCGCCTGCCGCATCTGCGAGGGGAACGACGGCCAGCCGTTCATCTTCCCCATCAGCAGCCAGTACCGCTCGGCCCGCGGGTCGGAGCTGATCGCCATCCCGTCGGCGAGCCGCTTCCGCCAGGCGGGGTCGTGCGGGTCCCGGCCGTTGCGCGAAGACTGCGTGAAGATCGTCTCCGCCAGTTCCCGGCCTTCGGGCGAGTCCGGTGCGAGGCCGGCTTCGAGGGCTTCGGTCGCCTTCGCGCTCCACGCCATCCACAGCTCCTGCTGCTTCGCGCCGAAGTCCGCCCCGTCCTCCTTCCGGAGCTGCGAGTGCCACTCGCTCATCCGGCGGATGGACGCGCGAAACTCCTCGTCCTGCACGAGTTCGGCGAACTCGATCCACGCCTCCAGCTGCTCGGGCGTCGGGTCGGCGGGCAGTTCCGGTTTCGCCGAGACCATCCGCTCGTAGAACTCCGGATCCAGCTCGAGCCCTTCGACCATGTCCGCCCAGAACTCGTCGAGCAAACGTTTGCGGTCTTCGTCCGACATCGACGCGAGTTTGTTCATCAGTTCGACCTCCTCCAGTGGTGAGTCCCGTTTGGCCACCGCTCGCAGGACCGCGCGGCGCAGCTCCAGCCGCCGGATCTGCTCGTCCAGGGCGGCGACGTGCTGGACCGCGAGGTCCCCGATGGTCGCTTCCCTGGTCAGCGCCCGCTCCACGTCCGCGAGGCCCAGCCCGAGTTCCCGCAGAGTCCGGACCAGCTCCAGCCGCGCCATCGCGGTGGCGTCGTAGAGGCGGTAGCCCGAGTCGGTGCGGTCGGTCGGGGGCAGGAGCCCTTCGTCGGAGTAGAAGCGGATGGTCTTCACCGGCAGGCCGGTGCGTTTGGCCAGCTCCCCGATGGTGAAAACCGCTGCGGTGCCCATATGCTTCATCGTCGACTCTCCAGTTGGTGGAGAGTCAAGCCTGCCAGGTAGCGTTGGACCATGCACTTCACCCGGCCACGCGAGCTGGCGGTGGCCGGCCTCCTGGGATTGGTCCTGGCCTATCTGCTCTTCCAGGTCGCCTACGGATCCATCCCCGCGCTTCCGCTCTTCGCCGGAATCACGCTGCTCGTCCTCGCGCTCTGCGAGGCCGTGCTCGCCTTCATCATCCGTGCGCGGATCAAGAGCAACCGCGTGCTCGCCGCGATCTCCGTCGCCCGATCGGTGGCCCTCGCGAAGGCCTCTTCGCTCGCCGGATCCGCTATGACGGGGGTGTGGCTGGCGGCTTTCGCGTATCTTTTTCCGCGACGTGACGAACTCCTCGCGGCGAGCGGTGATCTCCGCTCGGCGACGGTCGGGATCGTCAGCTCGGTGGCGCTGGTAGCTGCGGCTTTATGGCTCGAACACTGCTGCCGGACCCCCGAGGGCGGCGATCGGGAGCGCGATCCCGAGCCGACCGGTTAACGCTCGAGAGCCACCGCTCGAAGTACCGACTAGGTCTCGTTCGGATTACTAGAAGGTACGGTGTTGGGCATGACCGGGGTGGGTGACGACTCGCGCGGCCGCCTTGCGGGTAGGCCGTGGCTTGTCGTCGGCTTGGTTCTCGCCGTCGGCGCGACTCTCGCATTGGTGCTTTCCGACGACCTCCGCTACTTGCGTTTGGGGATCGTCGCGGCGCTGTGGGCCGCCTTGATCGGTGCGTTCCTCGCGGTCCGCTACCGCAAGCACGTGTCGCAGAGCGAGGACGCCGTCGCCGAGGCACAGGCCGTCTACGAGCTGGAGCTGGAACGCGAGATCGCCGCCCGCCGCGAGTTCGAGCTGGAGATCGAGGCGGAGACCAGGCAGGCCGCCGAGAGCCGCTCTCACGACGAGCTCGAAGCGCTCAGAGCCGAGGTGAGCGCCCTGCGTGAAAGCCTCCAGTCGCTCTTCGGCGGCGAGGTGCTCCTCGAACGCGTCGCGCTCACCGCGCAGGCCACCCGGATGCGGTCCCTCGACAACAAGCAGCTGATGAGCGCGGGGTCCGAGAACGGCAACGGCAAACCCCAGCTCATGGCGGCCAAGAGCACCACGATCGACGTCGACGAGCGTGAACGCGAGCGCGAGCGCCCGACCGAGATGATCGACCGCGTCCTCGAACCCGCTTCCGCGCGGGCGGGCACGCCGCCCGCCGCCCGCCGTAAACCGGCGAACGGCCAGGTCAACGGCACCAACGGGTACGGGCAGAGCAATCAGGTCCAGCGGCCGAAGCCGGTCGACGAGTCGACTCGCCGCAGTATGCGCAAGGCGGATGCCCGCGCCTCGAAAGCGGCCGAGGCGCTCGCCGCCGAAGCCGCTCGCCGCGAGCGGATGGAGATGTCGAACCCCGGCATGTCGCCCGCCGAGGTCTCCCGGCCGATGCCGAGGGTCGAGGCCCAGCGCAAGACCCCGCCGCCGGTGACACCGGCCGAGGTGTCCCGCCCGTCGATGCCCGGCGTGTCGCGTGCCGAGGTCTCGCAGCCGTCGATGCCCACCATCGCCCGGCAGCCCCAGCGGCCGGAGCCCCCGCGCAACGAACCGCCCCGCCGCCCGCAGCAGTCTTCGCTGCAGCAGCGCCTCGACGCCGGCACCGTGCAGCGTCCTCCCGCGACGCGGCCCGAGGAGCAGACCCGGAAGCAGACGCCGCCGGTGAAGCCCCCGGCGCAGGCGAAGCCGGTGAAGAAGGTCGAGCCGGACCGTCCCCGGCCGAACCGCGAGCTCGGCCTGACCCGCCCCGGAATGAAGCCCGTCGAGCGGCCGCGTCCGGCCGGTGGCACGCCGCCGCCCGCGAACAAGCCCGCCACGCCGGAGCCGATGGAGGCCACCGGCGAGTGGAAGCCGTCGTGGACGCAGGAGCGCCCGGTCTCCGATCTGAGCGCCGCGTTCCCCCGGAAGGACGACTTCCAGGACCGGCTGCGGCCCACGCCGCCTGCCAAGCCGCAACCCGCGGCCGCGTCGCGTCCGGAACCTCGCCCCGAGTCGCGTCCGGAGCCGCGTCGCGACCCGGAGCCGTCGACCCCGCTGTCGATCCCGGCCGTGTCCGAGCCGCCTCGCCGGGCCGAGCCCGTGCGGCAGCCGGAGCCCGAACCGGTGCGCCGTCCGGCGGCCGAGGCGCCGTCGCGGCACGGATCCCCGGCCGCGGAGGAGCCGCCCGCGGTCAACCCGACGCTGCCCGAAGAGATCCGGCTGGCGCAGAACGGTGGCGGCGGACGCCGTCGCCGGGCCGCCGAGGACTCCTCGGTCTCGATCACCCCGGCCCCGAACGTCCCGGAGCCCACCGGAGGCGGCCGTCGCCGTCGTCCGGACGGGGAGCCCCCGGCCTGGCAGAGCAACGAGTCCTCCGGCGGCCGTCACGGTGGCAGGCGGGCGAAGCCGGACGACGAGGCGCCGTCCCGCAACGGGTCGTCGCACAGCCGTCCGGAGACCTCCGACGCGGGCTCGCACGCCTCCGGCCGATCGGTGATGGACCTGCTCGCCGCCAACGGCGCGAACGAATCCACTCCGCGGCGCAGGCGGCGCGCCGAAGACTGACCCCGTACCGACGGTAGGGTGACCCGCTGTGAGCGAGCCTTCCTCCCCTGCGCCCGGTCTCGACCGGCCCCGCCGGTCTCGGTCGATCACCGTGCTGCTGCCGGTGCTCGGGTTGATCGCCGTCGCGCTGTGCGGGTTGTTCGTCTTCGGCACGGTGACCGAAAAGGTGGGCCCGCTCGCGGTGGGGATCGGTGTGCTCGCGGCGCTGGTCCCGGTCGCCGTGGTGGTCACCGCGTTCCTGTGGGTCGACCGCTGGGAGCCGGAACCGCCGAAGCTCCTCCTGCTGGCCTTCGTCTGGGGCGCGTGCGTCGCGACGATCATCGCGTTGCTGCTCAACAGCGGCGCCGAGGCCGTCGGTGACCTGCTGCTCGGTACGGGCGTCGGGAGCAAGATCAGCGGGCTGGTCTCCGCGCCGCTGGTCGAGGAGGCCGCGAAGGCCGTTTTCATCCTGCTGCTGTGGTGGCGCCGCCCGAGCGAGTTCGACGGCGTCGTGGACGGCATCGTCTACGCCGGGTTCACCGCGGCGGGCTTCGCCTTCACCGAGAACATCTATTACTTCGGCCGCGCGTTCGCCGAGCACGGCTTCGGCGACGGCACGAGCGCCGGTGTGCTCGCGGCGTTCTTCCTGCGTGGCGTGCTCTCACCGTTCACGCATCCGCTGTTCGCCGTGATGACCGGGATCGGCCTCGGGGTCGCCGCGAGCAGCAAGGTCCGCTCGCTGCGGATCCTGGCGCCGATCGGCGGCTACCTCGTCGCCGTCCTGCTGCACGCGCTGTGGAACGGCGCCGCGCTGCTCGGCGGCGCCAAGACCTTCCTGAACGTCTACTTCCTGATCATGGTGCCGCTGTTCATCGGCGTCTTCTCCGTGGTGGTCATGCAGCGGCGCCGCGAGCAGCGGATCGTCGCCGCGGCCCTGCCGATGATGGTCGACGCCCGCTGGATCGCCCCGTCGGAGGTGTCGCTGCTGGCCAGCCTCTCCGGACGGCGGTCGTGGCGGAAACAGGCCCGGAAGCAGTCGGGGCGGGAGGCGGCGAAGGCCGTCGGCCGCTACCAGGCCAGCGTGACCGAGCTCGCGTTCCTGCGGCGCGGCCCGAAGCTCACCGACGAGGCGAAACAGCGGCAGAGTGAACTGTTGCGGGTGCTCAAGACGTCACGGGCCGAGGCCGTCCGGCTCGCGGACGGCGCGCCGCGCGGGTGACCACGGTCAGGTGAAGCTGGTCACGAGCGCCGGGTCAGACCCGGGGCGGAGGGTTACCCTCGCGCCGTCGTCTGGTACCCGCGACCGCAGAGCGGGACTGGAACGAGTTGAGGAGTTTTCGACCATGAGCGTCCCCTGGCGCACGCCATGATGAGGCCCGCTCGCTTGGCCGTGGGCGTCGTTTCCGCAGGTCGCGTCGGCAGTGTCGTAGGCGCGGCGCTCACCAGGGCCGGGCACACGGTCGTCGCCGCTTCGGGCCTTTCCAACGCTTCGGTGCGCCGGGCGGAGCAACTGCTCCCCGACGTGCCGCTCCTGCCGCCCGACGAGGTCGCTCGCAGGGCCGATCTGGTCCTGCTGGCCCTGCCGGACGACGCGCTCGCCGGAATGGTGCGCGGTTTCGTCGCCACCGGTTCGCTGCGCCCGGGACAGATCGTCGTGCACACCTCCGGGTCGCACGGCATCGACGTCCTCGCGCCCGCCGCCGAGGCGGGCGCGCTGCCGCTGGCGCTGCACCCCGTGATGACCTTCACCGGCCGTCCCGAAGACCTCGACAGGCTCGCCGCCTGCAGTTTCGGCGTCACGGCGGCGGAGGGTGACGAGGCGGCATGGAACGTCGGCGAGGCGTTGACCGTGGAGATGGGCGCGGAGCCCGTCCGGGTCCCCGACGAAGCGCGAGCGCTCTATCACGCGGCGTTGGCGCACGGTGCGAACCACCTGATGGCGCTGGTCGCCGACTGCGCGGAACTGTTGCGGGAGGCGGGAATCGCCCAGCCCGAACGCCTGGTGGCTCCGTTGTTGTCGGCGGCGTTGGATAATGTTCTGCGACACGGGGACCGCGCACTGACCGGGCCGGTGGCCCGTGGTGATCTCGGCACCGTGCGCAAGCATCTCGCGGTGCTGGCCGAACGTGGCCCCGACATCGCCCCGAGCTATCGCGCGCTGGCCAAGCGCACGCTGGCGCGCGGCGACGCCGCCGGGCTCTTGGACGCCTCGGCCGCCGCCGAGCTCACCGAACTCCTCAGTGACCCCGCCGAAGGGCAGCAAAACCAGTGACCACACCGAAATTCGCCCGAGGCACGCTGCACACCTTCCAGCCGCCGGAGCAGGTCAGCCAGGTGACGCGTGCGCTGCACGGCGTCGGCCGCAAGGTCGCGCTGGTGCCCACGATGGGCGCACTGCACGCCGGTCACCGTGAGCTGATCCGCCGGGCGAAGCGGCTTCCGAACACGGTCGTCGCGACGTCGATCTTCGTGAACCCCCTGCAGTTCGGGGAGGGCGAGGACTTCGAGGCGTACCCGCGTCCGCTGGACAAGGACCTCGAGGTGCTGAAGGAGGACGGAGTCGAGCTGGGCTTCCTGCCCAAGGCGTCGGATCTGTATCCCGAAGGGGCCACCGTCACGGTGCATCCCGGCGCGCTCGGCGACGAGTTGGAAGGCGCGGTGCGGCCGGGGCATTTCGCCGGCGTGCTCACCGTGGTGGCGAAACTGTTCAACATCGTGCGGCCGGACTACGCCTTCTTCGGGGAGAAGGACTACCAGCAGCTGGTGCTGATCAAGAAGATGGTGCGCGACCTGAACTTCGACACCCGCGTCATCGGGGTGCCGACGGTCCGGGAGCGCGACGGGCTGGCGTTGTCCTCGCGCAACGTCTACCTGACTCCGGAACAGCGCGAGGACGCGATCGTGTTGTCGGCGGCGCTCACCGCGGGTGCCTTCGTCGGACGCGACGGCGCGGAAGCCGTGCTGGCGACCGCCAGGCAGACCCTCGCCGCGCGACCCGCGGTCGAGGTCGATTATCTGGAATTGAGGGGAACCGACCTCGGGCCCGCGCCCGTCGACGGTGAGGCGCGTCTGCTGATCGCGGCCAGGGTGGGGAGTACCCGGCTGATCGACAACGTCCCGGTGGTGCTCGGCGCGGCCGTGGACCATCCGGAACACGCGCCGGACGCAGGGGAATAGGGAGAGTCCACGATGTACCGCACGATGCTGAAATCGAAGATCCATAGGGCGACGGTCACCCAGGCCGATCTCCACTACGTCGGATCGGTGACCGTCGACGAGGACCTGATGGACGCGGCGGATCTGCTGCCGGGCGAACAGGTGTCCATTGTGGACGTCACCAACGGCGCGCGGCTCGAGACCTACGTGATCGCGGGCGAACGCGGCAGCGGGGTGCTCGGCATCAACGGCGCCGCGGCGCATCTGGTGCACCCGGGCGATCTGGTGATCCTGATTTCGTACGCGCAGATGGAGAACGCCGAGGCGGCCGCGTTCCGGCCGCGCGTCGTCTTCGTCGACGCGGACAACCGGATCGTCGAGAAGGGCGCAAACCCCGGGCACGCGCCGGAGGGCTCCGGCCTGTTGAGCGGCACCGTGACCCTGGCCGACGACGACACGATGACCTTCCCGGTCGCCGAAACCGCCGACGCCCGCCGTCTCGACGCGCTGCTGCACGCCGAAAGCTGAGTCCTTGCTGCTCACGATCGACGTCGGCAACACCAACATCGTTCTCGGGCTGTACTCGGGAAACGACCTGGCCGGTGACTGGCGGATGCGCACCGACGCGCGGATGACCGCCGACGAACTCGCGCTCACCATGCGCGGGCTCCTCGGCTCGCACGCGGACGCGGTCACCGGGATCAGCGCGCTGTCCACGGTTCCCGCCGTACTGCGGGAGCTGCGCGTCATGCTTTCGCGGTACTACGCCAGGGTGCCGAAGATCGTCATCGAGCCGGGGGTGCGCACCGGTGTGCCGCTCCTGGTCGACAACCCCAAGGAGGTGGGCGCGGACCGGCTGGTGAACACCCTGGCCGCGCATCACCTGCACCCGTCCACCGCCTGTGTGGTGGTGGATTTCGGGACTTCGACCAATGTGGACGCCATCTCCGCCAAGGGCGAGTTCCTCGGCGGCGCGTTCGCGCCCGGGATCGAGATCTCGGTCGACGCGCTGGCCGCGCGCGCCGCGGCGCTGCGCAAGGTGGAGCTGGTGCCGCCGCGGTCGGTGATCGGCAAGAACACCGTGGAATGCCTGCAATCCGGCATCCTCTACGGTTTCGCCGGCCAGGTCGACGGCCTGGTGAAGCGGATCAAGCGCGAGCTCTCACCGGGCGGGGTGGATCCGGTCGCGGTGATCGCGACCGGCGGCCTCGCGCCCCTGGTGCTCGGCGAGTCCGAGACGATCACCGAGCACGCGCCCGATCTGACGCTCCTGGGTCTCCGGCTGGTCTACGAGCGCAACCACCGCGTTTAGTCCTCTGAATGCGGTCCTTGCGTGGGCAACTACCGCATTTAGAGGACTAAACGCGCCGGGAGGCGATCATCAGCACCCGCCGCGTCATCAGGTCCTGGTTCCGCAGCGTCTGTTCGAGGCTCGCCCGGAGCCGCGAAGGATCGTCGCCCGATTCCGCCGCCAGCTCCTCCAGCCGTTCGAGCGAAAGCTCCATGGTCCGCCGCTGCCGCGCCCGCCAGTCCGGTGTCTCCTCGTAGGCGAGGACGTCGAAGCCGGCGGCCTCCAGCAGCGGCCGGTGGTCGGCGACCTGGGGCGGCCGGTTCACCGGCTGCCCGTCGAAGTCCCAGGTCGTGACGAGCAGCCGCCCGCCCGGCGCGAGGATCCGTGCGAACTCTTCGCAGGCGCGCCGCTTGTCGGGCGCGAACAGCAGCGCGTCGACGCTTATCACCGCGTCGAACGACGCGTCCTCCAGCCCGGTGTCCTGGAAGTCGCCGATCCGGAAATCGGTCGCCTCGACGTCCATCGCCTCCGCCCGGCGTCGTGCTGACGCCAGTGCCGTCGCCGCGATGTCGATGCCGGTGAGCGTCGCGTACGTGCGGGCGGCGACCCAAAGCCCGGGACCGCCGCGCCCGCAGCCGATGTCGGCGAGCCGCCCGCCCGGCTCCAGATGCGCTTCGGCCGCGATGCGGCGCAGGTCGGTCCGGGTCACGAAGCTGTAGGTGTCCAGCTCGGCGGGGTACTCGTCGCCGTAGACCTCGGCCCAGATCCGCGCGGACACCGCCGACGCGGGGGCGCCGAACGTGGTCGTGAACGCCGCCTTCCAGTCGGTCATCGCTTACGCGCCCGGAAGACGGTGGTGGTGATCGGGAGATCGAATTCCCCGGACGCGGTTTCCGGATTCCGGTCGAGGAATTCCCGCGCCGTGCGAAGTTTGGCTTCGCGTTCCTCCGCCGTGGCCACCAGCATGTGCGAATGGGTCGCGAGAGTGGCCACCAGGGTTTCCGCCGTCCTGGGTTGTTTGTGACCGAACGTCTTCTTCTCGAACGGCCCGAGGGCCTCGTGTTCCGGCAACGATTCGTAGTCGCTCAGCCAGCGCCTGCTCATCGAGGTCTTGATCAGCGCGTTCAACTCCGCCAGCCAGCCCGCCGACTCGTCGTCGTGGTTCCACAGCGCCGCAACGACTCCGCCCGGCCTCAGCACCCTGGCCATCTCCGGATAGGCCCGGTCGAGATCGAACCAGTGGACGGCCTGGCCCACCACGACGGCGTCCACGGATCCGTCCGGCAGCGGGATCTCCTCGGCGGTCCCGATGAGCGGGGTCACGGCGGGGAGTGTCCTGGTGAGCTCGGCGAGCATCTTCTCGTCCGGCTCGACGGCGGTGACCTCGACGCCCAGCGCCAGCAGTCCTTCGCTGACCTTGCCGGTCCCGGCCGCCAGGTCCAGGACCCGTTCCGGGGTTCCCGCCGCGCCGGCCAGCCCCCAGGCCAGTGCCTTTTCCGGATAGTCCGGCCGATGCGCGGCATAGTCGGCGGCCTTCGCGCCGAACGAGGCGGCGCGGCGTGCGTGCAGTTCGGGTTCGATGCCGGGAGTGGATGAGTTCACGCGCTCAAGGTTAATGGAGAGAAAACCGGCCGGTCCGGACCCGGAAAAGGTAATCCGGTTGGCGTAGGGAACCGGCGGGTTCGTACGCTGTGCGCCATGACTGAAATCCCCGCATCCGAGGGCGTGAGCCCCGACGAAGACCTGCCGGAACAGATGCGGGTGCGCCGGGACAAGCGCGACCGGATAATCGCGGAGGGTATCGATCCGTATCCGGTCGAGGTGCCCCGGACGCACTCGCTGGCCGAAGTGCGCGCGAAGCATTCCGGTCTTCCTGTCGACACCGCCACCGGCGACATCGTCGGTATCACCGGCCGGGTCATGTACATGCGCAATACCGGCAAACTGTGTTTCGCGAGTCTTCGTGAAGGCGACGGCACCGAGTTGCAGGCGATGCTCAGCCTCGCGAAGGTGGGCGAGGACGCGCTCGCGGCGTGGAAGTCCGATGTCGATCTCGGTGATCACGTATTCGTCTCCGGTGAGGTCATCACCTCCAAGCGCGGTGAGCTTTCCGTGATGGCCGACTCCTGGCGCATCACGTCGAAAGCATTGCGCCCGTTGCCCGTGGCGCACAAAGACCTGGCGGAGGAAACGCGGATCCGGCAGCGTTATGTCGATCTGATCGTGCGTCCCAAGGCGCGGGACGTGGTCCGTACCCGCGCCGGTGTGCTGCGTTCCCTGCGTGACTCGTTTCACGGCCGGGGATTCCTCGAGGTCGAGACCCCGATGCTGCAAACGCTGCACGGCGGTGCCGCGGCGCGGCCATTCGTCACGCATTCGAATGCCTTCGACCTCGATCTGTACCTGAGGATCGCGCCGGAGCTGTACCTCAAGCGTTGCGTGGTCGGCGGTATCGAGAAGGTCTTCGAGATCAACCGCAACTTCCGGAACGAGGGCAGCGACTCCTCGCACTCGCCGGAGTTCGCCATGCTCGAGTACTACGAAGCGTATGCGACCTATGACTCCAACGCGGTGATGACGCGGCAGCTCATCCAGGAGGCGGCGCAGAACGTTCTCGGCACTCAGGTGGTCACTCTCGCCGACGGTTCGGAGTACGACCTGTCCGGCGAGTGGACCACGCTCGGAATGTACGAGTCGTTGTCCGAGGCGTTGTCGGAAGAGGTCACTCCCGAGACGTCCGCGGACAAGCTGCGTTCCTATGCCGAAGCGCGAGAGCTGGAGCTCGACCCGAAGTTAGGCCACGGCAAACTCGTCGAAGAACTTTGGGAACATCTCGTCGGCGATCATCTCCACGAACCCACTTTTGTCCGTGATTTTCCGGTCGAGACATCCCCGCTGACCAGGCAACATCGCAGCAAGCCGGGGGTCGCCGAGAAGTGGGATCTGTACGTGCGCGGATTCGAACTGGCCACCGGATACTCCGAGCTGGTCGATCCCGTGGTAGAGCGTCAGCGTCTGGTGGAACAGGCTCGGCTGGGTGCGCAGGGTGATAGTGAGGCCATGAACCTGGATGAGGATTTCCTCCGCGCGCTGGAGTACGGAATGCCGCCGAGCGGTGGTGTCGGAATGGGGATCGACCGGTTGCTGATGGCGCTGACCGGCCTTGGTATCCGGGAGACCATCCTGTTCCCGCTCGTCCGACCCGAATAACCCGTCCGCGTGAGAGATACCTCGATCGTTCTCGTAAACAAGATTTGCGTTATGAGTCGGTAGCGGGTATTAATGTCGCTAGACAAAGTCTTCTGTCCGGGGCATGCCCCGTACCAGATCATTCGTGTAAGCCCCCAGCAGGAGGAAACAGATGGCACAGAAGGTGCTCGTCTCGCTCGTCGACGACCTCGACGGCACTGAGGCGGAAGAGACCGTCGAGTTCGGTTTGGACGGTGTGAGCTACCAGATCGACCTTTCCGCGGAAAACGCGGAAGAGCTTCGTGACGCGCTGGCCCAGTATGTGGAGCACGCCCGTCGCGCGGGTGGCCGTAAGCGCACCGCCATTCGTCCGGTCGCCGGCGTGAAGGCCGCCGCCCGTCCCGCGACCGTGGACCGCGAGCAGAACCAGGCCATTCGCGCCTGGGCCCGCAAGAACGGCTTCCAGGTTTCCGACCGTGGACGTATCCCGTCCGAGGTCGTGGAGGCCTACCACAAGAAGAACTGAGGTCTTTCAGACCAGACGGCCGCCGGGAAACCTTTCCCGGCGGCTTTCTTGTTCTTGTACACGGTTCAAGCGGGCGTACTCGGTGGGCGCCCATCCGGTCACGGAGCGGAAATCCCGGGTGAAGTGCGCTTGGTCGCTATAGCCCAGCGTGAACGCCAGTTCCGCGTAGTCCGGCCGTTCCTCGGCCGCGATCCGTGCCGCCGCTTCGTTCAATCGGTATACCTGAATCGCCCATTTGGGGGCGGTGCCGACATGTTCGGCGAACAGGCGTTGCAGGCTTCGTTGAGACATGCCCGTCCGGCTTGACAGCTCGGCGACCCGGGTAATGGACGGCTCGGCCGCGATTGTTTCCACCGCTTCGATGGCCGTCACGGCCGCGGCGGTGAGCACGGGGCGTTTCGCGAGGAGCAGTTCCTCCGCGGCACGGACCATTTCGAAGTCGTCCGTCGCATTCCGTACCGATTCCGTCACTCCTCCGGCGCCGGGGAAGAGATCGGTGAGCGGAACGGAACCGCCGGAGATCATCGAGACCGGACCGCCGAGGAATGCCCGGAATGCCCCAGGACGGAATCGCACGCCGATACCGTGGTCCGTGCCCTCGACGAGGTAGCGGAAAGGCCGTTTCCCCGGCCCGAACGCGCCGGCCGCGAGGCGGAAGAACGTGACGTTCACCGCGAGATTGGGCAAAACCGCCTGTTCCTCGCCCGGTCTGCCGCGCAGATCCCACCGCAGCACCCAGTGGTGGTCGACGTACGGGCGCAGTTCCGGCGAGGGCGGATGCCGGACGAGGCTGAACTTCGCCGCCCGCGCGTTGACGATCCCCGCCGGGATCCGGTGCCCGCTCACCGGATCAACCTAGCCGTGTCGCGTTTCTTCAAGACAGCGCGCCGTTGTCCGTGAACTCATGGCCTCATGTCCGAATACGCCACCCTGATCGCCCCCGCCGCCGCGGAGTTCACCGGAATCCTGCGCGGGATCGGCGAATCCGACCTCTCCGCCCGCACGCCGTGCGCCGAGTACGACGTCCGTGCGTTGCTGAACCACCTTCTCTACTGGGGTCCCTGGCTCGAGGCCGCCGGGAGCAAGACCGCGCCTCCCGAGATGTCCGTCGGTGAGGCCGAAGCGGGCCTCGTCGACGGCGAATGGCTCAATGCCATCGAGAAGCAGACCGCGCGGCTCGTGGACGTCTTCGGGACACCCGAAGCGTGGCAGGGCACGACGGCGCTCGGCACGGCGGAAATGCCGTCCTCGTTCGTCGGCGACATGGTGCTCGGCGAGTTCGTCTTCCACGGCTGGGACCTGGCGAAGGCGACCGGCCGCTCGCTCGACGTCGCACCCGAGGTGGCCGAAGCCGTCTTGGCGTCCGCCGCGGCGATGGGCGAACAGGCCCGGGCGATGAAGGTGTACGGGGAAGAAGTGCCCGTCGCGAAAGGCGCGACGACGTTCGAACGCGCTTTGGGCGCGACGGGGCGAAACCCCGGCTGGCTCCCTTAACGGACCCGCGGACAACCGCCGCATTCCGATTCCGCGGGAAGCAGATAGTTGTAACAGCAGCCTTCGCGGTTTCTCGTCCACTCGCGGCGTCCGTCGGCTCCCGATGTCAGCGTCAGCTTCGACGCGGACGTCAGCGGCGGGAACCGCGCTTCGAGTACCAGTGCGGCGTCCGCGACCCCGGCGCCCTCGGCCTCCGGGGTCCCGCCCAGCCGTCCCGCCGACCACAGCGCGTTGTCGAGCGCGTCTGTGGCGGCGGCCCACAACTGACGTCGCCCGAGCCTCGTCAGCGGGCCGTAGATGTCGATGAACCGGCTCGCGTGCGCGACGTAGCGGCCTCGCAGGACGGTCGCCAGCGCCCGCTCGTCCGGAGCCACGATGGCCTTCGGATGTGCCGAGCCAGGGTCGGTCGGCAGGCAGTGGAACCCGTCGCCGAGGACGGCCACCGAATCGGGATGGGGCCGGTCGGCGCCGATCCGGAACGCCAGCGCGGACGGCGCCAGCGAGGGGACGCGGCGCTCGTGATGGAGCAGCATCGCGCCGGCCAGGGCCGGGACGTGCAGGTACCAGGAAAGGATCCAGCTCGCCGGGGTCCGCTCGGGGATCGAGGCCGCCTCCGGATACGTCTCGGCGAGCCAGCCGGTGAGCCGCTCCCGCCAGCGCACGAGCCGGGCCGGTTCGCCGAGCAGGTCCCCGCAGCGGACCCAGCCCGGCTCGTCCTCCGGCACGTCCGCGCGGAGCCGGGCGTCTTCGGGCATCCTCGACAAGGAGGCCCGGAGCCCGTCCTCCGGCGACACGAGCGTGCGGGGATGCGACACACCGGCCTCCCGTCATTAGGTACGCCTAACCTTACATACCGTCCGTGACTACTCCGGACGGGTGTCCATCCACTGGGCGGAGCCCGTGTTCGCGCTCAGCGGACAACCCTCGTCCGGCGGAATCCGGACGCGTGTTCGCACGTTGGGCTTGACGTAAAGGTGCAGGGCAACCGGAAGATGAAAGAGCGCACGGCCGGAGAACGGCCTGGGCGCGAACGGGCCGCAATCAGCCGTAGTGGTACGCCAGCGCGACCGCATGGCTACTAGAGTGGTCTCACGGTGCTGAATCCATCGCGGTGAAAGCACGATGGAAACGGGCCGCCGTCGCAGCAGTCGAGGGAGTGCACATGTTTGAGAGGTTCACCGACCGCGCGAGGCGGGTGGTCGTCCTGGCCCAAGAAGAGGCCA
Organism: Amycolatopsis sp. CB00013; assembly: GCF_001905755.1. Classification (NCBI taxonomy): domain Bacteria; kingdom Bacillati; phylum Actinomycetota; class Actinomycetes; order Pseudonocardiales; family Pseudonocardiaceae; genus Amycolatopsis; species Amycolatopsis sp. CB00013. Next base: position 764,159 of record NZ_LIWC01000002.1, on the reverse strand, counting down.
GGATGCTCAACCACAACTACATCGGCACCGAGCACATCCTCCTGGGTCTGATCCACGAGGGTGAAGGTGTCGCCGCCAAGGCGCTGGAATCGCTGGGCATCGCGCTGGAGGGCGTCCGCCAGCAGGTCGAGGAGATCATCGGCCAGGGGCAGCAGGCCCCGAGCGGGCACATCCCCTTCACCCCGCGGGCCAAGAAGGTGCTTGAGCTGTCGCTGCGCGAAGCGCTGCAGCTCGGCCACAACTACATCGGCACCGAGCACATCCTGCTCGGGCTGATCCGCGAGGGTGAAGGCGTCGCCGCACAGGTGCTCGTCAAGCTCGGCGCGGACCTCAACCGGGTGCGTCAGCAGGTCCTGCAGCTGCTGTCGGGCTACCAGGGTGGCAAGGAGTCGACCGAGACCGGCTCCGGACGCGGTGAAGGCACCCCGTCGTCGTCGCTGGTGCTCGACCAGTTCGGCCGCAACCTGACCGTGCAGGCCCGCGAAGGCAAGCTCGACCCGGTCATCGGCCGGGGCAAAGAGATCGAGCGGGTCATGCAGGTGCTGTCGCGGCGCACCAAGAACAACCCGGTCCTCATCGGCGAGCCCGGCGTCGGCAAGACCGCCGTCGTCGAGGGGCTCGCGCAGAACATCGTCAAGGGCGAGGTCCCGGAGACGCTGAAGGACAAGCAGCTCTACACCCTCGACCTCGGCTCCCTGGTCGCCGGTTCCCGGTACCGCGGTGACTTCGAAGAGCGCCTGAAGAAGGTGCTCAAGGAGATCAAGACCCGCGGCGACATCATCCTGTTCATCGACGAGCTGCACACGCTCGTCGGCGCGGGTGCCGCCGAGGGCGCGATCGACGCCGCGTCGATCCTGAAGCCGATGCTGGCCCGTGGCGAGCTGCAGACGATCGGCGCGACCACGCTCGAGGAGTACCGCAAGTACATCGAGAAGGACGCCGCGCTGGAGCGCCGCTTCCAGCCGATCCAGGTCGGCGAGCCGTCGCTCGAGCACACGATCGAGATCCTGAAGGGTCTGCGTGACCGGTACGAGGCGCACCACCGCGTCTCGATCACCGACGGCGCGCTGGTGCAGGCGGCCACCCTCGCGGACCGCTACATCAACGACCGCTTCCTGCCGGACAAGGCGATCGACCTGATCGACGAGGCCGGCGCCCGGATGCGCATCCGCCGCATGACCGCGCCGCCGGACCTGCGCGAGTTCGACGAGAAGATCGCCGACGTGCGCAGGGACAAGGAGTCCGCGATAGACGCGCAGGACTTCGAGCGCGCCGCCCGCCTCCGCGACGAGGAGAAGACCCTCCTCGGCCAGAAGGGCGAGCGGGAGAAGCAGTGGAAGGACGGCGACCTCGACGTCGTCGCCGAGGTCGACGAGGAGCAGATCGCCGAGGTCCTCGCCAACTGGACCGGGATCCCGGTGTTCAAGCTCACCGAGGAGGAGACCACGCGTCTGCTCCGCATGGAGGAGGAGCTGCACAAGCGGATCATCGGCCAGGAGGACGCGGTCAAGGCCGTCTCCCAGGCGATCCGACGCACCCGTGCCGGCCTGAAGGACCCGAAGCGCCCGTCCGGTTCGTTCATCTTCGCCGGCCCGTCCGGTGTCGGTAAGACCGAGCTGTCCAAGGCGCTCGCGGCGTTCCTGTTCGGCGAGGACGACGCGCTCATCCAGATCGACATGGGCGAGTTCCACGACCGCTACACCGCTTCGCGGCTCTTCGGTGCCCCTCCGGGCTACGTCGGCTACGAAGAGGGCGGCCAGCTGACCGAGAAGGTGCGGCGCAAGCCGTTCTCGGTGGTGCTGTTCGACGAGATCGAGAAGGCCCACCAGGAGATCTACAACACGCTCCTGCAGGTCCTCGAAGACGGCCGTCTCACCGACGGTCAGGGTCGTACGGTCGACTTCAAGAACACCGTGCTCATCTTCACCTCGAACCTGGGTACCTCGGACATCTCCAAGTCCGTTTCGCTCGGGTTCTCGTCCGGCGGTGACAGCACCAACCGGTACGAGAAGATGAAGCAAAAGGTCAACGAGGAGATGAAGAAGCATTTCCGGCCGGAGTTCCTGAACCGGATCGACGACATCATCGTCTTCCACCAGCTGACCAAGGAACAGATCATCGAGATGGTCGATCTGATGATCGCCCGGGTCGAGACGCAGCTCAAGGCCAAGGACATGGAGCTGGAGCTCACGCCCAAGGCCAAGTCGCTGCTCGCCAAGCGCGGCTTCGACCCGGTGCTGGGCGCGCGGCCGCTGCGTCGCACGATCCAGCGCGAGATCGAGGACCAGCTGTCGGAGAAGATCCTGTTCGGCGAGGTCCAGGCCGGGCAGATCATCCTGGTCGACGTCGAAGGCTGGAACGACGAAGAGGGCGAGAAGGACGACAAGGCGCACTTCGTCTTCCGTGGCGAAGCCCGCCCCTCGTCGGTCCCGGACGCCCCGCCGGTGAGCATCGGTGCCGGCTCGACCGAAGAGAACGGTGAAGCCGAGGGCGAGTAACGCCTCTGCTCCGGAAGTGCCCGTCGCGGTTCGCCGCGGCGGGCACTTCCGCGTTTCGGTGCGGTGTGTCGTCCGTCTGATCACGCGTGTCCCGCCTCCAATCACGCGAGTTCGCCGTTCGATCACGCGAGTTCCGCCTCCGATCACGCGAGTTCCGCGTTCCGTCACGTGAGTTCCGTCTTTCCGCACGGACGCCATTCGTGTGTGGATGGACGACACGCGTGATTGGGCGGACGACACGCGTGATTGGGCGCGGGACTCACGTGATTGGAGGCGGAACTCGCGTGCGGTCCTTGCGGTTGCGGAAGGCCCCGAGGCGGAAGCGCACCTTCGTGGGAACTCTGGTCTTCGAGCCTCGACCGATATAAGGTCTACATTATGGTCGGCTGATGCAGTGGGAGATCGAACTTCACGAGGAAGTGGATCGCTGGTTCGCGGCGCTGTGTCGGGAAGAACCGCGTACGGCCGACCGGGTCGAAGAGGCGATCGACATGCTGGCTCGTGAAGGTCCCCGGCTCGGGCGGCCGCTGGTCGACCGGATCAGCGGATCGCGAAGACACAACTTGAAAGAGTTACGCCCGGCGTCTGCCGGGCATACCGAGATCAGGATCTTGTTCGTCTTCGATCCGGCGCGCAGGGCCGTGCTCCTGGTGGCCGGTGACAAGGCCGGAAACTGGAAACGGTGGTACGACATCAACATCCCGATCGCGGAGGAGCGATACCGGCACCATCTCGACGCGATGGAGGAAGGCTGAAATGGGTCGGTCCTGGAAAGAGGTCAAGGCCGAAAAGCTCGCCGCGGACCGTGACGCCGGCCGCGACGTCGAAGCCGCGCGGGCCGAGGCGCGGGAAGCCACTCAGGCGTACGTTCTCGGCTTCCGGCTGTCGCGACTGCGTGAGGACGTCGGACTGAGCCAGGCCGAGGTCGCCAAGCGGATGGGCGTCAGCCAGCCGCGGATCAGCCAGCTCGAGCAGGGTGATCCGAGCCAGATGGAATTGGACACGCTCCGCAGGTACATCGGCGCCTTGGGTGGCCGCATGCGCGTGGTCGCCGATTTCGACGATCACGACGTCACCATTTCCACCGCCGTCTGAACCCGCCCCGGTCTCCCGATCTTCGCGTGAGACGATGCCTTCGGGTCCGGGAGGGGGTCAGGTGGACGTTCTGGCGATCGATTTCGGTACCTCCAGCACGGTGGGGGTGCTTTCGATCCACGGCAGGAGGACGCAGGTCGTCGAGATCGACGGGTCGGTGACGATGTCGTCCGCGATCTACGCCGACAAGGACGGCACGGTCTTCGTCGGCCGCGACGCCGAACGCCGGGCCCGGCTGGATCCGAGCCGGTTCGAGGCGAATCCGAAGCGGCGCATCGACGAAGGCGCCCTCCAGCTCGGTGAGGTCTCGCTTCCCATCGCCGACGCGTTCGCCGCTGTCCTGCGCCGCGTCGGCGAAGAGGCCGAGCTGCTCCTTCAGCGGATGCCCGCGCAGGTGCGCATTTCGCACCCCGCGGGCTGGGGCCCGGATCGCAAGCAGATCCTCCGCGACGCCGCGCTCAAGGCCGGATTCCCCACCACGGTGCTCATTCCCGAGCCGGTCGCGGCCGCCGCGCATTACGCCTCGCTCAACAACGGCAGGCGCCCGCCCGGTCCGATCGCGGTGTACGACCTCGGGGCCGGCACCTTCGACTGCGCCGTCGTCGGCGTGAGCGCGCAGGGGTTCGCCGTGCTCGCCGAGGACGGGCTGCCCGATCTCGGCAGTCTCGACATCGACCAGGCGCTGCTGGTGCACATCGGCCGCGAGGTGTCGCATTCCGATCCCGCGCACTGGCAACGGATCCTGCGCCCGCAGTCGGTCAGCGACCGCCGGACGCGCCGGTCGTTGCTGCAGGATGTCCGTGACGCCAAGGAAAGCCTGTCCCGCCACCAGCAGACCGAGATCCCGATGCCGGAGCCCTTCGGCGACGTGCGGGTGACACGGATGGAGCTCGAAGCGCTCGTCCGGCCGAGTTTCCTGCGCAGCGGCGAACTCCTGGCGACCACGATCCATCGCGCCGGGCTGACCCCGGACCGGCTCGGCGGCGTCTACCTCGTCGGCGGGCCGAGCCGGATGCCGTTGCTGGCGAGCCTGCTGGCGAACCAGCTCCGGATCGCGCCGACCACGCAGGACCAGCCGGAGACGGCGGTCGCGTTCGGGCTGCATCACGTGCCCACCGGTGGCGAGGATTCCCAGCTGACCGTGCCCGCTTTCGCGCCGGTGCGGCCACAGCCCGTCCAGCAGCCGGTTCAGCAACAGCCTCCGCCTGCGCGGCGTCCGCAGCCGCCGCGCTGGACACCGCCGCAGCCACCGCCCGGCCGGAACTGGCAGAAGCCCACCACCTACGGCGTCGTCGCGCTCGCCCTCGCGGCGATCGTGACGACGATCGTCCTGCTCACCGGCGGCGAGGACGAGCCGGTCGCCGGACCGGCCCCGGCGAAACCGGTGAGCTGCGATCAGCCCGGGGCGAAGGACGCGCAGGGATTCACGGACTGTCTCCGCCGGATCGCCGCCGTCATCCCGCAGCGGGACGAATGCCGGGACGCGCCGGACGCGGCCGCCACGGTGGGCGCGTCGTCGGCGGTCACCTGCGTGTTCAAGGACGCCAAAGGATCGAACGCGATCAACTACTACCAGGGCGTCGCGATGACCGGCCTGGAGGACGGCGTCCGGCAGCGGATGACCAAGGGAAAGCCCGCAGAGGGCACCTGGGCGGCCGACGGCCTCCGAGGGCGCTATGTGGCGGGCGTAGGCGCGCGAAGCGGCATCGTGCTCTTCGGGACCGAAGACGCGCCGTTGAGCGCGATGCTCGTCTCGACCCGCAGCGACGGCACCGCGCGGACGACCGCGGAGATGGTCGAGTTCTTCACCGCACAGCTCAAACCTTGATCAGTGCAGGGTGCCCGCCGGTGTCGAAAGGTCTTCGGTCACCGAAAGCGCGGTGTCCACGATGATCTCCAGCGCCTCGGCGGCCCGGTGCACGGCCAGGCTCGGCGCGGTGGTCCGCGCTGCCTGCTCCGGGGTGTACGGCACGTGCACGAAACCGCCGCGTACCCCGGGAAAGTCGTTGTCCAGCAAGTGCATCAGGCCGTAGAAGACCTGGTTGCACACGTACGTCCCGGCGGTGTGCGAGACCGACGCCGGCAGCCCCGCGTCCTTGATCCCCGTGACACAGGCCTTCACCGGCAAGGTGGTGAAGTACGCGTTGGGCCCGCCGGGGATCACCGGGACGTCGACGGGCTGCGAGCCCGCGTTGTCCGGGATGCGCGCGTCGATCAGGTTGATCGCGACCCGCTCCGGGGTGACGTCGGGGCGGCCGCCCGCCTGGCCGACGCAGATCACCAGATCCGGGCGGTACTCGTCGATCGCGTCGCGCAAGGTGACCAGCGAACGCGAGAAGACGCACGGCAGTTCGACGGCCACGGTGTCGTTCCGACGGCCGGTGAGCAGGGAAACCGCCTGCCACGACGGATTCACCCGCTCACCGCCGAACGGTTCGAAACCGGTGAGGAGCACAGACGTCATGCCCTCACCCTAACGTGTGACACACCTCAGGCGGCGGGCTTGAGGTCCCCCGGGTAGAGGTACTCGGGCGCCGGCTTGGTGTTGCCGTAGAACCACGCGTCGAAGAAGCCCTGAAGGTTCTTGTGCGCGACGCGCTCGGCGAACCTCTGGAACTCCGGCAGGCTCGCGTTGCCGTCGCGGTGGATGGCGGGCCACGTCTTGAGGATGCGGTCGAACGGCGCCGCGCCGATGTAGTTCTTCAACGCGTGCAACGCCGCCGGGCCCTTCGAGTACACGTACGTGAACTCGTTGCCGGGCCCCATGTCGTACAGCTTCCCTGCCCAGAACCGGTCCGTCGCCTTCTGCACGGCGTTCAGGTAGCGCGCCTTGAGGTCCTGCCCCGACTTCGCCTCGGACCACAGCCATTCCGCGTACGACGCGAAGCATTCGTTGAGGCAGACGTCCTTCCACTTGTCGACGGCGACCGAGTCGCCCCACCACTGGTGGGCGTTCTCGTGCACGATCGTCGGGATGTTGCCCGCCGCGCCCGAGTAGATCGGCCTGCTCAGCGTCTCCAGCGAGAACCCGATCGGCTCGGCGAGGAAGATGCCGCCCGCCGCGTCCACCGGGTAGCGCCCGAACTTCGACGCCAGGAAGTCGATGATCTCCGGCAGCCGCGCCTCGGCCTGTTTGGTCGACGCGGGGGTGCCGGGGGCGTAGGCGTTGACGACCGGGGTGCCGTCGGACAGCTTCGTCCGCTCGAACTCCCATTTGTCGATCGCGACCGTCGTCATGTACGGCACGGCCGGGGTCTCTTCGGCCCAGACGTAGGTGGTCTTCGGCCCGTCGGCGAAATGCCCGCGCTCGCGGCCGTTCGAGATGACGCCCCATTCCGAGGGCACGGTGACGGCGAGGTGGAAGGTCGCCTTGTCGCGCGGGGTGTCGTTGACCGGGTACCAGGTGGTCGCGGATTTCGGCTCGCCCGCGACGAACGCGCCGCCGGATTTCGCGTACTGCCAGCCGTTCTCGCCCAGCGCCGGATCCTCGATCGGCTGCGGGACACCGTGATACGCGATTTCGGCGGTGAACCGCTCGTGGTTCCGCAGCGGACGCGCCGGGGTGATCACGAGTTCGTGGTCGCCGGTGCGGGTGAAGGCCGCCTTGCGCCCGTTGACCTTGACCGAGTCGACGGTCAGCCCGTGCAGGTCGAGGTTGAACGAGCTCAGCGCCTGGGTGGTCCGTCCGGTGATCGTCTGCAGGCCGGTGAGCTGCTTGGTGGCGGGCTCGTAGCCGATTTTCAGGTTGTAGTCGCCGACGTCGTAGCCGCCGTTGCCGTCCTGCGGGTAGTAGCTGTCGCCCGCGCCGTCGGCGCCGGGTTTCCCGGTGTCGGCGAGGGCGGTCCCGCCGCCGAGGACACTCGCGGCCAGAACGGCGGCGATGACGGCCGCACTCCGGTACCTCATTCACGCTCCCAGTCGATCGGCTGTGACTTGGCCTCGAACGTAGCGCCGTGACGTCGGCCTACCGCCCGGAAAGCTCCCTGGTGCCCGGATAATCCCCACTTCCGTCGCCTGATCGAGGTCCGGAAGTCCGACAGCACGCTCTGAGAGACACAGCCTGGTCGGGCTATGCGTTTGCGGCTTCTGGAAAGCTGGGGTCCGTGCGTGTGACGCTGCTGGGCCCGGTCGGAGCGGAGGCCGGTGACGGCACCCCGGTCGACATCGGCGGTGCCCGCCTCCGCATGCTCTTGGCCAGGCTCGCGCTGGAGCCCGGGCGCGCCGTCCCGGCGACGGCCCTCGTCGACGGTCTTTGGGGCGCGGAGCCGCCCGCCGACGCGGCGAACGCGCTGCAGTCCCTGGTCTCGCGGCTGCGCAAGGTCCTGCGCGCCGAAGACGTCGCCCTCGACTCCGGCCCGGGCGGTTACCGGCTGGACGTCGCCCGCGAGGACGTCGACGTGTGCCGCTTCGAGCGGCTGGCCGCGGAGGGGCGCGCGGAACTCGCGGCTGGCCGGGACGCCGGTGCGGCCGCGATCCTCGCGGAGGCGCTCGGGCTCTGGCGTGGTCAAGCGCTGTCCGACGTCCTCGACGCTCCTTTCGCGCAGGCACCGGCGACCCGCCTGGAGGATCTGCGCCTCGAAGCCGCCGAAGACCGTTTCGAAGCGGAGATCCGGCTCGGCGGGCAAGACCGGGTGCTGGCGGATCTCAAGGAGGCCGCCGCGCGGTATCCGCTGCGCGAACGGCTCGCCGGGCTGTGGATCCGGGCGCTGTGCGCGGCCGATCGCCAGTCCGACGCCCTCGCGGTCTACGAGGAGGTCCGGGCGGCGCTGGCCGATCAGCTCGGCGTCGATCCCTCGGCCGAACTCCAGGAGATCCATCTCGCGGCGTTGCGCGGTGAACTCGGCCCGCCACCCGCGCCCGCCGATCATCTGCCGGTGCGGCTGACCAGTTTCGTCGGCCGTGACGACGAGTTGAAGCTGATCGCCGAACTCCTCGCCGGTGCGCGGCTGGTGACGCTCGTCGGGCCCGGCGGCGCGGGGAAGACGCGGCTGGCCACGGAGGTCGCGACGCGGCATCCGGCGCACGCGCGCGGACGCGTCTGGTTCGTGCCGCTCGCCGGCGTCCGCGACCCCGGTGACCTGCCCGGCGCGGTCTTCGCGGCGCTGGAGCTGTGGGATCTCGGCCTTTCGCACGCCGGCGATCCGATGCGCCGCCCGGCGGACGCGCTGGCCAGGGTCGTGGAGACGCTCGGCGCCGGTGAAGCGGTACTGGTGCTGGACAACTGCGAGCATCTGGTCGACGCGGCGGCGGAGCTGACGAACACCCTGCTGCGGCGGGTGCCGACCTTGCGCGTCCTCGCGACGAGCCGGGAGGCGCTGGCCATCGACGGCGAGACGCTGTGCCCGCTCGGTCCGCTGTCCGTCCCGGAGGGCACGCCGACGGTTTCCCAGGCGGCCGAGGCGGGCGCGATCCGGCTGTTCGTCGACCGGGCGGTGGCCGTGCGCCCGGACTTCCGGCTCGACGAGTCCACAGTGGACGACGTCGCGCAGATCTGCCGCAGGCTGGACGGGATGCCGCTGGCGCTGGAGCTGGCTGCGGCGCGGCTGCGGTCGATGACCGTCGCGCAGATCTCGCGGCGTCTCGACGACCGGTTCCGCCTGCTGACCTCCGGCAGCCGGACGGCGCTGCCGAGGCAGCGCACGCTGCGTGCCGTCGTCGAGTGGAGCTGGGACCTGCTCGACGACGCCGAACGCGTGCTCGCCAGACGGCTTTCGGTGTTCGGGGGCGGTGCCGAGGTCGAAGCGGTCGAAAGCGTCTGCGCCGACGAAGACCTGCCCGCCGAGGACGTCCTGTACGTCCTCGGCTCGCTCGTCGAGAAGTCCATTGTGGACGCGATCGCCGGGGAGCACGGCGAGCCGCGCTACCGCATGCTGGAGACCATCCGGGCGTACGCGGCGGAGCGCCTCGACGAGGCCGAAGAGCGGGAACGGCTGAGGAAGGCCTATCACCGCTACTACGCCCAGCTCGCAGAGCGGCTGGAGCCGATGCTGCGGACGGCGGATCAGCTCGTCGCCATCTCCCGGTACGACGAGGAGCACGGCAACATCGTGACCGCGCTCCGCCAGGCCATCGACGCCGACGACGTCGAGATGGCGATGCACCTGTTCGGCAGCACGTTCTGGTACTGGCTGATCAAGGGCGACAGCGATCGGGTGGAGTCCTTCGTCGCCGAAGTGCTCACCTTCGGCGACCGCCTGGACGACGACTTCGCGGCCGCGTTCCGGGCGATGCGCGAGATCACCACGATGGTGCCCGGCGTCGGCGACCCGGAAGCCGTGCGCTCGCTCATCGACGAATGCGTGCGGACCGGCGCGTACAACCGGTTCGCCGGGCTGGCCATCGGCCTGCCCATGCTGGCCTTCTTCTCGCTGGACAAGAAGCTCGCGCACCGCGAGGTGGAACGGGCACTGTCGAGCGAGGATCCGTGGTCGAGGGCGGCGGGATCGTGGGCACACAGCTTCGTCCTCACCGACGACGGTGACCCCGACGGCGCCGAACAGGCCAGGGACCGGGCCTACGAAGGGTTCCTGGCGCTGGGCGACCGGTGGGGCACGGCGATGGCGCTGGGCATGAAGGCGAGCGACATCTCGATGTCCGGCGATCACGAGGCCGCGCTCGCGCTGTACCGCCGAGGGCTCGCCCTCGCGCTCGAACTGGGTTCGCAGGACGACGTGATCCAGCAGCGCTGGCGGCTCGCGACGGAGTACGCGCGGGCGGGCGATCTGGACACGGCGACGCGCGAGATGATCGAGGCCGAGCGCTACGCGACCGAAAAAGGCAACGCCCAGCTCGCGGTGATGGTGCTGGTGGGCAAGGCCGATCTGCTCTGCCGCGCCGGACGCGTGGACGAGGCCCGCGAGGTCGCCGTCCGATTCCGGGAGAAGATGGCCTCGGTCGCGGCGCCGGGCATGTTCGGCGAGGAGTTCGGCGGGTACATCGACACCGAGATCGGGTTGGCCGCCGGGGATCTGGCCGCGGCCGAGCGCGGTGCCGCGGTCGTCGTGAAGTCCACCGCGGACCGCGGCGACATCGCCGATCTCGGGCGGATCGTCGAGGTCTGCGGCCTGATCCGGTTCCGGCAGGGCGACCCCGAGACCGCCGTCCGGCTGCTCGGCGCGGCGAAACTGCTGCGCGGCAGGCTGGATCTCGGCGAGCCGGCCATCCGAGACCTGATCGGCGAACTTCGCGAGCGATTCGGCGAAGAGCGCTACGAAGCCTTGCTCACGCAGGATGCCGGGCTTTCCCGCCCCGCCCTGATGTCCTGGGTCCTCCAGGAAGTGGGCGCGTGAAGAAGGGCCCCTCGCCCGGCAGTGGCGAGGAGCCCTTCATGCGCGTTCCCCCTGACCCCCGTCAGACGCGCTTCCGGTAAGCCCACGTGGCGAGCGGGAAGAAGACCGCGAGCGCGGCCGCCATCCAGATCAGCGAACCGGTGAGCGGACCGGCGATCGGCCCGCCGTTCATCAGCCCGCGCAGGACGTCGGACATCTGGGTCACCGGGCTGATGTCGGCCCACGCCTTCAGCCAGCCGGGCATGGTGCCGGTCGGGACGAAGACGTTGCTGCCGAAGGTCAGCGGCATCAGCACCACGAACATCAGGCCCTGCACCGCGCCCGGGCTCTTCACCAGCATCCCGACGAACACCGAGGCCCAGCAGAACGACAGCGCGAACGCGATGACGAGCAGGATCGCCAGCGCGAACTCGGCGGGCCCGGTCTGGATCCGGTAGCCCATGATCGTCGCCACCACCATCAGCACGACCAGGCACACCAGGTACCGCACGATATCGGCCAGCACGGCGCCGATCAGCGGCGCGGACCGCGCGATCGGCATCGCGCGGAACCGGTCGAACACGCCCTTGGTGACGTCGGTGTTCAGCTGGACGCCGACGGTCATGCTGGCCTGCAGGATGTTGAACACCATGATGCCGGGCACGATCATCTGGAGGTAGCTCTCGGTGCTGCCCATGATCGCGCCACCGAACAGGTAGACGAACATGACCAGGAAGATGATCGGCGCGAGCGTGACGTCGGCCAGCTGCTCCGGGTTCTTGCGGATCTTCAGCACTCCGCGCCAGGCGAGGGAAAGCCCGTGCCGCGTGCTGCTCGACAGTGATACGCGCCGTGGTGGTGCGGGCGCGGCGATGGTCGTCATACCAGGCTCCCTTCCGGAGTAGCGTCCTTTGTGGACTCGTCGGTCTTCTTGCCGGTCAGCGCGAGGAACACCTCGTCGAGGCTGGGCAGCCGCAGCGCCAGCTCGTCCGCGGTGATCCCCGCTTCGTCCAGCTTGCGGACCAAAGTGGACAGCAGGACGGGATCGGCGACGGGTGCGGTGAGCAGCCCGGTGTCGTCGTCCCGGTTCGGCCGGACCCCGGTGAGCCCGGCCAGGATGCGCTCGACGGCGTCGAGGTCGGCGAGCGCGGACGGCCGCACCTGCAGCGTCTGGCCGCCGGTCCGCCGCTTGAGCTCGTCGGCCCGACCGTTCGCCACGACGTGCCCGTGGTCGAACACGGTGATCGTGTCGGCCAGCTGGTCGGCCTCCTCCAGGTACTGCGTGGTGAGCAGCACCGTCGTGCCGTCGGCGACCAGCGTCCGGACCACGGCCCAGACCTCGTTGCGGGCGTGCGGGTCGAGCCCGGTGGTCGGCTCGTCCAGGTACAGCACCTTGGGACGGCCGACCAGGCTCGCGGCGAGGTCGAGCCGCCGCCGCATCCCGCCCGAGTAGGTCTTGATCGCGCGGCCGGCGGCGTCGGTGAGCTCGAACCGTTCCAGCAGATCGGCCGCGCGCTTCTTCGCGTCCGCCCTCGAGAACTCCAGCAGCCTGCCGATCAGGACGAGGTTCTCCGTACCGGAAAGGTCCTCGTCGACCGACGCGTACTGCCCGGTCAGCCCGATCATGCTCCGGACCGCCATCGGGTTCTTGACGACGTCGTACCCGAAGACGCTCGCGTGGCCGCGGTCCGGCCGGATCAAGGTGGCCAGGATCCGGACGGCGGTCGTCTTCCCCGCGCCGTTCGGCCCCAGCACCCCGACCACCTTGCCCGCCGGGACCTCCAGATCGACCCCGTCGAGCGCCTTCGTCTCCCCATAGTGTTTGACCAGGCCCTCGGCCCTGATCGCGTGAGTCATCGCTTTCCTCCTGTGGATCTCGCCCCGCGGACAAAGGTGCACCCCTGGCCTGGCAGACCGCGCACAGCGCGCTGGCAGCGGCTGACAGGAACTGATAAGCGCTGGTAGACGCCGTGTGAGGAGGTTGTGAAGGTGTTGTGGAGACCGCTGCCCCGGCGCGCTCGATCGGCATACTCGACGGCATGGTGATCGAAGAACGTCCGGTTCGTCCGGCGGCGCGTCCCGGCGCCGGACGGAAGCTGGTCAGCGGGCTCCTCATCGCGGCGGTCGTGCCGTTCGCGGTGCTGACCGGGCTGCGGCTGGTCGGCTACGACGGCAACACGTACACGATCGCCGCGCTCGCACTGACCCCGTACGCCGGGATCGCGACGCTCGTCCTCGGCGTTCTCGCGCTGGTGCTGCGCCGCTGGTGGACCGCGGTCGTCGCACTGGTGCTGACCTGCACGATCGCGTCCATGGTCCTGCCGCGCGCCTTCGCGAACGAGCAGAGGGCGCTCGACGGGAAGCACGTCCGCGTGCTGGCGTCGAACATGCTCGGCGGCGGGGCGGATCCGGCCAGGATCGTCGGCTACGTGAAGGAACACCAGGTCGACGTCCTGAGCCTGACCGAGCTGACCCCCGAGGCGATCACCGCGCTCGACCGGGCCGGGTTGTTCCAGGTCCTGCCGTACCACGTGCTGCATCCGGCCGAGTGGGCGTCCGGCTCCGGGCTCGTGTCGAAGTACCCGCTCACGCCGTTGAAACTGAGCGGCGACTCGGATTACAAGCAGCCCAGCGCGGGTGTGGATCTCGGGGACGGTGTCCGCGTCGAGGTCGTCGCGGTGCATCCGTCGGCGCCGATGTGGGACCGGCATGAATGGGTCGCCGAGGCCAAGGACCTGCCGTACGCTGACGCCGAGCACGACATCCGGATCCTGGCGGGCGACTTCAACGCGAGCCTGGACCACGCGCTCTTCCGTGAGTTGCTGACCAGGGGATACGTGGACGCGGCCGACGAGCTGGGGAAGGCGTTGGAGGGCACCTGGACGAACGGGATCGCGCCGCCGGTCGCGATCGACCACGTGCTGGCGGACAAACGGACGGCCATCGCGGACTTCAAGGTGCTGGAGACGCCCGGCAGCGATCACGACGCCGTCTACGCGGAGATCGTGCTGCCCGGAAAGTGACCTTCCGCTGGCAGGCTTCCCGCCCATGAGGAAGCTCTGGGGAGTGCTCGCGCTGTCGCTGCTCGCGGCCTGTGTCCCGGGGCAGTTGCCGCCGAGTGAGGCGAAGAGCGCGCTGGGCTTCGCCGCCCGGCCCGGCGAGGCGAACGCCTTCGGTGCCCAGGATCCGGTCGCCGAGATCCAGCGGCTGTTCCGGCCAGGGCCCGGCCGGACCGGGGTGGCGCTGACCCGCGCGGGCCGGACCGCGATCGGCGTCGGCTTCCGGGAGTTCCCCGGGGAAAGCCGGTCGGACCCGATCGCGTGGGTATCTGGGGACGGAGGCACCCGAGAGATCGTGTTGCCGCAGGACAGGCCGGGTCACTGGGCGCCGACCGCGATCGCCGCCGACGGCGAGCGGGTGCTCGTGACCGCGGCCCTCGGCGGAGACGTCCGGGTGTGGGCATCTGGTGACGCGGGCGCCACCTGGACGGTCTCGCAGGTGCTGGTGCGGGCGAGCGACGTCTGGTTCTCCACCGCGCTCCGGGTGGGCGGGAAATGGCTGCTGGCCGGAGGTTCCGCGGCCGGTGCGCTGGTCGTGACCGGCGAGCCCGATGCCTGGGAAATCGCTCCGCTCGGCGATGGCCGGATCCTCGGCGGGACCGTCGGCAAGGCGGGTGAGCCCGTGCTGTTCGGGGACCACGTCGAGTGGAACCGGGGCAAGACGTCGAATCGGTCGTGCTCGGTGGTGTGGGTCGGGCAGGGAGGCTGGCAGCGCGGTGAGCTCGGCTGCCCGGCCGGACGGCTCACCGCCGCGATGACCCTCGACGACGGGCGTGTGGTGCTGAAGGGCGACCGCGACCTGTGGGTGCGGCCTAGCTGAGCAGGGCGTCCAGCGCTTCGAGGGTTTCCAGGCCGTTGGTCGCGAGGGAGACACCGCGGCCGTGCCGGATCCCGGGTTCACGCGGGTTGATCCGCACCAGGGCGCCGGTCGCGGCGCTGGCCAGCTCCGAGTACCGCCGCACCGTCGGCACGGCCTGTCCGGCGCCGAGTTCCACCACCACGAGGTCGCGATGCGCGCGGCGCCACGCGTTCAGCTCGTCGAGCTGGGCCTGGCTGCGCTGCCCGAGCCAGTCGTAGTCGCCGAACATCAGGATGTTGGGCCGGGCGAGACCGCCGCAGCGCGGGCAGGACGGCAGCGGGGTCCGCGCGCGCATGGTGTCTTCGTCGATCGGGACCTCGACGTCGTCCGCGGACCAGATCTCCTTGGTGCACCTTTCGAGGCACTGAAGGTGATGGATGGAGCCGTGCGCCTCGGCGACGTGCGGATAACCCGCCTTCTGGAACTGTCCGTCCACATTGGACGTGAAAGCGCGGGTGCCGCCCGGTTTGCGTGCTCCCCAGGACGACAGGAGACGGAACCCGTCGTGCGGGACGGTGGCGCGATACAGCGCTAGCCGATGCCCGTAGAAACCCCAGGCCAGCTTGGGATCCTCGGCGAAATGACGCGGGTCGGCGAGCTCGACGAAGCTGATGCCCAGCCGCTCGTACGGCGGATATGCCTTCCAGAAACCTTCATCGCCCCGGAAATCGGGCAGGCCGGAGTCGACGCCCATCCCGGCACCGGCGCAGACGAGCAGCGCGCCGGCGCCGTCGATCAGTTCCGCGGCTCGTTCGAGTTCACTCACCCGGCTTCGAAGCCTGGACGACCTCGAATTCCAGCAGGTTCGCACCCGTGGAGACCGGCTTCGCGCGCTCGCCCGCGTGCGCTTCACGCGCCGGGCCGGACGCCCACGCCTGGTACGCCTCTTCGGACTCCCACTTGGTGTAGACGAAGTAGCGCGACTCGCCGGAGACCGGGCGGAGCAGCTCGAAGCCGAGGAAACCGGGCTGATCGTCGACGGCGTGCAGCCGCGCGGCGAACCGCTTCTCCAGCTCGGGGCCTGCGCCTTCGGGTACCTCGATCGCGTTGATCTTCACGACAGCCATGCCGCCAGCCTACGACGAAATCGTTTTGCGCCGCGATGTGATGCGTGGGACCTTCCAGGCGATGGCTGACACCAAGATCCTCATCTCCGGAGCGAGCGTCGCCGGACCGGCCTTGGCCTTCTGGCTCACCCGGTACGGCTTCCAGGTGACCGTCGTGGAGCGCGCGCCGTCGTTGCGTCCCGGCGGCCAGGCCGTCGACCTGCGCGGAACGGCCAAGGAGGTCGCCCGCCGGATGGGGCTCGACGAACGCATCCGCGCGGCCTGCACGGACACGAAGGGCGAGACGCTCGTCGACCGGAAGAACCGCACGAAGGCCACCATCCGCGCCGACGACTTCGACGGCGACGGTGTCGTCGCGGAGATCGAGATCCTCCGCGGCGACCTGACCGAAGTGCTCTACGAAGCGACCAGGGAGCGGACGGAGTACGTCTTCGGCGACCGGATCACCGCGCTGGACGAGCGGGCCGACGGCGTCGGCGTCACCTTCGCGAGTGGTTCGAGGGCGACTTACGACCTGGTCATCGGGGCGGACGGGCTGCATTCGGGCGTGCGGGCGCTGGCCTTCGGCGAGGAATCCCGGTTCGTCCGGCATCTCGGCTCGTACCTGGCGTTCTTCACCGTGCCGAACCGGCTCGGCCTGCGGAACTGGGCCGTCGGCTACGACGACGTCGGCCGGGCCGCCGGGATCCGCGGCGTCCGCGACGGCGACGAGGCGATGGCGTACTTCGGGTTCGCGTCGCCGAAAATCGACTACGACTACCGCGACGTCGATGCGCAGAAGGCGCTGGTCCGCCGGTTCGCCACCGGGATGGAGTGGGAAGCGCCCTGGCTGCTGGACCGGATGGACGAGGCGCCCGACTTCTACTTCGACTCGTGCGCCCAGGTGATCATGGACTCCTGGTCGCGCGGCCGCGTCGGGCTGCTGGGCGACGCCGCTTTCTGCCCTTCGCCGCTGTCCGGGCAGGGCACGAGCCTGGCGTTCGTCGGCGCGTACGTGCTCGCCGGGGAACTCGCCGCCGGTCTCGACACCGGGCTGAAACGCTACGAAGCCGTCATGCGCGAGTTCGTCGAGAAGACCCAGGAGCTGGGGCGGGAGAACGCGGAGTCGATCTTCGCGAAGTCGCGGACGGGTTTGCGGATGCGGTATCTGGCGATGCGGGTCATGCGGCTGAAGCCGTTCGCCGCCCTGGCCTCGCGGAAGATGCGGGACGTCGTGAACGGCATCGCCCTGCCGGACTACCCGGCCCCGCATTCAGAGGACTAAATGCGTGAGTGGGGGTGCCGCGGCGGCTGGTCGCGTGGGCTCCGCCGGTGTTGCGAAAGCCACTTTCGCAACGTTGAAGGTTGCGAAAGTGGCTTTCGCAACGCGCCAGTGCGTGGGTGAGGTGCCCGCACGGCCCGCATTTAGAGGACTAAATGCGGGGTGAGGTGGGGTCAGCCTCGCAGGGTGCCCGGAAGGAGTTCCGCGTCCGGCGGGATCGTCGTCCCGTGGAACCAAGCGTCGAAGAACGGCCGCAGGTCCTGCTCCGAAAGCTTGATCGTGAACGCCTCGAAATCCGCCCAGCTCGCGTTGGCGTTCCGGTGCGCCGCCGGCCATTCCTTCAGCAGCCGCGCGAAAGCGCCTTCGCCGATCTTCCGCCGCAGCGCGTGGACTGCCAGGATCCCCTTGTCGTAGACGCCGTGGAATTCCTGCCCCGCCCCCATGCCGACCAGCTTCGGCTTCCAGAAATCGGTGCTGCCCCGCATGATCTCCAGTGCGGCGCGATAACGGTCGTCCAGGTTCTCGTTGTCCCGCGACTCCTGCCACAGCCATTGCGCGTACGACGCGAGACATTCGTTGAGACAGATGTCCGACCAGGAATTCAGCGTCACCGAATCGCCGAACCACTGGTGTGCGGTTTCGTGCACCACGGTGATCAGGTCGGCCCATTTCGCATAGGTCGGCCTGGTCTGGGTCTCCAGCGAGAAGTGGATGTCCTCGTCGAGATAGATGCCGCCCGCGGCGTCCACCGGGTACGGCCCGAACTTCGAGCTCAGGAAGCCGATGATCTCCGGCAGCCGCCTGCCCGTGTCGCGCCGGTCCTCGGCGCCCGGCGCGTACGCGTTGACCACCGGCGTCCCGTCCGGGAGCGCCATCCGGTCGACGGTGAACTTGTCGATCGCCACCGTGGTCAGGTACGCCGCCACGGGGGTGCGTTCCTGCCAGGACGTCGTCGTCCAGCCGTTCGCCGCGGTCTTCTGGATCTCGCGTCCGTTCGAGATGACGGTCCAGCCGTCCGGCACGCGGGCGTTGAGGGTGAACATCGCCTTGTCGCGCGGGGTTTCGTTGACGGGATACCAGAACGACGCCGAATGCGGCTCGCCGACGATGAACGCGCCGCCGTCCTTCGACTTCTGCCAGCCGTTCTCGCTGCCGCCCGCCTTGGGCGTCGCCGACGGGTCGCCGCCGTAGAGGACCTTGGTGCGGAAGGAGGTCCCGTTCCGGATCGGCTCGGCGGGCGTCACCACCAGTTCGAATTCGCCCTCGCGCGCGAACTTCGCCGGTTTCCCGTCCACTTCAACGGATTGGACCGTCAAGCCGCGTAAGTCCAAGTTGTACCGATTGAGGTCTTGGGTCGCTTTCGCGATCACCGTGGTGTCGCCGTCGAGACGCCCTTTCGCGGGGTCGTAAGTGATCCCGACCTGGTACTCGGTCGCGTCGTAGCCGCCGTTTCCGTCCATCGGGTAATACGGGTCGCCCGCGCCCGAAGCACCCGGCGCCGGGTTCATCGGCGGCGGCGGAGGGGGCGTGGCCGGAGGAGGATCGGCGGTGCAGCCGATAATCAGGGCGCAGACGACCCCCAGGACCAGACCGGCGGCGGGGACACGGCTGCGCATGGAGGGGAGCTTAGTGGTGATTCAGCGCGACGGGTTGGTCACTTTCGGCGGTGACGGGCCACCGATCGTCCTGCTGCACGGGCTGATGGGCAGGGCGACGACGTGGTGGCGGGTCGCGCGAAGGCTCGAACCGTACGGGCGTGTCCACGGCCTCGACGCGCGAGGACACGGACGCGGGCCGCGCGGCGGGCCCTGGCGCACCGAACGGTTCACCGACGACGTCGCGGAAATGCTGCGGACCTTCGACGAACCCGCGGTCCTGATCGGACATTCGATGGGCGGCCTGCACGCGTGGGTCACCGCGGCCCGGCATCCCGAACTCGTCCGCGCCGTGGTCTGCGAGGACTTCGCGCCGGATCAGCGCGGCCGGACCGTGGACACCTGGCGCGGGTATTTCGAGTCGTGGCCGGTCCCGTTCCGGTCGCTGGCCCATGTGCGCGAGTTCTTCGGCGACACCGGCGACTACTTCATCGAATGCGTCGAGGAACGCGAAGACGGCTATCACCTGATCGCGTCGCTCACGGACCTGTACGAGATCGCGGCCGAGTGGGGACGGCGTGATTTCTGGGAGTTCGTCGAACGCGTCAAATGTCCGCTGCTCGCGATCGAGGGCGAACGCACCGCGATGCCGCACGGCCAGCAGGCCGAACTGGCCGCCCGCGTGCCCGGCGGCCTCGGACGGCACATCGTCGTCCAAGGCGCCGGGCACGTGGTGCACGACGAAGCGCCGGAGACCTACCTCGGTGCCGTCGAAGCGTTTCTCTCCGAGGTCATCGGTCAGCCCTTCGCGAGCTGAGCGTCGATCCAGGCGCGCAACCGCGCTTCGCCCGGGTAACCGATGTTCCGCGACGACGGCAGTTCGGCGGCGTTGCGGACGCCGACCAGCGTCGGGAGGTAACGGATGTTGTACCGGGTGGACAGGTCACGGCTCCGGTCGACGTCGACCTCGCCCAGCAGGAACCGCCCGCCGTATTCACCGGCGAGCCGCTCGATCACCGGTTTCATCTGGCGGCACGGCGGGCACCAGGTCGCGCCGAAGTCCATGATGACCAGCTTCTGCTTCGAGATGTCCATGACCTCGGCGTAGTTGGCCGAAGTCACCGTCATCACGTTCTCGGCCTTCGGTGCGGCCGAAGCCACGCCGCCGCCGAATCCGGTGACGAGTGCCAGCGCACCGGCCAGCACGCAGACGAATCGTTTGACCTTGGACAAGACGATCTCCTTTCAGGACGAAGACCAGGTCGGAAGATCGTTCGCGACCCAGTCTTCGATGCCTTCGCGGTACTTGCGGACGTTCGTGTATCCGAGCTCCAGCAGCCGCCGTCCGACGAATTCACTGTTGCGGCACGGCGTGTTCGCGCAATAGACGACGATCGCGGCGGCCTTGTCCGGAAGCACCACGGGTGCCAGCCGGTCGGTGAATTCGGCGGCCCGTTCGTACGGGAAACCCGGAATGTTGCGCGCTTCCGGCAGATGTTCCTTGTCGAAATAGGCGACCGGCATCGTGTCGACCACGACCACCGAACCGGACTCCATCCGGGAAAGCAGTTCCGTACGGGTGATCAACGGCAGCATGGTGCCCCTTCTTTCGGCGACCGTGATTGACGATTCACATCGTCGGACGCCTCGCGGGACACGCTCTAGTGCCGCCTCGGCATGCCGAGGGGTTATCCGGCGGCCACCCTTCCGTGGCGGTGCAACCAGGAGCGGTACGACGCCGTCCGTTCGGCGAGCCGCCAATAGCCCGCCCTCGCCTCGGTGGCGAGTTCCGGGACCCCGTGCGCGCATGGACCGTCTTCCCGCCACGCCAGCACATGCCGCACGCACATCGGCGCGCCCGCCAGCGGCCGGATGGCCAGCCCGTCCGCCGGTGGCCGGGTCGGCTGGACCAGCCCGACCCCGTACCCGCCGCTGACCAGGTCTTCCCGTGCGGTGTCGATGTCGACGTCGTGGGTGATCCGCGGATCGAAACCGTGCGCGAGACACATTTCGCGGAACACCACCCGGCAGCCGTCGCCGCCGCTCGACACGATCCAGTCCTCCCCGGCGAGTTCGGCGAGCTCGATCTCCTCTTCGCCGGCGAGCGGATGTTCCGCGGGGATGGCGACGAAAGACGGCTCCTCGACCAGCGTCAGCGTCCGCACTTCCGGCGGCACGGGGAGACCGCGACGGCCGCAGATCATGATCAGCGCCAGGTCGATGCCCCGGTTCGCGACCTGCGCGAGCAGCCGCGTGCGCGAAGTGTCGGCGCGCGTGCGGAACGGCTCGCCGGGACGCAGGTCGCGCAGGCCGCCGAGCAGTGAACCCGTGATGGCGCTGTCGTTCCAGCCGATCCGGATCGATTCGCCCGTCTCGGGTTCCTGCCGGTGGAAGTCGTGCTCCAGTTCGTCGAAGGTGAGCACGATCGCCCGTGCCCGCCGCAGGATCAGGGCGCCGAGTTCGGTGGGCCGCACCCCGTGCTGGTCGCGGTGGAACAGCGGGCCGCCGACCATCCGCTCGATCCGGCGCAACTGGTGGCTGAGCGCGGGTTGCCCGAGTCCCAGCCCGGCCGCGGCACGATTGAGACTGCCGGCGGCGGCGATCTCACAGATCACGCGAAGATGCCGAACCTGAATCTCCATGACTTCGTATACCGCGACCGGTTCGCGCCCGGCACCCCCGAAAGTAGAGACAGCCGATTTCTCATAACCCGGTGACAACATTCTCCGGCAATACCCGCGCAGGAGTGCCGTGGCTACGTTCGGTCGACGCCCCGCAGATCACGCGAATCAGGAGCCGTCTTGCCGCGACCACTGCCACTCACGGAGCATTGCGCCGATCCGCTGGCGCGGGCCGAGCACGTTTGTCTCGGCGTCAGCCCGTTCAACAGCCATTTCACGGTGGAACGTATCGCCGATCTCGCCCGCTGGGCCATGTCGGCCTTTCGGGGATTCCATTTCTTCGTCCCGGACGGCCCGTCCGCGTTCACCCTCGAAGCGCTCGGTTACGACCCGGTCCGCGCCGCGCAAAAGGCGCAACGACAGGGCAATTACACGCGTAACAAGATCGTCCGCGCGCTACAGCAGGTCTGCCCTTCGGATCCGCACACCTTGATACTGGACGCCGCGGCGCTGGAGGCCGACAGCGCGTACCTCGGCCTGCTTTCCGAGGCGCACCAACGGTTCGCCACCGATCCGGAGTTCGCCGAGCAGTGCCTCGGCGCCACGGGCTGGGTGCTGGACCGGCGCCTGCCCGAAGGCGAACACCCCACCCGTGACCAGCTGCGCAGCGCGGTCCGGTACTTCCTCGCCGAGCTGCCGATGTTCGTCGGCACCGTCGCCGTGGCCGGCGTCGAAAGCTCCGTGTTCGCCTATCACCAGCGGGTCGGCTTCCTCGAACGGCTCTACCGCGGCGAACTCTCGTGGCGGCCGTTGCCGGGCCAAGGTTTCGTCGTCCTCGAACAAGCCGTCCCGGAACGCGTGGAGTGAGCGTGGAACACGACGACTTCTCCCTGCGCCGGGTACCCGCCGAACGCCGCTACTCCTGGGTTTCCGTCGCGCTGCAACGGTTCGGGCAGGTTTCCTCGTTCCATCAGTTCCTGCTCGGCGCGGTGCTGGGTTTCGGGATGACGTTCTGGGGCGCGGTCCTCGCCATCACGATCGGTTCCGTGCTGCTGGAGATCATCACCATCCTGATGGGGGTCGCCGGCACCCGGGAAGGGCTTTCGACTTCGGTGCTCGCGCGCTGGGCCGGGTTCGGCACCGGCGGATCGTCGCTGGTCGGGCTCCTGATGACGGTGAGCCTGGCCGGCTGGTTCGGGGTGCAGAACGACGTCTTCGCCCACGGTCTGCACGCGTTGATGGGCGGCCCGCCGGTGTGGGTGTGGGCGCTCGCGGGCGGCGCGCTGGTCACCGCGATCGTCGTGTTCGGCTTCCACGCGATGGCGTGGACGGCGTACCTGACGGTGCCCGCTTTCCTGGCGCTGGCGGGGTTTTCGATCATCTCGGCGCTCGGCGACCATTCGCTGCCCGCGCTGATGGCCGAGCCGCCGCCGGGGCCGTCGATGTCGCTGGCGCAGGGCACCACGCTGGTGGCGGGTGCCTTCATCATGGGCGCGATCATGACGCCGGACATGACCCGGTTCAACCGGACCGCGTCCGACGTGGTGAAACAGACCCTGGTCAGCGTCACCCTCGGCCAGTACCTGATCGGCCTGATCGGGGTGCTGCTCGCGCACGCGGCGAAAAGCGCCGACGTGGTCGGGATCATCACCTCGTCGTCCGGGGTGCTCGGCACGCTGATCCTGGTCACCGCGATCCTGAAGATCAACGACTGGAACCTCTACTCGTCCTCGCTCGGGCTGGTGAACGCCGTGCAGGTGCTGCTGTCCCGGCGGCTGGACCGCACCACCGCGACCCTGCTGCTCGGCGGCCTCGGCACGGTGCTCTCCGCGATCGGCATCCTCGACCACTTCACCACCTTCCTGACCTGGGTCGGCGTGCTCACGCCGCCGGTGGCGGGGGTGGTGATCGCCGAGTACTACGTGGTCCGGCGCTGGAAACCGGAGCTGGACGCCACCCGTGCGTCGGGGGAACTGCCGCCCACCTGCCCGTCCTGGGTTCCCGCCGCGCTGATCTGCTGGGCGGCCGGGGCGGCGGTGGGGGTCTGGCTGCCGTGGGGAATCCCCACGGTGAACTCCGTTTTCGCGGCATTTCTGCTGTATGTTCTTCTCGGCAGACGGACCACGGCCGCGGCGGTTCCCGCGGCCACGACTTCTTCCGGCGGGTCGAAAACCCGTTCGTGACAAAGGAGTTCGACGTCGTACAGCTGGATGTCCACCACCTGCGGGTGATCCGGGCGATCGCGGACACGGGCAGCCTTTCCCGTGCCGCGATCGCGCTGGGCGTCACCCAGCCCGCGGTTTCCGCGCAACTCAAACGGCTGGAGAACATGCTGGGCTACCAGCTGTTCGACCGGTGCGAAGGCGGCGTGACACCGACCCCGATGGGGGAGCTGCTGTTGCGCCGCACGGCCGCTTTGCTGCCACAGCTGGACAAACTGCTCGAAGACATCGAGCAGCGCGTCTGCCCCAGCGGTCCGCCCGCCGTGGTCCGGGTGGCCGCGGTGGCCAGTGCGCTGGTGGCGTGTCTTCCGTCGCTGGTGACCCGGTTGTGGCCGGAGGTCTCCGAGGTACAGGTCGTGCACGACGACCATCCCGAGCGGCTGTTGCCGCTGCTGGCCCAGCGTCGCGCGGAATTGGCGCTGGTCAAGGACTATCCGGGTTACGAGCTCGAAATCCCCGCGAACGTGGACACCGCGGTGGTGGTGACCGAGCCGACCTTCGTCCTCCTGCCGGCTTTCCATCCGCTGGCGCGGGAGAAGGTCGTCGACCTGTGCGATCTGCGGGACGAATCGTGGGTGATGGTGTCCGATTCATCGGCGGCCACGTTCACCAAGTACTTCGCCGACACCTGCGCGCGGCACGGTTTCACGCCGTCGTTCACCCATCAGGTGACTTCGCAGCAGGTGGCACTGTTGGTGGTCAAAGCGGGCGCGATCGGGCTGTCCCAGCCGATCTGCGATCCGGGCGACCACGGCGTCGTGACGCGGCCGCTGCGCGGGGATGTGTTGCCGCGCAGGCATGTTCTCGCCTGGAACAAGGAGACGTTCGTGGCGGGACGGCGGGAAGAGCTGCTCTCCGCCGTCGTCGACGCGTACTGGGCCGAGGCGCGGACGGCGCCCGTCTACGCGGAATACCTGGCCGGGCCTCGTGAGTAGTGAGGCAAAGGTGACGTGTGGTGCGCGGCCCACCGTCCACAAGGGACACCAAGGGGTCACCGCGCTCTTCCACCTGTCGAACGCGTCGCGAAAGTGGGTTTCGCGACACGGGCGCTGGCGGGCGGGATGGTCGGCGCGGGCGGGTGACCGGGGTGAAGGCTCCCTTCACCGGATTAGACGCGGCGAAGGGAGCCTTCGCCCCACCGCCGACCCGGCCCGCGAGCACGACCCCTCAAGAGAACCACCGGCGGTGTGTCGCGAAAGCCACTTTCGGGACATCAGACGTCTCGAAAGTGGCTTTCGCGACATGATCGCCAGGGCGGTACCGGGCCCGGTCACGGCCGATGTTGCGAAAGCCACTTTCGCAACGTTGAAGGTTGCGAAAGTGGCTTTCGCAACCCACCGTCCTCACCACTCACGAGGTCGTTCAGCTCCCGGGAAAGAGCAGCGAGTCCGGCGGCCGCACCGTGCCGTCCAGCCACGCGTGGTTGAACTCGCCGAGATCGCGTTGGGTCATCGCGGAGACGTAGAGCTCGAAGTCGTGCCAGTTCTGGTTTCCCTGCGGATTGATCACCGGGAAGCCCGCCAGGATCTGGAAGAACGCGTCGTCGCCGACGAGACGGCGCAGCGCGTGCACCATCAGCACCGCTTTGGCCGTCGGCGCGAATTCGGTGCCCTTGCCCGGATCGGTGAGCTTCGGCGCCCAGAAAGCCGCGTCGTCGCGCACCTTCGTCACCATCTCGCGGTAGCGACGATCCGGATCGACGCCGTTCTTCTCGTCCCACAGCCACACCGCGTACCGCGCGATTGACTCGGGCATCAGCGCGTCGCGCCACATCTTGCCGCTCACCCCCGCTCCCCACCATTGGTACGCGCTCGCGTACACCAGATCGGCGATCGTGGCGGCGCGGCCGTACACCGGCCTGGTCTGGGCGCCGTGCGTGTAGCCGAGGGAGCGGTCGAGGAACAGCCCGCCCGCCGCCGACTGCGGATAGTCGCCGAACTTCCCGGTGAGGAATTCCAGGACCTCCGGCAGCCGCCCGCCGATCTTCCGCTTGTCCACGGCGCACGGGTGGTAGGCGTTGATCGCGGTCCGCCCACCGGGAAGGGTGATCCTCTCGACCTCCCAGCGGCCGATGCCGAGCATCGCCGTGCTCGGCGCGAGCGCGGTTTCCTCAGACCAGGTGACGGTGTGCCGCCCGACGCCGGCGTGCACGTCGGAGACCTGAAAACCATTGCCCAGCACGGAGAATTCGTCCAGCACGGTGACGGAGACGCGCAGGGTCGCCTTGTCGACTTCGGTGCCGTTGACCGGGAACCAGGTCATCGCCGAACGCGGCTGCCCGGTGGCGACGGCGGAATCGCCGTACGTGGCCAGCCAGCCGACCCGTCCCCGCGCCGTGGCGATCGGTTCCGGACGCCCGTCGTAACCGACCACCACGGTGAACCGCGCACCGTCGGCCAACGGGGTCCGTGGCGTGATCACCAGCTCGTGTTCACCCTCCCGGCGGAACGTCGCGGCCATACCGTCGACGGTTACCGAACGGACGGTGAGACCCCGCAGGTCGAGGTCGAACCGGTCCAGCTCCTGGGTCGCGGTCGCGGTGATGGTCGCCTTGCCGCTCAAGAACATCGAGTACGGCGCGTAGTCCAACGCGAGGGAGTATCGGTCGACGTCGTAACCGCCGTTGCCGTCCTTCGGGTAGTAAGGATCGGGTCCGAGGACGGTGCCGTCGGGTGAAACGTGCACGTACCCGTCGCTGCCGGGGGCCGGCTTGGCGACCGCCGAAGCCGGGCAGGCGCCGAGCATCGTGGTGGCGAGCAACGCGGTGCACAGTGGCTCCTGCCACCGAATCCGCACGGTCATGAACGAGCCTTCTCTCTAACGGGGAGGGTGCCCGGTCATCGTGCGTACGTCCGCGCGGCGCGCGGCACTGCCAGCCGGTCATGCCGCCGGGTTATCCCGGCCGATAACCGCGCGGCATACCCGCCAGGGACTACCCGCGTCACCCAGCGGAAGAGATCGTCGAGGCATGCTGTCCCTCCCGGCGCTGCTCGCGCTGACGACCACGGTGTTCCTCGGCTGCCTCGCCGAAGTGCTCCCCGCCGGATTGCTGCTGGGAATGTCCGAGGATCTGGGCGTCTCGCCGTCGGCCACCGGGCAGCTGGTGACGGTCTACGCGATCACGACCGCGGTCACCGCCATCCCGCTCACGGGAGCGACCCTCCGTGTGCCGCGCAAACGCTTGCTCCTGGCGCTGATCTTCGGCTTCCTGGCGACGAATCTGGTGATCGCGGTGTCCTCGTCGTATCCGCTGATCCTGGCGACACGGATCGCTTCCGGTGCGCTGACCGGGGTGATGTGGTCGCTCGTCGCGGGTTACGCGATGCGGCTCGCCCCGCCGGGACTCACCGGACGCGCGCTGGCCGTCGCGATGTCGGGCACGCCGATCGGCTTCGCGCTGGGCGTGCCCGCGGGGACCGCGCTCGGCGAATTCGCCGACTGGCGCTGGGCGTTCGCCGCGATGGCGCTGATCTCCGTGCCGTTGCTGGCCTGGGTTTCCGTCGCGGTGCCCGCCGTACCCGCGGAGCGGACGGAAGTCACCCGCCCGCTGGCCGCGTCGAGGCTGCCGGGAATGCGTCCCGTATTGGCGACGGTGGCGCTGTTCTCGTTGGGGCACAACGTGGCCTACACCTACATCGGTCCGGTGCTCGCCGGGCTCGACGCGGCACCGATGCTGGGCGCGGTGCTGCTGGTGTTCGGCTGCGCCACGGTGGGCGGGCTGGTCGCGGCCGGCTCCGCGCTCGACAGCCGTCCGCGCGCGGTGCTCGTGTCGTGCTCCGCCGTGACCGCCGCCGCCATCGTCCTGCTGGGGGTCGGCGACGGTGTCCACGGACTCGTGCTTGTCGCCGCGGCCTTGTGGGGCCTCGGATTCGGCGGCGCGCCGACCGCGTTCCAGGCCGTCACCGCCTTGCTCGCGGGCCCCACGGCCGACGCCGCCCAGTCGCTCACGATCGCGGCCTGGAACGGCGCCGTCGCCGGGGGAGCCCTCGTCGGCGGGCTGCTGCTGCCACTGGGAACGTCGTCGCTCCCGTGGTGCGCGGCCGTGCTGATCCTCGCGCCGCTCCTGTTCAGCCGGCGAGTCGTGCCTTCAGCGCCCGCGGATCGGTGCCGGAGCCGACGATGAGCGGCCAGACGTCGGAGCCGAGGAACCCGGTCTCGTCGGTCGCCGCCGTCGCACCGCAGGTATCGCGCTCCAGCCCGTTGCGGGCCGCCACCGCGGCGACCGCGTCCTTTGTGGACTGTCCGAACAGGCCGTCGACCGGGACGGCGAAACCGCGTGCCCGCAGGAGTTCCTGCGCCGTCCGCACGCGAGGTCCGGAGTCGCCGGGTTTGAGCAGCGGCCACTCCGGCAGGTCCACCTTGGGCGACGCGGTGCCCAGCAGCTTGCCGACCTCCGTGCGCAGCTCGGGAAGCCGGTTGTACAGCACGGTTCCCGGGCATTCGGTCGAGTTGAAGTCCCGGTGTCCCTTGATGAACTCCGGCGAGATCCCGTACTGCGACGCGATGTACGCGACCAGCTTCACCAGCGAGTCCCAGAGCGCGGGCGTGACGTCCTCTTTGCTGTAGAGGCCCTCGTTCTCGATGCCGATGCAGGTGCTGTTGTTGTTGCCCACGTTCGCGCCCAGCACGTGCCGGGTCCCGCCGCGCAGGATCTCCAGGCTGCGGTGCCGCCCTTCGGTGATGTGCCCGCCGCGGCTGTTCGTGAACTGCTGGCCGGTGTCGATCCAGCCACGGGTGTCCATATGGAAGTTCTGGATCGAACGCGACGCCCAGAAGGCGTGTTCGAGCGTGTAGTCGGTGACGTTCCCCGGATCGACCGTGTGGTGCACGACGATGTACGTCGGTTTGTGGTTCTGCACCTCGATCGCCCCGGCCGGCGGGCGGGCGTTCCAGGCCGTCGTGTCGTAAATCTTGGGTTCTGCCACCCCAGACGCCGCATCGGCGGCGGAAATCGTCGCTGTCCCCAGTAGCCCGACGGCGCTTACCGTCAGGCCGCCCTTGAGCGCGGTACGTCGGTCGAAGTCGGCCACGGGCGTAACTCCCATCATGCGCGTTGGCCGGAAAACTAACCCGCCATCGCGCCGATGACAACCATTGACCAACTTTTGTCGTAATGCGTTAGTGTTCGCCAGGCAGCGCGAACAGGCCGTCCCGGGTCTGTTCGAGGAGGCCGTCGACGAGCAGGGAGTCGAGGCAACGGTCACGCTGCCCGGATTCGTCCCACACGAGATCGAGCCGCGCCTTCTCGACCGGCCCTTCGCTGCCGCGCAGGACGTCGAGCAGCAAACCGCGCACCTGACGGTCGGTGCCGGCGAACTTCTGGACCTGCTTCGCGGGCCCGGCGTAAGCGGGTTTGCCCGCGCGCTGCCACGCGCAGTCTTCGTAGATCGGGCAGTCCGCGCAGCGCGGCGAGCGCGCCGTGCAGACGAGCGCGCCGAGTTCCATCAGTGCCGCCGAGAGTTTCGCGGCGGGCGCGTCCTCCGGCGGGAGCAGCGCCTCGACGTCGGCCATGTCGCGGGTGTTCGACGGCGGCCCGGCGTCACCCGCGCCGTGCACCGCTCTGGCGACCACGCGACGGACGTTCGTGTCCACCACCGGCGCGCGTTTGCCGTAGGCGAAGGCCGCGACCGCGCGGGCGGTGTACGCGCCGATCCCCGGCAACGCGAGCAGAGTGTCCACATCGGACGGAACGACGTCGCCGTGTTCGGCGGCGATGACGGCCGCCGCGGCGTGCAGCCGCAGCGCGCGCCGCGGATAGCCGAGTTTGCCCCAGGCACGCACGACCTCGCCCTGCGACGACGCCGCCAGCGCCGACGGCACCGGCCAGCGCGCCATCCATTCGAGCCAGATCGGCTGGACGCGCGCGACCGGGGTCTGCTGCAGCATGATCTCGCTGACGAGCACGCCCCAGGCGGAGCATTCCGGCTCACGCCAGGGCAGGTCGCGCCCCACTTCGTCGAACCATTCGGTCAGCACATCCGCGTCGACGCCCACCGAGTCAGCTTAAAACCCTTACTCGACCTCGGTCAGGCGGCCTAGTTTTACGTCGTAGACGAAACCGCGCACATTGTCGGTATGCGCCAGGAAGTCACTGCGCCGCACGCGCTGCACCGACCGGCGCACGCTGTCCTCCACCACCCGGAACGCCTCGACCGACCACGTCGGCCGCAGCCCGCTGGCGGCTTCGAGTTCGTCCTTGAAGTCGTCTTCGGTGACCATGGACAGGCCGCAGTCGGTGTGCTGCACGATCAGCACCTCGCGCGTGCCGAGCTTCCGCTGGCTGAGCGCGAGCGAGCGGATCATGTCGTCGGTGACGACGCCGCCCGCGTTGCGCAGGATGTGCGCTTCACCCTGGATCATGCCGAAGATCTCGAACACCCGGATACGGGCGTCCATGCAGGTCAGGATCGTCACGTGGAGCGATGGCCTCGGAGACGAGCGGTCACCAGGAGTGACATCACCCAGCTCCTGGTTTCGCTTGAGCAGTACGTCGATTGAGGTCACGTGTTCATTGGAACCGACGCGCGGGGCGACGGCAACGCGTGCGGACGCAGATCACGGCCCGAACCAGCGTTCTTCGGCCGTTCGCGGCGGCGCGGACGTGCGCCCGACCCGGAGTTCCGTCTGCAGCGTGATCACCTTGGGCCCGACCCGGTCGGCGGAGCTGAGCAGCAGCTTGCCCGCAGCCTTGCCCTTCTCCAGCACCGGCTGGTGGACCGTGGTGAGCCCGGAACGCTCGGCCTCGGTGATGCCGTCGAAGCCGGTGACCGTCAGATCCTGCGGCACCCGCAGCCCGCGGCGCTCCGCCTCGGCCAGCGCGCCGAGGGCGAGGATGTCCGAGGTGCAGATCACGGCTGTGACCTGCGGATACGCGTCGAGCAGCTGGCGCGCGGCCGACGCGCCGTCGTCCACGGTGTGGTCGAAGCGCTCGACCACCGGCACGGTCGCCCAGTCGACCCCGGCCGCCGAGAACGCGGCGGCCAGCGCCTCCAGCCGGATCCGCTGGACGTGGAAGTGGGCGGCGCTCTGCCGCTGGATGGAGACGAAATCGTCGTTGCGCTCACGGGCCAGCCGCATGCACAGCACGCCGATCTGCCGGTGTCCCAGCGAGATGAGGTGCTCGGCCATGGCGGTCACCGCGGCCGCGTCGTCCGGGCCGACCCGGTCGACGCCGTCCACGCGCGGCTGGTCGACGATCACCGTCGGCACCGGGCGCTCCAGCACGGCGCCCAGATGAGGGTCGTCGTCGGGCACCGAGTAGACGACGAAGCCGTCGACGCCGGCGCGGTGCACGGCCGCGACATCTTCCCGGCCCGGGCTCGCCGGGACCAGGTGCAGGCCGACGCCCGCGTCTTCGCAGGCCAGCGCGAGCCCTTCGAGCACGCCGACGGCGGCGGGGTCGCGGAAGGCGTAGGACAGGTTTTCGGTGAGCAAAAGACCGACAGCGCCGGCTTTGCGCGTCCGCAGTGAACGGGCCACCGGGTCCGGGCCCGGGTAGCCGAGGCGGCGCGCGGTCTCGAGGACGCGGCGGCGCAGCTCAGGGGACAGCTGGTCGGGTCGGTTGTAGGCGTTGGAGACGGTGGTCCTCGACACACCGAGCTCTGCGGCCAACGACGCCAGTGTCGCCTGCCTCCTGGTGCGGATAGGACGGCCCATCCGCAAACCGTAACGGTTCAGAACGTTTTGCAGAAGCATCACCCGACGTGTGGCAGGTCTCGATTCAGAGTGACCCTGGGTACAGCTCGCGCCTGGACGGGGAACATGGTCATCCGGATGGGGTACAGTTGAATCTGACAACGGTTTCCATTACCCGGCATTGGGGACACCTGGCCTGGGCATCCGCAGGAGTGCAGTAAATGAATTCCCGCCGTACTAAGAGTGTTTTCGCGGCCGTGTCGGCCCTGGCCGTCCTCGCGCTCGGCGCGACGGCTTGCGCGTCGAGCGACAAGGCGTCGACGGGCTCCGGTTCGCCGAACGCGTCCGCCGCGAACCCGGGTGGCGAGAAGATCAAGGTCGTCGCCTCGACCGACGTCTGGGGCAGCGTCGTGACCGCCGTCGGCGGCGACAAGGTCGAGGTCACCTCGATCATCCACGACCCGTCGGCCGACCCGCACTCCTACGAGACCACCGCGAGCGACGCCATCGCCGCGAAGAACGCGAAGCTGACGCTGTCCAACGGCGGCGGCTACGACGAGTTCTTCTCGAAGCTCGCCGACCAGGCCACCGGCGCGCAGAAGCTGGTCGCCGTCGACATCGCCGCGACCGGCAACGAGAACGAGCACGTCTGGTACAGCCTCCCCGGCGTCGAGAAGATCGCCGACCAGGTCGCCGCGAAGCTCGGGGAGATCCAGCCCGCCTCGAAGGACGCCTTCACCGCCAACGCGACCGCGTTCAAGGGCAAGACCCAGGAACTGCTGAAGAAGGTCTCGGGCCTGGGCGCCTCGAACGCCAAGGTCGTCGCGACCGAGCCCGTCGCGCACTACCTGCTCGACAGCGCGAAGGTCACCGACGCGACTCCGCCCGCCTTCGCCGAGGCCGTGGAAGCGGAGCAGGACGTGCCCGCCGCCGCGCTCAACGAGGTCAAGCAGCTGATCTCCGGCAAGCAGGTCAAGGCCCTGATCAACAACGCGCAGACCACCACCCCGGTCACCCAGCAGGTCGTCGGCGACGCCAAGAACGCCGGCATCGCGGTCGTCGACGTCACCGAAACGCTCCCGCAGGGTGTGACCGACTACATTGCATGGATGACCAAGGAAGTGGACGCGCTGGCCGGAGCACTGAAGTAGTGACCTCCGTACCCGCCGAAGCCCGCCCCGCGGTCCGTGTCCGCGGGGCGAGCCTCGCGTTCGGCACCAGGACCCTCTGGTCCGGGCTCGACCTCGACGTCGAGCCCGGCGAGTTCCTCGCGATCCTCGGGCCCAACGGCTCCGGGAAGAGCAGCCTGCTCAAGGTGCTGCTCGGTCAGCAGGGGCTGCCCGAGGGCACGGTCGAGATCGCGGGGCGGCGCCCCGGCGGGACCAACCGGCGGATCGGCTACATCCCGCAGCAGCGCGCCCTCGACGAGGGCCTGACGATGCGCGGGGTGGACCTGGTCGGCCTCGGCCTGGACGGGCACCGGTGGGGCACCGGGCTCTTCGGGATCTCGAAGCGGCGTCAGCTGGTGGCGAAGGCGATCGAGTCCGTCGGCGCCCAGGCGTACGCGAAGCAGCCGGTCGGGCGGCTTTCCGGCGGCGAGCAGCAGCGGCTCCGCGTCGCGCAGTCGCTGGTCGGCGACCCCGAAGTCCTTCTTTGCGACGAGCCGCTGCTCTCCCTCGACCTCGCGCACCAGCGCGCGGTCAGCGAGCTGATCGACGAGCGTCGGCGTTCGGCGGAAACGGCCGTCCTGTTCGTCACCCACGAGATCAACCCGATCCTGTCCTATGTGGACAGGGTGCTTTATCTGGTGAACGGCCAGTTCCGGGTCGGCAAGCCGGACGAGGTGATGAACTCGGAGACGCTGTCCGAGCTGTACGGGACGCGGATCGAGGTGCTCAAGGTCGGCGGGCAGATCCACGTCGCCGGGGCGCAGAGCGCGTTGTGCGAGGACGAACCCCACCACATCGACGAACAGGTTTCGTAGCGGAAGTGGTAGACGAAGTGAGGTCATTCGTGCGGCCTGGACCACACGCAGAACCCGCCCTGGCCGGAGGCCCCGCGATCGGGGCGGCAGGGCGTCTTGGTGAATCAACGCGCTCGATGACGCGAACTCGCGCCCTGGCGACGCGATCGCGGTCGCGGGTTCTCGGATAAACGCCGTGGACAAGATGTTCGACTTCGCCCTGACCGGCGAACTCCTCGGCCTCGACTTCGTGCGGACGGCGCTGCTCGCGGCCGCCGTCCTCGGCCTGGTGGCCGGCGTGCTCGGCCCGCTGGTGGTCATGCGGCGGATGTCGTTCGCCGTGCACGGCACCGCCGAACTCGCGTTCACCGGCGCGGCGGGCGCGCTGCTGCTGGGCGTCGGCGTCGAACTCGGCGGCCTCGCGGGCGCGGTCATCGCCGCCCTGCTGATCGGGATCCTCGGCGGCCGCGAATCCGAACGCGACTCCGTGATCGGCGTGATCCTCGCCTTCGGCCTCGGCATGGGCGTCCTGCTGCTGTCGTTCTACGAAGGCCGCAGCGCCAACAAGTTCGGCATCCTCGTCGGGCAGATCATCACCATCGACTCGACCAATCTGAACCTGCTCGTCGGCGCGTCGGTCGTCGTATTGGTGGTGCTCGCGGTGATCTACCGGCCGCTGCTGTTCGCCACGGTCGACCCGGCGGTCGCGACGGCGCGCGGCGTGCCGGTGCGGCTGCTGTCGCTGATCTTCGCGGTGCTGGTCGGGATCTCGAGCGCGCTCGGCGTGCAGATCGTCGGCGCGCTGCTGGTCGTCTCGCTGATGGTGACCCCGGCCGCGGCGGCCGCGCGGGTCACGGCGAGCCCGTGGAAGGCGACCGTGCTGTCGATCGTGTTCGCGGAGATCGCCGCGCTCGGCGGGATCATCCTCTCGCTCGCGCCGGGGAAGCCGGTGAGCGCGTTCGTCACGACGATCTCGTTCGTGATCTACCTGGTCTGCCGTCTCGTCGCGTGGCTGCGCGGACGTACGTCGCGGGTCCGCGTCGAGCCGACGGCGACCGCGCAGCCCGCCCTGCGCTAGCGGATCGGATTCTCGGCGAGCGCCTTCTTCAGCGGTTCGAGGAAATTCGGGTCGATGAAGGCGAGCTGACCGCCGGCCACGCTGCGCTCCACGGCCTCGACGACCACGACGTTCGCGTTCACGAACGCGTCCACGGCCTCGGCCTGCGACGTCTTCTGCGTGAAGTGCGCCAGCATCGTCAGGTTCGTGAACGCGCCCGAGAGATACCGCGAAGACGCCTTCGTGAACGAGTCGCCGTAGATCAGGACCTTGTCGTCCACGGTCCCGATCAAAGGGCTGGCCGTGCGGTAGATGGGCCGGTCGATGTCGCCGTTCGGCTCGCCCGCGCGTTCGGCGACGCCGTCCGGGCGGAGGCTGTACAGCGTGTTCGTCTTCGTGCCCTGCTTGTTGATCAGCGGCGGCAGATCGGCGACGGTGTCGTACTGGCCGACGGGAACGCTGACCCAGGTCTGCGTGACCCCCGGTTTGATCGCGTTCGCGATGGCGCGCGTCATGACCAGTGCGCCCTCATCGGCCCAGTGGGTGTCGTTCGGCGGGTAGATCGGATGCTGCACGCGGCCCTCGGACGCGCGGAGTTCGGGCCGCAGGTCGATCGCGCGCGCGTCCTTGAGCATCCGGTGCCAGGCCGACGCCTCGGCCGACCGCGAACAGTCCTTGCCGGGGTAGGTGTCCGGCAGGAACTGCGGCACCATCGTCGACTTGTCCGGCGCGATGACGAGCTCGAACCTGCGCCCGGACTGCTCGACCGCGCGCCGCAGCTCGTTGATCTTGGCGATGGTCTCGGGCAGCGGACGGGACGGATCGCATTTCGCGTCGGCGTCGTAGCCGTAGTACAGCCAGCCGTCGCGGCCCTGCACGACACGGCGGTAACCGGACGCGGCGTTCGGCGTCGGCCCCTGGGTCGGCGCGGTCTTGGACGGCGCCGGTGCCGGCGGCGCGGGGATCGGGCCCGCCTGCTGCCGCGGTGGCTGCTGGTCGAGCGGGGCGCTCTCGCCGAAGACGCCGCGGCTGATCGCGTCGGCGGCGGCGATCGCGCCCGGCCGGAACGACAGCTGGTCGATCGCCCAGGTCGGCATGTCGGTGAAGAAGCCCCAGCCCCGGTCCAGCCCGGGGAAGCTCGCGAGCTTGTGGTTCTCGATCTCGCCCGGCCGGACGCCGAACACCCACAGCAGCGCGGGGGTGGTGAAGAACAGAAGCGCGCTGATCAGCGCGGTCAGCTGCCTGCCGCCGTGGCGGGGACGGTGCAACGCGTGCTCGCGCGGAAGCCACGCCTCGTGGACGGCTGGCAGCTGCTGGGGTTCGGACGCCACCCCTCCACCGTAATCACCCCGTGTCTCCCGCATGTGAGAACGCCTCACTTCCGCGCCCCGGATCGCGTTTAGCCCGCTAAACGCGATCTGCCCGGCTCCGGGAGCGATGTCCCCAATGTGGCATTGGAGACACTGAGCGTCCCCAATGCCACATTGGGGACATCGAGCCCCCGGCGGTCCCACACCCCTCGCGCCTCCCGCCCCGGATCGCATTTAGCGGGCTAAACGCGATCTGCCCGGCTGGAGGCCCCGGATCGCGTTTAGCCCGCTAAACGCAGGTCAGTGCAGCATCAGCAGGACCTGCAGTTCACCGACCAGGAAGCCGATGAGCCCACCCACCGCGATCAGCTTCCACTCGTCCTGCCGGAACGCGGGCCTCAGCAACCCCTCGAACTCCAGCGGCGTCAGCCCGAGCATCCGCCGTTCGACGATCTTCGCGACGTCCATCGCCTCGGTCAGGTAGCCCTCGGCGTACCGGATCGTCGGCGGCAGCCGCTCCAGCGCCTTCCGCGCGGCCGCCTGCTTGATCTCCTGCAGCCGTTGCCCGCCGACGGCCATCACGACCATCGGTTTCGCGACACTCGCCTGCTCGTCCACGGCGTGCGCCACCAGCCGCTCGACCAGCGCGTACAGCCGATCCGACCGCGGCCCGCGCAGCACGGCGTCGAGCAGGTTCGGCACGGTGAGGATCTCGTTCGCGATCATCTCGCCGTACTGATGCGCGACCTCGGCCCGCCGCCGCTGGAACTTGCCCTGCAGGATCACCCGCCCGACCCGCACCGGCTCGCGCGGCACGAAGATCAGCTTGATCGCCAGCCAGTCGGTGAACAGCCCGATGCAGCCACCGAAGATCGGCAGCACCCACGGCTCCTTCGTCAGCGCCCAGACGAACGCCTGCACGACGCCGAGCCCGAAGCCGAAGTAGATCCCGGTGCGCGCGATGAACGCCATCTCCGGCCGCGACGTCTCCCGGATCAGCCGGACGAGCAGCTTCTTGTCCCTGGTAAGCCGCTGCACGGTCATGTGCTGGAAGTCGAGCACCTCGTCGAGGTTCTCGGTCATCTCCTCCATGAACTCGCGAACCAGCCGCGGCGTCGACGCCTGGACCTGCTTGATCAGCAGTTCCTGCGCCATCGTCGGCATGACCTCCCAGAGCCTGGGATGGTGCTTTTCGAGCACTTCGCGCGCGACCTCGTCCACGGCCCGCAGCAACGGCTGCTCGATCTCGCGCGTGATGATCGCCGGATCGATCCGGCGGAAGACCTCCTTGACGTCCAGCAGATTCGACGTCAGCAGCTCGGTCGCGACGGCGGCCATCCGCCCGCCGTGTTTGGGCACCACGCCCTGCCAGCCGAGGAAGGGTTTGATCCCGACGAACTCGAGCGGTTTGAACATCATCTCGATGGCGACGCGTTTGGTGACGTAGCCGATCAGCGCGGCGACGAACGGGATCGCGGCGTACAGCCACCAGTGCCGGGCGAGGTCGTCCAGGACGGCGTCCACACGACCTCCTCGCTTCGCTCAGGGAAGGGGAAACCGTATCGGTTGGCCTTCAGTGAAGCAGTAGAAGCACCTGAAGTTCACCGACAAGGCCGCCGATCACCGCGCCGACGGCGATCAGTTTCCACTCGTCCTGCCGGAACGCCGGGCGCAGCAGCTGCTCGAATTCGAGCGGGTTCAGCCGCCGCATTCTGTCCACAATGGTGTTCCGGACGTCGAGCGCGTTGACCGCGTAGCTTTCGGCGTGGCGGATCGTCTCCGGGATCCGCGCCGCGGCCTTCGCGGCCGCCGTCTGCTTCATCTCCTGGAACCGCCTGCTCCCGACGGCCATCGCGACGAACGGCTTCACGACACTCGCCTGCGCGTCGATCGTCCGCTGAACCTCACGGGTGATCATCGCGAAGAGCTTGTCCGATTTCGGCCCGCTCAGCACGGCTTCGAGCAGGTTCGGGATGGTGATGATCTCGCGCGCGATCATGTCGCCGTAGTCGGCGGAGACCTGGTCCTTGCGCTTCTGGAACACGCCTTGCCAGGTGTAGAAGCCGAAGAACCGTTTCGGCTCGCGCGGCAGGAAGATCATCTTCAGCGCGATCCAGTCGGTGAACCAGCCGATGCCGATACCGAACAGCGGCAGCACGATCGGCGACTTCGTCAGCGCCCACACCAGCAGCTGCACACAGCCGAGGGAGAACCCGAAAACGATCCCCGACCGCGCGATGAACCGCATCTCCGGCCGTGAGATGTCGCGGATCAGCCGGTTCAGCAAGGCCTTGTCGCGCACCAGGTTCGTCACGACCATGTGCTTGAGGTCGAGGACGTCCTCGATGTTCTCCGAGATCTCGCCCATGATCTTCGTGATCGCGCGCGGCGCCTCGGCCTGCACGCGTTTGAGCAGTAGTTGCTGGGCGGTGTTCGGCAGTACTTCCCACAGTCTGGGCTGATACTGCTCCATCACCTCGCGGGTGACGTCCTCGACGATCCGCAGGAGCGGTTGCTCGATCTCCTTCGCCACCTGGGCCGGGTCTAGCCTGGCGAAGATCTCCTTCGGGTCGACGAGGTTGTTCGTCAGCATCTCGGTGGCGGTGGCCGCCATCCGCTCCGCGTTCGCCGGCAGCACTCCCTGCCAGCCGAGGAACGGTTTGACGCCGACGAATTCCACCGGTTTGAACATCATCTCGATGGCGACGCGTTTGGTGACGTAGCCGATCAGCGCGGCGACGAACGGCATGGTGACGTACACCGGCCAGTGCTCGCCGAGATCGGCGATGACGGCGTCCACTTCCGAGCCCCTCCCGCGTCTTGCTTGAGGGGCAACCTAGCCGCCGGTCCTCAATGGAGGAGTAACAGGACCTGAAGTTCACCCACGAGCCCGCCGATCACCGCGCCGACCGCGATGAGCTTCCATTCGTCCTGCTGGAACGCGGGACGGAGGATCCCCTCGAACTCGAGCGGGGTCAGCTGCTGCATCTTCGTGACGATGGTGTTGCGGACGTCGAGCGCGTCAGTGGCGTAGCTCTCCACGTGTTTCACCGTTTCGGGGAGATACGCGATCGCCTTTTCCGCCGCGGCCTTCTTCATCTCCTGGTACTGGACCCCGCCGACGGTCAGCGCCACCAACGGTTTCGCGATGCTCGCCTGCGCGTCGATGGTCCGTTGCACCTCGCGGGTGATCATCGCGAACAGCTTGTCCGATTTGGGCCCGGTGAGCACGGCCTCCATCACGTTCCGCACGGTGAGGACCTCGTCGGCGATCAGCGCGCCGTAGTCCTTGGCCACCGCCTGGCGGCGTTTCTGGAACATGCCCTGCCAGCTGAAGAACAGGAACCGGCGCGGCTCACGCGGGTAGAAGATCATCTTCAGCGCCAGCCAGTCGGTGACGAACCCGGTGACGAAACCGAAGATCGGCATGATCAGCGGCTGTTTCGTCAACGCCCACGCGACGAACTGGATCAGGCCGATGACGAAGCCGAACCAGATGCCGGACCGGGCGATGAAGCGGAGCTCAGGGGTCGCGACCTCCTTGATCAGGCGACAGGTCAGCGATTTGTCGCGGACCATCGAGTTGATCAGCATCTCGTTGACGTCGAGGACCTCGTCGATGTTCGTCGACACCTCGCGCATCAACCGCGCGACGACCTTCGGCGCCTGCGCGCGGACCTGGTCGACCAGCATGCGCTGCGCCCGGGTCGGCAGCAGTTCCCACAGTCTGGGCTGGTACTGCTCCATCACCTCGCGGGTGACGTCCTCGACGGCCTTGAGGAGCGGCTCTTCGAGTTCCTTGACCATTTCCTCGGGATCGAGCCGGGAGAAGATCTCCTGCGGATCGACGAGGTTCTTGGTCAGCAGGTCGACGGCGGTGGTCGCCATCCGGCGCGAGTTGGCCGGGATGACCCCCTGCCAGCCGAGGAACGGTTTGATCCCGACGAACTCCAGCGGCCGGAACATCATCTCGATGGCGACGCGTTTCGTGATGTACCCGATGAGCGCGGCGATGAAGGGCATCGTGGCGTAGACGTGCCAATGCTCGCGGATGTCTTCGAGGATCGCCGAGATGTCCAACCGGGCCTCCGCTGCTTACGACCTGTCAACAATGCAGGATGCCATGTGATCGGTCCACCGCACGCCGAGTGCAGCCGTTTGGCGGTACTGCCCGACGGGTGCCAGCTCATTAAGGTGGCCGCCATGGTCGCTCCTGAGAAGACGGCGCCTCAGGCGCCCTCAGCGAAATCGTCCCCGTTCGCGGGCTCTGTCCGCGGCTATGACAAGCGTCAGGTCGACGAGCACCTCGCCGAACTGGCGACCGAACTCAAGCAGACCTCACGCAGCCGCGACGAGGCCGTGGCGACCGCCGGTGAACTCACCAAGGCACTCGGCCACGCCCAGAAGGAACTGGACGAGACCAAGGCCGCGCTCGTGCGGATGAGTTCGAGCCCGTCCGGCGCCGGCGCGATGGCCGAACGCGTCCGCATGATGATGCAGCTCGCCGAGGAGGAGATCGCCGACCTCAAGGCCGCCGCGGAAGCCGACGCCGAGTCGACCCGGGCCGAAGCGGACAAGTACGCCCACGAGACGCAGCGCGCGATCGAGAAGGCGGCCAAGGACGCGCAGGCCGAGCGGGAAAAGCTGCTCGCCGACGCCAAGGCGGAGATCGAGCGGCTGAACTCCGAGGCGGCGCAGAAGCGCAAGGAACTGGACATGGAGAGCGTCCGGGCCCGCGCCGCCGCGGACAAGAAGGCCGAGGAGGCTTCGGCGGCTCGCCGCGCGGAGGCCGAGAAGGCGTCCGCGGACAAGATCGCGGAAGCCGATCAGGTGTCGGCGGCCAAGCGTGCCGAGGCCGAGCGGATCTCCGCGGAGAAGATCGCCAAGTCGGAGAAGTCTTCGGCGGAGGACATCGCCGCGAAGCAGGAGCAGGTCGCGGAGGCCCTCACCGACGCGAAGACCCAGCAGGCCGAAGCCCAGCAGGCCCGGAAGCTCGCGCTGGAACTCCGGTCGAAGGTCGCCGATCGGCTCTCCGCCACGGACGTCGCCGTCCAGGAGGCCATCCGGCTGCTGGCTCCCGCCCCTGATGCCGCCGAGGCACCCAAGCCGGAGGCCGCGCCGAAGCCCGCCCCCACCAAATCCAACGGCCCACGCCCTTCCTGATCGCTTAACGCCGGACGACGGCGAACAGCTCGTCGTCGATCCAGCCCCTGGTGTGCAGCTCGGCGCAGAATCGCTGGTACGACTCGGCGAGCGCGGCACTTTCGCGCTCGTCGGGCTCGACCAGCGTTCCCCCGCCGAGCCCTTCGGACGCCTCGGTGAGCCCGCCCGGCAGGACTCCCGCCGCGGCGAGCAGCGCGGCGCCGTAACCCGTTTCCGCCTGTGGCGACACCCGCAGGCCGAGTCCGGTGACGGTCGCCCTGATCCGTGTCCACAAAGGACTTTTGCTGCCGCCGCCCGCCGCCAGCAGCGGATCGGTGACCGTGACGCCGAGGCGGCGCAAGTGGTCCAACGCCAGCCGCTCGAGGAAGGCGACCCCCTCCAGCCTGGCCCGGTGCAGCTCCACCTCGTCCGCTTGGCCCGACACGAAGCCCTCCGCGTCCGGGCTGGCGAACGGGAAGCGTTCGCCCTTGCGCCGCAACGGATACGCGACCACCTTCGCCGGACCCAGCTCGGCCGCCGCCGCGTCGAGTTCGGGAAGGCGATCCTGCCCGGCGACGGCCTCGCCGCCGGTGTTCGACGCGCCACCGGGCAGCCACCAGCCGTCCGGATGACGGTGGCTGTACATCGCCCCCGTCGGATCCGGCACCAGCTCTTCGGTGACTCCCTTGAGCACGTACGTCGTGCCGAGGATTCCGACGAAACTCCCGGGAGCGACCGCGCCGGCCGCGA
This sequence comes from Amycolatopsis sp. CB00013, assembly GCF_001905755.1. Taxonomy (NCBI): domain Bacteria; kingdom Bacillati; phylum Actinomycetota; class Actinomycetes; order Pseudonocardiales; family Pseudonocardiaceae; genus Amycolatopsis; species Amycolatopsis sp. CB00013. Next base: position 722,757 of record NZ_LIWC01000002.1, on the reverse strand, counting down.
GCTGGCCCGCGCAACCGTCGGTCATCCCGGCCACGACCGGGCAGCCCGCCGGGAGTCCGGCGACCGGACGGGCCACCTCGCCCAGCACGGTGGCCGGCGCGACCACCGAGGGGAGCAGGCTCGCCGGCACGCCCAACGCCTCGAAGACCTCGGCGGGCCACTCGAGGGCAAGCGGGTCGTAGCCGCTCTTCAAGGCATGCGACCAGTCGGCCGCCACCGGCCCGCCGGTGAGCTCCGCGGCGATCAGATCGGGGGTGTGGCGGATCCCGGCGATGTCGGGGACGTGCCCGGCCAGCCAGGCGATCCGGCCGAGCGCGGCCGTGGCGGACACGCCGAAACCGAGCCGCCGCCAGCGAACCGCGCCGAGCGCGGTGCCCTCGCGGTTGAGTTCCGCACCCCGCCTGTCGTCGTACATCAGCGCGGGCGTGACCGGCTCACCGGACGCGTCGACCCCGACGATCGTCCCCGACGTCGCGGCGATGGCCACCGCGGCGACCTCGCCGCCCCTGCCCGGCAGCTCGCCGGTGACCTTCGCCAGCACCGTCTTCACCGCCGGCCACCAGGACCGGGCGTCCTGCTCGCTGTGTCCGCGGCCGTCGCGGACCGGCGCGGGCAGCGGCCCGGCGGCCGAAGCGAGGACGGTGCCGCCGCGCACCGCGAGGGCTCGGACCCCCGCGGTGGCGACGTCGATGCCGATCGTGACGGGTTGGTTCACGTGGTGACGACCTTCTCTCCGACTTCTTGCAGACTCTTGTCCTCTTCGATCGCCTTCGCCGTCTCATCGGGCAGCTTCAGGTAGCGCACCATGACCGCCGCGACCAGATACAGCGCGGCGAAGACGATCACCACGCCGGCCGCGCCCAGCGGGCCGAGGAACACGCTGACGATCGCCGGCCCGACGAACGCCGCCGCGCCCGCGCCCAGGTTCAGCAGGGCCATCGCGCCGCCCTTGTTCTCCGGGGCGAGCGAGGGGAGCAGTGCCGAGATCGGCACGAATCCGGCGAGCGTGGCGCCGTACAGCGCGCCGACGAGCAGCGCGAGCCAGTAGTACTCGGCGCCCATGGCGATCGGGACGAAGTAGAGCAACAGGATCGAGACGGCGCAGCCGATCGCGCCGAACCAGAAGATCGTGGTGCGCCAGCCGATCCGGTCGCTCAGCACGCCGAAGATCAGGTTGAAGAAGATGTTCGTGCCGTAGATGACCGAGACCAGGAGGAGCCAGCGGCTCTCCCCGAACCCGATCTCCTCGATGAAGATCGTCGGGAAGAACACCAGCATCCCGAATTCGGGCGCGGTGTTGATGACGCGGACGAGCATCCCGACGCCGACGCGGGGCTTTTTCCACGCGATCGACACGCTGGAAACCAGGCTCTGCACCGGTTTCACGTCCGGCGGCGCGAGCCGGGTGTACCCGGTCCGTTGCCGGACACCGAAGATCGCGAGCAGCCCGCCGAGCGCGAGCAGCGCCACCGACACCCAAAGCGTCCCGTACTGGCCCAGCACCGGGTTCGTGAAGCTCGCGACCAACGCGCCCAGCGTCGGAAGCCCGCCGGTGAAGGCGAAGTAGAACCAGCCCACCGCCGCGCCGAGCCTGGCGACCGGCGCCACCGCGGTGATCCAGACCAGGAAACCGAACGCGAACATCGGATAGCCGAACCCGCGCAGGCCGTAGAACACCAGCATCAACGGGTAGTTCTCACCCGATACCGCGACCGCGAGGAACAGCACGTCGAACACCAGCCAGATGGCCAGGCCGATCATCATCACGCGACGCGGGCCCCACAGATCCGACAGCGCGCCCGACAACCACGACGCCAGCATCACGGCGACGCCGTACACGGTGATCACATACGAAGCCTTGATCTCGGTGCCCGCGCCGTTGTCCGCCATGAACGGCGCGATGAAGCCCGACTCGACCCCGTCGCCGATCATGAACAGCAGCAGCCCGGCGTAGCCGAGGAACAGCGGGGCGGGCAGGCCCCAACGGGTCAGTACGCGGGCGAACCCGCTCCCGGATCGCGATAACGGCGGTGTTACCTGGTTCATGCACGCCTCCATGACGTCGTGTTCAGCGTATCATGGATCGTGTTAACTTAACTTTCAAGATGTTACATCGGTGGATTTTCGTGTTAGCCTCGCGCGCCCGGGTCGGTCCCGAGTACGTGAAGGCCCCCTTCACTGCGCTAGACGCAATGAAGGGGGCCTTCACGTACTTCAGGTCTCGGCAGGCGTGCGCCTCAGAGTTCCGCGAGATCCACTTCCACCTGGCTTCGCATCTCCTCGGCCAGGTGCTCTTCCACTCCGTCGTCGACGATCAGCACGTCGAAGTCGCTCAACGGCGCCAGCCGGTGCAGCGCCGCGCGTTCGGTCTTGCTGTGGTCCATCAGCAGCACCTTCGTCCGGGCGCTGGCCAGCATCGCGCGCTTCAGCATCACGATCTCCGGTTCCTGATGGAACGTCATCCGCGTGTTCATCGCCGAGGTCGAAACGAAGGTCGCGTCGACGTTGATCCGCTCGATCGCCTCCAGGCTCTGCATGCCGAGGAACGAGTCGTGGGTCGCGGAGTAGTCGCCGCCGATGCAGATGAGCCGCAGGTCGGGAACGCCTTTGAGCAGTTCGATGGCGCCGAGGTAGTTCGTCGCGACGGTCAGCGGGGTGACGCGGTGCAGCATCTTCGCCAGCGCGAGCGCGCTCGTCGAGTCGTCGAGCAGGATCGACATCCCCGGCTCGACGCGCGCGAGCGCGTGCGCTGCGATGGCCATCTTCTCTTCCGAATGCACGTTCATCCGGTAGTCGGCGTTGCTTTCGAACACCGTCGACGGCATGGCCGACACGCCACCCCGGTACTTCCGGAGCAGGCCGCGCCGCGCCAGTTCGTCGACGTCGCGGTGCACCGTCATGGTGCTGACGCCGGTGAGTTCCACCAGTTCGGCGATGCTCGCGGAGCCGGTCGTGAAGACGTGTTCGGTGATCAGCTGCTGACGCGTGTTACGAGAGTGCGCGCTCGCACCGGCCGTCTTCTCATCGCTCATGTCGTCCAGTATCGCGTGCGGGCGGGCTGATTGAGGCGCAGCAGGCCGGTGCGCGTGCCGTCGATCTCGATCTCCGTGACGGCCGCGTTGTCCAGCCGCGGGAACACGGTGCGGTAGTTCTCGAGCGGGATGCCGAGCAGCGCGCACAACGTCAGCCTGATCAAGGTGTTGTGCGCGACGACCAGCACCGTCTCGCCCGGCGCCTCGGCGGCGATCCCGCGCAAGGCGCCGGCTCCGCGGGCGGCCGCGTCGGCGGGCGGCTCCGAACCGGGGAACGCGCCGCTCACGGGATCGGCGAGAAACCTTGCCACCGCAGCGGGATCCGTCTCCGCCAGCTCGGCCCTGGTACGCCCTTCCATCAGTCCGAAGTGGACTTCGTGCAGCTCGTCGACCACCCGCAAAGGCAGGTCCAGGGCCTTCGCGGACGGCTCCGCGGTGCGCCGTGCCCGGCTCTGCGGCGAGCAGAACACGGCGGACGGCTTGGCCGCCGCGGCGAATCCGGCGAGCTCGTCCGCCTGCCGGAGCCCTTCCTCGGTCAGCGCGACGTCACTGCTGCCCGCGTACCGGTTCTCGGCATGCCATTCCGTTTGGCCGTGCCGTGCCAATAACAACCGTGCGACCACGCGATCCCTCCTCGAGGCTTGTTCAGATCACATCATCGATGTTAACTTAACAGCATCGATGTGAAAGGAGATGCCGGATGGCACTCGCCGCGGTGGTGTTCGACCTGGACGGTGTCCTCGTCGACAGTGAACACCTTTGGGAGGAGAACTGGGTGGCGTACGCCGCCCGGCACCGCACCGAATGGACCGCCGAGGACACCGCGTCCGTGCAGGGGATGAGCGCGCCCGAATGGGCCGCGTATCTCGCGAAGCGGTCCGGCACCCCGGAAAGCGCGGCCGAGGTCGAGCGTGCCGTGGTCGACGGCATGATCGCCGCGATCGAGGCGGACGAGGCGCCCCTCCTGCCCGGCGCAGGGGAGATGGTCCGCGAGGTGAGCGCGAAGGTGCCGGTCGCGCTGGCGTCGTCGGCCGCCCGCCGGGTGATCGACGCGGTGCTCTCCAAGCACGGGCTCACCGGCGAGTTCGCCGCGACCGTCTCCAGCGCCGAGGTCGCCAGGGGCAAACCGAGCCCGGACGTCTATCTCGAAGCCGCGGCCAGGCTCGGCCGGTCCGGTGAGGAATGCCTCGGCGTCGAAGACTCCAGCAACGGCATCCGTGCCGCCGCCGCGGCCGGGCTCACCGTGATCGCGTTGCCGAATCCGGTGTACCCGCCGAAGCCGGACGCGCTGGAGCTGGCCGCCGAAGTCGCGGAGAACAACGACGACGTGCGCCGCAAGCTGCTCGCGTACCTGTCCGGTGAATTCGCGGAAGCGAGCGGGCGATGACGGTCCTGGGTGCCGCGGAGACGTTCAAACGCGACTGGCTGGACGGGTTCGTCACGGCCTACGGGCGTTCGGTGCGCAAGGTTCCCGGCGCCTATGGCGTGCTGCGCCGGGAAGAATCCGAACCCAAGGTCGCGGTGGTGATCGGCGGCGGCTGCGGGCACTATCCCGCGTTCGCCGGGCTGGTCGGTCCTGGTCTGGCCGACGGAGCCGTGGTGGGCGACGTGTTCACCAGCCCGAGCGCCGAGCAGGTCTATCGCACCGCGCGGGCCGCGGAGAGCGGGGCAGGCGTGCTCTTCGGCTACGGCAACTACCAGGGCGACGTGCTGCATTTCGGGCTCGCCGCGCGCAGGCTGGCCGCGGAGGGCATCGAGAGCAGGACGATCCTGGTCACCGACGACATCGCCAGCGGTCCCGCCGACGCGCCGGAAAGGCGTCGTGGTGTCGCGGGCGACTTCCTGGTCTTCAAGATCGCGGGCGCCGCCGCCGAACGCGGTGACGATCTGGCCACCGTGCACGCGGTGGCGGAGAAGGCGAACGCGAACACCCGGACGTTCGGCGTGGCGTTCGGCGGGTGCACGCTGCCCGGCGCGTCCGCTCCGCTGTTCACCGTCGGCGAGAGCGAGATGGAGCTGGGGCTCGGCATCCACGGCGAGCCCGGCGTCCGCACGGTCGGCAGGCTGAGCGCACGGGAGCTGGCCGACGAGCTGGTCGACGGTCTCCTCCCGGAGCTGCCCGCCGGCGACGGACGCGTGGTGGTCCTGCTGAACGGGCTGGGCCGCACCAAATACGAGGAGATGTTCGCGACCTACACCCGGGTGCACGAGCGGCTCGCCGCGGCGGGGCTCAGCCCGTCGCACACCGAGGTCGGCGAGTTCGTGACTTCGCTCGACATGGCGGGTGTCTCGCTGTCGATCCTGGTGCTCGACGACGAACTCGCCGAGCTCTACGCGGCCCCCTGCGACACGCCTGGCTACCGGAGCACCGGTGCCGCGCTGGCAAAGGTGCCGCTGGAGTCCACAGTGGACGCTCTGCTGGCGGAGGCCGAGCCGGGGCAGGGCATCGTGGATCGCGCGCTGACCGTGGCCCTGCGCGATATCGAGGCCAACGAAGCCGAACTCGGCCGGTTGGACGCGGTCGCGGCCGACGGCGACCACGGGCTGGGGATGACCAGGGGCATGCGGGCCGCGGTCTCCGCCGCTCGGCGCGACGGAGACTCGCTGTCCACCGCGCTCCTGGCCGCCGGGACGGCGTTCGCCGACGCGGCGGGCGGGGCGTCCGGCGCGCTGTACGGCGTCCTGCTCGCCGAGACCGGGGCGGGACTGCGTGGCCTGGCGGCCGAAGAGGTCACCACGGGAACACTCGCCGGCGCGGTGGACGGCGCGGTGAAGGCGTTCGTCGAACTGGGCAAGGCCGAGCCCGGCGAGAAGACCATGCTCGACGCCATCGAGCCGTTCCGGCTGGCGTTGCGCGAACAGGCCGAGGCGGGCGCCGACGTCCCGCAGGCCTGGCAGAAGGCGGCCCAGGTCGCGGTGAGCGCGGCCGAGGCCACGGCGGACCTGCTGCCCGTCAAAGGCCGGGCGGCGCGATTGGCGCGGCGCAGCGAAGGGCACCCCGATCCCGGGGCCACCTCGTTCGCGCTGCTCGTCACCGCGGTCGGCCAGGCTCTCGGAAAGGAAGACTGAATGCGGATCGTGGTGGCGGCGGACAACGCCGGGGTGGCACTCAAGGACCAGCTGCGTGACCTGCTCCTCGCCGACGACCGGGTGGACGAGGTCACCGACCTCGGCGTGGCCGACGGGTCCGACGACAAGGCGTACCCACTGCTCGGCCTGGCGGCGGCGGAGACCATCGCGCGGGGCGAGGCGGATCGCGGCGTCCTGGTCTGCGGGACCGGGATCGGCATGGCGATCTCGGCGAACAAGGTCCCCGGTGTCCGGGCCACGGTCGCGCACGACTCGTACTCCGCCGAGCGTTCGGTCAAATCGAACGACTGCCAGGTGATCACCTTCGGCGCCCGGGCGATCGGTCCGGAGCTGGCGAAGAAGATCGTCGCCGAATGGGTCGGCCATCGCTTCGACCCGGCATCGGCCAGCGCGAGCAAGGTCGCGCACATCACCGAATACGAGCAAGCTCACTGAACGCGGCCCGACACGGGCACGGAGAGAGGACGCAGAGTTGCGGATACTCGCTGCGGGAGACCATTTCGTCGGCACCGGCCTGCTGGCCGACGCCGTCCGTGCCGAGATCGGCGCCGGGCACGAATTCTCGGAACTGACCCTGCCGTGGCCGGTGGAGCCGTTCGGCCCGGTCGCGAACGTCCACGAGGCCAGCGGCACCGAGGAGCAGGTGATCGAGGCCTTGGCCGGAGCCGAGGTCGTGGTGACCCAGATGGCGCCCTTCACCAAGCAGGTGTTCGCGGCCGCACCCGGGCTCAAGCTCGTGTCGGTGTGCCGGGGCGGCCCGGTCAACGTCGACCTCGCGGCGGCCACCGAAGCGGGTGTCGCGGTGACGTACGCGCCCGGCCGTAACGCCGGTGCCGCCGCCGAATTCGCGGTGGGGATGATCCTGGCCGCGATGCGCCGGATCTCGACGTCCTCGGCCGAACTGCTGGGCGGCACCTGGCGCGGCGACTACTACGCCTACGACCAGACCGGTCTCGAACTCGACGGGACCACCGTCGGCCTGGTGGGGTACGGCGCGATCGGTGCGCGGGTGGCCAAGGTGCTCGTCGCGTTCGGTGCGAAGGTGCTGGTCTCGGACCCGTTCGCCGACCCGGCCCGGATCAGTGCGGACGGGGCGGAGCTCGTCGAACTGGACGACCTGCTGCGCCGCAGTTTCGTGGTGAGCCTGCACGCCCGGCTCACCGAGGAGACCCGGCACCTGATCGACGCCGCCAAACTCGCTTTGCTGCCGGAAGGCGCCGTGCTGGTCAACACCGCGCGCGGTGGCCTGCTGGACTACTCGCCGCTGCCGGAAGCCCTGCGCTCGGGACGGCTCGGCGCGCTCGCGCTCGACGTGTACGACGTCGAGCCCCCGCCCGCGGACTGGGCGTTGCGCGACGCGCCGAACGTGATCGCGACGCCGCATCTCGCCGGGGCCAGCAGGCAGACGGCGGAGCGGGCGGCGAGCATCGTCGCCGCCGAAGTCGGCCGGTACGCGCGCGGGGAGACGCTCGCGAATCTGGCGAACCCCGAGGTCCTGCGGCCATGATCATCGGCGTCGACATCGGCACGTCACTGACCAAGGCGGTCGTCTTCGACAAGGCCGGGATGTCCGTGGCGAGCGCGTGCACCACGTCCGAGGTGCACCACCTGCCGGGCGGGTTGGTCGAACAGGATCTCGATCAGGTGCTGGGCACCGTGGCGACGGTGGTGCGCGAGGTCGCCGCCGGGCTCGACGGTCCGGTCACCGCACTGGCCCTCACCGGTCAGGGCGACGGGCTGTGGCTGCGCGACGAATCCGGCGAGGCCGTGCGCCCGGCGATCTCCTGGCTCGACGGCCGGGCGAACTCGTTGCTCGCCCAGTGGCAGGCAGGCGGAGTGGCCAGGGAGGTGTTCCGCCGTACCGCGTCGGGAATGTTCCCCGGTTGCGCCGCGGCCATCATGTCCTTTTTGGACACTCATGAACCGGAGTCGCTGGACAGGGCGGCGGTGGCGGGTTACTGCGTCGACGCGGTACTCCAGCGGCTGACGGGCGAGATCACGGTCGACGCGTCGGACGCTTCGCTGCCGTTCCTCGACCCGGCCACCCGGCGGTACGACGAAGACGCCATCGCCGCCGTCGGTCTCTCCCACCGCCGGAACCTGTTCGCGGAGCCGGCGGCGCCGAAGACCGTGTTCCGCTTGGACGAACGCGGCGCCGGACTGCTCGGGCTTCCGGTCGGGCTGCCCGTCACCGCGGGGCCGTTCGACCTGCCCGCGAGTGCCATCGGCGCCGGTGTACGACGGCCGGGCGACGGCATCCTCACCGCCGGCACCACTCTCGCCTGCCAGGTCCTGACGGACTCGGCGGAGTTCGATCCGGAAGGCGAGCCCGCCGGGATGTTCCTCTGCACGCCGGAAGAAGGCCAGTTCCTGCGGGCGATGCCGGCGATGGTCGGCACGGCGGGGATCGACTGGATGTGCCGCCTGTTCGGGATCGAGGTCGAGGAGATCGGCTCGCTGCTCGACACGAGCGAGCCCGGGGCTGGCGGGGTCCGCGCGCTTCCGTTCCTCTCCGCGTCCGGTGAGCGGGCGCCGTTCGTCGACGCTTCGGCGCGGGCCCAGTTCTCCGGGCTGAGCCTGGAGAGCGAGCGGGGGGACATCGTCCGGGCGCTGTGCGAGTCGATCGCTTACGCGGCAAGGCAGTGCTTCGAGGCGGCCGGTCTCACCGGCACGTTGTACGCGTGCGGCGGCGGGGTCCGGTCGCTCGAATGGACCCGGATCTTCGCCGACGTTCTCGGACGGCCCATCGTGATCCCCGGCGATCCCGGAGTCGGCGCGCGAGGCGCGGTGATCGTCGCGGCGGACGCCCTCGGCGAGCCGGTCGACCGGGAACTCTGGGCGGAGAGCGCGCGCGTCGTCGAGGTCCGGCCCGAGAACGTAGGGTTCTACGAGCAGGGCTATGCCGACTATCAGGCCTCACTGGCCGCGGCCCGCGGACTTTGGAGGTTGTGACGGTGATCCTGGCCAAAGAACGCCTGGCGGTCTGCGAGTTCGCGCGCCGGATGACCGCGGACGGGCTCGTGGTCGGCACCTCCGGCAACGTCTCCGCGAGGCAGGGCGAGCTGGTCGCCGTGACCCCGACCGGGGTCGACTACGCCGGGCTGCGGCCGGAAGACATCCCGGTGGTCGGCCTGGACGGTGAGATCGTCGAAGGCACGCTCAAGCCGACCAGCGAGCTCCCGATGCACCTCACGGTGTACCGGCAGGCGACGGATCCGGACGGCAAGCCGATCTCCGCGGTGGTGCACACGCATTCCGTGCACGCGACGGCTGTCTCCACCCTTGTCACCGAGGTGCCGCCGATCCACTACATGCTCGCCGCGATCGGTCCGACAGCCCGCGTCGCCGCCTACGCGACGTACGGCACCGAAGAGCTCGCCAAAGCCATGCTGGAGGCGCTGGACGGCCGTCGGGGCTGTCTGCTGGCGAATCACGGCACCACCACCTTCGGCGACAGCCTCGGCTCGGCGTACAGCCGCGCGCAACAGCTCGAGTGGGTCTGCCAGGTGTGGCTGACGGCGCGCGCGGCCGGAACGCCGAACCTGCTCCCGCCCGACGAGATCGAGCACGTCGTGGAGAAGCTCCGCGGCTACGGCCAGCGCTAGGCCACACCTTCCCCCAAGCGACGGACCGGGTTCAAACCGGCGAGGGACGCCAACGGGCAGCAGCGGCTGTGATCGTGGGAACCGATCAAGTGATCGGCATCCGATGGTCCGAGGAGCACGCATGACTGTCCACCACCCCACCGCGCCCGGGCGACTGCGCGCCGCCTGGCACAACGCGCACGCCCCGGTGCCGGGAGTCCCCCGGTGGGCCCGGATCGCCGCCTACGCCATTCCCTTCGTCGTGCTGCCCTCCGGCGTCTGGCGGATCATGACCGTCGTCTTCCATATCGGTGACGACGCCACGCACGGCGCGGGCCAGCTTCCGTCGTGGTTGCCGGGGCCGGTGTACATCGTCGGCCTGTCCGTCGTCTCCGAACTGCTGGCGTTCACCGCCATCGGACTGATCGCCTCCTGGGGCGAGGTCGTCCCTCGCTGGATCCCGTGGCTGGGCGGACGCCGAGTGCGGCCCCTCGCCGCGATCCTGCCCGCCGCCCTCGGCGCCACGATCCTGACCGTCCTGTGGACCACCGCCTTCGTCACCGGGATGTCCGGGCTCACCATCCAAGGCGACCCGCTCCCGGCCGACTACCCCGCGAATGCCATGCACGGCTGGCAACTCGCGTTCTTCGAACTCACCTACGTGCCGCTCCTGCTGTGGGGCCCCTTGCTGGCAGCGGTCTGCTTCGCGTACTGGCGGAGGCGCCGGCACGTTCACTGACGTCCTAGGACGCCGCGGGCTCGACTTCGAAGTCCGTGGCGTCCACGGCGTGCACCGCGTCGAGAAGCTCGACGACCGTCGGATCGTCGACGGCTTCCTTGATGCACTGCCACAACTGGAGGTTCGCCAACGCCCAGCGGGAGTAGTTCTCCGCGGCTTTCGGGTTGTAGAAGTAATAGCCGCTGTCGTGGACGTCGCGTTGTTCGCCGACGATCTTGTGTGCCAGCTCGCGGAGGCTCAACCCGTTCTCCCGCAGATAGCGGTGGGCGAGGACGACGGGCGTCACCGGCAGTGCCTTGAACAGCGTGTCGGCGTCGCTCAACGCCTGGGCTTCGAGCGAGATGTGGCGGCCTCTGGTGGCCATTTCGGCTTCGTCGATGATCTCGTCGATCCATCGGCCCACGTTCTCCTCGACCCCGCATTCCCGCAGGATGTCCATCCGGAGGTCTCGTCCGGCCGCCGCGGGGGAGTTCCGGAGCACGATGTAGTTCACATCGTGCACCAGCGCCGCCACTTCGACGACGGTGCGATCCGCGCCGTTGTGGTCGGCGAACCCCGCGGCCTTGGCCCGGACGAAACTCACGTGGTGCCAGCCGTGGAACTGCAGTTTGTCCGCATAACGCCAGCACAGTCTCCGGACGTGCTGTTCGACGGCGTCAATGGTGTGGGAAGGAATCGTGCTCTTTCGCGCGCGCATACACCTCTCCGATCCCGTTCAGGAGACGGGTGGAGTAATGGTATGCGCCTTCGACGGCGGTGTGTAGTTAGATGCGGCCCGCGAGATCCCCCAATCGGACCTCAACCGGAACGTGACGATGCCCTGTCCCGGTCTTCGGGTCAAAGGAAAGACTGAACTCGCTCACGGGGCGTGATTTCACCAAAAACGTCATAGTCCCTTCGGTGGCCTCGGGAATCCGATGGAACTCGTCCGCGTACATGACGCCTACCGACCCGGTCTGACACAGCGTGCTACGTCGTAACCGAACCGATGTGATCAATCCGGAAAGCTGGTCGCGCAGGGTCGAATAACGTTCGTGGACGTAGTTGCCACGGAGGATCGTGGTGCAGAAGTGGTATCTGTGATTGTGCACGGAATCGGCGTACCCCTCACGCCAGTCCTCCGGCGCCTTGTACTCGTGCAGCCAGACCGAAAAAGGATCTGTCGGACAATCGAGCAGGCACCAGGCGAAATGGGTGGTGGTCTCCCTGGACCGCTCGAGTACCGCGCTCGCCTCGTCCGGGCTCAGCGAATCCAAATGCCGTCGGAGGTCGTCGCGCAACTCTGGTCTCGACGTCCAGTCGCGGAAGATCCCGTCGACGATCTGCCAGTGCTGCGCCAGCGGCAGGTCCGTGGTCCGGAGCAGCGCGGAGAGCTGGGTGAGGGGGGACAAGCGAGTGAGCAACTTCAGCTCCTCAAATCTAGTGCTCTGCGACGCCGAGAGGTCAGGGGTTCAACTCGGCGAGTGTGGTGAACTCCTTCCGGAAGGAATGGAATTTCCCTTCCAGTTCGAGGAAGTTCTCTTCGGTCAGGGGAGAGCCGGTGATCTTTTCGTACAGGGCGAGAAAATCCGCCCGCGTCGTCGTGGTGGAGATGCGGAAATGCCGTCCCGACCGAGACTGGGACACGCGCAGGAACTCGGAGCGTTCCTTGTTGTACAGGAAGGATCCTTCGCTGAACCGCAGCGTTCGCGGATACAACGTGGTCGCGCCGCGGATGTCGCTGTACAAGGTCACCCAAACGCTCTCGTCGAACACTTCGAGCCGGTCCAAGGGCGGGTCGGCGACGACGGTGATGTCCACCAGCGAGCACCGGCTGCGGGCCAGGAACAGCCCGACCAGGCCGATGCTGATCTCGTCGTTGAGCCGCGACCGGATCGTCTCGTAGTCCATGCCCGCTTCTTCGCTGCGCAGGAGATACCGGGCCCTGCCACCGATCGCGCCCTCGTCGCGTGGGTCGGCGATGACCACGCGGAGCTCTCTTTCGGTGCGGGACAACAGCAATCGGGCCGCGGCATGCCTGCCGGAGAACCCGCGGAAGAAGTAGTGCCTGGCCACGTCGAGGTCTTCGGTCATGACCCGGTTGAACAACGGATCCGGATCGGTGGTCGCTTCGAAGACGTGGGTGGGGAAGAATTCCTTGTTGAGCGAACGGTATTCGGCGCTGAGCGCTTCCAGCGCTCGTCGGCTTTCCTCGATCACCGGGGTCACCATCGCGCGTTGTGACGCGGTGGCGGTGATCAGGGTCTGGCCGAAGCCGACCACCGCGGAGATCAGGGTGCCGGTGCCCAGTGAGGTGAGCAGTGTCTTGCCGGCGCCGGGATCCATCATGCTGGAGATCCACAGGCTGAGGCCCGCGACGACGACCAGTACGGTGAGCAGAAGACTCGTCCTGGTCCAGAAGATCTCTTGCAACGGGGTACGGCGGAGCCGGTCGGCTTCCGCGGGCACGAGGGTCACCTCCTTGATCAGCACCCGAACGGACGAACGCAGTGCGTATCTGTTCGAGTGCGGGGAGTTACTCTACGCGCATCGTGACAATGTCGAAATAAGAAAATCGGGGGAAAGGGACCAACAACGAATGTGACGCTAGGCGATGCCGGTTTCGCATCGGAGGTTTCGCCGGATCGCGGAAAAACCACTCACGGAGCGTGCGGAAGGATTCCTTCGTACCACGCCGGGCCGGGCTTCGCGGACGACAAGGTTTCGACGACGGCCGAAGACGGTGCGGTGTACACGGTGGGGAAGTCGATCTCGCCCTTCGACGGGTCCAGCGTCCAGGCGAGCCGTTCGTCTTCCGGCTGACTCGCTCGTATGAAAGGAAAGTGCGCGTCCGCGCCGTTCTTGTTGCCCCTCGGGTCCAGCCGGATCCACCGGTCCGGACCACTGAGGTACACGGCGTTGAGCCCGTGCAGGACGCCGATCCGCTGATAACAGAACCCGGCCGGGATGCCTTGGCTGCGAAGCAAAGCGGCCAGCAGGTGGGCCTTCGCGTAGCAGAGCCCGACTCGCTCGCGCAAAACCTCGGAGGCCATAAGGGTGACGCGGGAATCGGCGGCGTCCACCGTATGGGCGATCTCGTCGCGCACGAAGTGAAACATCGAACGAATCACGTCGGCCTCGGTGCCGCCGGTCGGTGACAGGCTGTCAGCCGTTTCGCGGATCAGCGGATGATCGTGATCGACGATCGCGTCGGCGGCGAGATAATCTTCGAGCCGTTCGGATTCGATCTTCAGCGTGATTTTCACGCGGCACCACCCAGCGCTGTGTCGACGACTTCTTCGAGGAATTTCGGACCGGTTTCGCCGCCTCGCAGCAGCAAGCGGAACCAGATCGCCCCCGCCAGCAGATCCATCACCAGTACCGGATCGACGCCGGCGCGCAGTTCGCCTCTCGCGGTGGCGCGTTCGAAGATCGGCTCCTCGCGGGCCATGCGGTCGGCGAAGAAACTCCTTGCCACGTCACCGAGTTCCGGGCGCCGGGGGCCCGCGGTCAGGGCCGCCGTGACGACCGGCGCGGTGCGCTCCGAAGTCAGTAAACGATGGATTTGCGTTGCCACGGCGAGAAGATCGCCGCGCAGGCTGCCGGTGTCCGGGACGTCGACGGCGAACAGGCCCGAATCGCGCAACGCGGCGGCCAGGAGCGCGTCCTTCGAAGGCCACCAGCGATACAGCGTCGTCTTGTTGACGCCGGACCGGGCGGCGACGGCCTCGATGGCAAGCTTGTCGTAGCCGTGCTCCGCCAGGAGTTCGAGGGTCGCGGCGAAGATCGCCTCCGCCTTGCGAGGGCCGTTCCGAGTGCTCACCGCCCGAGAATACAACGCACCGTTGCGTTGCATGACGATCGGGCGTACTTTGCAACGCAACGGTGCGTTGCAATTAGGAGGCAGTCCATGGTTCCCGTCGTCTTCGTCCACGGCATCCGGCTCAGCGGTGCCGCCTGGACCGAGCAACTCCACCTGCTCGGACATTCCGCGAAAGCGGTCGATCTCCCAGGCCACGGCACCCGGAGAGGTGAGCGGTTCACCTTGGCCGCGGCGGCGGACGCGGTCGCCGAAGCGATCGACGAGCCCGCGCTGGTGGTCGGACACTCGCTCGGTGGCTACGTCGCGATCGCAGCGGCGGCGAAGTATCCGGAGCGCGTGGCGGGGCTCGTCGTCGCGGGCTCGACGTTCCTGCCCGGCAAGGCACTGGAGACTCCGTTCCGTTTGGCGCACCGCTTGCTGATGCGGCTGCCGGACCAGGGCGAACGGCTGAGCCGATGGCAGTTCCGAAGCGCTCTGCCGCCGAAGCTCGCCGAAGCGGTGATCGGCGGCGGCATCGCGACCGAAGTCATCCCGGACGTCGCAGAGGCCTTCGCGGGCTTCGACGTGCTCGCGGACCTGGCTGCCTATCCGGGGCCCACCTGGCTCGTCAACGGCTCACGCGACCACTTCAGGCGCCATGAACGCCGCTTTCTCGACGCCTGCGCCGACGGCAGGCTGATCAACGTCCCGAAGGCGGGGCACTACCTGCCGATGGTGCGGGGCAAGGAGTTCGCCCGGCTGGTGCTCGACGCGGCCCGATCTCCGGCACCCGGTAAATCGGAGGCGGCCGGTGTCGCCTCCGGCTAAGGTGATCACCATGTGTTCCGTCATCCACAATTGGCAGGCCCTTCGCATCCGGTCGACGCGCTGACCTGGTGCCGCCCCTCGGCGGCGTCGAGGTCCACGTCCACCGTTCGCCAAGGATGACAAGGATCTTTCACCATGCGCGCACTTTCGCGCCCTGTTTTCGTCTTCGTTCACGGCGGTTCCAGCAACGCCAGGGCCTGGGGTCCGTTGCAGAACGAGCTGGCACTGCTCGGATACCGTTCGCACGCCGTCGACCTGCCCGGCCACGGCGACCTGGCGGACAGCCCCGCCGCCTACTACAACCAACCCCAGGACCTTGCCGCGTTGGCGGCCGCTCCCTCCCCGATGCGCGGGGTCACGTTGCAGGACAACGTGCGGCACGTGGTGGACACGCTGCGGCGCCTCGACGGCCGGCGGCCGGTCGTCCTGGTCGGCAACAGCCTCGGCGGTCTGACGATCAGCGCCGTCGCCAACGCCGTGCCGGAGTTGCTCGACCGTGTCGTCTACCTGTCCGCGCTCTGTCTCAGCGATCCGGCCATGCTCACCGAACCGTGGGACGTGGTCGACGACAACCTGCTTGACGCGGTGTCGGCGCGGATCGCCGTCCCGGGGGTGAGCGAACCCGGTGTGGCCCGGCTGAACTGGCGCTCCGCCCACGGCGACCCGGCGCTGTTCGCGGAGTTGAAGGCCGCCATCATGGCCGACTCCACCGACCACCAGTTCCGGCTTTTGCTGGACTCGCTGGACCCGGACGAGAATTACGCGGTGCTCGAGCCGGGCGCGGTGGTCCGGGCGGACGGGTGGGGGCGGGTCCCGCACACCTACGTGCGGCTCGCCGAGGATTTCGGCATCACCCCGGCCGTGCAGGACTACATGATCCGCAAGGCTGACGAGCTGACTCCGCACAACCCGTTCGAGGTGCGCACCCTGGCCTCGTCGCACGTCGGTTACTTCAGCCGGCCGAGGGTCTTCGCCGAAGCGCTGATCGACCTTCTGTGAACGAACGCCGAGAGTGCCCCGCGGGGCACTCTCGGCCTCCCTCAGGTGCGCAGCCGGTCGATCTCAGCGGTCAGTTCAGAGCGCAGCGAGTCGTGCTCAGGCCCGAGCGAAGCGGCCCAGTTCTCCTCCGGATACAGCCAGACCGGCCGTCCGACCACGTCGGCCGGTTCCCAGTCGTACCGCGGCCAGACGTGCGCGTGCAGGAACGGATCCGTATTGCCGAGGATCTCCAGGTTCACCCGGCGGAAGCCCGGATCCCTTCGCGCGCAGACGTTTTCGACGGCTTCCCCGAGCAGATCCATGTCCGCCAGGAACTCCAGCCGCCGCGGCCGCGATAGATCGCTCAGCCTGCCGACGTCGGCGGAATCGGTCAGCAGGACGCAGTAGCCCGGAAGGAATTGCGTATCGCCGATCACCGCGAAGCCCGAGGCCAGGCGCCGCAGTACGGTCGGATTCTCGCCGCGCAGCGCCGAACCGATGCGATCCCGCTTCCACCCGTCGGTCATGAGGCCAAGCTAGCCGACCGGGAGGATCGAACCGCCCTGGCTGGTGAGCTGAGTGGCCAGCCGGACCGGCTCGTGATGCGGCGCCAAGACGATCGAGGCGAACGGCGTCGCACTGGACCCGGCCCCGTAGTTGGTCTGCATGTGGACGCTGACGTGCACGTTCCGGTCGGCGGGGATCTCGAACCTGACCGACCCCCACGAGACCACGTACTGCCTGCCGTCGATGCTCGCGAACGGCACGTAGGTCAGCCTCATGCTCGGAAAGGGACGCATGTCGACCGTGAGCAGACGGCGAGGACCGTCGTGGTTGTCCACGTACGGGATCACTCCGGGCTGGGCTGCCAGGTTGGTCATTTCGGCTCCGTCAGAACTGGTAGTAGAGGAACGGGCTGAACGTCCCGGTCGCGATCAGGATGGCCGCGTACACCAGGCCGACGGTCATCACGCCGATCCGCAGCGCCGTGGCCGGGCGGCTCCGCGACGATTCCAGCAGCGGCCCCGTCACCGGATGCGCGGGCAGGAACACGATCGCCAGCGCGCACAGCAGGATGAGCAACCGCTGGTTGGTCACGGCGCTCTCGACGACGTCGGTGAGCCCGGTGAAGTCCGGCAGCACCATGTGCCCGATCATGCCGAGCGCGTGCGGCAGGTCCTTGGCGCGGAAGAACACCCAGCCGAAGACGACGAGCACGAGCGTCAGCGCTCGGCGGCCGATCCGGGCCGCCTGGGACTTCGGGGTGACGTCGTAGCCGAATGCGCGTTCCACGATCAGCAGCGCGCCGTGGTAGATGCCCCAGATCAGGAACGTCCACTGCGCGCCGTGCCAGAACCCGGTCAGCACGAAGACGATGCACAGGTTCCGGTACGTGTGCCCGGCGCCGGTGCGGTTGCCGCCCAGCGGGATGTACACGTAGTCGCGGAACCAGCGGGACAGCGACATGTGCCAGCGTCGCCAGAATTCGGTGATGGTCACCGACGAGTACGGTCTCGCGAAGTTCTCCGGCAGCCGGAAGCCGAGCATGCGGCCGAGCCCGATCGCCATGTCGGAGTAGCCGGAGAAGTCGAAGAACAGCTGCAGCGTGTATCCGATCGCGCCGAGCCAGGCGATGGCGAAGGTCATCTGGTCCGGTGGCGTGTTGAAGCAGGCGTCCACCATCGGGCTGAGCGAGTCCGCGATGATCGTCTTCTTGCACAGCCCCAGCGCGAACCGCGGGAAACCGGCGGCGATGTCGTCGAGGCGGTGCGACCGCTGCTGCGGCAGCTGGTCGGCGATCTCGCGGTACCGCACGATCGGCCCGGCCACCAGCTGCGGGAACATCGCGATGTACGCGGCGAACGACACCGGATCGCGCAGCGCGCGGCGTTCACCGCGGTAGATGTCCACCACGTACGAGATGTGGTGGAACGTGTAGAACGAGATGCCGATCGGGATGACCAGGTCGGCCACCGGGAAGCCGCCGCCGAACCAATGCGTCACGGCCGCGATCTGCTGGGTCGCGAACCCCGCGTACTTCCAGATCAGCAGCATGCCGACGTTGAGGCCGATGACGCCGAGCAGCAGCCGCTTGCGCCGTTTGTTCTGCAGGTCCCACGCGTTCGGCTCCAGCGCGGGCCCGGCGAAGAAGTTGACCACCATGCAGCCGAGCAGCACGAGCGTGTACGGCCCGGCGCCGGTGGCGTAGAAGATCAGGCTGCCGACCGCGACGATGCCGTTCCGCCAGCCGCGCGGGCACACCAGCACGGCGAGCAGGACCGCCGGCATGAAGTACCACAGGAACAGCGGTGAAATGAACGACATCGGTGCGGGGTCCCCCAGGGCGGTTACGCGTTATCCGCTGGTGACCTTAGCCTGCGCACCCCGCACCGTGTGCCGAAGTGCGGGGTCAGACACGTCCCGCGAGCCGTCGGCGGCGCGCCACCTCGGCCAGCAGCACCCCGGCCGCGACCGACGCGTTGAGCGATTCGACGCCGGCCGCCATCGGGATCGAGACGGTCGCGTCGCAGGTCTCGCGCACCAGGCGGGACAGACCGCGGCCCTCGGAGCCGAGCACGATGACCAGCGGATCCGCCGCGAGGTCCAGCTCGTCGATGTCGACCGAGCCGTCCGCGTCGAGGCCGACGACCATCAGGCCTTCGTCCTTCCACGCCTTCAGTTGACGGGTCAGGTTGGTCGCGACGGCGATCGGCAGCTTGGCCGCGGTACCGGCCGAGGTCCGCCACGCGACCGCGGTCATCCCCGCGCTGCGCCGCTCCGGCAGGAGGACACCCTGCGCGCCGAACGCGGCGGCCGAGCGGATCACCGCGCCGAGGTTGCGCGGGTCGGTGACACCGTCGAGCGCGACGAACAGCGGGGTCTGCCCGGAGTCCTTCGCGACGGCCATCAGGTCGCGCGGGTCGGCGTAGACGAACGGCGGGACCTGCAGGCCGAGACCCTGGTGCATGGCCCGGTTGGTCTTGCGGTCCAGTTCCTCGCGCGGGATCTCCAGGATCGAGATGCCCTTGTCGCCGGCGAGCCGGACGGCCTCGTTGACGCGGTCGTCGATCTCGATGTTGATCGCCACGTACAGCGCGGTCGCGGGCACGTCGGCGCGCAGCGCCTCGACCACCGGGTTGCGCCCGGCGATCAGTTCCGGCTTGTCGGCCTTCTTCTGCCGCGCCTGGTCCTTGCGGTCACGCGCGTTGGCCATCCGGTACGCCTTGTGGCCGGGCCGGTCCTCGGCCTTGGGGGTCGGGCCCTTGCCTTCGAGGCCCTTCCGGCGCTGGCCGCCGGAGCCGACGACCTGACCCTTCTTCGTGCCGGGCTTGCGAATAGCGCCCTGGCGCCGGGAGTTGCCTGCCATCAGTGAGAATCCTTGAGCTAGAAAACGCGAGTAAGGGTCAGACGTCCTTGACGGTCCACTGAGGACCGTTCGGCGTGTCCTCCACCACGATGCCCGCCTGCTGGAGGCGGTCACGCGCGGCGTCCGCACGGGCGAAGTCCTTGTCGGCGCGGGCCTGCTGCCGTTCGGTCAGCAGCCCTTCCACGAGATCGGACAGTGCCTGCCGGGTGGGCGTCTCATTGCCGCCCGCCTCGGACCAGCGCGCGGAGAGCGGGTCGAGGCCGAGCACGTCGGTCATCGCGCGCACGGAGGCGGCGATTTCGAGTGCCTTGGAATTGTCGGCCGCGTCGAGGGCCGCGTTACCGTCCCGGACCGTGTTGTGCAGCACGGCGAACGCCTGTGGGGTGGCCAGGTCGTCGTCGAGGGCGGCGGCGAACCCGGCCTGGATCTCGCCGAGGGGCACGGCGCCGGCGCCGCTCGCGGTCCGGCGGAGGAACTGCTCGATCCGCCGGTAGCCCTGCGCCGCCTCGGTGAGCGCGCCCGGGGAGTACTCGATCGTCGACCGGTAATGCGGCTGGACCAGGTAATACCGCAGTTCGGGCGCCCGGTACTCGCGCAGCATCTCCGGGATCGAGACCGTGTTGCCCAGCGACTTGGCCATCTTCTCGCCGGCCATGGTCACCCAAGCGTTGTGCAGCCAGAACCGCGCGAACGGATCACCCGCGGCGTTCGACTGGGCGCGCTCGTTCTCGTGGTGCGGGAACACCAGGTCGACGCCGCCGCCGTGGATGTCGAACTCGGCGCCGAGATACGTCGTCGCCATCGCCGAGCATTCGAGGTGCCAGCCGGGGCGGCCGGAACCCCACGGCGTCGGCCACGACGGTTCGCCCGGCTTCGCGCTCTTCCACAGCGTGAAGTCGCGCGGGTCGCGCTTGGCCTCGCCGCCACGCTTGTCCTCGCCCTGCTGGACCTCGTCGAGCTTCTGGCCGGAGAGCTCGCCGTAGCCGTCGAACGCCTTCACCGAGAAGTACACGTTGCCGTCCGCGGCGTAGGCGTGCCCGCCGTCGATCAGCCGCTGCATGAGCTCGACCATCTGCGTGACGTGCCCGGTCGCCCGAGGGGCGATCGAGGGCGGCAAGCAGCCCAGCGTCTCGTAGGCCGACTCGAACGCGCGCTCGTGCGTCGCCGCCCACTCCCACCAGGGGCGACCCGCCTCCGTGGCCTTGTTGAGGATCTTGTCGTCGATGTCGGTGACGTTGCGGACCATCAGCACGTCGAGTCCACTGTGGACGAGCCAGCGACGCAGGACGTCGTAATTCAGCGCGCCGCGGATGTGGCCGATATGCGGGATGCCCTGCACGGTGGCACCACACACGTACATGGACGCCGTTCCACTACGGGCGGGATGGAACTCCCGCACGCTTCGGGTCGCCGTGTCATAGAGGTGTAGTGCCACCCTAAAAGGGTACGGGGTCGGCGTGAGCGGTGTCGCAGTGACCGTATTACAGCACGTTATGGGTGCGCAGGGCGCTGAGCAGGGCGTCCGGCCGCTCCGTCGTCGGCAGCGGCTCTACCAGCGCGAACGCGCAGCCGATGTCGCGCGCGGCGCCGTCCGCTTCCTCGCTGTCGCCGACCATGAGCGTTTCCGCCGGGTCGACGCCGAGCCGCTCGACGGCCGCGCGGAAGATCTCCGGCTCCGGTTTCACCGCTCCGACCTCGAACGACAGGATGAACTCGTCGACGTAGGCGTCCCAGCCCCGGCGGCCGAACGCGGGCCGGATGTCGAAGGCGATGTTGCTCAGCACCCCGAGCTTCACACCCTTGCCCGAGACGCCCTTGAGAACGGCCTCGGTGTCCGGGTACGGCGTCCACTGGGTGGGATCGATCAGCCGGGTGTAGAGCGCGAGGGCCTGGTCGGCGTGCGGCACCCCGGACTGCTTGAGGACCTCGAGGTACACCTTCCGGTGCAGCACCGGGTCGCGGTCGCGGTGGTTCCAGGCGTACTGGTGCTCCTCGTCGAGATCGACGACCTGGCCGACCGGCGCGGTCATCCGGCGCATCAGTTCGGTCTGGGCCTCGATGTCCAGGCCCTCGCCCTCGTGGTCGGTGAGGTCGGCGAGCCAGGTCTCGTCCTGTTCGAGCCGGAAGACCGTGCCGGAGAAGTCGAACAACACAGCGCGAAAGGTCACGGGGTCCACATTAGCCACGATCGTGGGGTTCCTGCCGCCCCTCGCGTGTGAGATGAAAGGTCCTTTCCTTGCGAAATTTGCAAGGAAAGGACCTTTCATGGCGCGTGTCAGGCGGCGTTGCCGGTGATCTTGGTGGGCGTGATCCGGACCAGTACGCGGACGACCTCCGCCGGCTCGTCCGGGTAGTCCTTGCCGAGGTACTTGTGCGACAGCTCGTTGATCAGCTCGCGGCCGCCCTCGTCGGTCATCTCCACGGTCCCGCGGATCTCGACGTAGTCGTACGGGTTCTCCTGATCGAAGACCGAGACGGACACCCGCGGGTCCCTGGCCATGTTCCGCTCCTTGAGACGGCCGCGGACGGTCGCGAAGATCACCGTGTCGCCGTCCCGCTTCGCCCACAGCACGGACGTCTGCGCGGAGCCGTCGGCGTTGATGGTCGCCAGCACCGGGAAGTTGTTGCCGTCGAGGAGTTTCTTGGTCGCGTCGTTGAAGGTCACACCCATGCCCGAGAGCCTAATCACCGGACGTTCCCGGCGATCCGTTCGACGCGCAGGCGGACGATCACCCGCTCGACCTCGTCGCCCTCCGGCGGCGGGTCCTGGCCGAGGTATTTGTGGCTGAGCGCCTTCGGCAACGTCTTCCCGGGATCCGGGGTGATCGTGACCGTGCCGCGCAGCTGCGTGTGCCGGTACGGGTTCTCCGCGTCGGTGATCGACACGCTCGCGCGCGGATCGCGGCGCAGGTTTCGCACCTTCAGCCGGTCTTCGGTGGCGCTGAAGACCAGCTCGCCGTCGTCGAGGCCCACCCAGACGACCGAGGTCTGCGGGCCGCCGTCGGCGTCCAGCGTGGCCACGGTCGCGAAGTTCTTGCCGTCCACCAGTTCGCGGACCGGTTCGGGAAGTGTGACTGCCATGACAGCCCGAACCGGCTTCCGGCCGCGGCTATTCCTGCGAGGGCAGCAGCAATGCCGTCGCGAACGCCGCGATGCCCTCGCCGCGTCCGGTCAGGCCGAGCCCGTCGGTCGTCGTCCCGGACACGCTCACCGGCCCGCCGACGGCCTCGCTCAACACCTTCTGGGCCTCTTCGCGGCGCTTCCCGACGCGCGGCGCGTTGCCCACGATCTGGACGGTCGCGTTCCCGACGGTCCATCCACCCGCCTCGACCAGACGCCGCGCCTCCGCGAGGAATTCGACGCCGTGCTTGCCCGCCCAGCGCGGATCGCCGGTGCCGAACACCGCGCCGAGATCGCCGAGCCCGGCCGCGGACAGCAGCGCGTCGCACAACGCGTGCGCGGCGACGTCACCGTCGGAATGACCCGCGCAACCGTCGACGCCGGGCCAGAGGAGCCCGGCGATCCAGCATTCGCGGCCCGCCTCGACGGGGTGGACGTCGACGCCGTTCCCGATCCTCACAGCACTTCCTCTGCTTCCCCGGCCCGAGCGATCGCTTCGGCCAGCTTCAGTTCGAACGAATTGGTGACGCGCATCGCATCCGGGTGTCCGGCGATGGTGTGCGCGCCGTCGAGAGACGGCTTGCCGGCATACGAGAGAAAAGTCTCACGAGTGAAGCCGAGCGGGGTTTGCGCCGTGCGCAGATACGCCCGGTCTTCGGTCCCTGTAATCACTTTCGCCGCATCAGTCACCTTCACGGTGTCCGCCATCGGGAGTACGGGAATCACGAAAGGAGATCCCGCACGGACCGCGTCCGCGACGGCACGGACCGTGTCCGGGGGAGTGAAGGCGCGCAGGGCGTCGTGCACGAGGAAAACCGGATTCCCGGTGATCTCTTTTTCGACGGTGTCGAAAGCATGCTTGAGCGACGAGCCGGGTACTATCCGGCAACGCTCCTCGAAGCCGCTCAAAGCGGCCGAAAACAAATCAGCACACCGCTCGGGGGCCGCTACGACCACCAGATCGAGATCCGGCAGAGCGAGCAGCCCCCGCACAGTGTGCGTGAGTAGCGCTTCACCATTGACCGGCGCGAGAGCGAGCTCCGCGTCGGAGGCATGGTGTCGAACGACAGTGACGAACACGATTGTGCTCATATGGACGGTGCTCATATGTGCGCGATCGTAGAGGTATCCCTCGCAGCCTCACCTGGCGTGGGACACCCGCCGGTTCAGACTGCCGCGGTTTCCAGAACTTCGTCGAGGAGGACTTCAGCCTTGTCCTCGTCGGTGCCCTCCGCGAGCGCCAGCTCGCTGACCAGAATTTGCCGCGCCTTCGCCAGCATGCGCTTCTCGCCGGCTGAAAGTCCGCGGTCCTTCTCTCGCCGCCAGAGGTCGCGCACCACTTCGGCCACCTTGTTCACATCGCCGGAGGCGAGCTTCTCGAGGTTGGCCTTGTACCGACGAGACCAGTTGGTGGGCTCCTCGGTGTGCGGAGCACGCAGAACGTCGAAAACCTTGTCCAGTCCTTCTTGCCCGACGACATCACGAACGCCGACGATCTCGGCGTTGTCTGCGGGTACGCGAACCGTAAGATCCCCTTGCGCGACTTTGAGGACGAGGTACTTCTTCTCCTCGCCCTTGATCACGCGGGTCTCGATGGCTTCGATGAGTGCGGCACCGTGGTGCGGGTAGACGACGGTCTCTCCGACCTTGAAAACCATGTGTCCTCTGCCCCTTTCGCTGAATTCATCTTAGCACGTGCCGACGAGGCCCACCTAGTGGCCCGCGATCGTCGTCGCAGGTCAGCGGCCTGACGGTGGTCCGCCCGGGGGTTGACAAACCCAATTCGCCCATGCTCACGCTGGTGAGAAGCGAACGATTTCCAAATCCTTTGTGGACGGTTGATCTTGGGCACGTCACCGCATTGGTGGGGTGCCAACACGCACCGGGTTCTTGGCCCGCGAAGGCGCCCGGCTAGTCTTCGCGGTGAAGAGGCCGTGAGATGGAAGGACTCCGACGTGAGGCTGCAGAATCGTCGCGTGTTCGGCGCAGGTGTGCTGGCGCTCGGCGCCGCGCTCGTGCTCGCCGGCTGCGGTGCTGGTCAGATCACCCAGACCGACTCGCAGCAGCCCGCGGTCAACGGGACGTACGCGCAGGCGAAGGAGCTGGTGCTGCGGAACGCCGCGCTCCAGTTCCCGACCGAGGGGCAGGCGTACCCGGCCGGTGCCGCCGCGCCGCTGACGCTGACCATCGTGAACCAGGGCAAGCTGGACGACGAGCTCGTCTCGGTCTCCTCCGAAGCCGCCACCGGTGACGCCAAGATCACCGGCGCCAAGGTCATCGTGGCGAGCCACGCGCTCGTGATCGGCCCGTCCGACGCGGTCGAGTCGACCAAGGAGGTCGCACCGACGAGCGCCCCGGCGTCCTCCGCGCCGGTTTCGTCCTCCGGTGCGCCGTCCTCGTCGGGTGCGCCCTCGTCTTCCGGTGCCCCGTCGTCGAGCGTCGCCGGGACGGTCACGCCGTCCGCGGGCCCGGAGACGACCAACGCGCCGGACCAGGTGGGCAAGGCCACGATCGTCCTGCAGGGGCTGAAGCAGCCGGTGTGGGCGGGCCAGACCATCAAGGTCACCTTCGTCTTCAAGAACTCCGGCTCGATCACCGTCGACCTGCCGGTCGCGGCGCCGTCGCACCCGGGCAGCCGGGCGCCCGCGCCGGAGAAGCCCAAGGCCGAAGGCGGCGGGCACTAGCTCCCTCGTAAGTACATGAAGGCCCCCTTCCTTGCGCCTAGGTACAGGAAGGGGGCCTTCATGTACTTGTCGCTCCCCGGGTTTGTCGGTGGTGGCCGCTAGCCTCGCGGGGTGGTCAAGAAAGGCAGCACCTACCGCTGCGGCGAGTGCGGGTACGAGGCGCCGAAATGGGTCGGGCGCTGCCCCGAATGTCAGGCGTGGGGAACGCTCGAGGAGCGCGGCGACGCCCGCCCCGCGATAGCCAGGGTCGCGGCGGGCGCGCCCAGTGCCCCGGCGCGTCCGATCGGCGAGGTCGACGTCGAGACGGCGCGCGCGAAGCCCACCGGCGTCTCCGAGCTGGACCGGGTGCTCGGCGGCGGGTTCGTGCCGGGCGCGGTCATCCTGCTCGCCGGGGAGCCCGGTGTCGGCAAGTCGACCCTCCTGCTGGAGGTCGCCTATCAGTGGGCAGCCACCGCGGGCCGCGCGCTGTACGTCACGGGTGAGGAGTCGGCGGGGCAGGTGCGCCTGCGTGCCGAGCGCACCGGCAACGTCCACGACGAGATGTTCCTCGCGGCCGAGAGCGATCTCTCCGCGATCCTCGGTCACGTCGACGCGGTCAAACCGGGCGTGCTGATCGTCGACTCGGTCCAGACCATGGCCTCCCCGCAGGTGGAGGGCGCGCCGGGCGGGGTCACCCAGGTCCGCGCGGTCACCTCCGGGCTGGTCGCGCTGGCCAAGGAACGCGGGCTGCCGATCGTGCTGGTCGGCCACGTGACGAAGGACGGATCGGTCGCCGGGCCGCGGGTGCTGGAGCATCTGGTCGACGTCGTCCTGCAATTCGAGGGCGACAAGCATTCGACGCTGCGGATGCTGCGCGGCATCAAGAACCGCTTCGGCGCCGCCGACGAGATCGGCTGCTTCGAACTGGTCGAGGAGGGCATCGTCGGCGTGCCCGACCCGTCGGGGCTGTTCCTCAGCCACACGGCGGAGCCGGTCGCGGGCACCGCGGTCACGGTGACCATGGAGGGCAAGCGGCCGCTGCTGGGCGAGGTACAGGCGCTGGTGTCGGCGACCCAGTCACCGCAGCCCCGGCGCGCGGTGAGCGGTCTCGATTCGGCCCGTCTCGCGATGGTGCTGGCCGTGGTGGAGAAGCGGGCGGGCATCAAGGTCGGCGACAAGGACGTCTACGTCGCGACGGTCGGCGGCATGAAGATCACCGAGCCCGGTATCGATCTCGCGGTCGTGCTGGCGCTGATGTCGTCTGCGCGGGACACCCCGCTCTCGCCCAAACTCGTCGCGATGGGCGAGGTCGGGCTCTCGGGTGAGGTCCGGCGGGTGCCGAGCGTCGGGCGGCGGCTCGCGGAGGCCGCCCGGCTCGGCTTCACGTATGCGCTGGTGCCGCCGGATTCCGGCAAGATCCCGCCGGGTATCCGGGTGCTGGAGGTGGCCGACGTCGGAAGCGCGCTCAACGCCGCGAAGCACGCTCGTTAGGGACCGTTCTCGTCGGTGATCACCACCGAGATCGTCGTGTCGAACAGGGTCAGCCCCGGCCAGCCCTCTTCCCTGTCGTTCGCCCGGACGGCGCGGCTCCCGACGACGGCCGCCGTCGCCCGGTCGACGATGAACGTGCGTGTCCGGTCCGGCATCGTGACCGAGAACGACAACGCGGCCCGACCGTCAGGAGTGGTCACGGTCTCCAGGACGATGCCGGGCATCCTCGCGAGTGCTTTGCACAGAGCCACCCGTTGCGCGCCGAAGCCCTGGGACGAGCGGAGCACGTTGAAGGCCATCTCGAACATCTCGGGCGGCGAGTTCGGCTGTTCCGCGGGGCGGCCGTCCGGCCAGATGCCGTCGTGGCGGAGCCGCTCGGCCATCTTCCCGGCGTCGATGGGCAGTTCCGCGAGGAAGTCCGGGGCGGGTTGCGTCCAGCCGCTCTCCGAAGGGAGCCGGTCCTGGGGCGGGAGGACCGGAGGTGCCGGCGACGTCGTGGTGGTGGTCGGCGGCGGCACGTTGTTCTCGCTGACCGAGGACGACGGACCCGGCAGCGCCTCTCCGTTCCTCATCGCCGTCTGGTAGTCGCCCTTGACCCAGCGGATCTCGCCGGTGCCGGTGAACCGGGTCTTGATCGGCTTCCAGCCCGGGGCCGGCAGCCAGCGTTCGAGGATCTCGTGGGTCTGGTAGACCAGCCCGGACTTGGTGACGCGCGTGGTCCAAGTGGACTCCGTGACGAGCCGGTACTGATCGTCGCGAAGAGGGAAGTCGTCGCCGTGGAGGGATTCGAGCGCGTCTTCGTTCGGGCCGACGACCGAATGGTCCGCGGGGGCCGGGCCGTCGCCGCCGGTGAAGGCGTTCGTCGCCACGATCCCCCCGCCGGACACCAGGGCCGCGGCCGCCGCGGCGGCGATCCATCGCCACGCGCCGGGCCGTTTCTTCGGCGGGGGCGCGAGCCTCGGGAGCAGTTCGTCCTCGACCTCGCCGGCGGCGCGCAGGAGTGCCGCCTTGGCACGGGACAGCTCGTCCCGCCGGGTTTCCGGTTCGGCGTGGAGGCAGGCCAGCGCCTCGTCGAGTTCGGCCTCCGACCACACCTTCCTGACGCTATCGCCGTGCACTTTCGCCCTCCTCGTTCCTGCTCGATCCGTCCTTTGTGGACTCCGGTGCGTTGGCGCGCAGCCATCTCCTGATCCGGTGCAGCCGTGATCTCACCGTCCCGGCGGGAATCCCCAGCGCCTCGGCGACCTCGCCGGGATCAAGGCCCGCCCACGACACCAGCAGCAGGGTGTCGCGGTCCGCGACGCTCAGTTCGGCCAGTGCGCCAGCCAGCTGGGCCGCGCGGGACTGCGCGTCGACCCGCTCGGCGACGCGGCCGTCGTGCCCGGCCGAGACCGCCTGGCCGGCGGCCGCGAGCCGGGCCGTCGCGTTGAGCGCCCTCGTCTCGGTGCGGACATGATGCCGCAGCAGGTTCGTCGCGATGCCGTAGAGCCACGCCCGCGCCGTCCCGGCCTCCGGGCGGTACGTCTCGCGCCGCCGGAGCGCCACGAGGAATGTCTCGGCGACGAGGTCGTGCGCGGTCTCCGTGCCGACGCGGCGCGCGAGATAACGCTGCAGCGGTGCCGCGTGGGCGTCGAAGAGCATGCCGAAGACGGGTGCGGGATCGGGGCCACCGAGATCGGGTCTGTCCGGTCCGCGCGAGCCGGCCTGCTCGTGATCGTCTTTCATCACCTGCACGATCGCTATTGCCCGATGGCCATCGAAGCGTTCATCCGATCCTACTTTCGTCGTGGGCCGACCGGGGAAAGCGCAGGTGAAGCCGCAGACAAAAGCCGCGGGACCGGCGATCATGTTCACTATTCACCATTCAAAAGTGAAACTGGGGAAGGATTACCATGCGTCGACTCAGGACCGTGGTCGTCGCCGCGCTCGCGGCGTCCGCCTTGATCACCGCTCCGGCGGTGGCGCTCGCCCAAGGTGAAAACGCCGTCGATGTGACGTCGATGGCCCCGCCCGCCAAGGTCGAAGGGGTCAAGGCGGCCGCGGAGCTCAACATCCAGTACCAGATCCAGGAGACCGGGTACTGGTGCGGCCCGGCCGCCACCCGGATCGCCATTTCGGCCAAGAACGGCAACCCGCCGAGCCAGCAGCAGCTCGCGAACGAACTGCCGACCACCACCAACGGCACCGACTGGATCGGGCAGGTCACCCGCGTCCTCAACAACCACGTCGCCGGTGGCTGGTACGAGACCAAGGAGATGCCGAACGACCCGCCGACCCAGGCGCAGCGCGACCTGCTGTGGCGCGACATCGTGCTGGACGTCGACAAGGGCTACGCGATCGTCGCGAACATCGTCGCCCCGGCGAACAACCACCCGCCGGGCTACCCGAACTACACGATCTACCACTACTTCACGATCATCGGCTACAACAGCGACAACATGACGGTGAAGATCGCCGACCCGGCCAACTTCGGCGGCAACCAGATCTACTGGCTCACCTTCAACCAGCTCGCGACCCTGATCCCGCCGAAGGGCTACTCGGCCTGACCCACGCCGCGTTTCGTCCTCTGAATGCGTTACTTGCGCGCGCAAGGATCGCATTCAGAGGACGAAACGCGTGGGTTGTACGAATCTTGTACGGAAGGGCCCGAAGCTGGGGAACATGCGCATCAAGACGCTCGGTCTGCTGGCCGCCTCGTTGCTGGCACTGGTCGCCTCGCCGGCCATGGCCGCCGACGGCAACCCGCTCGAGAAGACCAACGGCTTCTACGTCGACCCGAACTCCAACCCCGCGGTCTGGGTCAAGGACCACCCGGGCAGCACCGCCGACAAGATCAAGGCCGCCATCTCCACCAAGGCGGGCGCGCGCTGGTTCGGCAACTGGAGCGGGAACATCAAGACCGCGGTCGACGGCTACACCTACGCCGCCGACGTCGCGGACAAGCTGCCGATCCTGGTCGCGTACAACATCCCCGGCCGTGACTGCGGCGGTCACTCCGGCGGCGGCGCGGGCAGCCCGGACGCCTACCGGACCTGGATCTCGAACTTCGCCGACGGCATCGGCGGCAAGCCCGCGGTCGTCGTCATCGAGCCGGACGCGCTCGCGCAGCTCGACTGCCTGCCCACCGGTGAGCGCCAGACCCGCCTCGACCTCCTCAAGTACGCCGCGGAGCAGTTCGCCGCGAAGGCCCCGAACACCTGGGCGTACATGGACGGCGGCAACTCGACCTGGATCCCCGCCGCGACCATGGCCGACCGGCTCAACGCCGTCGGGGTGAAGTCGATCCGCGGTCTCGCGATCAACGTGTCGAACTACAAGACCACCACCGACTCGGCGAACTACGGCAAGGCCGTCAGCGCCGCGCTGTCGAGCAAGTACGGCTACACCAAGCCGTTCGTGATCGACACGAGCCGCAACGGCAACGGCCCGCTGGGCTCCGAATGGTGCAACCCGGCCGGGCGCAAGCTCGGGGCGACCTCGCAGACCGGCGGCGGCGCCGAGATGCTGCTCTGGGTCAAGGTGCCCGGCGACTCCGACGGCAAATGCGGGATCGCGCCGAACGTCGAAGCCGGTCAGTTCAGCCCCGATCTCGCCCTGCGCCTGATCAGCGGCACCTGACCGCCCCGAAAGCCCGTCGCGCCGGCTGCTCGTCTGTGACCCTCGTTCTCCCGAGAAGGCGAAGGCCACGACCCCTTGGACAGCAGCCGGCGCGACGCCTCCATTTCCCAGCTCCTGGTAGTACGGTGACCTGGGTCACATCACCGGAGCGAGGAGGACTGCGTCGTGGAGTTCCAGCTGGGGATCGGTACCAGGAAGGGCTTGTTCCTCGCCCGCAGCGAGGATCGCGAGAACTGGGAGCTCTCCGAGCCGAAGTTCCCGATGGAGGCGGTGCGCGCGGTCGCGCTGACTCCCGGCAAGGTCTACGCGGCCGCGGTCAACGAACACTTCGGACCGACGATCGCGACGTCCGAGGACTTCGGCGAAACCTGGTCCGAACCCGATCACGCCCCGGTCGCCTTCCCCGCCGACACGGAGACCGCGCTCGAAGGCATCTGGCAGATCGTGCTCGCCGGGGACGTCGTCTACGCCGGTGTCGAGCCGTCCGCGCTGTTCCGGTCCGAGGACTGCGGCGAGACCTTCGAACTCGTGCGCGGGCTGTGGGATCACGAGCACCGTCCACACTGGACACCCGGTGGCGGCGGCCAGATGATCCACACGATCCTGCCGCATCCCACGGATTCCCGGCGGATCACCGTCGCCATGTCTACGGGCGGCGTGTACCGGACCGAGGACGGCGGCAAGAGCTGGACGGCGTCGAACCGCGGGATCAGCGCGGGATTCCTGCCCGACGAGGAACCCGAATTCGGGCAATGCGTGCACAAGGTCGCGATGCATCCGGCGCGGCC
Organism: Amycolatopsis sp. CB00013; assembly: GCF_001905755.1. Classification (NCBI taxonomy): domain Bacteria; kingdom Bacillati; phylum Actinomycetota; class Actinomycetes; order Pseudonocardiales; family Pseudonocardiaceae; genus Amycolatopsis; species Amycolatopsis sp. CB00013. The sequence continues at coordinate 691,678 of NZ_LIWC01000002.1, read as the reverse complement.
CGAACGGTTCTTCCTGCAGAACCACGGCGGTGTCTACCGCAGCGACGACGACGCGAAGACGTGGAAGTCCATCGCCGGCGGCCTGCCGAACGACTTCGGATTCGCCATGGTCGTCCATCCGACCGAGCCGGACACCGTCTACAACTTCCCCTTGGTGGCCGACGTGCTCCGGTTCCCGCCGGAGGGCCGCTGCCGCGTCTACCGCAGCGAGGACGCGGGCGAGACCTGGACGGGACTCGGGAACGGCTTGCCGGACAAGGGTTTCTACGCGGGTGTGCTCCGGGACGGCATGTGCGTCGACGCGCGGGACGGTATCTACTTCGGCACGCGATCCGGTGAAGTGTGGGCCGGCCCCGATGGGGGCGACACCTGGCATCAGGTGGCCGCGCATCTGCCGGACGTGCTGTGCGTCCGGGCCCAGGTGGTCTAGATGGTCCGGGTCCTGCTGCCCGCGATGCTGCGGTCGCTCGCGGGCGGAGAGGCGACGCTCGACGTCGACGCCCCGACGCTCGACGCGGTCCTGGACTCGCTCGGCGCCGGTTTTCCCGCTCTGGAACGGCGTTTGCGCGACGAGACGGGTGCGCTGCGGCGCTATGTGAACTTCTATGTGGACGGTGAGGAATGCCGACGGCTTGATGGGGCGAAGACCTCGCTCGCCGAGGTGACGGAAGTCCAGATCATCCCGTCCGTGGCCGGCGGCTGAAGAGGACTTTCCCCGCATCGCCTGAGTTCCGGAGGTGTCGCGAAAGTGGCTTTCGTGACACACGCCCCGACGATGGGGCTCGCCCAGGCCTTCACCACCACCCGAGCCGACCACTTCAGCCGACGTTGCGAAAGCCACTTTCGCAACCTTCAACGTCGCGAAAGTGGCTTTCGCAACACGCCACCTTTGTCCCACCCCTCAAGAGAACCGCGCGAAATCGTGCATTCCGGCATCAATCGGACGCTCAGTCGCCGGGTGATGTCGTTTGTGGACACTTGAGTCTTTGGCCTATCCCTCGGGAAAGCCGAATCGCCACTCAAGACCGAAGGAGCGACAAGGTCCGGTTCGAATCGCCAGGAGTCACGCCGACCCTTGAGAACAGAGACCGCGCCACCGAACGTCAGGAAAGGGTCGTTCAGGACGAAAAACGTCCTGAACGACCCTTTCCTGACACGTGAAGCGAGCTACTGGGAAAGCAGGTTCGCGCAGCGGATCAGCCCGATGTGCGAGTACGCCTGCGGGTGGTTGCCCAGCGAGCGCTCCGCGATCGGGTCGAACTGCTCGGGCAGCAGGCCGGTCGGGCCCGCCGCGTCGACGATCTGCGTGAACAGTTCCTCGGCCTCGGTGCGCCGCCCGGTGAGCAGGTACGCCTCGATGAGCCAGGCCGCGCAAATGTGGAAACCGCCCTCGCCGCCGGGAAGACCGTCGTCGCGGCGATACCGGTACACGGTGGACCCACTGCGCAGTTCCGCCTCGATCGCGGTCACCGTGGACTGGAAGCGCGGGTCGGCCGGATCGATCAGCCCGGTCAGCCCGACGAACAGGGAAGCGGCGTCGAGGTCCGTTCCGTCGTAGGCGGTGGTGAAGGCCTGGACCTCTTCGTTCCAGCCCTTCTCCAGCACGTCCGCGGCGATCTCGTCGCGCAGCGAAGGCCACGCGCCCGGCACCGCGCGGCCGTAGACCTCGCCCAGTTTGACCGCCCGGTCGATGGTCACCCAGCACATCACCCGCGAGTACACCCGGTGGCGCGGCACGTGCCGTTCCTCCCAGATGCCGTGGTCCGGCTCGTTCCAGCGCCGCGTGACGGCCTCGGCCATCGCGCGCACCATCTGCCAGTCCTCGTCGCGCAGCTCTCCGCGCGCCTCCGCCAGCGTCTGCACGAGTTCGACGACCGGGCCGAACACGTCCAGCTGTACCTGGTGGTTCGCCAGGTTGCCGACGCGGACCGGCCGCGAACCGGCGTATCCGGGCAGCGATTCGATGACCGCTTCGGCGCCGATCACGCTGCCCGCCAAGGTGTACAGCGGGTGCAGCCGTTCCGGACCGGCCAAAGTGGACAGAACGCCGTGCAGCCACCGGAGGTAGCCTTCGGCCTCTTCGGTCGAGCCGAGGTGGACCAGTTCGCGCACGGTCATGGCCGCGTCGCGGATCCAGCAGTAGCGGTAGTCCCAGTTGCGGACGCCGCCGATCTCCTCCGGCAGCGAGGACGTCGCCGCCGCGAGCACGCCGCCGGTGTCGGTGTTCACCAGCCCGCGCAGGGTGAGCGCCGAGCGGCCGACGAGGTCGGTCTGGACGCTGGGCAGCTTGAGCGTCCGCGCCCAGGTGCTCCAGTAGTCGCCCGCGCGCGTCCGTCGCTCCACTTCGGACAGTTCGTGCTCGCTGAGATCCGAAGTGCCGCAACGGAGTTCGAGCACCACCGGGTTCTCCGGGGAGGGGGTGACGAGCGCCGTCGCGGTGTCGTTCATACCGTCGGAGGTGATCTCCCACTCCACGCCGGGCGAGCGCAGCGCGAACGGTTCCGAGGTGCCCTGCACCAGGATCCCGTCGTCCTCGGCGACCAGCTTCACCGGCACACCGCCGAATTCGGGCCGCGGCGCGAACACGATCTCCGCCGCCGTCTCACCCGAGATCACCCGGACGAGATCCGTGCGGTGCGCGGGGCTCTCCGGTTCGAGGTAGTCGGTGACGAGCAGCCGCGACCAGCGGGTCTCGACGGTCATCGTGTTCGGCAGGTAACGCTGCCCGAGTGGCAGGCCGTTGCGGTGCGGCTTGATCGAGAAGTGGCCCGCGCCGGCACCGCCGAGCAGGTCCGCGAAGATCGCGGGCGCGTCGGGGCCGGGGTGGCACAGCCAGGTCAGCCGGGCGTCCGGCGTGACCAGCGCGACCGAACGTTCGTTGGCCAGCAGGGAAAGCCGCTCGATCGGCGGGGCCTGCTCGCCGTAGAGCCAGTTGCGCCGCTCTTCGAGCAGGAACGCGAGCGCCATCGCGACGTCGACCGTGTCCGGAACCCGGTACTGGGCCAGGCTTTCGCCGTCGCCGACCTTCACGCCGAGGTCCGGGCCGGAGATCCGGGCGAACGCCTTCTCGTCGGTGACGTCGTCGCCGAGGAAGACCGCCGCCGTCGCGCCGACCTGGTGGCGCAGGGTGTCCAGCGCGCGGCCCTTGTCCGTCTGGACGACCGCGAGCTCGACGACCTCCTTGCCGTCGGTCGTGGAGACGCCCTCCCATTTCGAAGGTCCATTGTGGACATCGCGGAGGACTCGCCGTCCGGCCTCGTGCTCGGCGCGGCGGACGTGCACCGCGATGCTCGCGGGTTTGACCTCGAGCGAGACACCCGGCACGTCGAGCACCAGGTTCTCCAGTTCGGCCTCGAGCCGTCTGTGGAGTTCGCGGGCCTTGTCGTCGAGCGCGTGGATGAAGCCGATGTCGAACTCGGATCCGTGGCTGCCGACCAGGTTCACCTCGGCCGGAAGGCGGGAAAGAGTGGCGAGATCACGCAACGCGCGGCCGGAGATGACCGCGGTGGTCGTCTCGTGCAGGCCGGCCAGCGACCTGAGCGCACCTACCGATTCGGGCAGGGGACGGGCTTCGTCCGGGTTGGCCGTGATCGGAGCCAGCGTGCCGTCGTAGTCGCAGGCGACCAGCAGCCGCGGGGTGCGCGCGACCTGAACGATCGCACGCCGCAGCTCGGCGGGCAGTGCCTCGGCGGTCAACGATTTCTCCTCGGGAACTATGCGGGGTAGGGGGATCAGTCGGCCGGTTCGGCACCGAGCGCTTGGAGGAACGAGCGCGCCCAGCGGTCGACGTCATGCGTGAGGACCTGTCGACGCATGGCGCGCATACGGCGGCGTCCCTCTGCGGGGTCGAGCGTAATGGCAGTCTCCAAGGCGTTCTTCACCCCGTCCAGATCATGCGGGTTGACCAGGAGCGCACTGGTCAGCTCGGCCGCGGCGCCGGCGAACTCCGAAAGCACGAGCGAACCGCCCAGGTCGTGGCGGCAGGCGACGTACTCCTTGCAGACGAGGTTCATCCCGTCACGCAGGGGAGTGACCACCATGACGTCGGCCGCGGAGAAGAAGGCGGCCAGCTCCGTCCGGTTCACGGACTGATGCAGATAATGCACGACCGGGTGACCCACGCGCGCGAATTCGCCGTTGATCCGCCCGACCATCTGCTCGATGTCGCCGCGCATCCGCTGGTAGTGCTCGACGCGCTCGCGGCTCGGCGTGGCCAGCTGGACGAACGTGACGTCCTCCGGACGGACGCGGCCTTCGTGAAGCAACTCGTGCAGCGCCTGCAGCCGCAGGTCGATGCCCTTCGTGTAGTCGAGCCGGTCGACGCCGAGCAGCACCTTCTTCGGATTGCCCAGGTCACGGCGCAGCTGGGCGGCGCGTTCGGCGACGCCCTTGGTCTTGGCGAGTTTGTCGAGGCCGATGGCGTCGATGGAGATCGGGAACGCGCCGACCCGCACCGTGCGGTCGCCGACCTGCATCAGGCCGGGGCGGGTGCGGATGCCGACCGCGCCGCGGCTGGATTCGAGACCGGCCAGCTGCCGCGCCAGCCAGAGGAAGTTCTGCGCGCCACCCGGCCGGTGGAATCCGACGAGGTCGGCCCCGACCAGGCCACGGACGATCTCCGTCCGCCACGGCATCTGCATGAACAACTCGACCGGGGGGAACGGGATGTGCAGGAAGAACCCGATCCGGAGATCGGGACGCAGCTCGCGGAGCATCGCCGGGACCAGTTGCAGCTGGTAGTCCTGGATCCACACGGTCGCGCCCTCGGCGGCGACCTTCGCGCTCGCCTCGGCGAAGCGCCGGTTCACCCGGACGTAGGACTCCCACCAGCTCCGGTCGAACACCGGCCGCGCCACCACGTCGTGGTACAGCGGCCAGAGCGTCGCGTTGGAGAAGCCCTCGTAGTAGTCACGGACGTCGTCCGACGTCAGGGAGACCGGGTGCAGCACGAGGCCGTCGTCGTCGAACTCCTCGACGTCGACGTCGGGCACACCCGGCCACCCGACCCAGGCTCCCTTGCGCGACCGCAGGAACGGTTCGAGCGCCGACACCAGTCCGCCGGGGCTCGCCGTCCAGCGCCTGCTCCCGTCGGCGGTCCGTTCGAGGTCCACCGGTAGCCGGTTCGCCACCACCACGAAATCCGCGGAGGCCGTTCTGCTCGTCTCGGCAATCACTTCGTCCACCAGCCGCTCCCTCGAATCGCGGGTCGCTGCCCTAAGCGGAAACCCTATCGCGCGAGGAGGCCACGGCCCGTCGCCGAGCGATCACTCCAAGCGTCGTTCGGCGGGTTCCAGCGGACCCGCCATCCGCGGCCCGGCGAATTTGCGTTCCAGCCTGCCGAGCCCCGTGCGCACCGGCTGCGCCAGGTATTCGCCGAGTACCACACCCGCTGCCAGGGCAAGCCCGATCGCGACCGCGGTCATCAGCGTCGAGATGTTCCCGCCGGGCTCGACGCCCAATTGGTATAGACCACGATAGGTGGAGAGACCGGGGAGGAGGGGCGTGATGCCGGACACAGCCACCACGAGCGGCGTCACCTTGAGGCGCCTGGCGAGCACGCCGCCGCAGAAACCGACCAGCGTCGCGGCGACCGCGGAGGAGCTGACGGCCTGGAAGTCGGTCAGCATCAACGCGCCGTACACGGCGCCGCCGATCGCCCCGGCCGCTCCCGCGACGATCATCGCGCGCAGGGTCGAATACGAGGCGAGCGCGAAGCAGGCCGACGCGCCGACGCTGCCGATGATGATGATCGGCAGCTGTTGCGGGGTCGAGGAAACGACCTCGGGCAGCGGCGTCAGCGGCAGGCCGAGCAGTACCGCGATCTTCAGCGCGAGCACCACGCCCGCGATCAGCCCGGCGCTCATCAGCGCGGTTTCGGTCGTGCGCCCGGCCGCTGTGACGTAGTAGCCGGTGATGGCGTCCTGCACGGCGGAGACCGTGGAGAGCCCGGACAGCAGCACGGTGACGGCCGCCGCGACGACCAGCGTGGGTTTGTCCGTGGTGAGCAGGTTGCTGCTGACTATCGCCATCGCGGACAGCGTCGCCACCAGGCCGCCGATCACCTGCTGGAAGAAGAACGGCAGCGCGAAGCGGTTCAAGAACCGGCCGAGCCGGTCGATGACCGCGCTGATCACCAGCGCGACCAGCGCGACGTCGATGCTGCCGCCGAGGATCAGGGTGATGAACGCGGCCAGCCCGCCCCAAGCGGCCGTGGCCACCCAACGGGGGTACGGGTGCGGCGCGGTCGTGATCCGCTGCAGTTCCTGCTGGGCCTCTTCGGCGCCGATGTTGCCGCGGACGATCCGGCGGACCAGGGTCTCGGTCTGGGTCAGCCGCGTGTAGTCGAGGCTGCGCGAACGGACCACGCGCAGCGCCGTGACCGGGGCCATGTCGGTGCCGCGGTGGCAGGTCACCGTGATCGACGTGAAGATCACGTCGACCTCGCAGTGCGGGAGGCCGAGCGCGGAGGTCAGCGCGATGATCGTGGCGGTGACGTCGGAGGCGCCGGCGCCGCTCGACATCTGGACCTCGCCGATGCGCAGGACGAGATCCAGGACGAAGTTGACCGTCGTGTCGTCCGGCGGCTGCGGGCCCATCGCCTCTTCGACGTCGACGGCGGGCTGCTCGGCCGTCGGCGCTTCGAGGATCTGCCAGGCGCGGCGGCGCAGCAGATTCGGCCGGTGCGAGCGAGTCTGGGGGATCGATCGCTCTCCGTCACGCTGGCGCGGCGCTTCCAGCAGCCATTCGCCACGTTCGGGTGTTTCGTCCTGGTTCTTTTCGGCACCTCGTTCGCCGCGCTGGGCTCCCTTGGTGTGCTCGTTGATCTTCATGATCGATCCACCTCCTCACTCTGGTTCGAGGGACTTTCCCGAGGAGCATCGGGGCCGGTGCCTCGACCGTTGCAGGAAACCCGAAGTGGCGTCCGCCACGTCGGAGGAAGATCATCGCGACCTCGCCGGTTTACGGCACACTGCATGTCATGGCGTCCTCTGTGAGCAGGCGTTCCGTTCTTCGCGCGGCCGGTGTGACAGCTGCCGGAACCGCGGCGACATTCACCCTTTCGGGTGCATCTAGCGGGGCGGAAGCCCCGGTTTTCGCGCACGGGGTCGCCTCGGGTGACCCGATGCCCGATTCGGTCCTTCTCTGGACCCGCGTCACGCCTTCGCCCGAGGCCGTTCCGGGATCCGGAAAAGGGGCGGCGGTGGACGTCCGGTGGGAGGTGGCCGAGGACGCCGGATTCACCCGCGTCGTCGCTCGCGGTCACCTTCGGACCGGCCCGGAACGCGACCACACGGTGAAGGTGACGGCCGGCGGGCTGTGCGCGTCGACCGGGTACTGGTACCGGTTCACGTCTCAGGGGAAGGTCTCGCAGACCGGCCGGACCCGCACGGCGCCTCCGCGCGACGAGGACGTCGAGAGCCTGCGCTTCGGCGTGGTCTCGTGTGCGAACTGGGCTGTCGGTCACTTCGCCCCCTACGGCTATCTGGCCGGCCGCGACGATCTGGACGCCTTCATTCACCTGGGTGACTACCTCTACGAAGGGAATCCCAACCCTGCGGGTGATCTCCGGCCGTCGGTACCGCCCAACGAGTTGATCACCCTCGCGGACTACCGGCAACGTCACGCGATGTACAAGACCGACGAGCACCTGCGGCGCCTCCACGCCCGGCATCCGATGATCGCGACCTGGGACGACCACGAGGCCGCCGACAACGCCTGGTCCGGCGGATCGCCGTCACACGACCCGGCGACCGAGGGCGACTGGGCGGACCGGATGCGGGCCGCGCACCGGGCGTACTTCGAATGGATGCCGGTGCGGCATCGCGGCGACCGGCTGTACCGGCGGCTGAAGTTCGGGAAGCTGGCCGACCTGACCATGCTGGACCTGCGGACGTACCGAACGCGGCAACCCGGCCCGGTCTCGGCGGACGACACCATCCTCGGCGCCGATCAGCGGCAGTGGTTCCTGGACGGCCTCGCACGCGGGACCGCGTCCTGGAACCTGATCGGGAACTCGGTGATGGTCACGCCCATCAAGATCCCCGCGCTGCCCACGCGCGAACGGCTCGCGCTCGACGACCTGCTCGACGGCCAGCCGACCACGGTCAACACCGACCAATGGGACGGCTACACCGCCGACCGCCGCCGTGTCCTCGACACCATCGCCGCGCAAGGCCGGGGCAACACGGTGTTCCTGACCGGCGACGTCCACTCGTCGTGGGCGAACGACGTGCCGCGAGACGGAGCGAGCGTCGCCGTCGAGTTCGTCTGCCCGTCGGTCACGTCGGACAACATCGACGAGCAGCTCGGCGTCCCGCCGCGGACCGGCTCGCTGAAGGTCGAAGCCGCGATCCGCGCGCTGAACCCGCACGTGCGCTTCGTGGAACTCGACTCGCACGGTCCGGGCGTCCTCGAAGTGACCCCGGACGCCGTTCGGATGAACTGGTACTACGTCGCCGACCGCCGGGACCCGGCGACCGCCGTGACGTTCACGCACGCCTTCCGGACGGTGGCCGGGGACCCGCGGGTGCGCCCTGCGGAGCGCTGAACGGGCGCCGATATACTGGCCCTGTCCAGGCTGTCCTGGGCAAGGCCGCTATAGCTCAGCTGGTAGAGCATCTGTCTTGTAAACAGAAGGTCAGGGGTTCGAGCCCCCTTGGCGGCTCAAGATCAATATTGCGTTTGACCTGTCGATGTATCGCTTTTCGCGAGTCTTGTTCATGTTTTACTCGGTGCCATTGGGCCCCGTTTCGTCTCCGTTTTCACAGGCGTGCCGATTCCGGGTCGATCCTGCCTCCGGCGTGGGCCTGAGGTTCGACGCCTTCGGCGGCGGCTGCGGCCGCCGCCGAAAACCCGACGGGCCGCAATGGTAGGTAGCTACCGCGGGGGTGGGTGAAGTTCGCCGTGCGAGCGACAGCGGGGTGGGTGCCCGGCGAGTGCGGTGTGGCCGCGGTAGCCATCGTGGGAAAGGCTTCGCGGTGTTCGGGGTTGGAGCGATAGGGGCGCGTAGCCCATTCCTCGAGCAGGGTGCCGTTGAACCGCTCGACTTCCCGTTGGTCTGAACTGCACTTGCCTTGCATTTGTGCAGCTGACGTGAGACGCGACCGTCCGGATGGAATCCCGCGCTGGCCAAGAGTGGCGTCCGGATGGAATCCCGCGCTGGCCAAGAGTGGGGTTGCGCCGATGCTAGGAGGTGGCTCCCGAGCTTGCGACAGGGCACCAAGGCAGCCTTGCCGCAGTGGTCGGAGTGCAAGACCGCGACCTGGCAGGTTCGTGTATACGGTACAGCGCAAACGCGGGCATTGGCACCAGAACTATCGTACGCGGCATCGAGGCCTTGCCTGAGAATCAGTGGAGCCCTGAACGCCGAGAGTTGTGCGTTCAGCTTTCGTTGGCACTGCGTGCTCGCGCGGCGAGTCGGGCTTGCAGGAGTTGGTGGCGGAATTCGTAGTCCGGGCCGTTGCGACGCAGCAGGCCGCGCTGGTGAGCGTCGTCGAGGAACGCGAGCAGGTCGCGTGGTAGGCGGCCGCTGGCGGCAAGGAACCAGCGGTGGAGCCGGAAGGTGCTGGACGCGTGCGACACTTGGAGCGTGAGGCACAGGTACACCAGGAGCAAACCGCCGAGTATGGACGGTTGTCGTGACAGCAGTGTGCTCCCGATCCACATCGTAGGGACCAGCCAGAAGAACTGGGTCAGGGCATAGGTCCGGTCGGCGAGGACTTGCTCGAGCGGGCTTCGGTCGAAGTCGACGCTTACGAAGCGTCCGATGAGGGCGATGCAGACTCCAGAAATTCCTGTGACGACAAAGACAGCAACGAGGAAATTAGTGCCTGGGCCCCACTTGGGCAGTTTCGCCGGGTCGATGATGATGCTGTCGGTGGCGAACGCGATTGCGACGAACCCGGGAAGTGGGACCGCACCTAAACCGGCGACAAACAAATCCGGATAACTGATTGGTCGCGGTCTCCGGGGCGGTACCCAGTGGGTGAGTGCGAACCCGATGATGAAGCCGATTCCCGTGCCAGCGAGAGGTGGCCAGTTCGCCAAGGTCGCGGCGGCGTAGCCGATCATGGCGCCGAGAGGTGCGATGGGGAACAGCAGCGCCATGATCCAGCGCGCCAGCGCGGGAAGTGCCTGGTGTAGCTGCCACCAGCGGATGGTCTGCGAGCGTGTGCGGTCAAGGTGGCGGGCAAGAAATGTCATCCACGTCTGCACGTCACGGATGGTGTAGCGGGTATTTTTGCGGTAGAGAGCGGGGATTAGTCCGTCCAGCAGTCGTTGCTGGATTGTGGTGCGGTCGGTCAGCGCCAGCAGCTGGCCGGGAGCAGAGTAGGTGGTCCGGGCGAGCGACATCATCAGCGGGGTGGACAGGGCATCAGCAAGTTCCCCGTCGGGTTCGGCGGCCAGTCGCATCAGGACCGGTTCCCACGACCGCGCGGCCTGCTCGGTGGTATCGAGGAAGGAGCGAGCGTCCCCGGCTGACACCGCTTCCAACTCGATCACCGCAGCGGTGGCCAGCGGGGACCGGGTGCGTGCGATGACTTCCTCGTATTCGGTGATGCGGCAGGTCAGTACCACCGGTTTGTCGCCGTCGGTCGCTTCGTCGATCGAAGCGAGAGCCCGAGCCTGGCGCTGGACGGGTAGTTCGTCGAAGCCGTCGAGCAACGGCAGGATCCGGCCCGTCGTGAGCAACCGGCGGCATGAGTGGACGCCCCCGAGTCCGGGATGTTCGAGTGCCAGCCGATCCGCCAGCCAGTCATACAGTGGGTTTCCCTCCCATTCCACCAGGGGCACTAGGTACGGCACCGGGTCGTCCTCGGTGCGGGTGTCGAGCAGCTGCAGCAGCATCAGCATGACGAGAGTGGATTTCCCAGCGCCGGGCTTGCCAAGGATGACGAGCTGGCGTCGCGGCAACGCCCGGTACTTCTCCGCCGCTTGACTAACATCCCCCGACAGCCTCAACCGCACCGGATGACCAGGCACCGCCGCGCCCACGACCGCGGCCGGGGACGCGGTCACCGGCCGGGAGGTGGAGCTCCAGCGCAACCTGATCGGCGCTGGACTGCGCACCTGTCGAAAAGCTGCTTCTCGATCCCACCGGCGTCGTACGTCCTGCGCGAACCGGGCCAGGTCGGGGCCGGCCGCCGCGCGCTGGCGCAGCAGGGTCGCCACTCCTACTGCCAGAGACCCGGCGCTGATCACAACACCGAGGATCGAGACGACCTTCTGCGTCGCGTCCAGGTCCGGACCACCCCACAGGAACACGGCGAGCACCACGAGCACCACACCCAGGCCGGTGCCGACGAGACCGAGTCCGATGGCCTTACGGCGTGACATTCCACGTCTCCTCGCTGCCGGATCACCATCTCATTCTGGCGGCGATCTCCAGAGCGACAGTGCAACTCCGCCCGGCTGGGACACGAGACCACCCGATGAGCCCACCGTCGATCTCGAATCAGTGAATCCAACTCCGCCGCCAATACGGCCATCAGCCGAACTGCTGGCCGCCCGAGCGGTCGGTGCGATGCATATGGGTTTTGGATCCAGGCATCCGTGTTGTGCCGGCTCACATGCTGGACGGGACACTGCTGAGTCTGATGAGCAGATGGGTCTTGTCTGTGCCGGAGTCGCCGCTCGGTGATGAACGCCGGATTTCGGTCGACCAGGACACGCTCGTTGACCAGTTTTGTGGCAACCGGCGGTGCCGTCAGGGTCCGTCTCAGGATCTTTCCGAAACGCAGGGCGGCGTCGATGACGAAGCAGAGGCCCGTGAAGGTCGCGACGAGGGCGAGTCCGGTCTCAAGGCCATCGAGTGAGTCAGCGGGCCGCGCTAAGTCTGGGAAGCGAAGTGTCCAATAGAAGGGACAAGGCAAGTGAAGGGCTGATCATCATGCCGGTCATCACGTTCGCCCACATCGGCAAGAGCTACGGAGGCACCGAGGTAATCCGCGAGTTCGACGCAGAGGTACCGGATTAGGAGTTCCTCGTCCTGCTCGGCCCGTCGGGCTGCGGCAAGTCCACAATGCTCCGCATGATCGCGGGCCTCACCGAGGTCGTCAACGCCAAGTCGCCGAAGGAGCGCAACGTCGCCTTCGTGTTCCAGTCCTACGCGCTCTACCCGCAGATGACGGTGCGCGCCAACATCGCGTTTCCGCTGCTGATGGACGAGCAGCGGTGGTGGCACCACATCCCGATCGTGGGCAACCTGGCGCGGCGCAAGGCGCTCAAACGCCCGGACATGGTCGCGAAGATCGACGAGGTCGCTGAGATGCTGGAGCTGACGCAGTACCTCGACCGGCGGCCCAAGGCGCTGTCCGGCGGGCAGCGCCAGCGCGTGGCCGTGGCCAGGGCGCTGGTCCGCGAGCCCGCGATCTACCTGCTGGACTAGTCGCGCTGCGGTCACTGGTACCGGAAGGGTCTTGCGAGAGCGCGGGAAACCATTTCCGCCCCGGCGAGCTGCCGCTGCTGGAGATGTATCTGACCGGGGTGACGAAGCGCATCGCCCGCGACAACGTGCGTGCGCACCTGCCCGAGGCGCTCGACCTCGCCCAGTCCGGACTGGTGGACCCCAGGCGGGTGGTGTCGGACGTGTTCGACTGGGAAGAACTGCCCAGCGCTTTGCCCGAACGGCACCTCAAACCCGTCTTCGTCCGCGACCTGCCAGGATTCGCCGGTGCGTGAGCTGTGGTTCGAACGTCCCGGCAGGTTGGCCTGGCACGAGCGGGACGCTCCGGCATCGCTGGAGGCGACGGACGCGATCATCCGGCCCTTCGTCGCCGCCCGCTGCGACGGCGAGACCTTGCAGGCAACCGGCCGGTGTTCCGGGTCCTGCAAGCAGGAATGGCTCTGGGCCCAGTCGACCCCGGTCGTCGGCGGCATCTGCGGCAAGGTCCCGTTCCGCGGCCCGTTCGTCATCGGGCACGAGTGCGTCGCCGAGATCAGGCGGAGGAAGACTTAGCGAAGCGGCGGAACGCCTGGTAGGCACCTCATTGGCCGATTTTCACGTTTGCCGATCGAGCCAGAACGTCGCGTCGGCCGGCTGAGATCAGCTGGTCGATTCTGGGGCGGAGCGAGCTGTCCTCAGGGAAACTTTGGGTCGATCCCCGCTTGGTGCGGGCGAGAAGATCAACTAAGCAGCGTTATTTTTGCGGAATTCGTAAGTAATATGCGGAACAGGACTGGTTTTCGGTGAGCATTTTTGTTCACTCGACTGGCCTATAGTCAGGATCATTCAGGCTCCGCTTAGCTGCGAGTTGCAGCCAACTTGTCTGTCGGGGGATGATTGAGGGGGGAGTAACGCGATGATGTTTGTTCGTTCGTGCGTGGCACTGCTTTTTGCATTCGCACTGACACTGACAACAAGCTCCACAGCCTTGGCCCTGGACCCGCCGAAGCGTCCGAACTGCGGTGACACGGTCTACTTGGTTGATATGAATTCGGGGTTGAACACCGCCAAGTTTCGCATTGTCGGCGTCGGTCTCTCGAAATGGCTCGGATCCGGTGGTGGGACTCTTCATTTCTCCGCGACGGCGGGCGGAAAGTCGACCTTTTTCCGAACCGGCGCTTCAGGGCGGGACGGCGCCCGGTCGGGTTTGATCGTGATCAACGGTGCTAGCCACGTAGCGGTTCATGCTTGGCTAGACAATCTTTCGGGCACTACTAAGTGCGAGAAATACATGTCGTTCTGACCTGTCAGGGCAGTGCGCCGAGGCGCTTGTCTCGCCTTGCGGCGCAGGAGGCCGACGTTACACTGAAGCGGTGAGTATGTCGTCGATCGTTAATACCGTACAGGTAGCCAGTGCGCTGAGCGCTCCAATCACCGTCAGGCTCAGCCACTGCCCGATGGCATTCGACCTTCGGCCTGCGGAGTCATTCGAGGTTACGGAGAGAACTCCGCCAGGTGGATACATTGAGATAGTCTTCGATTCCTATGAAGGGCTCCCGATATTGTGGGTGCATGGCTGGGAGTTCGGCGACACGGAAATCTCGGTAAACGGTGCCTCGCAAGATGTTCCGCCGTGCACGCGAAACAACAAGCCGGATTTTCGCTTGAAGGGCTGGCCAGTTGGGCGACCTGAAGCCGCTCCTTCGGCCGGTGTCTACGTCTGTGACGAGCGTACCGAGGGTGACAACCGTATCGACATCGAAGACTCCGGGGTTGTGACCTCGTATGTGAATCCGCCGAAGCAGCCGATTTGGTACTCCGGCGCGGGCATCGACGGTGCGCCGCCCAAGCTGGTTTTACACGACGATGGGATTCGCATCATCGGGGCGCACAGCCAAGTAGCCACTGAAGATGGCCAAGCTCAGTAGCGAATAACCGACTTCGAAGGCAGAGAGCCCCTCGGCCATATGACCGAGGGGCTCTCTGCTCGAGAGCTCAAGCCTCATCGCCGAACGGTTTCACCGCTGCTTCTCGCGGGAGTTTCGCCGCACCTTCCGCTTGGTGAGTCACACCTACCCAGGCTCGTCGGTGTCGATGTGAGAGCCTGCTGCACGCATCCACAGCACGACATCGAGGCAGCGCAGCAAGCTGATGTCCTCGATTCCGCTGGCTTCGTCCCGGAGGCTCCGCAGCCCGTCGACTCGCTGCGGATCGCCATCGAACCAAGTCCAGAGGCATTCCCAGAAGCTGTTCGGTGCGCCGAGCAGTCTTTCCACCCTGCTGTCGTAGACCGGGAGCAGGCGCGGCCGCTTCCGGGCGAGCAGCTTGTTCGCCGTCACCCAGCGGTTCGTGCCGCCGCACCGTCGCAGGAGCGCATGCAGTTCCGCGGCCGGCGAAGTAGTCGCATATACCCGCCACGCTGCCTCGTGTATGTCGATGTCGACCGGCAGCTCCGCGAGCAGCCGAGCGATATCGTCGGCGTAGGTCACCATGGTGTCGAAGGCGACGTCGGGCAAGCGGTGCGTGATGCTCAAGTAGCTCAGTGCCAGGACATCGGCGCTGGTAATGCAGTTACGGACGTGCGGGAGGTCGCCGCCGCCCTCCAGTCGCTCGAAGCCCCTGCCGGTGTAGAGCCGCCCGGTAGTGGCGTCCTCGTTGAAGTAGCGGCGCAGAGCGTTGAGGGAATCGCTCCGGCCTTCTCCGAGCACGAAGGAATCAAGTAAGTCGTGCTGGCCGCGGTACGAAGCCGGATCCGGAGGGCGCTGCGCAGTCGTCATCGCGACCGGTCACTAGGCTGGCGAGGTGCCCGCTGTTCCAGCACGTCTTCCGTCGGACGCGACCTGTCCCCAACAGGTTCATTGAGGGTATCGGCGTCTCGCCGATGGGCAACGACGATACATCCGACCGCCGCCAGCAGCCAAAGTGCTGCCAGGGCTGCCGCCCAGGCCGCTCCAGTCGATAGCGCGAGGTAGAGCTGGATGAGCGCTACGACGGCGTAGGTAACGGCCAAGTCGCGCCAAACGTGCTGGTCGGACATCTAACTCCGCCTCCTGCCGCCAGACTGCGGTAGTGGGGAGTCGGTGTCGTCGCCGGGCACGTTACGACGGAGGAACTCTCGCCGAGAGTTCGGCTGGCCGCCCGTTCAGAACCTTCGGCCTTCGCTGTAACAGCGAAGGCCTGGTGCGCGAGCTAGTGAGCACGCTTTCAGTGAGGCGCCCCGGGAAACACCAGACCAGGAGCGTTGAAGAGATGGGCCTACGCGACATGTTCAAGAAGGAACCTGCGCAAGCGAAGCCGGAGGATCTGGCGTGGATGACCAGCGTCTTCCTCGGGATGACCCACCTCACACCGAGGCTTGGTATGTCCTCAAACACAACCGCGTGGCGGTGTCCAAATTCCCCGACGGCCCTTGGGTTGCAGGATAAGGCGTAGCCGCCGCGCCATGTCTCTCAGATGGCGCGGCGGCCGGGCGATCGTCAGCTGTCGGCCTTCTTCTTCCGCGGAGCTCGCTTGCGTGCCGGCTTCGCCGGAGCTTCCTCCACCGGCTCAGGTTGAGCGTCATCGGCCTGAGCGTCGAGGGCCCCGGCGCTGTCGAACGCCTCGTAGATGTTGCTCGGGATGCGGCCGCGTTCGGCAATCGGGTAGCCGTTCTCTGTCGCCCAGGCACGTACTTGCAGGTTCCGCTCACGGTCCGTAGCGGTACGGCTGCTGCCGTTTGTGGACTGGCCAGCGGCGACCCGTAGCTTGCGCCCGCCGGTGCGGGTGCCCGCTGCGGTGTAGCGCTCGAGCAACTCGCGCAGTGCCTCAGCATTTTCATCGGAGAGGTCTATCTCGTACTGCACACCGTCGAGCCCGAAGGGCACCGTCTACGTCGCTTCGCCGCCGTCGAGATCGTCGATGATCGGTTTGACGTCCAAAGTTTCAGCTGCCTGTCGGCTTCTTCTCAGACTTGGTGTGCGCCAACCGGAACTGACGTTGATTTCGTTTCATCTCGTTCTTTGTGGCGAGTATCTCGCGGCGCGCAATATGTGAATAAAGCCGACGTTTCTCAAAGTCTTCTGGAATGAACTGCTGCTTTGTGGAGCATAGCACAACATAGGTTCGCGTGTATGAGAACCATGAAAGAAAACTCCGGAGTGTGACCTTCTTGTTGTGATCGTCTTTACGCCATTTTTCGCTATAATAGCGTGTCAGCAGCTTGCGCTCGTCACGAAGGTCGGCCTCGATGACATCCGAGGCGACAAGAATCTGAGAGCAGGCATCTCTCATGCTGTTCCCGAACCCACTCTTCGTCTGGATGATGTAGAGGCGCTTGGACTCCTTATCCACCTTGAGTAAATCGAACAGTTCAATATCGCCACGGTTAGCGTTGGCGAAGATCTCGTCCCCAAAGTAAAAGTCATCTTCATCGGCCTGCAAGCTGTTGAACTCGCTCTCAGAGCCGCTCGCCCAAGGTAGAAACGACAGCTCAGAATCGAGAAGGATTGGCTCTTCCGCATTGAACACTTCCTCAATGAAGTCGTTCTTCAGGTTCTCCAAGAAGTCTCCGAGACTTCGATACCACACCTTGTCGATTCGAAAGAAGGTTTGCCCGTCGAGATCGACCTGGCCATGCAGGAAGTCCACGAGCTTTCTGTAGATCTTTTTCGATCTATCATCTGGGTCGATCCTGTAGCTCAGTGAAAGTGTCAGAAACTTCTCAACAAACACACTGGTGTCGTCCAAAGAGTCCTTGAGTTTTCGCGTGATTTGCGGCACTAGGTCTACAAAGTCGGGTGCGCTTTGTCCGAGATTGGCGCGGCTCAGCCTAAAGTCGGATCCCGCGTTGAACGCGACGATATCGTATGGGTCGAGGACATCGATATCTGGTACCTCGCCATTTGCGAGCGATTTTCGAATATTTTCAACGAAAGCTCGGGTGAGATCGCCTTCCAGTCCCTTATCGTTTCGTACGGGGTACAAGTTGTCGAGGAAGGATAGCTGTCGGAGGCGTTCTTCATCGGGTTCCGGTAGGGCTTCCAGTGCTGTGATAAGCTTTGTGATCTCAACGAGATCGAGCTTCTGCCGAAGAACGAAGGACGACTTTATCTCCAGGGCGGGCGGCTTATCGGGGTCAATAAGGCCAATGAGGGGGCTGCCCTCCGGTAGTTGGCCAGCATCGAGCCGGCCCACCAGCTTCTTCCACACCGTGTCGACCGCTTCGCTTTTGTCGATGGAATAGGCGCGGCGGTACGTCTCGGAGCGACTCGTTCTGGAACCGATCATATCGCGCACATCGGTGGCGGTGAAGCTATTCGATATTAGCTTCTTGGCGGAGTCGAAGGGGAAGCTGTAATCGACGGCATCGGCAATAACTCGAAAGCCTCCGCCCGATGTGACGGCGTAGAGCGATGACTTGGTGGCTATGAATAGGCA
This sequence comes from Amycolatopsis sp. CB00013, assembly GCF_001905755.1. Lineage (NCBI taxonomy): Bacteria > Bacillati > Actinomycetota > Actinomycetes > Pseudonocardiales > Pseudonocardiaceae > Amycolatopsis > Amycolatopsis sp. CB00013. Next base: position 673,878 of record NZ_LIWC01000002.1, on the reverse strand, counting down.
GGCGTCGACACCGCGGACGTGAAAGCGCCTGTCATCACCGTCTGGGTTCAGCAGGTATTCCCGTACGAACGGCAAGAGACCCTCGCTGTGGTTGCTACGCATGTAGAGGTCGACCTGGAAGCCTTCGATCGTTTGTTTCAATGGGACAGGGGTGAGCTCCTGGGCCGGCTCCCCAGCGAGCCGCTCTGCGTACTGTTCGAGCACACCTCTTAGTCGGGCCGCAGGTTCAACGCCATCTGGCAACGTCACTTTCCAGATGGCGTTGTTCGATCGCTTGGCGTTCATCTGGGCCACCCTCCGCCGTGGTCGGGGAGGTTGTCACCTTGTGGACGTACCACCCCGGTGAAGCAGCCAGTCAATCGCTGGCCGGCCGACGCGTTGAGACGGCTATCGAGCTGGTCGTGTGGTGACGGCAGGCTGTTACGCTCAGGTAGCGCTCCAGCCTTGAAGATCACTGAGATGGCGTGACACACGTGTTCGAGTGACGCCCCCCTTTCCTTGTGACCCGCGTCCTTGCAAATAGATTACGCCTACTTGCGCTCGGCATCTCGGCTGGCCTGGTGGCTGAAAATGCGCAGAAATAAACTTCTGTCACGACCCGTATCTATCCTCGCCGCATTGAGCAAGAGTCTTTCTTGCTAGAATGCGAGTCGCGTTTGACTCATTTTCAATGAGGCGTAGAGGGGTAAACTGTGCACGTCGCTTTTCATTTCCTCGAAGAGAATGCTGATGCGTCCGAGGATTTTCTTACTCCTCTTAGGAGGATGGAAATCGTCGCCATTGAGGGAATTCTAGCTACAATCCCAGCTTACAGACAGCATGTCAGAATTCGGTCAGGTAATCCTGGTGTAAGCTACCTGCCGCGGCAGCAGTCGCAGCTAGCTGAAGCAGTCCATGCTTTGCTGGGCGGCGATACAGGTTGGCGCTCAATTCAAGACCTCGAAAGTTTCGCTCACCTTATTACGAGGACGCCTACTTGCTCGTTGATAGTTGAGGGAATAGCCCTCGAAGATGCTGTACTATTAGACGGGCGTTTGCGGAGTAGGTCAGAGTACTTTGGTGTGATCCAAGTGCGAAACGACAGCCGCTTGCAATGGGCGTTCTATATGGCGGTACTGCCGCTGCGATATCGGATTCACTCTGGAGTCGTGAGTCTCCTCTATTCAATGATGGACGATCCCGAGGTGGCTGGAGAGGATCTGCGTGATCATGACTGGAAAAAGACGATCGCGCGCGAACTTGCCGGTTCGGCGCTGAGTGTCGATTTTGCCAGTACTGGCCTGGAGGATACTATTCTTGACCCGCGCGATAGCATTCAAGATGCTAATCGCGCTGGTCGCATGGAGCGAATACTGGGGAGCGCGTTCTCGCATGTGGCTGACGAAATATACTTAAGGGCTCGTCAAATAGACCCGGGAATTATCGAGATCTTCGACGTTGCTCTCAGGACGCTCGAGGAGCATGACAGTGCAGAGCAGCTATCGCAGGTCGCTCTCTCGTGCCGTCGACTACTGGAGCGACTTGCTGATGCGCTCTACCCGGCGACAGATGAGGTGATCGACGGTCGAAAGATGACTCAGGATCGATATATTTCAAGATTGTGGCAGTACGTGGCGTCACGGCTGACTAAATCGAATGCTGACGTGATTCAAGTCAATCTCAAAGACGTGGGCGCCCGGATTGACAAACTCTACGCCGTGGCAAATAGTGGACTGCATGGTGTTGCTATAGCGGCGGCGATTCATAGACTTCTCATTAATCTGACCACGCTCACATTTGACTTGCTTGTAATTAATGACTTGAATGCTGGCGCTGCTCCAGGTTATGAGCGAGAACAGGCTGCTCGAATCGCAAGGTTCGTATTGAGTGAAGACATGTAACTCGTTAGGCTAAAGAGCGGCGGTGTCAATCAGGGGGATTTTCTTGTTGGTTGTCAAGGGTTTAAAACAACGTCTGGCGGCAATTTCGACGGCAACGCGGACTCCTCGGTGGAGGTACCGCTGGGGTTATGGAACGCTATGACCGCTGTTGCCGTGGAGATTCAGTTCGGCGCGCCGGCCGTCGAGAAGCCGATCGAGGAGATCGAACTCGTCGACGACCTGGACGTGCTGGTCGAATCGTCGAAATGCAGCTGCAACGCCGGCGACGACAACCCGTACTGACCCGTGCACGTCCCGGTGACCATCGGCGTGTCACCGCCCCGGTGGTCACCGGGCGTCTCGGCCGTCCGGGTAGCGTGCCGCCATGCGCTTCCGTCCGCAGTGGCTGCGCCGTGTGCTGCACGTCCCCTATGTCCCCACCCTCGGGCCCGTGCACCCGGACACCTTCGAGCCGGCGGTCTTCGACGAGGTCCTCTCCGCCGCTGCCGCCGGGGTGATGCTGCCCTTCGACAAGGAAAGCCGCTGGTCGGCGACCAAATCCGAAACGGTGCTGACCGACGAGATCGTGCACCGCCCCGACCTCACGATCATCCCCGCCTTGACGCGCCGGGGGAAAGCGGCGATCAAGACCTACGTCTACAGCCAGGGACGGCCCGACATCGTGATGCTGCGTGAGGCGACCCGTCGGTGGCGTGTGGCGCACGGCGCCCGGGCCGGGCGCCTCGTCTGGTTCCACCCCGGTGAGTCCGCCACCACTCCGGAGACGGCGCCGTCCACGACCAGGATCCTGCTCAAGGCCTTCGACGCATCACCGGCAGCCGGCGTCCAAGGGACCGCGCATTCAGTGGTGCTCGACCTGGACCGAACCTCCGCGCCGGTGAGGGCCACCTTCCGGGATTTCGCCGGGCAGCTGCCCGGCACGGGATTCGAATTCCTGCATCGACGCTGGTGCGACGGTCTGGTCGACGGGCCGATCCTCGTCGCCGTGGCGGACGAGCGGATCGTCGGAGCGATCGGGCCCCTGGCGACGATGGCCGACCGCCACGGCGCGACGGCGATGCTGCCGCAGTACTTCGGTGTCCTGGCCGAGTATCGCGGACACGGACACGGCCGTGCCCTGTGGCGATATGCCGCCGCCTGGGCCGAACGCCACCTGGCCGACTACCAGTTGCTGCAAACCGTCACCGGCGGCCCGGCGGACGGACTGTTCCGGTCCGAGGGCCTGAGCACCCTCGGCTTCGCCACCACGGTTGCGGCATGAACACCACCTCGACCGCGCGCGGCATGCTGAACGACACCCGAGAACGTACCCTCTGGCTCGACCTGCCCGTCGCCGTCCGTGACGCGGTCGAGCGGGAGACCGGGACCGTCCAGGCCGTGGACCCGGTCAGGTCCGGGCTGAACGCCGGTTTCACGGCGATTGTGCACGCCTCGAGCACCTCGGTGTTCGTCAAAGGCATGCCCACCGAGCACCGTCGCATCGCCACTCAGCAGCGCGAGGCCGCGGTCGCCGACCGTATCGCCGGTATCGGTCCAGTCCTGCGCTGGCAGTTCGAAGCCGGAGGATGGAACATCCTCGGCTTCGACCACCTTCGTGGACACCACGCCGACCTGGGCCCCGGCTCCGCCGACCTCGGCAAGCTGGCCGACGTTCTCACCCGCCTCGGACAATTACCGGCACCCGGGCTGCCGCTGGCGCGCATCGAGCGACGCTGGGCGGGCTACGCCGATCAACGCGAACTGGCCGTGCTGGCCGGTGACCGGCTCCTGCACACCGACCTCAACCCGCACAACATCCTCATCACCACCAGCGGTGCCAAGATCGTGGACTGGGCCTGGCCCACCCTCGGCGCCGCCTGGGTCGACCCCGCCTGCGCGGCCCTGTGGCTGATCGCCGAAGGCCACTCACCTGCGGCCGCGGAGAACTGGGCCGCTGCGATCCCCGCCTGGCGGGAAGCGCCCGCGACAGGAATCGACGTCTTCACGACGGTCAACAGGAACCTGTGGGAACAGATCGCCGACAACGATCCGCAACCGTGGAAAGACAAACTCCATCAGGCCGCCCAGGCATGGAACGAATACCGCCTTCGGCTTCACCGGTCAGATTCGTAGACCGGACCGAACGGCAACGCCCAGCCGAGCGACTCGGTCCTCCGAAAGATCCCGGCTTCGCATACGTTCCAACGCCACGCGGCGCTCGCGCTCCGCTCAGCCTTGGGTGGTGTGAACCGGGCTGGTGGGGTGCTACGTGGTGAGCATGTCGCTCGTGCAGGATCCCCTGTCTTTCACCTGCACATACACGTACACCCTTTGCCCTTCAGGCAGATTGAGATCCTTTCTGTCGGTCTCGCCCGGGGAGGCGGTCGTGCTCCAGATCACCGTCTCCACGCCGTTGGACAGCCGCCGAATCAGCTTGATGTACCCATTGACGCTGGTCGTGTTCGTGTAGTCGACGATTTCGTCCAGAGCATGGAACTGCACTCCCAGTTGTGCTCCGCCACCGCTCCAGTACCGGTGGACGCGCCCGGAGACACCGCCCGGATCCCCATCGTCGGGCTGAAGTTCTTTGCTGCACTTCCAGGACCCGCGCTGTTCTGCAGGCGCCCGGCCAACACCTTTCTCCGTCGCTGATGCCGGGCCGATGGGACCGGCCAAAGCCACTCCTGTGGCCAGTACTGCAAGGAAGACCGCTCGTTTAAGCATTTGTTCCTCTCTCCGGTAAGCCGCCGCGTCTGAGTCGTCGACGTACCCAGGAGAATGAGACCAAGCGGCCGGCTGCGGACACCCCTTTGCGGCACAGCGAAAACACCACCTCTTGAACTCGGGCAAGGGATGTCGCCGGCACGTGAAACTGACCTCTGAGAGTTCCCCGGGTTCGAGGCCTCAGGGGTCGAAATTAGCGTTCGGCGCCCGCCGCCAGGCCGAACCGCTCGTGCCCCGGTCGCCGACCCGCGCGACGACAAAGGCGCCACGCTGCGACCGATCTCCGGCGCATAGAACAGCGAAAGCCGCTGCTGGACGGAACTCCGGCGGCCGTTGCGTGCCGTCTCGCCCGCCACCGTTCGACCCCGGCAGGCGCCGATCTCCTTACCAGGCTGAAGGTCTAACTGCGTCGGGTGGACTCCTCGGCCCATGCCAAGTAGTCCGCAGAGCCGCGGACCAGCTCGACGGCCGTCACCTCGGGCTTGTCCCACGGATGGTTCGCGATGATGTACGCCTCCAGCTCGGCGTACCTGGCATCGGTCGTCTTGAACGTCACATTGAACTCCTCGCCCCGTCCGCTTTCACCGAGGTGCCAGAAGAACGACGTAACCGGCCCGACGACCTGCGCGGTACCAGCGAGACGCGCAGCGACGGCCGCGCCCGCCAGCTTCTCGCCGGATTCCCGATCTGGGGTTGCTGTTGCCACGACAAGAGACCAGCCGAGCGCGCCGCGCGCCGAGTCCAGTTCGTCGGACATGCGCCCTGTTGGCCCGCCGGCGCGCTTCCGGCGCTCAAGGTACGGGGTGATCGTTGAGCCGAGCAGCATCGAGCCACAGTCGGCGACGATCTCAACGCCTCGCCGTACGCGCGCATCGCCCGTCCCGGTTAGAGGGCCTCTCGCCCAGACGTGCATCCACTCGTGGTTCACGATGGCGTGGCACGGTGCCGTGTCCGAGATCGTGATTGTTCATGACCGCCACGCGGTCGCAGGACGGCCCACGGGGCGGTCAACAGTCAACGGCAGCAGGCAACGTCGGTCGTCGCTTACCGGTCAGGCCACCGCTACAGCGCCCGTGAGAGTCCTGCGACCACAACACTAGCCACTGGAGGCTTGACGATTCGAGTCCTCAAGAGACATTTCACCCGAAGCCCGGGCGCGTCTGGCGATGCGACGAGCGCGAGAACGCACCGCCACCACAGTGGTGATCAACTCAAGCTTCGGAGCATCGACAGTACGCCTGTTCGGCCTGAACCATGCTCGCCGCGCGTATCTCAAGATGGCCTCTGCCTCGAGGCTGACGCCGCGGCCCTGCTTCTGGTCGCCTCACTCGCACCGGCCGGTGCACGCAGGAGGAACTCGTCGACCACGCCGTCCTGCACCGCTAAGACCTGCATCGACACGATGTCGTACCGGTGCGCCGCCAACGCGGCCGTCACCCCGGCCAAGGCACCTGGCACGTCACGGACCGTGACGCGGATCCGCCACGCCACGCCCGTTCCCGCTTCGTGTTCGTCCGTCGCGCCGAGACTCACCTTCTCTCGCGGACGGTGACTCCACCATCGCCGCAACGCGGAGGTGGCGATCAGGAGCAACCCGAGCCCGAACAGCACGACCGGTCCGGCGCGATTGAGCGACAACGTGCTGACGAACAGGTGGGCCACACCCGCCGCGATGAAGAGCGCCGCGAGTTCGATCAGCTCGCGCCCCATCGAGGTTTTCGCACCCGCGGCGGTCCCCGGTCGCCCCTCCGATTCCTTCATACCGCAAGCTTCCGCTGCCTCCTTTATCCCCGGCGTATCCTGCTGTCACGATTCAGTTAACGCTCGGCGCACCAGGCCGGCGCCTCCAGTGGCGGGCTCGAACCCCGTGCCGCGACAACGCCCGCCGTTTCGTGTGGTGACCCGTTCGGTGTCGTCGTCATCCACGGCTTCAGGCGAAAACCGCTTCACAACGGCCTTCGAGGCTCGATTCGACGGATTTCGAGCGGCAGCGGATCGGGCTCCAGCGAAGGGTCTTCGCTTGTTCCAGGCGGCCGATGACGCGAACGGCCGGTGAACTCGGTGCCCACGCCCGACCACGGCGTGACGTCCACAGAGGACGTCAAGAGCAGCAGTCCGTCCACTGTGGATCGATCGGCCGAGCCGTGCGCGGCCGCCGCGAGGTCGCGGACCGTCATGCCCGCGGTGCACGGGATACGGTGCTCGCGTAGCCGGTCCTTGGCCAGTGGTACCCCGGCGAGCCATGCCGGCAGCACCGCCGGCTATCGGCGCGCGCTCGTGTCGAGGAGTTTGGCTTCGATCTCGACGGTGTCGGGGTGTGCCAGTGGTTCAAGGATTTCGAGTGCTCGGGTCCACGCGTCGCAGGCTCCGGGGTGGTCGCCTGCGGCTTGTAGCGCGTCGCCAAGGTGGTCGAGAGTAGTCGCTTCCAGATAGGGACTGCCTAGTTCTTGGAACAGGGCGAGTGAGTCGCGGAAGCCCTGCGCGGCTTCGGTGTACTGGCCGAGATTGTGGTGTGCGCGTGCGAGGCAGTGGAGGTTGTGGGCCCGGCCGTCTCGGTCTCCGATGCGGTCCAGTAAGGGTTTGGCCTCGCTGCAGCGGGCAAGGGATTGGGCGTGGTGGCCTGCTTTGCCGTGATACCAGCCGATCGCGGTGAGCGTGAATGCTTCCCATGCATGGTCGCCCGCTTCGCGGCATAGCCGTAGAGCGTGGTTGGCGTGCCGCAGAGCCCGGGTGTGGCACTGCTGCAGGTCGTAGGCCGAGCTGAGGGAGAAATGGGTGATGGCCATACCCATGGTGTCCCCGAGGCTGGTGTAGAGGTCGAGCGCGTGCCGCAGGTTCTTCAGGGCTTGGTCTTGGTCGCCCACCAGGATTTCGGCCCTGCCGAGCAGCTGGCGGCTGGTGGCTCGGGCGAAGTCGTCATCGAGGCGGTCGGCGGCCGCCAGTGCCGTGCGCTGGGACTCGGCGCGGTGCGCCAGATGACCTCGCCTGCTCAGGTAGGTGCTGTGCACCCAGGGCAGCTGCCAGGCGTGCACGTCGAGGCCTGCGCGGACGGCTGCCGCCGTCGCGGCGAGCAGGGTGTCGTGCTCCGTGGTGAGCCAGTGCATGGCCTGGTGGTAGTCGTTGACGGGCGGATGTGGGACGTGGTCTTGTGCGTTGGCGAGCACGATCGGTGGCCAGTGCGGCGCCAGGTGCCGTTCGGCGGCGAATCCGGTGTGGAGGTAGAAGTCGAGGCATCGGTGCAGTGCGCTTCTCCGTTCCTCGTCGGTGTCCTCCCGCTCAGCCAGTTCGGCCGCGTAGACGCGGAGCAGGTCGTGTGAGCGGAAGCGACCGGGGCGGGGCTCGTCGACGAGGTGTGTCCGTATCAGTTCGTTCAGCAGGGTGTGGGTGCGGGACGTGTCGATCCCGGCCAGCGCGGCCGCGGCGAACCGGCTCGCGTCGGGGCCGGGGTGCAGGCTCAGCAGCCGGAACAGCCGGGCCGCCTCGGGGCTCAGCGTGCGGTACGACCAGGAGAACACCGCTCGCACGCTCGACGTGGTGCCGTCCGCTTCCAACGCGTCCAGCCGCGCTCGCTCGTCGCGCAGTTCATCGGCCAGGGCGCTCAGCGGGAAGGCGGGGTTGGCCACCGCGCGACCCGCCACTACGGCCAGGGCCAGCGGGAGCCGGGCGGAGTGCGCGAGAAGTCGCGCGACCGCGTCGGGTTCGGCGGTCACCCGGTCGGGTCCCAGCCGCCTGACGAGAAGCGAGACGGCCTCGATCTCCTCGAGCACGGTCAGGCGGACGGGCACGGCTCCCTCATGGGTGACGAGATCGGTGGCCCGCTCACGACTGGTGATCACCGTGAGGCAATCCGCCCCACCGGGAAGAAGGGGCCGGACCTGGTCGGCGTCGTAGGCGTTGTCCAGTACCACCAGTGCTCGCCGACGGGCCAGCAGACTGCGATACAGCGCGGCCCTCGCGTCCTGGCCGGCCGGGACGTGCTCTGCCGGCACGCCCAGCGCCTCCAGGAAACCATGCAGTACATCGGCCGGAGACAACGGCTTGCCCACTCGATCGAACCCGCGGAGGTTCACGTACAGCTGCCCGCCGGGGAACCGCCCGGCCTCGCGATGCGCCCAGTGCAGCGCCAAGGACGTCTTGCCCGACCCTCCGGTACCCGTCACCAGAACGACGCCGGCGGCGTCGTTCCGCGCCTTGTCGAGCAGACCGAGTTCACGGGTGCGGGCGACGAACCACGGTGACGCCGCCGGTAACTGCCGTGGCACCGGCTCCTGGTTCTGCTCCGCCCGCTGGGCGGCGGGCGGAGGCGGCACCTGCGAGGCGAGCATCTGCTGATGCAGACGTCGCAGGTGATCGCCGGGCTCGACGCCGATCTCCGCCACGAGCCGGGCGCGGAACGTGCGGTACCGCGTCAACGCCTCCACCCGGCGCCCGCATCGGTACAGGGCGAGCAGATGCTGACCGGCGAGTCGCTCGTCGAACGGGTTCGCCGCTGTCGCGGTGGTCAGCTCGGCCAGCAGTTCGGCGTGCATCCCGAGGTTCAGTGCGACGTCGTGGCGCTCGACCTGGGCGGTGTACCGCTCTTTCTGCAGCTGGTCGCGCAGCGCCGCCAGCCAGGGGCTGTCCAGCTCGTCGAACGGCACACCTCGCCAGAGCCGCAGCGCGCGGTCGAACAGGGCCAGCGCTCGCCGGCCTTCGGCGGCTTCGTGAGCCTGCCCGAGCAGACGCCTGAAGAGGTGCAGGTCGACGGTTTCGACGTCGACCTCCAGCACGTATCCGCCATTTCGGTGGGCGATGTCGAACCCCGCGACGTCCCGCAGGGCCGTCCTGAGCCGGAAGAGGTAGCTGTAGAGGGCGTTCCGAGCTTGGCGAGGGGCTCGCTCGCCCCACACCCTGTCTTCCAGCTGGGCGGCGGTCACCTTGTGGCCTGCCTCGGCGAGCAGGACGGCGAGGACGGACCGCTGACGCGCGTGCCCGATGTCCAGATCCTCTCCGTCGAGCCGAACGCGAACGTCGCCGAGGACGGCGAACTCGACCTCCACAACACCTCCCTCTCTACCTGCGAATTCAAGATTAGCGCGAGATACGTACAGGACTGATCACCCACGGTAGTAGTCCAAGGCCGACGCACGGAGCGGCCTCAGGACGGAGGACGAACGCATGAGGCTTCACCCCGGTGGACCGGTGCCGCAGTCGGTCATCGCCGTGGTCCAGCCGGTACTCGTGGTCGCGTCGTCGCTGGCCGGGGCCTGGCTGTGCGCGCACTCGTCGCGCGTGCTGGGCGTGGTCCTGCTCGGCGTCGGCTTGTTGCTCTGGCTGACGTCCATTCTCCTCGCCGCGCCTTTGGGGTGGGTCATTGCGGGTGCGGCGGCCACGGTGATCGCCGCTTTCGCGGCGTGGGAGGGGGTGAACGACGCGGCGTTGTCCGAACGCGGCGTCCGCACGTCCTGCACGGTGCTCGACATCCAGACCCGTCGCGTGCCGATCCGTACCTATGACGGTGAGCAATGGAGCACGACCACCGACACGTACTACGACCATCGCCTCGCCTGCTCGGAAGAACGCGAGGAGAACGTGTCTCTGTCATACCGTGCCGCCGGGGAGGGCGCCCGGCTGGACGTCGTCTACGACCCCGACGGCGCGGTCGCGACCCAACCTGCCGACGCGGTGTCGGACGGAACCCCTTCCGCGTGGGTCGGTGGTGCCTCGTTGCTGGTCGCCGTGGGCGCGCGCGTGCTCGGGGTCGTGCACGACGCGCGGCCCTTCGTCGGCCGCGTTCAGCGGGGGAGAGATCGGCGGTCTCGGTCGCCGGAAGGGGCACGTCCGTCGTGACCCGGGAACTCATCCGTGCTTCCGGAGGCAGGGGCACCGGCCGGACTGCGGGATACGAACCTGATCCACACCGGCGGATCTTGGTGATCTGCGCGGTGATCGGCGGCGTCCTCGCGCTGGTGCCGTTTCTGCTCTTCCTGAGCAAGCCGGCCTTGGAGATTCAGGCCGGCGCGTTCTCCGAGAGCTTCGGAGCCGCGGCGAGTACGCGGTCCCGGTCGTTCACTGCCGGGTTCCTGGTGGTTATCCGGCTCCTGATGCTCTTCATCCTGTATCGAGCGGTCCGTCATCGCCGGCTCGCCTCCCCCGACGCACCGGTGACGCGTGCTCTGGTAGTCATGGCGGCGGCGCTGGCCACGCTCTCCGCCTTCCATCTGATGGTGGCGGCCGTGCAGTTCGTCCGGCCGGAGTACCAGGTGTCGGAGATGGTCTCCGCGAACATGAACGCCGGGCTCAGTGCCCTGCTGCTGGCGTGCCTGATCCTGGGCGGCGACCGGCTCCACCCCAGCCGTGCCGCCGACGGTGAGCGACTGCGGCGCCGGGACAGGAACAGTCAGCTGTGGATCGCACTCGCGTGTGCTCTGCCGCCGATCGCGCTTCTGATCAAGATGATCCACGCGAGGGCCGAGAGCGGGGCGGACCTGGTGTCCGCGGCGCTGCTTTCGCTGCCCACGACGGCGATCGCGCTCTGGGCCGTGCACCGGATGCAACGCCATCGGCGGATGCCTTTCCGGCTCCTGATCGCCGGATTCGGCTGGGGTGCGACGGTGGCCGTCGGATACGGAATGGCGCTTCCGGTCCTGTACAACTCCTTGAGCGATCAATTGCTGGGCTTCAACCGGTTCGTTGCGATCATCGACGGTGTCGAAGTGCCCGTCTTCGAGGAATTGGCCAAGGGCGTCGGCGTGCTGCTGATCGCCGTCGTGGCGCGGCGGTGGGTCACCGACCTGGTGTCCGGTCTCGTCGTCGGTGCCAGTGTCGGCCTGGGGTTCAACTTCCTCGAATCCATGTTGTACATGTCCGCCCCGGGCACGGGCGGCGCCGTCTATCAGCACTGGCTGCGGCAGGTGGTCGGGATCATGCTGATGCATGTGGCCTTCTCGGCGCTGGTCGGTGCGGCGATCGGCGCCGCCCGGCAGATGCGGAACCCGAGGACAAGGCTCGTCGTGATCTGTTGCGGCCTGCTGACCGCGATCTGCGGCCACTATCTGTACAACAGCCTGATCTCGTTGCTGCCGTTGAAGTTCCGGGTCAGCGAGCCGGTGTTCGCCATGGTCGTGTTGCCATTCCTGGTTCTGCTGCTGCTCAGCCCGCTCCTGGTGATGTATCTGGTGCTGCTGCGCCGTGGCCTGCGCTACCAGAGCACCGCGCTGGCCATCGAACTCCGGCACGAGGCGAACAGTGGGCACGACGCGGTCACCGCCGCCGAACTGCCGGTGCTGCTCAATCCCGCACGCAGGTTCCGAACCCTCGTCGACGCCTTCCTGCGTGGTGGGCCGCTTGCCTATCGCCGGCTGTCCCGCCTGTACCAAGCCCAACTCGACCTGGGCATGTGTCACTGGCACCAGGCACGTCAGGACCCCGACGGGGCGGAGGTGGACTTCACCGATCTGCGGCGGCGCATCCAGGACCTCAAGGCCGGCCACGAAATCCGCACAGGACGGGACCGCTGATGCGTCAAACGCTCCGGAGGGTCGGGCACGTCGTCACCATCGTGCTCGCCGTGCTGTTGCTCACTCCCGCGACAGCGGTCGCCCGGTGCACGGGTGGCCTGGTCAACACCCTTGGCTCCACGGGAGACGACGGCTGCGGCGGTAGCTACCCGGCGGTCGGCTCCGCCGTCGCGGTGGCCGCCGCTCTCGCCGTCGCCGTCGGCCACGCCGCGTTCAGTTATGCCCGAGGCGGGGCCAGCGGGAAGGTCGGCACCGGCGCCAAGATCGGCATTGATCCGACACCGGAGTCGATCGCCCATGGCACGGTGCGGATGGAGGAACACCCTGACTTCGCGGCCGAGACGGCAAAGGTGGCGGCGATGGGCTTCACGATCGTCGCGGTCGAGAGCGACCCTTCGGTGGCGATCCGCCGCTTCGTCGGGCTGGCCGGGGAGACGATCAGGACCGACCTCGAGCTCAGGCTTCGACCAGGAATGCGTTATCTGGACCTGGAGCACGAACTCGGACACATCGACCAGCTCTTCGACCCGAATCGCTTCCCTGAAGGCCCACCGCCGAGCGAGATCGTCACACCGACACGGAACTCGCCGTTGGGCTACAAGCGAGCGTTCAACCAGAGCGGGGTATTGACGATCAATCAGAACGCGGTCCTGGAATACCACAACCGGCTGCAGGAACTGCTCTGGCTCAGCGAGCGTGGCGTCCCGCCGGACGTCATGCGGGAGCATCTCGCCGGAGCCGGCGACTGGCTGGACCGCTACCGCAAGGCCACGTCCGGACGCCAGGGGAACAGGACGATCGGCTGGCAACGCCGGCATTTCGGTGACCTCCGGGAACTTGAGCGGCGGGTGCGTTCGATGCGCGCCCATCTACGGCCCTGATCGCGGTGACGAGCAGGAGGAAGGTGGCACCGTGCAGGTGACTCCCAAAGCGGACTACCCGGTGGAAGTGCGTTCTCGGCGCTGGGAAGTGGATGGCCCTCAAGCCGTGCTCCACGAGGGCATCTGGGACGTTCTGCTCAACAGAATGGTGACAGTGTCATTCGTTCCGGACATCGGTCAGCCGGTCCACGATCGCGCTCGATCGCCGGCCGGCCTCGATGAGATCACCACCGAGCGACAGGCTCGGCTGGAAGCCGCCATGTTCGCCGACTACACGGTGACGCCGAACATCGAATTGGCCGGCCGCACCATCCGGTCACAGAACACATCCTGGCGCGGCTTGGTGTTTTACGTCGACCCGGCCGAGTACGCGCGACTGGCGGCCGACCTGCGGGCACTCGACGTCGTGGGCGCCACGGTCTCCGAACTTCGCGGGCACCCGGCCGTGGACTTCGTCGAACGTATCGTCGCCTCGCCCGAGTTCGCCGACGAGGATGCGTTCTGGTTGCGCGGAGAGGACTGATGGCGGTCAATGTGCTGTTAAGGAGAAACAATGGAATTCGACTTCTATGTCACCGATCTCGGGAGCCTGCTGGGCGGCTGGACGGTCAACGTGGTCGGGGCCGAACTGAGTAAGCACAGCCGGTTGCTGTGCGCCGAGGTCTCCCGTTCGTCGTACTCCACTTCGGACAGACTCGTCAGAGCCGGTCGGGAGGACCGGGATCGCTGGTGTTCGGCGACGCGCCGACTGCTGGCGGAGATCCACACGCTGCAGGAACGTGAGGAAGCCGTCAGCCTCCACCGGCGGGCGCCGTTTCGGGGTGGCCTGTGGTGGCGGATCAAGTACGCGCGGCGGAACTGGTTGCTGCGTAAGGGATATGGCGCGGCGAGCGCGCGGCTGCGGTCGGACTTCGCCGCTGCTCTCGCGGACCACCAACAGAGCATGGATGACCTTCCCGCGTACCTGGAGGAGTACGCCATGCGGGAGAAGGAGCGCAAACGACGAGAAGATGAGCAGGCCAGGAAGAAGCGTGCGGAGGCCATCGCCGACGTGTCCGGTCCGGTGTGGGCCTACGAGATCCGCAAGCATCCAGGCGGGCGCCGCAGCTTCTGGATCTATCTGAGGAGCCTGGACGTCGGAGGCGGAAGTATGCACACCGTGCAGGAGGTGCACGCCGCGCTGACCGCGGAACGGGCCGAACATCGCTACACCGGCGTGTATTGGGCGCAGGAGACCGCTCGCGCGTTGAAAGAGAAATACGAGACCGTGGGATCGGGATGGGCGCGGCTCACCGGCGAAGTGATCATCCCGCTTCCCCACGACCCGAGTGATCCACCGATGTGGTCGAAGTACCACGGCGGTCCCTCGAGCAACTACGGAAGCGGCAGTTTCTGATGAATCCAGGCGGCGGACAAGACCGTCGTGCTGGATCACGGGCGTGGTCACTCGAACGGACAAGTACCGCCATGGGTCTCGACTTTGTTCCGCTGATCACCTGCGTATCACTGGAGGCGGTTTCGAGCGATCGTCGCACTGGCGTCGATCTTTTAAGATCCCATCGCGCCTTGGAAGACCTCGAGCGGTGTTCGCCAGTCGAGTCCCTTGCGTGGTCGGGTGTTGAACCGATGCTCGATGGCGGCCAGGTCGGCAGGCGTGTGGATCGAGAGATCGCTGTGTTTGGGCAGGTTGTCGGCGAGCGAGGCCGTTCGCGTTCTCGTTCGTCCCGCGCTGCCAGGGTTTGCCGGGGTCCCGGCGGAAGAATTTGACGGCTGCGGCGCCGTCATCGAGAAGTTCGGTTTTCGGCATCGGATGCATCGGCCCCGACGCGGGGCCCGGCCAGGCCGTAGAGCACGAGGTTGGTTACGGTGTCGGCGACGCGGCCGTCGTCGGTGGGCAGCGCGTGGTTGAGTCCGGCGAGCATGGCGCCCACGGCCGCCGCCAGCAGCTCGGGGTCGCCCGGCAGCGGCTCGCCGCGATCGCGCAGGTCCTCTAGATGCCTTCGCAGTGGTGCGGTCCGGGTGGTCAGCTCGTGCCAAAGGCGTCCGGAAGCCGGGGCGGCGGCGATCGCCGACTGCAGCAGCGCGATGAGCGTGGGGCGGTGGGTGCGCATCGCGGTCCAGCAGGCCGTGACGTGCTCACGGATCGGGTTGTCGCCGGCCGGGCCGGGTACCGCTGTCTCGGCAAGTTCGCTTCGCAGCGCGGTGAGGAGCTGTTCCTTACCGCTGAAGTGGGAGTAGAAGGACCCGGCCGCGCGCCCGGCCGCGGCGGCGATGTCGGTGATCTTGGTGTCGAGATAGCCGCGTTCGGAGAACAGCCGCTTCGCCGCGGCCAGCAGGTCCGATCGGGTCCGGCCGGCGAGTTCGGCCCGCGTGCTCATCAGCCCGGGAAGTGGGGGAGGAGATGGGCTGCGGATTCGTGGAGCTGGGCTCGTATGGTGCCGAGGTCGACGTCGAGGAGGGTGTGGTCGCGTTTGCGCCAGCGTCCGGCGATCATGACCGCTTCGATGTCGGCGGCGGTGGCGTGCAGGGCGGTGGCGATCGGGTTCGGTGCCGGGGCGTCAAGGACGATGAGGTCGGCTTGCATGCCCGGTTCGAGCCGGCCGACGCGGTCGGCGAGGCCGAGTGCGCGGGCGCCTTCGACAGTGGCCCAGGCGAGTGCTTGCTTGGCGGTGATCGTTGCGGTGTGGGAGAAGGAGCCGGTGGTCTGCCGGTGGTGCTCGTGGTCGTGGCCGCGCTGGTGTGCCAGGGCGATGCGGGCTGCGGAGAGCACGTCGGCGGGGGTGATGGCGTCGGTGTCGGTGCCCAGCGACGGTGCGGCGCCCAGCCGGAGCAGGTGCCCGGTGACGGGGAACCCGTGGCCTTGGCCGAGTTCGTTCTCGGGCGTGCTGGTGAGGGTTGCGCCCGCGTCGACCAGGGTTTTGAACCAGTCGTCGGTGAGACCGGCGCCGTGCACGATGTTCGTGCGGGGGCTCAGCAGCCCGGCGTCCCGCACCGCGGCCCAACCGGGCCCGGGTTCGCCGCCGCTCTGGTGCATCGAGACGACGAGGCCGCGTTCGGCGGCGGCGCGGAAGTCGGCGACCGCGGTGTCCGGAGTGGACAGTTGTGGCCCGCGGACGGCCATGCCGATGGTGAGCAGCGGGCCACCGGACAGCCGGTCGATTTCGCCGACCGGGTGTGTCGCATCGGCCGCGGAGTAGGGGGTGCCGTGCAGGAACACCCCGCGGACGCCGGAAGCGCGGAGGCCGTCGAAGGCGGCGTCTGTGTGCTCCGGGGTGGGCGTGTTGTGGCACCAGTCGCCCACGGTGGTGGTGCCGCGGTCGAGCTGGCTCAGCGCGCCGGCGAGGGTGCCGATGTGCATGTCCTCGGGGCGGTAGTGGCGGGCCGCGGCGCCGTGCATGCGGCCGAGGTAGTCCATCAGCGTCCAGTCGGTGCCCACGCCTCGCAGGGCGGTTTGCCAGGTGTGCAGGTGGGCGTTGACCAGGCCGGGCATGATGATCCGGCCGGTGACGTCGATGATGTCCGCACCGGTCGGGTCGAGGTTTTCGCCGACGGCGGCGATGGTGTCGTCGTCGATGAGGATGTCAGCGTGTTCGGTGTCGGGCCGGTGCGGTGCCATGGTGATGACCTGTGCTCCGCGCAGGAGGATGTGGATCATCCGGCCACCTCCGGGGTCATGGTGCGCACGGCGGCGCGGGTCGAGGTACGGAAGTCGTGGGTCGCGATGTGCCCGAGGTAGCCGTCGGGCCGGACGAGCAGCAGGGCGTCTCTCTCGATCCCGTGAACACGGCGGAAGTCACGCCGGTGATCGGTGAGGACGTGGTCGGCTTTGGCCTCGGCGTCGACGACGACGCGCTGCAGCGGCGCCCCGGCGGTCGGCCAGTCGAGTTCTTCGCTCGCTGCCACGGCTTCTGCGCCGTAGGCGACGACGGTGAATTGCGGCCCCCGGTAGGTGTCGAACAGGCGCACCGGCTTTCCGTCCGTGTCGAGCAGTTCGGTGTCCGGTGCGCGGTCGCCGGCCTGCAGCGTCTTCGTGCGGTCGGTTCCGCTGGGCGCGAGCGGGCCGCCGTGGTATGTCAGGGACAGCTGTTGTTCGTCCTTGCCGCGGCGCAGGCTGGAGGGGTCGAGCTTGGCGAGGCCTTCGTACTTCTTCGTCGACAGGCCGAGCACGCCCGCGGCGATCGGCAGACGTTCGGCTTCGTAGCTGTCCAGCAGCCGCGGGTCGGCGCCGGCGAGGACCTGGCCGAGCTTCCAGCCGAGGTTGTAGGCGTCCTGGATGCCGGTGTTGAGGCCTTGCGCGCCGGCCGGGGTGTGCACGTGGGCGGCGTCGCCGACGAGGAAGACCCGCCCGCGGCGGTAGGCCTCGGCCAAGCGGATGTTGGGCCGGAACACCGACCGCCACCGGATGTCGCAGACGGCGATCGCCCGGTTGCGAGTGTGCGCCCGGATCCGCCGAGTGATCGCCTCCTCGCCCTCGGGCGGCTCTTCGTCCGGGGACAGGCGGATCATCCACTGGAACAGATCCGTGTGCGGCAGCGGGCACGCGCCCACGAACCGGCCCTTCACACCCGGCCAGACGTGCCAGCGGTCGCGGGACAGGCCGGTGGTGGCGGCGTCGACGATGAGCATCCGATCTGCCTCGCGGGTCTCGCCCAGGAACCCCAGCCCGAGGTGTTTGCGGACGGCGCTCGATCCGCCGTCGGCGCCGACGAGGTAGCGAGCGGTGATCCGTTCGGGGCCGTCGTCGCTGGTCACGGTGGCGGTGACCGACGTGGCGTCCAGGGTGAATTCGGTGATTTCCCGGCCGTATTCGACCTTGCCGCCCAGCCGGTCGAGGCGGTCGTGCAGCACGGCGTCGGTGCGGTACTGGGGCATCAGCCGCGTGTTCGGGTAGGGGACGTCGGCGGTGCGGTCGCGGTTGCGGAACATCCGCCACGGGACGGCGACCGGGCCCAGGTGAATACCCAGGCGGGGGTAGTCGCTGCTGCCGTCGAGGATGTCGCCGAGCACGCCGAGGTCGTCGAAGACCTCGAGGGTGCGGGGCTGGAGGCCTTTGGCGCGGGAGCCGTCGAAGGACTGCGGGGCCTTGTCGAGGATCCGGACCGCGAGGCCGCGGCGGGCCAGGTCGATGGCCAGGGTGGTGCCGGCCGGGCCGGCGCCGGCGATCAGGACGTCGAGGGTGTCGTTCATGGTTCGAGCCGTTCCGGGTGAGGAACGGTGAACGACGCGAGCAGGTCGCCGACGTCGTCCGGCCGTTCGTAGGGGGCCATGTGGCCGCATTCGGTGATCACGTGCGTCTGCCGCGGGCGCAGCAACTCGTGGACGGTGCCGAGGTGGGTGATCGGGGTGACCTGGTCGTCGTCGCCCCACACCAGCAGGACCGGAAGCCCCAGCTCGCCGGTCCTGCGGAACAGGTCCTTCCGTTCGTGCAGCGGAAAGTCCTGCAGGGTCTGGAAGAACGCGTAGAGGGAGCCTTCGTAGCGGTAGGCGTCCTGCACCATCGCGACCAGCCGGGCGGAGAGCCCGGGGTCGCGGACGTTGTGCCCGAGGTGGTCTTCCAGGAGGTTGCGGCCGAAGCGCCGGGCGATGAATCCGGCGATGAGATCGTTGCGCAGCAACCGCTGCGGCAGCGGCCGCGCACCCAGCCCGGCCGGGCCCACGATCGTGAGCGTGGCCACGGTCGCCGGGTCCCGGTTCGCATAGGCCATCGCGACCAGGGCACCCATCGACGTGCCGACGACGTGGTGCGGTCCGGTGAGGCCCAGCGCGGCGGTGAGCTCGGCCAGCTGCCGGACGAACAAAGCCTCGTCGTAGCGGCCCCGGACCCGGTCGGAATAGCCGCGGCCGTAGGCGCTGCAGGCCAGGGTGCGCAGACCGCGGGCGTGCAGCCGCGCGGCGAGTCCGTCCCAATAGGACAACGGGATCGTGATCCCGCCGACCAGCACGGCGAGCTCCCCGTCCTCGGGGCCGGTCAGCTCGTAGTGCGTCACCCCGTCGGACAGGGCGACGAAGTCACCGCGCAGGGTCCGGCGCGTGGCCGCGTCAAGCCGGCGATCCTCATCGGAGGCAACGAAGTACTTCATCGCAGGAACTCCCTGATCGCCGTGGCCACCCAGTCCGGGTCCTCTTCCGGCAGCAGATGGCCACCGCCGGTGTGTACGCGCTCGTGGGCGCCGGGGATGTCGCGGGCGAAGTGCTGCCCATCGACGCTCGCGCTGCGCAGGACCAGCGTCGGGACCGCGATCTTCGGGAGGTCGCCGCTGCGGTCGGGCTGGTCGGTGTTGGCGAAGTCGACGAACGCCGACCGGTTCCCCGGGCGGCTGGTCAGCGCGTGCACCCGATCGACCATGGCGTCGTCCACGATCGCGGAGTTCGCGCCGACGGCTTCGCGCAGCCCGCGTTCGGTCGCGCCGCGCGGCAGCCACCGCCGCACCAGCGGGCGCAGCAACGGATTCCGGGCCAGCCGCAACCCGGCGGGCAGCGTCTTCTCCGGGTAGCCCGTGGCGTTGATCAGCACCAGCGCATCCACCCGCTCGGGGGCATCCAGCGCGAGGTTCCATGCGATGTTGCCGCCCAGCGAATTGCCCGCCACGGCGAACTGCGGCACGCCCAGCGCGGTCATGAACCGGGCGATCGTGCCCGCGTACGTGCGGACGCGGTAGTCGCGGTCGGGCCGCGGCCCCGTCCGCCCGAACCCGGGCAGGTCCGGGCGGATGACGTCGTGGGACGCCGACAGCAGCTCCGCGACCCGCTCGAAGCCCTCCAATGACGACCCGCTGCCGTGCAACAGCACCACAGCGGGGCCTTGACCTGCGCGTTCGTAGTGAACGCGCACGCCGTCGACCGAAACTGACCGGGTGTGATTGCTCTTCATAATGGCAACAGTGTTGCCGTTATTGCGGTGGGTGTCAACCTGTGGTCATACTTCTGGGTGTGTCGAAACCCTCCCTGTCAACCGAAGCCGCCGCGTTCGCACGACGATCGCGGGGCCGTCCTGCTGTCCCGCTGGACCGGATCCTCGCCGCGGCGTTGCAGCTCGTCGACGAGGAAGGCGCCGAGGCGCTGTCGATGCGCAGCCTTGCTCAACGACTCGAATCCGGCACGGCCACGCTCTATCGCCACTTCGGCAACCGGGCGACGTTGATCAACCACGTCATCGACCGCGTGTTCGGCGAGATCGAACTCGACTCCCGGACGCTGGCGGAGCTGCGCTGGGACCAGGCCTGCCATGCCGTCGCTCAGGCGATGTTCGACACGCTGGGCCGGCACCGGCAGATCGCGCCCCTGCTGATCGAGCAGACCCCGACCGGACCGAACGCGATGGTGCTGCGGGAACGCTGCCTGGCCGTCCTGCTCGACGGCGGGTTGCCGCCGAGCCTCGCGGCGCGCGCCTACGCCACGCTCGCGCGCTACGTCCTCGGTTTCGCCATCCAGCTCGTCGGTTCTGGGAACGGCGCCGAGCAGGAGCGGGTGTCGGCGCGGTTCCACGACCTGTCGTCCGTCGACTTCCCGGCCACGCGCAGGGTTGCGGACTCCCTGCCGGTGCCGCTGGAGGACGAGTTCGCATTCGGTCTGGAGTTGATCGTCAACGGGCTGCGTCAGCTGCACGCTGCCGCCCGGTGACGTCGTCGGCGCCAGCGGGGTGACGGAGTTCGCCGGGGCCGGTGATGATCAGTCGCAACCCGAATTCGAACGCGTCCTCCGGTGGCGCCGGGAGTGCGTCGGCGACGGCGACCGTAACGGGGAACCGGTCCGGGTTCAGTTGCATCGCGAAGGCGACCTGGGCGCGTCGGCCGGTCGAGGTCGCGTCGCGGCTGTTCGACGATGGTGACACGCGTCAAAGTGCGTCCAGGATTGACCGGGCCCGACAATATCAGCTACAGCGTAGCCATTTATGTTCCTTCCAGTGGCCGCCGCGGCGGGCCGAGCGAGGAGTGCATGCGAGTCGGCCCAGTCGGTCGATCGCGACCGATGACGTCGCGCCGGACGGCGTTCCGGATCGTCGCAGGGCTGGGGCGACCACGGACCGCCGGAAGCGGTAGAGGCGGTTCTGGACAGCGCTGACGCTGATGGCGAGAGTCGTGGCGATCTGTCGAGTTCTGGGTGTTGATGAGCTTCGGAACTCGGCAGGGTGTCTTGGTCATACCGGAGTCGTAACCAGCCTCTGACCCATGCGGTGAAGACGTACGTGATCAGTGATGACTGATCAGGTCGCCAGCGTTCTTCTCGAATGCAGTGGTCAAGAACGTCGGGAGCGCGGCGAGCACCATGCGGCTGGCCAGCTCGTCGCGAATCTCCTCATTCGTATGCATGGCCTCGTACATGTCAGTGCTCAGCCTGGGGGCCGGCGGGCTCAGGCGCGCAACGTACCGCTGGATCTCGTTTGTGCGGAGCATGAGTGCGGATATCCCGTCTGTGACTGGGCGCCACCCCCCGTCCGTGCGTTGCAGCACGTAGGACGACGATGTGTGAACATTTTGTGGGGCTGACACGTCTGTCGAGGTCGATCTCCGTCGTCACCTGGCAGCGGGTGCTGCTCCCGTCCGCGCCGCGTCGGGAATCAGCCCATGGCGGTCAGTTCCAGCAGGCGGCCGGTGAGGTCGATGTGTTCTTCCACGCTGCTGGTCAGGTAGGTGAGGTCGACGAAGGTGTGGTCCGGCGCAAGTGTCGCGACGATCTTCGTCACCGACTCGGCGATGAGTTCCGGCTTCGTGTCCGGGGCGGCATTCACTCGCAGCGCCACGCCCAGTGTCCGCGGGTCGCGACCGGCTTGTTCGGCGTCGGCCCGGATCTTGGCCAGGGTGGAGGTGAGCATGTCGGCGGGGATGGTTTCGGGCACCGTCCAGACCGGCAGCCAGCCATCCGCCCGCTCGGCGACCCGGCGCAGTGCCCTCTCGCCGAACCCGGCCAGGTGTACGGGCGGCTTGCGTACCGGTTTCAGGTGGACGTGGGTCTCCGGAATCGTGTAGCCGATGCCGTTGTGTGACACGGTGTCCTTGGTCCACCAGGTGTCGAGAAGATCGAGTAGATCGTCCAGCCGCTTGCCGCGTTCCGCCATCGGAACGCCGACGGCCGCGTATTCGTCGGGTGACCAGCCGATGCCCAGGCCGGGGAGCAGCCGGCCGTTGCTGGCCACGTCGATGCTGGTCAGCAGCCGGGCGAAGTTGGCGGGCTGGTACTGCGTCGCGTTGATGGTGCTGGACCCGAGGATCGCGGTTTCGGTCACGGCGGCCGCGACGGCCAGTGCGGTGAACGGATCTTGGGCGGTCCAAAACTCCTCGGGCATGGTGTCGTAGCCCGGGTAGGCCACCTCCGGGTTCACCGGCGACAGCAACCGGTCGCCGACCCAGAGACTGGCCGCCCCGGCCTGCTCCGCCGTACGCGCGTACCGCGCGATCCCACCTGGTGTGGCCGCCGCCTTGCCGAACACCGGAAGGCTGAACCCAAGACGCATCGATACTCCCCTGAGGTATGGACGGACCGTATCGGCCTTGGTGCCACTAGTACTCGCATTTGGTTGCGCGTTCAAGTATCTCGGGTGGAGGGACGCATGGATCGGCAGACTTTCACCGCGGTCATCAAGGCGCCGCCGCTTCCCGTGGCAGGGGCCGGATCCGGCTCAGCTGCACGAGGCTGAAGCCGAACAGCAGGACGCCGAGCGGGACGTGGACCGCCGTCACGTGCGCAATCCCGAGGAACACCTGCACCAGCGTGAGACCGAGGAACACGGCCGCGGGCAGGATCGGTTTGGCGGAGCCGCCGCCCGGCCGCCACACGAGGACCGCGACGAGCACGTGCAGCATCGAGACGCTGAACAGCGTGTAGGCCGTGGCGCTGTGCAGGGTGTGGCCACTCGGCACGGTCAGCAGGAGACCGGCGGAGATCGGGGTGAGGAAGACGGCCAGGGTCTGCACGGCGATCGCGACGCGCAACGGGGTCGGCATGTGAACTCCTTCGAGTGGACGTGTCACCACCTCGACGAGGGAGCCGCGGGAAACGTGACAAGGCGTTCGCGAGCCCCCACGCCCGCGAACGCCTCGATCAGGGAACCGGCGTCAGCACTTCACCTTGACCTTGTAGTAGCCGATGCTGTCGGAGATCTTCGTCCACTTCCCGCCCTTGAGCTCGCGAAGACCGAGGTGGCCGGTGCAGCCGTTCGGGATGTAGACGCCGTCGGCGTCCTTGTAGCTGTCGGTGGACAGGTCGCCGGGGTACAGCCGCACCTTGTCGCCGCAGGCCGTTCCGCTGCCGCCGCAGTTCCAGCCGTCGGCGACGACCAGCCACTTCTCGGAGTCCTTGTGGTTGATCACCCGGCCGCACAGTTCCTGCCCGAGGCCCGGGTAGGTGCAGTTGCCCTGGATGGTGATGGGCGCGTCGGCCTGCGCGGGTGTCGCGGCGGCGGTCATCGCCAGGATCGGCGCGGCCGCGGCGGCGAGGACGGCACGTCTCTTGTTCATTTTCTCCCCTTGTCGAACTCTGTGGTCGCTACGCCGAAACCCTGACGGATCGCGCTCGCCGGTGGGAAGGCCCGCGGCGTCCCGGGACGGCGATATGGGCCTTGTACAGCGGTTTCGCCGTTGTGATGGGATGCGCCGTGACAAGCTTTCGGGGAGGGGGCCGGATGGCGGAGCAGCGGGACGATCTGGCGGGATTGCTGTCGGCGTTGAAGCAGCGCAGCGGTCTCAGCTACGCCGAGCTCGCCAGACGGACCTACGTCAGCAGCTCGACCCTGCACCGCTACTGCACCGGCCGGAGCGAGCCGCCCGACTACCAGCTGGTGGCCGCCATCGCCAAGGAGTGCGGTGCGACCGACGACGAGCTGAACGAACTGGTGCGTCGGTGGCGTCGTCGCGGGGACGACGCACCGGAGCCGGAGCCCGCTCCCGTGCCGATCGCGGTGTCGGAGCCGCAGCCCCGGCGACGGGGCCGGCCGATCGCCGCCGTGCTCGTCGTGCTGATGGTGCTCGTCGTGACCGCGAGCGCGCCTTCGGGCACGGGTGCCGACGCGAGCGTCGAAGCGCTCTCCGCGGCTCCGTGGGTGAGGGAGCCCGTTGAGGTTTCCCCGGAGCTGTTCGGCGTGACGATGAACAGCGACACCGGGACCATGCCCGCGTTCCGGGTCGGCGGGGTGCGGTTCTGGGACAGCCACACCCGCTGGGCGAACCTGCAGCCTGCCCGCGACCGCTTCGACTGGGCCACACTCGACCGGTTGGTCGACGGCGCGGAAAAGGCAGGCCTGCCCTCCCTGTTCGTCCTCGGCGGGACACCGGGTTGGGCGGCGCCGAACTCGCCGAAGGGCGCGTACACCGACGGGTCGCGGACCGGTTCGCCGGAGAACCTCGCGGACTGGGACCGCTTCGTCGAAGCCCTCGTTTCCCGCTATCGGGGCAGGCTCGATGCCTACGAGCTGTGGGTTCAGGCGTCGAATCCCAAGTATTACTCGGGTTCGGTGGAGACACTCGTGCAGATGACGGGCCGGGCCGCGAGGATCGTGCGCTCCTTCGACCCGGACGCCACGCTGGTGTGTCCCTCGATGGGACAGCTCTGGCAGCCGGCCGGGCGGGAAACGCTGAAGCGGTTCGCGGAACTCGGCGGTTACGACCACTGCGACGTCGCGGGAGTCAAGCTGCACCAACGACATCCGGCCGATCCGCCGGAGACGCTCGTCAACCTCCTACGGGAGATCGACGACACGATGCACGCGGCCGGCGTCCATCCGCCGCTATGGAACACGGGCACCACTTACGACATCCCGCTCCAGGAACGTCTGTCTCCCAAGCGTTCCGTGGATCATGCCGTGCGGTTCTACCTCGCCGGGCTGTACGGCAGGGAGTTCGGCATGCGCCGGATGTACTTCTACAACTGGGGTTCGAGCCGCCTGCCGCTGGTGCTGCAGGTCGAGGGGACTCCGCCGACCCGCGCGGCCCTCGCGGTCGAGACGCTCCAACGCTGGCTGGCGGGCACTCGGCTGCGCGGGTGCGCGCAGGGACTTCCGGCCGGGCTGCCCGCGAACGTCTGGCAGTGCGAGTTCGTCGACGGTGCCGATCGCTTGCTGACGATCCGCTGGACGCACTCGGGGAGCGCGTTCACGACGGCGGGTCCGGGCGCCGAGTCGCGTACCGGGCTCGATGGGACGGTCACGCCGCTGCGGCCTGGTGACCCTGTTCAGGTGACGGAGACGCCGGCGTTGATCACCCACTCCGGCGGTTAGCTCAGGCGGTCGCGGCCGGTTCGGCCTTGTGCGAGCGGCGTGAAACGGATTTGAAGATGCTGTAGCCGATCACCGTTCCGAAAGTGAGGATCGGGTAGTCGAGTGCGAAGCCGAACTCGATTGCGGGAATGAGCAAGACCGCCACGTAGACCGGCAGCGACGGTTCCGGTTCTTTGCGGCCCCGTGCTTTCTTGGCCTTCAATTCCGCCGCGTGGCGGGCGGTCTTCCCCCAGGGTTTGACGACCGAGACCCAGAGCAGGAAAGCGGTGGCGCACGCCATCCCGCACGTTCCGACGAGGATCGGGATCCGCGGCTCTTCCGCTCCGGCTCGCAACGCCTCGACGACCGACGGCAGCAGCCTGCTCACCACCGTGCTCGCGATGACCAGCAAGGCGACCGTGATGACGAACTTGACCATCACCCAGCGATGTTTGAAGAAACCCCATGACGTCAGCGCAGAGAGCATCATCCCGGTGTAGGCGGAAACGATGGCCGCCGGATCGAGGACCGTGTTCTCGAGGAACTCGGCGAGTTCGAAGGTCGCCAGGCGGGCGGGGCCGTCGGACGACCAGCCGCGCAGCAACAGGGCCAGCTGCGCCAGCTGCATCGTGCACCAGGCGACCGAGGCCAGCACATGGAGGCACAGCAACAACCGTCTGGCGTGTTTCGTCCGCGAATCGGCTTTCATGGAAATGAAGCGTGTCGGAACCGATTCTGCCGAGCATCCGGGCATATCCCGAGACCTCGGAAAGGCGCCCTTAAGGGGAGATGGCGGTCCGATACCGAGGCTGTTTCATGAATAGGGGATGTCGCGAGGGAAACCGTGGTATTCGCGTCTTCTTCGTGTGGAAACCGACTGGCTGAGCCTGGTCCCGGGTCCGCGCGTGCTCGGTGAGAACCCTGAGCAGCCGGCTTGACATGCAGCCGTGCGGCTGCCTAATCTGCAAAGGCAGCCGCGAGGCTGCATATCAGGGAGAGCGGCATGGACGAGGTCTTCAAGGCGCTGGCCGACCCGAGCAGGCGGCGGTTGCTCGACGACCTGAACGCCCGCAACGGGCAGACCCTGCGCGAGCTGTGCGCGGGGCTGGACATGGCGCGGCAGTCGGTCAGCAAGCATTTGGCCGTGCTGGAAGCGGCGAATCTGGTGACCACGGTGTGGCGTGGCCGCGAGAAGTTGCACTACGTGAACGCGGAGCCGATCAACGCGATCGCCGAGCGCTGGATCGACCGGTACCACCAGGGCCGGGTCGACGCGCTCGCCGACCTCAAGAAGGCATTGGAGCAGGAACCCATGAGCACCGACGAATTCGTGTACACCAGCTACATCAGGACGACGCCGGAGCGGCTTTGGCAGGCGCTCACCGATCCGGTCTTCACCAAGCGGTACTGGGGTTGCGAGTTCACCTCGGACTGGAAGGCCGGGTCGACGATGGCCTGGGAGCAACTCGGCGTGAAGCTGGAGGATCCCGAACAGGTCGTCCTCGAGTCCGACCCGTATCGGCGGCTGTCCTACACCTGGCACACCTTCACGCCGGAGTTCGCCAAGTCGGTCGGGCTCGACGACGACGTGTCGGCGAAGCTCCAGGCCGAGTCGCGGTCGAAGGTGACGTTCGACCTCGAACCCGTCGGCGACATGGTGAAGCTGACCGTGGTGCACGACGGTTTCGACCAGGGCAGCACCGCGCTGGAGATGGTCAAGGGCGGCTGGCCGTCGATCCTGTCGAGCCTCAAATCGCTGCTGGAGACCGGCGAGCCGCTGCCCGAACCCGCGTAACCCGGTCGACCCGGCCCTCGCGATCGGGCACGATGCGCAGCGTGCCCCTGGAGATCGCCTGCGACGAGTCCGGGTCCGAGGGCGAGAAACTGATCGGCGGCCGGACCGGCGTGTTCGCGCACGCGGGGGTCCGGCTGAGCCTCGAAGAGACCGCGGCTTGCCTGGTCGAGCTGCGGCGAAGGATCCGCTCGCCGGCGCTCGAGTACAAGGCGAACCACCTCCTCCGCACGAAGCACCGGCGGGTGCTCGAATGGTTCCTCGGTCCGCGCGGCCCGGTCCACGGGCGTGCGCAGGTGTACCTCGTGGACAAGAAACGGCTGCTGGCGAACGAACTCCGGGCGCTCGCCGGGCCCGAAATCCGGCCGGACGACGAGCTCCTCGCCGCGTTCAACGACGTGCTGCGGACCAGGAACCGCCGGGATCCGGCGGCGGGGTCGTTCTTCGCGATGGCCGGGGACACCGCGGAATTGCGGGCGAAGGTCGGCCGGACGCGCGACGCCAAGAGCCTCGATCCGCTGGTGCCCGCGATCCTCCGCGCCATCGAGTACTGGAGCGCGGGAGGGGAGCCGGTCTTCCTCGTCCATGACGAACAACCGTCGCTCAAAGGGGACCGGCTCGCCCGGATCGAGTCGAGTCCGGGATTGGCCGGGGTGAAGTTCGTGGATTCCCGGACCGATCCGCGGGTGCAGGTCGCCGATTTCCTCGTCGGCGTCGCCCGCCGGATCGCGGAGGACGCATTGAACGGGAACGGCGACGAGATATTGACCGGATTGCTCGTGCCGTATGTCGATCCGGAGTCACTCTGGGACTGATTCACTCCATGGCACACCGAATCGCTCGGCTGGACGGTTGCCCAGCGCGGCGGCGGGCTGGAAACGTCGGAACGGATCCGACCCCGGCCCGGGAGGCAGTCGCAGATGCAGGCTTTCACCTTGCCCGAGTTCTACCTGCCCCATCCGGCCAGGATGAATCCGCACCTCGAAGCGGCGCGGGCGCACAGTATGGCCTGGGCCGGGGAAATGGGGATGCTCGATTCGCCGTCGCCGTCCGGTGACGTCGTCTGGACCGAGCAGGCGCTGGCGAAAATGGATTACGCGCTGCTCTGCGCGCACACCCATCCGGACTGTGACGGGCCGTCCCTCGATCTGGTCACGGACTGGTACGTGTGGGTGTTCTTCTTCGACGACGATTTCCTCGCGCAATTCAAGTACACCCGGGACACCGAGGGCGCCAAGGCCTATTTGGACCGCTTGGAACTGTTCATGACCGGGCCGGGGGAAACATCACCGGAACCGGCGAATCCCGCCGAAGCCGGGCTTGAAAACCTTTGGGCGCGCACCATTCCTTCGATGTCCGAGGCCTGGCGACGGCGATTCGTCACCAGCACGCACAATCTGATGGTCGAATCGCTCTGGGAACTGGACAACATCGACCGCGGCCGCATCGCGAACCCCATCGAATACGTCCAGATGCGGCGTCGTGTCGGCGGGGCGCCGTGGTCGGCGAACCTCATCGAGTTCGCCGTCGGCGCCGAGGTGCCCGACGGGATCGCGGCGACCAGGCCGATGGAGGTACTGCGCGACACGTTCGCCGACGCCGTCCACCTTCGCAACGATCTCTTTTCCTACCAACGCGAAGTGCGCGAAGAGGGCGAGAACTCCAACGCCGTCCTCGTCTTCGAGAAGTTCCTCGACTGCCCGACGCAGGAAGCCGCCGAACTCACCAACGACCTCCTGACCTCGCGATTGCAGCAGTTCGAGAACACCGCGCTCGTCGAGGTGCCCGCGTTGCTCGCCGAGCGCGATGTCTCGCTGCCCGAGCAGATCGCGGTCGGCCTGTACGTCAAAGGCCTGCAGGACTGGCAGTCCGGCGGTCACGAATGGCACACCCGGTCGAGCCGGTACATGAACGAGGGCGCGGACTCCGGTACCGACAGCCTGGGCCTCGGCCGGCGGATACGCCAGCAGGCGCCGCCGCCGTTCGCGAAGACCGGGCACCTGCCGTTGCCGGAATTCCGCATGCCGTATCCCGTGCGCACCAGCCCCCATCTCGCCGCCGCCCGTGAATACGCGCCCGGCTGGGCGCGGGAGATGGGGATGCTCGACGGCGGGGTCTGGGACGAGCGCCGGTTCCGCGGGCTCGACCTCGCGTATTGCGCCGCGATGATCGACCCGGACGCGGACCTCGACGGGCTGAAACTGTCGACCGACTGGCTCACTTGGGGCACGTTCGGCGACGACTACTTCCCGCTGGTCTTCGGGGCGAAACGGGACGCGGTCGCGGCGAAACTGTGCAGCGACCGGCTTTCCCTGTTCATGCCGCTCGAAGGTGAGCCGGTGCCGAAGCCGTCGAACCCGATCGAGGTCGGCCTCGCGGACCTGTGGGGCCGCACCGCGGGACCGCTGTCCCCTCGCACGCGCGCGGGGTTCCGGCAGGCGGTCGAGAGTATGACCGCGAGCTGGGTCTGGGAGGTCGGGAATCAGGCGCAGAACCGCGTCCCCGACCCGGTCGACTACGTGGAGATGCGCCGCCGGACGTTCGGCTCCGATCTGACCAAGAGCCTCGCGCTCCTCGAACTCGGCGACGTCGTGCCCGCCGAGCTCTTCCGCAACCGCGTGCTGTTCGAACTCGACACGGCGGCGCAGGACTACGCGGCGTTCTCCAACGACCTGTTCTCGTACCAGAAGGAGATCGAATACGAGGGCGAGACGCACAACCTCGTGTACGTCGCCGAGCGGTTCCTGGACGTCGACCGGAACGAGGCCCGCGACATCGCCGCCCGGCTGGGCAACGCGCGGATGACGCAGTTCGAGCAGCTCGCCGACGAGGACCTGCCGCGGATGTGCGACGACCTCGGGCTCGGCGACGATGTCCGCGCGGCGGTCACCGGGTACGCGGACCACCTGAAGGACTGGATGGCGGGAATCCTGGAATGGCACCGGAAATGCGTGCGGTACACGCCGGAGGAGCTGGCGCGCGTCCACGCTCCCGAGCCGCCGGTGTTCTCGCTCGTGCCGAGCGGGATCGGCATGTCGGCTTGGCGGATCGGGAGCGGGGCGCGCTGATCGTCTAGAAAGCGGTCAACGTGATCCGCGCGGTCCGCGGATCCCCGTCGTGCACCAGCGACTCGAAGTGCCCGACGTCGTCGAAGGCGAAGCCGTACGCCTTCCCGTCGACCATCTGCTCGTGCACGATCCGCGAGTAGTGGTCGGTCACGGACTGCTTGTAGAACTGGCCCGCGTCGTACGTCGGCTGAGTGTGCAGCGAGCCGAGCGTCGAGCGGTGCAGCGCCGCGCACAGGGTCCGCGCGATCGGGCCGACGACCTGGTCGTTCGGCGCGTGCAGCCGTCCGTCGCAGTTGAAGACGTCGCGGGTGCTCGGCTTGCTGAACGACGCCACTTCGGCGCCCGAGGTGTCGGTGAAGCGCAGGACGTCGTCCCCGCCGGTCCGTCCGGTGAACTTCTTACCGGGTTCGGCCTCGAACGGGACGACGGCGAGCGGTGTCGACTTGTAGGTGTTCCAGGCGCTAGTGACGTAGCCGTCGAGGTAGTTGCCACTGAACTTGCCGGTGTCGAGCCCCTTGCCCGGCGCGAGGACCCGCAGCCGGTTGTACACCAGGTTCGAGAACCCGGACTGGCCCTGGACGGCGTTGAAGATGTTCTCGCGGCCACCGGGCTTCAAACGGCCGGCCTCCTTGTTCGCGCCCGCCCCGTTGGTCAGCCCGACGGCGTGCGGCACGCTGAACATGTCGACCTGCGAGCTGTTGATGAACAGCCCGCCGTTGTCGTAGGTGAATTCGCTCCAGTCGAACAGGATGTCGCGGTTCGGGTCGCCGTCGGCCCACGGCGCGGGCTGGACCAGGCCGTCCGGGGTGAGGAAGAACTTGATCTTCTGCCCGAACGACATGTAGACCCGGCCCGAGAGCATGCGCGGGATCCGCAGCGTGGTCGAGCCGCCGTTGCCGGGGCCCGCGATCGAGACGTCCGGCGCGGGGCTCGGCGGGTTCGCGCCCGGCGGCCACGCGGTGAAGGCGCCGGCGGCGTTGACGTAGCCGAGTTTCCCGGTGTCGAGGTTCGTGCCGAGCACGTAGAGGTGGACCGCGTCGGAGCGGTTCGAATTGTTCGTCACGGTCAGCGGCAGCGGATCGGGGCCGGCGGCGGCCGCGGTGGACGCCGAAAGCGCCGAAACACCGGTGACCAGGGGGAGGGCGACCGCCAACGCGGTCAAAACGCGCCGGACTTTCTTGCGGATGCGCACAGTTCACTCCTCGGCGGAATCCCGCCGCGGAGCGTGGACGCGCCGCGGCGGTGCTTGCGGATGTCGGCCGGGGGCGCGTTCCCGGCCTGGGCGTGACCTTGGCGAGGGGTCTCAGCACGGGAAGTTACGTCGCGGTATGCCGACATGTCCAGACCACTGGTGGGAATCTGTCCGGTTTTGCGCCGGGACGGACAATTCGTCGCGGGCCTTCGCCGATTGAGGTGGCCGGATTCCTCGACTACCGTTGTCCGGGTTCCGTCCTGGACCCCGGCGGCCGGGTTTTCTCATCCGTGGGGAGCGGGACATGAGCGACGAATTTCCGATGCGAAGAACCGGCGGCGGCGAGACGTGGATTTCCGCCGCCTCCTGGGACGGCCTCGCCAAGGCCGCGGCGGACGGCGAGCCGCACGGCATGGACGACCTCATGGCCGCCGTCGCGACGTGGGCACGCCAGTACACCGAGACCCGCCTCGGCGGCCATGAGCTGACGTACCTCGAACCGGCCGACGTCGCCCAGGAGATCTGTCTCGCGGTCCTGGTCGCCGTCCCCGGATACGGCGTACGCGGCGGTTCCTTCCTGTTCCTCCTGCGCGCCATCGCGGCGAACAAGGTCGCCGACGTCTTCCGGAAGGCGGCGCGGAGCAAGCAGGTGCTGACCGGCGAACTCCCCGAGCGCCCGGCCGGACCGGCGGATGAACCGGAGCAGCGCGCGCTGCGGACCGACCTCGGGGTCCGCCTCGGCAGGCTGATGCGGATGCTGCCCGTCTCGCACCGCGAGGTGCTGGGGATGCGGGTGATCGGCGAGCTGACGTCGAACGAGACCGCGGCGGCGCTCGGGACGACCTCGTCACGGGTGCGGGTGACCAAACATCGCGCGATCAGCAGACTGCGCGCCTGCGCTCAGCGCCAGGACGCCTTGAGCTGAAACCGGATCAACAGCCGGACCAACGGATTCTCCCGTTTGGCGCGGGTTTCGAGAATGCGAACGCACATGGCCCCTCCAGAGCTCGCCGGCGAGCACCGTTGCCGAGGGCCAGGACAAGCGGTCTCGTTTCCCACCCTAGGCGCGGTCCGGGGAGCCGGAACCGGCTGAACGGACCATTGACGGCCACCCGCACCCGCCATTCAGCCCTTCGGGCTACTGCATTAGTGCCGAAGAAGTCGTTGTGGGCACGGCAAAGAGCGGAAACGTGGGAGTATGGTCGCGGCGCGAACGGCAGGTTCGCACTGTTCGCCCCTGACCTCGGCGATCCCGTCCGGCACCGGACAACGCCGAGAGGCAGACATGAGGCCTGCAAGGCCCGATCACACCGCACTGGTATGGGCGAAGTTGCGTAACCTCGCTTCGGAATCCGGATCCGCGGTGACAGTGGAACACGCGTGCATCGTCTGCGGAGAGGTTCTCGAGGCCGCGGGCGTCGGCCTCACCCTCGCCGCGAAAGGAGGTCCCGCCGAGCCGGTCTTCGCCACCGACGAACGCAGCAGGGAATTGGAAGACCTGCAGTTCACCCTGGGAGAAGGACCGGCGCTGGAGGTGATGGACGGCGGGACGCTCGTCGTCGTCACCGATATGACCGATTCGGAGGCGTCGCTCCGGTGGCCGATGTTCGCTCCCGAGGCGATCGACAGAGGCGTCAAATCGATCATCGCGGTGCCCATTCAGGCCGGGGTGATCAAACTGGGCGTCGTCGACTGCTATCGCGAACTCGCCGGGCTCCCTTCGGTGCACGGCCAAGCGGAGGCACTCGTCTGCGCCGAAGCCGCGATCACCCTCGCCGTCGCCGATGCCGACATCGGAAGGCCCGGCCTCGCCGAACTGATCGACCTCGAATTCACCCAGCATCGTGCTCAAGTCCACCAGGCCGCGGGCATGGTGTCGGTCCAGCTCGACATCGGGCTCAGGGACGCGCTCGCCCGCTTGCGTGCCCACGCCTTCGCCAACGGCCGCAAGCTGAGCGAGGTGGCCGAGGACGTGGTGACGCGCAGGTTCGCGTTCCGGCCCGGCTCGTGATGGGTCGAGTGCCTAAGGAGAGAACGGAAAAGATGACCGACTCGGCGACCGCCTTGCGAGAAACCTTCGTGCAGCTGGCGGACACGCTTGTCGACGACTTCGACCTCATCGAGTTCCTCGATCTGCTCGCGTTCAGATGTGTCGAGCTGCTCGGCGTCTGCACCGCGGGCCTGTTGCTCGCCGACCCGCGCGGCACGCTCACCATGGTGGCCGCTTCCGACGAACAAACCCGGTTGCTCGAATTGTTCCAGCTGCAGAACTCCGAGGGGCCCTGCCTGGACTGCTACCAGGACGGCGAGCCGGTGCGATGCGTGGATCTGGTGCGTGCGCGCGGAAGATGGCCGAAGTTCGCCCGGGAGGCGGAAAACGCCGGATTCCGTTCCGTGTACGCGTTGCCGATGCGGTTGCGGGAAGACGTGATCGGCGCGCTGAACCTGTTCGGCACGCGTCCCGCCTTGCTCGACGACGAGGGATTGCGGCTGGGACAGGCACTCGCGGACATCGCCACGATCGGCATCGTGCATCACCGCCTGCTGCAGCGGCAGGAGATCATCACCGCGCAACTGCAGACGGCGTTGAACAGCCGGGTCATCATCGAACAGGCGAAAGGCGTGTTGGCCGAACGGCTCCGCGTTTCGATCAGCGACGCGTTCGGCGTACTACGCGCCTACGCGCGGAGCAACAACCGCAAGATCCTCGCCGTGGCGACGGGGATCATCGATCGCACAGTGGAAATCCGGCGCTGAGCGATACCGGTTCGGCGCTTGTCCGCCCCAGGCCGATTCCTAGACTGGATGGGTGTTCTCCCTGGAGCAGCTGGTGAGTTTCGTCGCGGTGGCCGAGGAACTGCACTACGGCCGGGCGGCGGAGCGGCTCTCGATGACGCAGCCGCCGTTGAGCAGGCGGATCCAGCTGCTGGAGCGGGAACTCGGGGCCGAGCTTTTCGATCGTACGCACCGCACCGTCCGGCTGACCCCCGCCGGACGGGTTTTCCTCGCCGAGGCAAGGAAGATCCTGCGTTCGTCGCACGAGGCGACGTTGTACGTCCGCCGCGTGAAGAAGGGTGAGGTCGGCGTCGTGACGCTCGGTTTCACCGCCACGGCGGCGTATTCGTATCTCGAACGCGTCATCGCCGCGGCGAACGCCGAGGTGCCCGGCGTCGATCTCGTGCTCCGGGAGATGGTGACGGCGGCGCAGGTGGAGGAGCTGCTCGCGGGCGGGATCGACCTCGGCATGATCCGGCCACCGGTCGCGGGCGCCGACATCGTGACCCTGCCGCTGTGGCGGGAACCGCTGCTGGCCGCGCTGCCGTCGGCGCATCCTTTGGCACGGCGCAAGAAGAATCCCGACGTCCGCGATTTCGACGCCGAACCGTTCATCATGTATTCGCCGTCGGAAGGCCGGTACTTCCACGATCTGCTCGTCGCGGTGTTCCGCGCCGCCCGGGTGTCGCCGGAGTACACGCAATACCCCTGTCAGGTGCATACGGTGCTCGCGCTGGTGAAGGCGGAACTCGGCGTCGCGCTGGTCCCGGCCGCGGCAAGCACGCTGCGCTTCGAAGGTGTCGTGCTCCGTCCGGTGGACGGGGTCGAGGGCCGTCCGGTGGAACTCGACCTGATGTGGCGGCGCGGCAACGACAATCCGGCACTCGGCGCGCTGCTCACCGCCATCGGCAATCCTCCGCGGCGCCGTCAGTCCACTGTGGAGTGATCGGGCCAGGCGTCGCCCCATTCCGCGTCGCGGGCCGCGCGGTAGGCCGGGCCGTGTCGTTTGGTGACGATCTTCTCGGTGAGACCGGACTCGGCGCACAGGGACAGGCTGACCATGCCCTTGCGTTTGGCCGGATGCCGCAGGATGCGGGCGTCGGCGCGTTCCGGCGCCGTGCGGGAGGCGACGACGTAGGAGAACTTCTCGTCCTCGAAGCCGAGCGTTCCGGACTTGAGCTGACGGTGCAGGCCCGTGCGCGGGAGGCGCGCGGAGAAATGGCACCAGTCCTTGCCGCGCGGGATCGGGCACGCGCCCTCGTGCGGACAGGGCGCGACCAGGGAGAGCCCGAGTTCGACGAGCTGATCCCGCGCCGCGACGATCCGCTCGTAACCCGCGGGGGTGCCGGGTTCGATCAGCACCAGCATCGAGGCCTTCGCCGAGAGCCAGCGGACGGTGTCGGCCCGGCGCGCTTCGGGCAGCTCGCCGAGGACATAGGAGAGGGTCACCAGATCGGCCTCGGGCGCGGGCGCCGCCGGGTCGATCAGGCCGCGCCGCCAGGTCGCGCCCCGGACGGCCTTGTCCCCGGCGTTCTCCGCGAGCCGCCGCCCCAGCGCGATCGCGCCGGGGACCTGCTCGACGACGGTGCTCTCCTCCAGCGTCGGCCACACGTCGGCCGCCGCCCAGATCGCGGCGCCGGTTCCGCCGCCGATGTCGATCTGCGTGCGCGGAGCGAACCCAGGGGCGCGAAGGGCGGCTTCGGCGAGGACGGCGTGTACGGCCGCGTACGTGGCCGGCATCCGGTAGCCCGCGTACGCCGCGATGTCCGCTTCGGACGAGAGGATGGGCGCGCTCGCGGGGGCGTTCTCGCGGTAGCGCGTGCTGAGCCGCTCGACGGACTGCGTCAGCCTGTTCTGCGGGTACTTGCCCAGCTCTTCGTCGAGGGCGGAGCGGAGGGTTTCGGGGAGTGCGGACACGATCGAAGATTCTCGCATGGGTGGTTGACCTGCGGTTTTCCGGCTGCTCGAATATCGGCGGAAAAAAGTTCGGGGACCGTGTCGAATCCCGGGGTGCCCGATCGACGCGTAGATGTGGCAGGGACGAGCCCCGCCGGGAACGGAGACTTCGATGCGGTTCATGGTGATTGTCAAGAGCGACGAGAAGACCGACGTGGCCGGCGCCCAGCCGAGCGCCGAGGAGCTGCAGGAGATGGGGAAGTTCAACGAGGAACTGGTGAAGGCCGGCGTCATGCTCGCGGGTGAAGGCCTGCTGCCCAGCTCCGAGGGTTTCCGCCTCCAGTACTCCGGCACCACCGAGGCGCGCGTCGTCGACGGGCCGTTCGCCGAGAGCAAGGAACTCATCGCGGGTTTCTGGATCCTGCAGGTCAAGGACCGGGCCGAGGTCATCGAATGGATGAAGCGCGCGCCGTTCCGCGAGGGCGAGATCGAGATCCGCCGGATCGCCGAGCTGGACGACTTCGACAACGCGACCCCGGAGATCGTCGAGCACGAGAAGAAGCTGCGGGAGCAGGCCGAGGCGAAGTAATGGTTGCGGTCGCCGCGCCGACGATGTTGATTGGTCGGCGTGACGGCAACGACAGACTCCCGTTCGGCGATCGACGCGGTGTGGCGGATCGAATCGGCCCGCCTCATCGCCGGCCTCGCGCGGATGACGCGCGACGTCGGCCTCGCGGAGGAGCTGGCGCAGGACGCGCTGGTCGCCGCGCTCGAACAGTGGCCTGAGTCGGGCGTCCCGAGGAATCCGGGCGCCTGGCTCATGACCACGGCCAAACGCCGGGCGGTCGACACCTTCCGGCGCAACGAGCGGTACGAGAAGAAGCTCGGCGAGATCGGCCGCGAGCAGGAGTACGAGGAGGAGCCCGACTTCACCGCGGGCCTCGACGACCATATCGAGGACGATCTGCTGCGGCTGGTGTTCACCGCCTGCCACCCGGTGCTTTCGACCGAGGCCAGGGTGGCGCTGACGCTGAAGATGATCGGCGGGCTGCAGACGCACGAGATCGCGCGGGCGTTCCTGGCCAAGGAGACCGCCATCGCGCAGCGGATCGTGCGGGCGAAGAAGACGCTCGGCGACGCCAAGGTGCCGTTCGAGGTGCCCGAGGGGTCGGACAGGGTCGCGCGCCTCTCCTCGGTGCTCGAAGTCATCTACCTGATCTTCAACGAGGGCTATTCGGCGACGGCGGGCGAGGACTGGATGCGGCCCGCGCTGTGCGAGGAGGCGCTGCGGCTCGGGCGGATCCTCGCCGGGCTGATGCCGAAGGAACCCGAGGTGCACGGGCTCGTCGCGCTGATGGAGATCCAGGCTTCGCGGTCCGCCGCCCGCGTCGGGCCGAACGGCGAACCCGTGTTGCTGATGGACCAGGACCGCACGAAATGGAACCGGATCCTGATCGGCCGCGGCCTCTCCGCGCTGGAGCTCTCCGAGTCGCTCACGGGCGGCGCTTTCGGCGTCTACGCGGCGCAGGCCGCCATCGCCGCCTGCCACGCGCGGGCGCGGACGGGCGAGGAGACCGACTGGGCGCGGATCGCCGTCCTGTACGAAGGGCTCGGGAAGCTGAACCCGTCGCCGGTGATCGAACTGAACCGCGCGGTGGCGCTGTCGATGGCCGTCGGTCCGGAGGCGGGGCTGGAGATCGTCGACAAGCTGACGTCGGAGCCCGCGCTCAAGGCGTACCACCTCCTGCCGAGCGTGCGCGGCGACTTCCTGTCGAAGCTCGGCCGCCTCGACGAGGCCCGCGCCGAGTTCGAGCGCGCGGCGGAGATGACCGGGAACGATCGGGAGCGCACCCTGCTCCTGAACCGCGCGGCCGAATGCACCCCTCGCGTTTAGTCCTCTGAATGCGGTGGTTCGACCTGCGAACCACCGCATTCAGAGGACGAAATGCGTCAGGCGGGGGCGGGGCGAAGCGCGGTCAGCGCCCGGTGCTGCCCCAACCGGACCGCCTGGACGGAGCAGCCGAGCGCGAGCGCGGTGTCGTCGGCGGAAAGCCCGACGAGCGACCGCAGCACCATGATCTCGCGCTGCTGCCCCGGCAGCCCCGAAAGCGGGTTCGGCAGTTCGGCGGCGGTCCGGTGGAAGTCGTCGACCAGACCGTGCGTGACGTCGTAGGCGAACGCGAGCAGGGCGCGCGCACCGGCCGTCCCGGCGACGATCTCGCGGCAGCTGTCCTTGGCGACCGCGTCGGCGATGTCGTAGGTGCCCGAACGACGACCGATCCGCGCCCGGCAATAACGCACGACCAGGACGCGGACGGCGTCGACGAGTTTCGAAGTCGGCTCCATCCGCCCGTCGGCCTCCTCCGGCCGTCGCGAACCGTGTCCTTCCATCGGCTCCCTCTCCCACCTTTCAGATGAGCACGGCCGCGGGGGAGGGAGGTACGGTCTTTTTGCCCACACGAGCGGGTCAGGCCTCGATGAAGACGATCCGCTCGGGCTCGATCGTGAGGCTCACGGTCTGCCGTTTCACGCTCACCAAGGTCTCGAATTCCGTCGCGTGCCCGTCCGGGACGGTGAACAGGCGATCGTTGCGGGAATCGAGGAAGTCGGAGAAGCCGGTCAGCGAGACTCCGCCGCTTTCGTCGAGCGCGAGGTAGTCGACGAGCCGGCGGAACAGTTTCGGCAGGATCACCAGTTCGTCGGCCAGTTGCCGCCGCGACGCGAGCTTGAACCCGGAGTTCGTGACGTCCTGCGGCCACAGCCCGAGCCCGTTCTGGCGGGCTTTGACCGCGGCTTCGGCCAAGGCGTCACGGAGATCGGGATAAAGCAGTGAATAGAACGTCGGATAGACGAGACCGTCCGCGACCTGCCGGTAGTTCGCGGAGTTCTTCAGCGTTTTGACGTCGAGGTGGACCTTGGAAAGGTCCGCCGACCGTCCCGGCCGCTGCCCGGGAAAGGCGAACGCCACGGCTCGTCCGTATTTGTCGGCGAATCGCGTCAGTATGTGACCGGCTACCTTGATCGGCGTCGACGATGTGACCCTTCCCCGTTCGTCGCGTTCGACGGTTTTGAAGCCGAGGCACTTCAGCAGGTTCGCCGCGGCGGCGTCGGCGAATTCCGCGGGCTGGTGCCATATCCCGCCGGTTCCCCTGGCCTGGTAATGCGTTTCGAGCGCGTCGATCGCGTCGAGCCGCAACTGCATCCCGCCCCGCGAATTGAGCCGGACCTTCAGGCCCGCCTTCTTGGTCGCCTGCGGGTCTTCGGGATAGAACCGCACCGAATCGCCGTCCGGTGAGGCTCCGACAAGCTGGAACGTACCTTTGATCAGCGTCATGGGCATGAGGACAACGGTAGTTCGCATTCCGGTGAACGGATCCGGTGTTCATCCATCCAGCCCAATGGCCGGTTAAGATCGGATGACCAATGTGGACATTCTCGAAAGGGTAATGACGGCCTGCGCCGAAAGTCGGTGAGTCGTCCGTCTGAACACGCGTGTCGTCCGTCCCGTCACGCGTGTCGTCCCGCCAGTCACGCGAAATCCCCGCCGGGCACGGGGCGGTGACTCTTGAGGGCAAGGCAAAAGGGGCGGCTGACGGCCCAGCTGGTGAAGGCCTCCTTCCCTACCCTGACGGTAGGGAAGGAGGCCTTCACTACGCCTCTGTGTCGTGCCCTTGGCCCTGGCCGGGGCGCGTGTCGCGGAAGCCACTTTCGCGACGTGTGATGTCCCGAAAGTGGCTTTCGCGACACGGTCGCCGACCGGCATTCACGTTCACGACGGGATCATGAACCGCAGCACCGTCGCCTGCAGCAACGAGATCACCCCGACCACGGCGGTCAGCACCACGGACCACAGGAACGTCTGCCGCAGCAGCGCGC
Organism: Amycolatopsis sp. CB00013; assembly: GCF_001905755.1. Taxonomy (NCBI): domain Bacteria; kingdom Bacillati; phylum Actinomycetota; class Actinomycetes; order Pseudonocardiales; family Pseudonocardiaceae; genus Amycolatopsis; species Amycolatopsis sp. CB00013. The sequence continues at coordinate 634,129 of NZ_LIWC01000002.1, read as the reverse complement.
CTTCTTTCCCGGACTGACCGATCGCGGTGGCGCCGATGGACAGGTTCTGCGGCGAGATCATCTTGCCCATCACGCCGCCGGAGGTGTTGGTGGCGCCGGCGAGGATCGGGTCGACGTGCAGTTGCTGCGCCGAAATCACCTGCATCGGCCCGAAGAGACTGTTCGTCGACGCGTCCGAGCCGGTGAGGAAGACGCCCAGCCAGCCGATGTAGGCGGAGAACAACGGGAACATCACCCCGGTGGTCGCGAGCGCGAGGCCGAGGGTCTGCGTCGCGCCCGAGTAGTTCATGACGAACGCGATCGCGAGGATCATGAAGATCGTGGCCAGCGCCCACCGCATCTGGTGCAGTGTCCGGCGGTAGGTCGCCAGCAGCAGCCGCGGTTTCGCGCCCATCGCGAACCCCGCCACGATCGCCGCGATCAGGGCCACCGTTCCCGGCGAATAAAGGAAGTCGACGGTCAGCGTCGCCGCGTACGGCGTGTCCTTGGGCGTGATCGGCGCGTGCTGGACGACCTCCTTGTGCAGCCCCGGCCAAGCGAACACCCAGTCGGCCTTGTGCAGCAGCTTCGTCAGGTCGAGCCAATCGGGCAGGTTCTTGAAGATCGTGCCGATCCGGGAAAGGAAGATCGCCGCGATCAGGACGATGTACGGCGCCCACGCGTACAGCGCGCCGCGTCCGGCCTTCGCCGCGCCGAGACTGGCCTTCACCGGTTCTTCGCCGTCGAAACGCCAAACCGCCGAAGGCTGCCAGAACCGCGTCAGTATCCACAGCGACGCCATCGCGGCGAGCGCGGCGACGACGTCGACGAGGCTCGGGCTGATGAAGTTCGAGGTGACGAACTGCATGACGGCGAACGACAGCCCGGCCGTCAGCACGGCGGGCCAGACCTCGATCATCCGTTTCCAGCCCGCGAGGACCACGATCAGGAAACCGGGGACGATCAACGCCAGCAACGGGAGCTGACGCCCGACCATCGACGAGAACAGTTCCGTCGCCTGCTCCTGTTTCAGATCGAGGATCGGCGCGGTCAGCCTGCCCAGCACGATCAGCGGATTGCCGAGACCGCCGAACGCGACCGGCGCGGTGTTCGCCAGCAACGCCAGCACGACCGCCTTCACCGGCGGGAAACCGAGCGCGGCCATCATCGCCGCGGTGATCGCGATCGGCGAGCCGCCGCCCGCGATCCCTTCCAGCAGCGCGCCGAAACCGAACGCGATCAGCAACGCCTGGAGACGGCGGTCCTCGCTGAACCCGGCGAGGACCGCCTTGATGTCGTCGAACCGTCCGGTCGCGACGGTGACGTTGTGGAAGTACACGGCGTGGAACGCGATCCAGGCCACCGACCACACCCCGAACACCAGCCCCATGGCGGCGGAATCGAGGGCGAGCCCGGCGGGCATGCGATACAGCAGCACCGCGACCAGCAGCGCGGTGATCAGCGCGAGCCCGGCCGAGAGCTGCGCCGAGCGGCGCAGGACTCCCAGCGTCACCAGCAGCACGATGATCGGCAGCGCCGCCAGCGCGGCGGAAAGCCACAGCCCGCCCGCCGGCTGGTAGTCCTGGAGCCAGCCCACCTCAGGCCCTTTGCGCCCGGACGTAACCCAGGCGGAGCGACAGCGCGGCGGCGGTCCCGGCCACCGTCGCGCCGAGTTCGTCGGTGCGACGGAGCACGCGGCCGGCGGGGCCCGCGACGCTGATCGCGGCGATCGGCCGTCCGGTGTGGTCGCGGACGGCGGCGGCCACACAACCGACGTCCGGTTCGTTCTCGACGTCGTCCACGGCCCAGCCGCGACGGCTCGTCCTGGCGAGATCGTCGAGCAGCCGGACGGGATCGTTGATCGTCTTGAGCGTGAGACTGTCGAGTTTCATCCGGCGGATGCGTTCGACACGGTCCTGTTCGGGCAACGCCGCCAGCCACGCCTTGCCCAGCGACGTCGCGTGCTGCGGACGGCGGGTGCCGAGGCGGCAGGCCAGCGTGACGGCGTTGGCGCTGCGTTCGGTGGCGACGTAGACCATCGTGTCGTTGTCCGGGACGGCGAGATACGTGGTCTCGCCGCTCCGCTCGGCGAGCGACGCGAGGTAGCGCGGCGCGCAGCGGTGCAGATCGGTCGCCGCCATCGCGCGGGCGCCGAGTTCGACCAGCCGGGTACCGAGCCGCACCCGGCCGGTGGCGCGATCGGCTTCGAGGTATTCGAGATTCTTGAGGGTGCCGACGATGCGGTAGGCGGCGCTCCGGGAGAGACCCAGTTGCCTGGCGATCGCGTTGGTGGAAATCTCCTGGTTCTGGCCGACGTGCTCGAGAACCGCGAGACCGCGCTCGAGTGTGCCACTGGAATCCAGCCCGCGTGGTGTGCCCACTTCGCCCTCCGTAGGACCGGGGTGCCACTGACCGGCACCTGTTTCCGCTAAGCGGATTCGGACGTTAACAGTTCACCGGACCCTTGGGAAGGTTTCTTAACAAACTGGCGACCGGACAAGTTTTCCCAGCTCGCGGGCTTCCCGTCAAGATCACCGGTTTGGACCAATCCGTTCGGCGGGTCCGATTCGGCGTATGACTTCAGAGGTCATTCTTCTGTTCACGGATATGAAAGAACCCCCGCCGGAAAATCGCGGCGAGGGTTCGGGGCGGAGTCCGTTTCTAACGCACCGAGAGGTTTCCGATCGCTCGGACGACCGCCGTGCAGCGATCTTCGACGTAGTCCAAGCCGCCTTCTTCGGCGATCCGGCGGGACTCGGCGGAGACGATGCCCTGCTGCAGCCAAAGCGCCTTCGCGCCGATCGCGACGGCCTGTTCGGCGATCGGCGGGGTGTCGGCGGACGGGCGGAAGACGTCGACCAGGTCGACGGGCTCCGGGATGTCGGTGAGCGAGCGGTAGACCTTCTCGCCCAGCAGTTCGTCGGCCGACGGGTGGACGGGGATGATCCGGAACCCGTGTGCCTGCAGTACGGCGGCGACCCCGTGCGAGGACTTGGCCGGATCGCGGCTCAGGCCCACGACGGCGATCGTCTTCGATCCGGCGAGGATCTCGGTGGCGCGATCGGTCATATCCCGTACAACGGCCACCGGCGCAAAGGAATTCCTAGAGCTTCCAGAGCCGCAGCCCGCGCACCCGGTACACCGGCCAGACGACGTGCCACACGCGGCGCCGCAGGAAGACCGCGGAACAGGTGAGGACACTGCGCGCGGACGTCGTCGCGACGTCGTGGCGGTCCGGCCAGATCTCGCCGTGCCGCCCGGCGGCGATCCGGAAGACGTTGACCAGGCCGCGGCCCTGCATGTCGAACTTCGCGCCGGTGTCACCGGAATCCGGGGTCAGTGACGCGATCTCCGGGCCGAAAGCGGCCGCGGGCGCCGGCCCCGCGTCGGCGGGGAGATCACCGACGGTCGCCGAGACGGCCTTGCCGTAGAGGCGCCGGGTGTAGCGCTGGAGCAGCAGCCGCTCCCACAACGGCAGGACCCGGCGGTGCTTGAGCAGCGCCGAACACTCCGCGTGCCCGATGGCGAAGATGTCGGTCAGCTCGTCGTAGGCGTTGTGCGCGGTGGGCTCGTTGAGGTGCACCCGCACCTCGTAGCGGATACGCGCGGTGAGCTCGTCGAGCTCCTCGCGGCGGTCGATCCTGGTCTTCGCCCGGGAGAGCGTCCAATCGGACATGGGAGCAGGCTAGGTGATGATCGGGGTCGTGCGAGACCCTTTCGGCCTAATCTGGGCGTACCGGCCAGTGGAACGGCCGTCTTGTGCAGGCAGGGGTGACGGGGCAGAGTCCGACTGGTCGGAAGGAGCCCATGGACGCCAGCACGCTGCAGGAGGCCGCGGCCGCGCTGCTCAGCGCGTACGAGACCGGTAAGCCGATCGCGCCCCTCATCGAGACCTATCCCGCCGCGACGCTGGAGGACGCGTACCGCGTCCAGCAGCGGCTCGTCCGCCATTGGGCCGAGCGCGGCGACGGCGTGCGCGGGCACAAGGTCGGTCTCGCCTCCGCCGCCATGCAGCGGCAGATGGGCGTCGACCAGCCCGACTACGGCCATCTGACCGCTTCGATGTTCCACCTCGAACACCAGCCGATCCCGATCGGCGGCTTCCTGCAGCCGAAGATCGAACCGGAGATCGCGTTCGTGCTCGGTTCGCGGCTGCGCGGCCCCGGGGTCACGGTGGCGGACGCGCTGCGGGCGGTGGACTTCGTCGTCCCGGCGCTGGAGATCGTCGATTCCCGGATCCGGGACTGGAAGATCAGCATCGTCGACACCATCGCGGACAACGCGTCTTCGGGCGGGGTCGTCCTCGGCAGCAGGCCGACCGCGATCGGCGACATCGACCTGCGGCTGGTGGGCTGTGTCCTGCACCAGAACGGCGAGATCGCGGCGACCGGCGCCGGTGGCGCGGTGCTCGGTTCGCCGGTGAACGCGCTGGTGTGGCTCGCGAACACGGTCGGCCCGCTCGGTGTCGCGCTCGAACCGGGGCACGTCGTGCTGCCGGGTTCGATGACGCGGGCGATCCCGGTGAATCCGGGTGACACCGTCGTCGCGACGATGGCGGGGCTCGGCAGTGTCACCGCGAAGTTCTCCGGGGAGGAACGGCCGTGAGCCTTGAAGTGCGGGAGGCGGCGGAAGCGCTGCTGTCCGGGGAAGAACGCGAGCCGCTGACCGACGCGTGGCCGGAGCTGGACGTCGACACCGCGTACGCGATCCAGGACGAGGCGCTCCGGCTCAGGCTGGAGCGCGGCGAGACGCTGATCGGCGTCAAGCTCGGCCTGACCTCGCGGGCGAAGCAGCAACGCATGGGCATCGACTCGCCGTTGCTCGCGTGGCTGACCGACGCGATGGTGCTCCCCGCCGGGGTGTCCGTGCCGTCACTGCTCCATCCGCGTGCCGAGCCGGAGCTGGTTTTCGTTCTGGGGCAACGTCTTTCCGGCCCTGGCGTGACCGCGGCGACCGCGATGGCGGCGGTGGACCGGGTCTACGGCGGTGTCGAGGTCATCGACAGCCGCTACCGCGACTATCGCTTCGAACTGCCGGACGTCGTGGCGGACAACGGTTCTACCGCGTACGTCACGCTCGGGCCGGTGGGCGCACAGCCCGCGTCGCTGGATCTCTCGCTGGAGGCGGCCCTGCTGGAGGTCGACGGCGCGATCGTCGACACCGCCACCGGGGCGGCGGTGCTGGGGCATCCGGCGGAGGCGCTGGCGCTGGCGGCCAACGCCCTCGGTGCGCGCGGGCGCGCGCTGGAGCCGGGCTGGCTCGTGTTCACCGGCGGGATGACCGACGCGGTCGACGTGCGCCCGGGTTCACGGGTGGCGGCGCATTTCTCGAACCTGGGCTCGATCACGCTCGCCGGGTCTTGACGTCGGCGCGGTCGGCCGTCCGGACCAGACCGCGCGTCAGCCGGGGCCAGATCGCGCGCGGCAGGTCGTGCCCCATGCCCGGGACGATGTCCACTTCGGACTCCCGCAGCGCGCGGGCCGTCGCCCGGCCGCCGGAAACATGCACGAGCGGATCCTTCGAACCGTGCACGACGAGCGCGGGCACGTCGACCTTCCGCAACGCGCGGAAGCGATCCCGGCTCGAAACGATCGCCGCCAGCTGCCGCGCCGTCCCGCCGGGGTTCACGCCCCGATCGAACGACCGCTCCGCGCGCTCACGCATCCGGGCCTCGTCGAAGGGATAACCGGGCGAGCCGATCACGCGGAACGTGCGCACGAGCGAGTCGACGTACTCCTCGCGGCCGCGCGGGGGCGCCGAAAGCAGCATCGCCATCGCCTTGGCGCTCGGGCGCCCGACGAACCGGTTGCCGGTGGTCGACATGATCGACGTCAGCGACCGCACTCGCGACGGATACTCGATGGCCAGCGTCTGCGCGACCATCCCGCCCATCGACGCGCCCACGACGTGCGCGCTCGCGACACCGAGCTCGGTCAGCAACCCGGCGGCGTCGCCCGCCATGTCCGCCAAGGAGTACGGCGCCGTGCGCAGGGCATAGGCGAGCGGCAGGTTCACCCGGCCGGTCATCCGGCTGGACCGGCCGGCGTCCCGGTTGTCGTAGCGGATGACGAAGAACCCCTCGGCCGCGAGGTTCTCGCAGAGTTCGTCGTCCCACCAGATCATCTGGGAGGCCAGGCCCATGATCATCAGCAGCGGCCTGCCGTCCGGCGAGCCGAACGTCTCGTGGCACAGCTGGATGCCGTTCACTTCGGCGATCTTCTCCGGCATCACGACAGTGTGCCTACTCGCCGCGGTACGCGCGAGCCTGGATTTCGTAAAGTTCGTGGTAGAGCCCTCCTTCCTCGATGAGTTCGGCGTGCGTGCCCTGCTCGATCAGCCGCCCCTTCTCCAGCACGAGGATCCGGTCCGCGGAGCGGATGTTGGCCAGCCGGTGGGTCACCAGGATGGTCGTGCGCCTGCCCGCCCCCGAAACACTCGCGTGCCGCAGGCCGGCGAAGACCCGGGCCTCGGCCTTCGCGTCGAGCGCGGCCGTCGGCTCGTCGGCGACCAGGACGGCGGCGTCCCGGTAGATCCCGCGGGCGATGCCCATCCGCTGCCATTGCCCGCCCGAGAGGTCCTGCCCGTCGTCGAACTTCTTGGACAGCACCGTCTTCTCCTTGGCGGGTAAGGATTCGATCACCTCGTCGGCGCCGGAAGAGGTGATCGCGTCCTGCCAGGCGACGCGGTCCGGGTCTTCGCGGCCGAGTCTGCCGACGGTCACGTTGTGCTCCGCGGTCATCGGCCATTCGGCGGGATCCTGGGCGATCACCGCGATGTTCGCGTGCACCGACTCGTGATCGGCGCCCGCGAGATCGACGTCGTCCCAGTACACCTTTCCTTCCGAGGGCGGATAGAGCCCGGTGAGCAGTTTGCCCAGCGTGGTCTTGCCCGACCCGTTCTCCCCGACGAGGGCGATCACCTCGCCGCGCCGGATGGTCAAGGAAACGTCGCGCAGAGCCGGGGTTTCCTGGCCGGGATAGGTGAATCCGACGTTCTCGAGCCGGATCTCCGCCGGATCCGGCGGAGCGGCGACCCCGCCCTTCACCGGGCCGCGTTTCGCGGATTCCACGAGCAGCCGGTGGAAGAACGCGATGTAGAAGGACTCCTCGTACAAGGAGTTCACCGCGTGCATCGTGATGGACAGCGAATTCGACGCCGTCCGCATGGCGAGCGCGGCCGTCCCGGCGAGGGCGAGCTCCATCTGCCCGCTGTAGAGCAGGAGACCGAGCACCAGATACGCGATCGCGGTGCCCACCCCGGCCGCCGCACGCCCGGTCAGCCGGACCATGTTGCTGCGGTGCGCGAGCCGGACCTCTTCGCGCATCAGGCTTTCCGTGATCCGCCGGTACTCCTGGAGCAGCGGCTCCTGGAGAGTGAGGGCATGTCGTTCGAGGGCGAACTGGCGCCACGTGGCCACCTCTTCGACGATCCCTTTCCGGATGTTGCGGCCGACGGTGTCGAGATAATGCCGGTAGTTCAGGCGCGCGACCTTCGCCGCCGCCCAGCCGTCGGCCACCGCGGCGAGCAGCAGCACCGGCGCGAGCCACGGGTTGAGCAGGCCCGCCGCCACCAGCGCGGCGACCAGCGAGATCAGTGCCGACGTCAGATCCGCGAGCCAGCGCAGGCTCATCTCGATCGACCGGACCCCGTATCGCGCGCCCTGCCTGGCCAGCTCCCGGAAATCGGCGTCCTCGAAGGCCAGCAGCCGCACCCGGACCATCGCCGCGGTGACCTCGTCGCCCGCCGACGTCACGACCCGCGGCCGGAGCGCGCCCTCGACCGCGGCCACCGCCGTGTCGAGCAACGCGCGCAAGGCATACGTGCCGACGACGACCACCAGCGCGGGCAGCGATTGCAGCACCCTTTCCGGCGTCGGCCCGCTCTCCAGCAGCGCGATGAACACGTTCGCCGTCGCCAGCAGGCCGAACGCCGTGACACAGCCGGAAAGCAGGTGGACGACGCCGGCGAGCAGGGTCAGCCGCGGCGACGTCCGCCAGGCCAGCCGCAGCACGATGGCCACGGCGGACGGGAGCGTGCGGATGGCCTTGACCATCCCCGCTTCGGCCACGGTCTCGTCGACCGCCGCCCATTCGGGCATCTTGAGGTTCTCGACCCCGATCAGGGGCACGGTCGTTTCGGGCACTCCTCCTTCTCTACGCGCACCCACCGACATTTCCGAGAGCCGAAGAGGTGCTCGGCGTCGGTACCTTGCTCGCTTGAAGTACATGAAGGCCCCCTTCACTGCGCTAGACGCAATGAAGGGGGCCTTCATGTACTTGGAACGTGCGCCAGCAGCACTTGTGACTACTGGTGCATGTGGCGCGAACGTGGCGATCGCTCGGTCCGTGAAGGCCTCCTTGAGGGACTCTGGGTCCCTCAAGGAGGCCTTCACGGACCTGCTTACTACTTGCCTTCTCAGAGTCGCGGCTCCATGCGGCGCGAGACAACGCAAGTCTCACTCAGTGCGCCCAATGTGGCATCGGAGACGCTCAGGGTCCCCAATGCCACATTGGGCGCAGCCCTCCGCCGCCTCTCACAGCCAGTCAGCATCGCTACGCGGAGTACGGGGTGTGTGGAGATAGGGACACTCAACGTCCCTATTTCCACACGCCCTCGCCTTGGGCTACGCTCTCGCTAGAGCGATCTATCAAATCGCAAGGGGGCGAACATGGAAGCTCTTCGAACCAGCGGACTCACCGCGCTACGCCTGATCCTGGCCTTCACCCTGCTGACCACCACGTTGCACTACGCGCACAACGTGATCAGGGCGGCCGACTATCCGCAGATCGAGGGGATCCCGGTGGCGGTCGCCGCCACCTTGGTCGCCGTCGCGTACGTCGTCTTCACCGCGTTCGGCCTCGCCGGCTACCGCGATTACCTGCGCGGACGCTACTGGCGGGCGCTCGCGTTCCTGATGGTCTTCTCGCTGTCGGGTCTGGCGAGCCTCGGGCACTTCCTGGTCGGTGTCCCGCAGATCCCGGCCTTCTGGTTCGCCACGATCTACACCGACACCGCCTCGGCGCTCGTGTTGTGGGTCTTCGTGACCTGGGCGGCGACGAAGCTCAACCGCGTTCCCGCGGCGGTCGGCTCCCATACGTGATGCGGTGGGGTGCGGCGATCCGGTTGATCTTCGCCGGGTCGATCGCGCCTTGGGTGAAGACCGCAGGTCCCGCCTCGAACAGGTCTTCCAAGTAGTGCTCCCAGCCGCCGGGGGACGAGATCTGCAGAACCCGCGGCGGCTCGGAGACGCGGCGCAAGGCATGCGGGACGCCGCGCGGTAGCAGCACGAAAGTGCCCTTCGTCGCGATGTGGGTCTCGTCGTCGAAATCGATCCCGAGCTCGCCTTCGAGGACGTAGATGCACTCGTCGGCTTCGTGGTGCACGTGCCGCGGGATGTCCATGGCGAGGGTGACCTCGAGCAGCGAGAACCTCGTCTCGGTGTCTTCGGTCATCGCCTTGACGCTGAACGATGGTGGCAGCGGTACGCGGCCGGGGCGGGCTTCACCGGGTTTGAGCAGGAGAAAACGGTCCTTCGGCATGCTATGCTGCCCTTCAATCGGAAACGGACTCCGTTTCCACTTAAACGCGAGGGAGGCGGGTTGTCAACCAAGCCGCGAGCGGACGCGGAACGCAACCGGGCGAAGGTGGTCGACGCCGCGCGCGCGTTGTTCGCCGAACGCGGGGACGACGTGCAGATGCCGGAGATCGCCCGCGTGGCCGGGGTCGGCGTGGGGACCGTGTACCGGCATTTCCCGGATCGCCAGGCGCTGGTCGAGGCGGCGGCGGAGTATCGGTTCGCGGAGATCGAGCAGTACGCCAGGGTGCACTGTTTCGGTGAGGATTCCGGTCTGGAGCGCTATTTCCGGCACGTCGGCGAGGTGCTGGCGGGCGATCGCGGCCTCACTGCCGCCATCGATTCGGCCCGCGGGCGGCCCGGGAGCGAGCCGCGTGGCTCCGCTCGTGAGCGTCTCGAAACCGTGGTCGCCGAGATCATCGTTCACGATCAGGCGGCCGGCCGTCTTCGGTCGGACTGCACGGTCGCCGACGTGTATCTCCTGGTCGGCGCGCTTTCCTCGGTCATCCGCAAGGGTGCTGACTGGGTTCGTTTCCTCGATCTGCTCCGTGACCAACTTTCTACATAACATTGACGCTGATCAGTGCAATGTAGACAATCGGAGGGGTGACGCGGACCACATCGGTGACGTTCGAACGTCATCCCAGCGGCTACCGGCACTGGAAACTGACCACCGACGGCGACGTCGCGTGGCTCGAACTCGACGTCGACCCCGACGGCGGCCTCGTGCCGGGTTACGAGCTCAAGCTCAACTCGTACGACCTCGGCGTGGACATCGAGTTGTACGACGCCACGCAGCGGCTGCGGTTCGAACATCCTGAAGTCCGCGTGGTCATCGTGACCAGCGCGAAGGACAACGTCTTCTGCGCCGGCGCGAACATCCGCATGCTGGCGTCGTCGTCGCACGAGTGGAAGGTGAACTTCTGCAAATTCACCAATGAGACCCGCAACGCGATGGAGGACGCCGCCGCGCATTCGGGCCAGGTCTACGTCGCGGCGGTCAACGGCACCTGTGCCGGCGGCGGCTACGAGATCGCGCTCGCCTGCGAAAAGATCCTGCTGGTCGACGACAACTCCTCGACCGTCGCGCTGCCGGAGGTGCCGCTTCTCGGCGTCCTGCCCGGCACCGGCGGGCTCACCCGGGTGGTCGAGAAACGCGGCGTACGGCGGGACCTCGCCGACGTCTTCGCCACGCGCCCCGACGGAGTGAAAGGGCGGACCGCCGTCGACTGGCGGCTCGTCGACGAACTCGTGTCGCGGCAGGGGTTCCGCGAAGCCGTGCTGGCCAGGGCGAAGGAGTTCGCGCGGACGAGCGAGCGGCTCGACGGCGAAGGTGTCGAGCTGAAGCCGCTCAAGCATCGTTATGTCGACATCGCCCGCACCGCGACCGAGGCGACGATCACCGTCAAAGGTCCGGAGGACGACGACGGCTGGCTGCTGGACGTCACGCGCGAGCTGGACGACGCGATCCTCCGGCTGCGCACCAACGAACCCGAACTCGGCACGTGGGTGCTCCGCACGGAAGGCGATCCGGCGAAGGTCCTCGAACACGAACGCGCCGTGTTCGACGCGAAAGACTGTCTGAGCAACGAAATCGTCCATTACTTCAAGCGGACGCTGAAGCGGCTGGACGTCACCAGCCGGAGCCTGATCGCCCTTGTCGAGCCGGGTAGTTGCTACGCCGGGCTCCTGCTGGAGCTCGCGCTCGCCGCCGACCGGCAGTACATCTTGGACGGTCCGCCGATCGACGACGAAGACAGTGAAGAACGAGCGGCGATCACGTTGTCCGAGGCCAACTTCGGCCGCTTCCCGATGGGCAACGGCTTGACTCGCCTCGAATCCCGCTTCTTCGGGGACCCGGACCACGTCACCAGGCTCGCGGAGGTGCGCGGCAAGGCGCTGAGCCCGGCGGAAGTGAACGAACTCGGCCTGGTCACCGACGCCCCGGACGACCTCGACTGGGAGGACGAGATCCGGATCGCGCTGGAAGGGCGGGCTTCGCTCAGTCCCGACGCGTTGACCGGGATGGAGGCCAATCACCGGTTCGTGGGGCCCGAAACACTGGAAAGCAAGATCTTCGGCAGGCTCGCCGCCTGGCAGAACTGGATCTTCACTCGTCCGAACGCATCCGGTCCCGAGGGTGCGTTGCGTCGCTACGGTACTGGTCAGAAGGCCGTCTTCGACAGGAAGCGGGTTTGAACAGCGCATGCCCACCAAGATCGATTACGACGCCAAGATCCCCAACAACATCGACCTCTCCGGTGATCGCCGCCTTCAGCGGGCGCTGGAAGGTTGGCAGCCGAAGTTCCTGGACTGGTGGGGCGAAATGGGCCCCACACTGCGGACGCAGGGGGTCTACCTGCGCACCGCGGTGAGTGTCGGACGGGACGGCTGGGCGCATTTCGACCACGTCAACGTGCCCGACTACCGGTGGGGGATCTTCCTCGCGGAGCCGGACCCCGACCGCGTCATCGGCTTCGGCGAGCACAAGGGCGAGCCCGCCTGGCAGCAGGTTCCCGGTGAATACCGCGCCGACCTGCAGCGGCTCATCGTCATCCAGGGCGACACCGAACCCGCTTCGGTCGAACAGCAGAAACTGCTGGGCCTCACCGCGCCGAGCCTCTACGACCTGCGGAATCTCTTCCAGGTCAATGTCGAAGAGGGTCGCCATCTGTGGGCGATGGTGTACCTGCTGCACGCCTACTTCGGTCGTGAAGGCCGGGACGAGGCGGAAGGATTGCTGCTCCGGAATTCCGGAAGTCCGGACGCCCCTCGGATCCTCGGCGCCTTCAATGAGGAGACCGCGGATTGGCTCGCGTTCTACATGTTCACCTATTTCACCGATCGTGATGGCAAATATCAGCTCGGCACCCTCAAGGAAAGCGGCTTCGACCCGCTTTCCCGCACTTGTGAATTCATGCTCAAGGAAGAGGCGCACCACATGTTCGTCGGCACCACGGGGGTCGACCGGGTGGTCACCCGCAGTGCCGAACTGATCCGCGAGCACGACACCTTCGACATCGCCGGGCACGGCGGCATCCCGCTGGACGTGATCCAGCGTTACCTCAACTTCCACTACACCGTCTCACTCGACCTGTTCGGCGGGGAGACCTCGACCAACGCGGCGAACTACTACACCGCCGGGCTGAAAGGCCGCTGGCAGGAGCCCCGCCGCAAGGACGACCACAAGCTCACCGACGCCGCCGGATCGCTGTCGCGGCCGAAAGCCGACGGCACCTGGGAGACCGAGGAACACGCGGCCATCCTGCTGCTGAACCTCGACCTGCGGGAGGAGTACCGCGCCGACTGCCAGACCGGGGTCAACCGCTGGAACAAGATCCTGGACGAGGCGGGCGTCGACTTCCGATTCGTCCTCCCGCACCCTGGATTCAATCGCGAAGTCGGCATAAACTCCGGCCACCATGTGACGCCCGACGGCACCGTTGTCGACGAGCGGACATGGCTGGCCGGCAAACGCAAGTGGCTGCCCACTCCCGAAGACCTGACTTTCGTCCGATCGCTGATGCACCCGGTGTACGAGCGAGGAAAGATCGCGAGCTGGGTGGCGCCGCCACGCCAGGGCATCAATGGGAAACCGTTCGACTACGAATACGTTTACCTGAGCTGAGCGATTGAGGTGCGCCCGTGACCGCTGCTGCTACCGGGTTCAACGCGGCGAGCTACCTGCTCGACCGGCATCTGGCGGAAGGGCGGGGCGCGAAGGACGCGGTCGTTTCCCCGAGGCGAAGTCTCACGTACGCGGGGCTGGCGGCCGAAACCCGCCGGGTCGCGGCAGGGCTGAAGGCGATCGGCGTCCGCCCGGAGGAGCGGGTCCTGTTCTGCATGGCCGACGACGTCGAACTGCTCACCGGCATCCTCGGCGCGATGCTGGCCGGAGCGGTCGCGGTACCGGTGTCCACCATGGTCACCGGGCTGGACCTCGGCAAGATGCTCGCCGATTCGCGGGCCAGGGTCCTGTGCGTCTCGGGCGAGTTCGCGTCGCAGGCGACGGTCGCGCTGGGGCTGGCGCCGGAGGTCACCGACGTCGTGCTGGACAGGGCGAAGGCGGCCGATCTGCCGTCCGCGATCCGCACGCACCAGTGGGGCGATCTGTCCACAGTGGACGATGTTGGCTTCGAGCCGGCGCCGACCTGGGAGGACTCGCCCGCGCTTTGGTTGTACACCTCGGGGACGACGGGCAAGCCGAAGGGCGCGATGCACCGGCACGCGGGTATCCGCGCGGTCTGCGAGACGTACGCGCGCGGCGTGCTGGACATCGGGCCGAACGACCGGTTCCTCTCCGTCCCGAAGCTGTTCTTCGCCTACGGCTTGGGGAATTCGGCGTTCTTCCCGCTCGCGGCCGGCGGGACGGCACTGCTCGAACCGGCGAGGCCGACCCCGGGACTGATCGCGGCCAGGGCCCGCGCGGAGCGGCCGACGTTGTTCTTCGCCGTCCCGACGTTCTACGCGGCACTGCTCGCCAGCGACATCCCCGACGACACGTTCGTCTCGGTACGCCAAGCGGTTTCGGCGGGCGAACCGCTGCCCGCCGTGCTGTACGAACGGTTTCGCGACCGGTTCGGCGTCGAGATCCTCGACGGGATCGGCTCGACCGAGGCGTTGCACATCTTCCTGTCCAACCGGCCGCGTCAGGTCCGTCCCGGCAGTACCGGGACGCCGGTGCCGGGTTACGAGATCGCGCTGCGCGACGAAAACGGCGATCCGGTGCCGGACGGGCAACCCGGTGAACTGTTCGTCGCCGGGCCGTCGATCGCGACCGGGTATTGGGCCCGGTACGAGACGACGAAGCAGGTCTTCCAGGGTGAATGGCTGCGGACGGGCGACAGCTTCGTGCGCAACGCCGATGGCAGTTACACCTGTCTGGGGCGCTTCAACGACATGCTGAAACCGGGCGGGATCTGGGTTTCGCCCACCGAGGTCGAGGACAGGCTGCGGCAACATCCGGCGGTCGCCGAGGTCGCGGTGGTGGCCGCCTTCGACGCCGACGGCATCGAGAAACCGGTCGCGTGCGTGGTCGGCGTCCCGGGGCACCGGCTCGACCCAGACGAGCTGATCGAGTTCTGCCGGGCCGGGCTTGCGTCGTTCAAACGGCCGCGGGGCATCGTCGAGCTGGGCGAACTGCCGAAGACGGCGACCGGGAAGATCCGGCGCAACGTCATCCGGGAACTGGTGCGGGACATGTACGAGGTCCGGGCCCCCGCCCCGCCGCATTTAGTCCTCTGAATGCGGTCCTTGCACGCGCAAGTACCGCATTCAGAGGACGAAACGCGGGGCGTCAGGCGACGACCTCGTGCAGGCAGAGGACGTTCCCCTCGCTGTCGTTGAACCAGGCGGCGCGTTCCTTGCCGAGGTCGGCGATGTGGCCGACGGTCTTGATGCCGTCCGCCTCGAAGTCCTGGAACCGCACCCCGCGGTCCTCCAGTGTCCGCACCTCGGCGTCGAGGTCGCCGACCTCGAAACTCAGCGCCGTGTTCTCGCTCTGCGTTCCGTCGGGCATCGGGCGCAGGCCGATGGCGCCCGCGCCCGCCTCGAAGTAGACGGTCCCGTCCTCGCCGGTGGAAGTCCGGCGCAGGCCAAGGGAATCCGCGTAGAAGCGGCCGGCGCGTTCGGCGTCGGTCACCGGGAGCATCGTCGTGATGGTCGATTCGGTGAGCATCCCCAAAGCGTGCGCCTCATCGAAGCCGCAGGCCAGAGCGGGTTTTTCAGCCGCCGTTGACGGTGCGCAGCGTCCGCATGGCTTCGGCGAGCGCGTGCGCGTCGTCACCGAGCGGAGTCAGGACGATGCGCCGCAGGATCTCCGCGCACGCCTCCCGCGCCTTCTCCGCGACGTCGAGACCGTGCTCGGTGAGCGCCGCGAACGTGACCCGGCGGTCGTCCGGGCTGGGTACCCGGCAGATGAGGTCCGCGGCGACCAGCCGGTCCGCGACCTTGGTGAACCCGCCGCTGGACAGCGCCGCCTCGACGGCCAGCCGCGTCATCGGCATCCGGTGCTCGGGTGAGCGCACGAGCCGCAACAGGATGTCGAACGACGCCGGCGCCAGGCCGAACCGTTCGGCGATCTCGCCCATCAGCTTGTTCTGCGTGGCCAGGTAGCCCTCGATCACCAGGCCCCACCACGTGACCACTTCGTCGTCTTGCGGTTCCTCGGTTGTCACGCGGGCGAGAGTACACCAAGAACTCTTCCAGGAATATATCTTGCGCGCGAGAGGTTATCGGGCTAGCTTGATTTCACCGGCTCCAGAGGAGGGCACCATGTCGATCAAGACTTCGGGCCTGCACCACGTCACCGCCATCGGTGGCGACCCCCAGCGCAACGCGGACTTCTACACCCGGGCCCTCGGCCTGCGGCTGGTGAAGACCACCGTGAACTTCGACGACCCCGGCACCTACCACCTCTATTACGGCGACGGATCCGGCAAGCCCGGCTCGCTGATGACGTTCTTCCCGTGGAAGGACGCGCCGAAGGGCCGCCACGGCACCGGCCAGGCGACCACGACGTCGTTCTCCGTGCCCGAGGCCTCACTCGGCTGGTGGAAGCAGCACCTCGCCGCGAGCGGCACCGAGACGAGCCAGATCCGGAACTCCGACGGCGAGGAGACGCTCACCTTCGCCGATCCGGACGGCCTGAAGCTCGCGCTCGTCGCGCATCCGCAGGGCGATCCGCGCGACCCGTGGGACACCAAGCTCGTCCCCGCCGAACACGCGATCCGCGGCCTGCACTCCGTCACGCTGTCGGTGTCCAAAGAGGACGCGACCGCCGGGATGCTGACCGACGGCCTCGGCCTGTCCTTCGAGCACCAGGAGAGCAACCGCCTCCGGTTCTCCGCCGGTGAGGGCGGCCCCGGCGCGCTCGTCGACGTCCTCGTGACCCCCGACGCCCCGCGCGGGCTGGTCGCGGCGGGCACCGTGCACCACGTCGCCTGGCGCGCGCCGGACGAAGAGACCCAGGCCGCCTGGCGCGACGAGCTCATCGACGACGGCGTGAACGTGACGTCCATTTTGGACCGTCAGTACTTCCGCTCGATCTACTTCCGCGAGCCCGGCGGCACCCTGCTCGAGGTCGCGACCGACGAACCCGGTTTCGCGATCGACGAGCCGCTGCTCGAACTCGGCCGCGCGCTGAAACTCCCGCCGTGGCTGGAGCCCAAGCGCGAGGACATCGAGGCCATGCTGCCGAAGCTGGACCTCCCGAGCGAGAACAACCCGCGATGAGCACCTTGGAGCACAAGTACGTCGAGGGCGCGGCCGACGAGCCGGTGCTGCTGCTCCTGCACGGCACCGGCGGCGGGCCGGACGACCTCGTGCCGCTCGCCCGGCGGCTGAGCCCGGCGTCGGCGCTGCTCGCGCCGGCCGGGCCGGTGTCGGAACACGGTGCGGCGCGCTGGTTCCGGCGGCTGGCCGAGGGCGTCTTCGACCACGAGGACGTCGTCTTCCGCGCGAACCAGCTGGCCGATTTCGTGCTCGCCTCGCGCGAGGAATACGGCCTCGGCGACCGGCGGCTCGTCGCCATCGGGTTCTCCAACGGCGCCAACATCGCCGCCGCGGTGACCCTGCTCCGCCCGGACGCCGTCCGGGAGTCCGCGCTGTTCGCGGCGATGTCACCGCTTCCGGAGCCGCCACGCGAAGACCTGTCCGACACCAGGGTCTTCCTGTCGAACGGCGAGCACGATCCGATGGCGCCGCTGGGTTCGGCCGAGACACTCGTCCGTGACCTGCGCGAACGCGGCGCGGACGTGGTCGCCCACCGGCATCCCGGCGGGCACCAGGTCACCGGCAACGGTTTGGTAGCGGCCGCGGGGTGGCTCAACCCGTAGCGGGGAGAGCAAAGCACGCGAACGTAAAATCGTCCGATGACTAACGGGGACCTCGTCCGCGCCCAGGCCCTGCTCGACAGGGTCCTCCTCGCGGACGGGCACAACGATCTGCCATGGGAGCTGCGGGTCACGACCGGGCCGGATCCGGTCGAGGCCGTGGCGGGCACGGATCTCACGGTCCGCCAGCCGCATCTCCACACCGACTTCCCGAAGCTCGCCGAGGGCAGGCTCGGGATGCAGTTCTGGTCCGTCTACGTGCCTTGCCAGTTCGAGGGGCACAGCGCGGTGACGGCGGTCCTCGAACAGATCGAGATCGTGCACCAGATGGCCGAGCGATACCCCGATCGCCTGGCCCTCGTGGACACCGCCGACCAGGCCGAAGCCGCGTTCCGCGACGGCAAGATCGCGTCGCTGCTGGGTGCCGAGGGCGGCCACAGCATCGCCGAATCCCTTGGCGTGCTGAGGATCCTGCGCCGCCTCGGCGTCCGCTACATGACGCTGACGCACAACTACAACACCACCTGGGCCGATTCCGGCACCGACGAACCCGAGCACGGCGGGCTCACCGAATTCGGCCGTGACGTCGTCCGCGAGATGAACGAGATCGGCATGCTCGTCGACCTCTCGCACGTCGCGCCGAGCACCATGCGCGCCGCGCTGGAGGTCAGCTCCGCGCCGGTGATCTTCAGCCACTCCTCCTGCACCGCGGTCAACGACCACCCCCGCAACATCCCCGACGACGTGCTGGAAACGCTGGCGGCCAAGGACGGCGTCGCGATGGTGACGTTCGTGCCGGGCTTCATCTCGCCGAAGGTCGCCGAGTGGGACGACCAGCTGCGCCAGGACATGGAAGCCGCGGGCAGGGATTACCGCAACATCGACCAGCGCACGAAGTTCACCGCGGAGCGAGGCGGCCCGGAGAAGCCGAAGGCGGGCATCGACGACGTCGTCGCGCACATCGAGCACGCGCGCGAAGTGGCCGGTGTCGACCACATCGGACTCGGCGGCGACTACGACGGAGTCGCGACGCTGCCCGAAGGCCTCGAGGACGTTTCCAAGTACCCGGTGCTGTTCGCCGCGCTGCTGGAACGCGGCTGGAGCGAAGAGGACTGCGCGAAGCTGGCCGGGAAGAACACCTTGCGCGTGCTGCGCGCGGCGGACGAGGTCACCCGTTCGGACGCTTGAGAGCGCGATCTAGCCCGCTTCGGCGGACACTGTCCTGCATGACGCAGCCGGAGGAAGGCACCGCCGAGGTTCCCGTCAGGCCGCCCGAGACCGCGGGCGGCGCACGCCACAGCGGAAAGTTCGAGGCCGGCCCGAAACTCAAACGGACCCGGGTGAGCGGCACCTGGATCGCCGTCATCGTGGCGCTGATCGTGCTGGTGTTCCTGCTCGTGTTCATCCTGCAGAACCAGGACACGGCCACCGTGCACTTCCTCGGCATGTCCGGCAGCATGCCGCTGGCGGTCGCGATGCTGTTCTCGGTGATCGCCGGCGGCGCGCTGGTCGCGCTCGTCGGCGGCGCCCGGATCCTGCAGTTGCGCAAGCAGGCCAAGAAGTCCCGGCATCAGCTGCGCTGAGCGACGCCGCTCCGGAACTCGCTGGGGTTCACGCCCCGCACGCGTTTGAACGCCGCGCTGAACCCGAAGGCGTCGGAGTAGCCGACGGTGCGCGCGATGTCCGAGATGGTCGCGGACGCCTTGCCGGTCAGCAGATCCGCCGCGAGCGTCATGCGCCAGCGGGTGAGATAGGTCAACGGCGGTTCGCCGACCAGCTCGGCGAACCGCTTGGCCAGCGTCGACCGTGAGACCCCGGCACGTGCGGCCAGCGAGCCGACCGTCCACGGGGCCGCCGGCTCCGCGTGCAGCAGGCGCAGCGCGTCGCCCACCACCGGATCCCGCTGGGCCGCCCACCACGCCGGAGGCTCACCGCCCGGCCGGTCGAACCACTCGCGCAGGGAACAGACCAGCATCCAGTCCAGCAGCCGGTCGAGGACGACCTGCTGGCCCGGCGCGTCGATGGCGACTTCCGCGGCGAGGTGTTCCAGGACCGGGTCGCCCGCGCCCCCGGCGTCCACCCGCAGCACGACGGGCAGCGCGTCCAGCAACGGGCGGCCGATCTCACCGCGCACCGGGTACGCGCCGACGATCAAGGTCGCCTCGCCGCCGGGGTCGTCGACCCAGCCGAGCCGGTGCCGCGTCCCGCCCTGTTCGGGCGTCGCGCAGTGCTCGCCGCACGCGAGCGGCTCGGCCGAAGTGCCGACTTCGTCGACGAAAGTGAACGTCGTGGGCCCGCGCACGATGACCGACTCGCCCGCGCGAAGCGGCTCCGGCGGGCCGTCCTCCGGCACGATCCAGCCCGCCCCGGTGAGCACGGCGCACAGGGTCAGCGGCGCGCCGTCCACGAAGTGCAGTGCCCAGGGCGGGGACAGCGTCGTGCTGCCGAACAACGAACCGTGGGACCGCACGCCGCGGATCAGGTCACTGAACACGTCCACGTGGCCGATGTTAGACGAATGGACAGGTGATCCGGCCTTTCACCTATGGGCACGTCCGAGCCGGCCGGATTGAATCGAGCTCATGCTGACCTCCGACGACCTCGAATTCCTCCGCCGCCCCCTGCACGGATTCCTGGCCGTGGCCGGCGGCCCGGTCCGGCCGGTGTGGTTCGAGGCCACCGCCGACGGCGCCATCCAGCTGTTCACGCCCCGTGAGTCGCCCAAGGTGCGGCGGCTGGACGACGATCCCCGCGCGTCGATCATCGTGGCCGCGCCGGTCGGCGAGCGAGAGCGCTGGGTCTCGGTCTCCGGGCCCGCCACGGTGGAACCCGACGGGGCGCACGACCTGGCCGCCCGGCTCGCCGAGCGCTACTGGGACCTCGAAGACCCGGCCCATGCGGGCGAGCTCGCCGGGATCCAGACCCTCGACCTAGTGCGGCTCGTCATCCGGCCTGAGAAGGTGAGCCGCTACCTGATGTGATGATCGACGTCATCCCGAGCACGGCGGCGCAAACGTTTTCGTCGCCCTCGGCGGTGACGCGGGCGCGGTCCGCCGGGTTCCGGGTGCACAGCCGCCAGAAGGTGTCCGCGTCCGTCGTCACCGAGGCCAGCGGCGCCCGTGACGTCGGCGCGACGCGGTCGAGTTCCCAGCCGTCCGCGGTCCGCCGTGCCGTCCACTTCCCGCCGCCCTCGCCGGTGACGGTGTAGGCGACCTGCTTGCCGACGCGGGCGTCGATGTCACGCAGGGTGTGCGGCAACGCCCGCATGAAGGTGTCGACCACCGGCCCGCGGAAGTCCGGATCGTCGAGCAACCGCGCGCCCACGGCCTCGCGGATCTGCTGCTGGTGCACCCAGAACTCGGTGTACTCGCGGGCGACGTCGAGCCATACCGGCGCGGGCTCGTCCCCGGCCCAGCTCACCGGGTCGCCGATGGCGTCGAGGTCGGCGCGGCCGAACATCTCGGCGATCTGCGAGGTGCTGTCCACCAGCATCGCGAACAGCACTTCGGGGGACAGCCGCCGGCACGCGACCACCCATTCGTCGTTGATCCGGTCGATGAAGTCCTCGAACCGCTCACCCTCACGGGGTGCCGTCGTCCGGTAGTCGTCGCGGTCGCGGGACAGCCTGCCGAGTTTGTCGCCCAGGATGTGGGCCGCGAGATCGTGCACCGTCCAGCCCGTGCACACCGTCGGCGCGGCCCACCGCTCCGCGTCCAATCCGGTCAGGACGTCCAGCAAGGCCTGCTCCTCCCGCGCGAACAACGGGAGGACGTCGATCGGCGGACCCCAGCGCGTGAAGCTCATACCGCCATCCAAACACCCTCGTCGATCACAATTTCGGCCATTCGGCCTACTCGCAGGTAGCATCAGCGCGAACGTGAGGGGAGTGCCCGTGAGCAACGACCGACCCGCCGGTGAAGACCTGGCCGCTTTCGCCAAACGCGCGGGACAGCTGGCGGGCTGGGCCGCCCGCACCGGTTTCGAGTTCACCCGCAAGCTCCCCGGTGTCGAAATCGCGGAACAGGTCATCAAACAGGGCGAGCGGCAACTGCTCTCGGAGCTGCGCCGCCGTCTCGACGAGGTCGACGACCCGTACCACGCCGCGCTCACCGCCGCGTCCGCGATGAACCGGCCCGACACCAACGGCTCCCGGCCGGTCGAGGCCACCATCACCCTCGTGCACACCCGCGCCCAGCTCGAACCGCTCCGCGCGGCGATGGCCGAACTGCTCAACCACTCGATCGGCTTCGGCCGCGAGCGGGCGCGCGAATACCTCTACGCGATCATCCTGCGGCAGCTCACGCCGGACGAGGCCCGCATCCTTTCCGCGCTCTCCGACGGCTCGCCGTTCCCCGCCGTCGACGTCGCCGAGCGAACGAGCCTCGGTGCCGCCGGGCGGTTCGTGCTGCGCAACGCCTCCACTGTGGGCAAGGCGGCCGGGGTGTCGCTGCCGGACCAGGTGCCCGGCTACCTCACCAGGCTGATCGGGCTCGGCCTGGTCGAGCTGGACGAAGAGGTGCCCGCGCTGGAGACGCAGTACGAGATCCTGCTGACCGACGAGACCGTCCGCGAAGCGGAGAAATCGGTGAAGCGGGCCAAGTTCGTCAAACGCACGGTCCACATTTCCCGGCTCGGCGCCCAGTTCTGGCAGGCCTGCGACCCGAGCGCCGGTTGACCCCGGCATGGGTGCGTTCCTCGACGGGATCCTCGCCGACTTCGGCAGGCACTGGCCGCTCTACGTCTCCATCCCGATCGTCGCCGCCCTGATCGGCTACACCACCAAACTCGTCGCGATCCGGATGATGTTCCAGCCGGTCGAGTTCATCGGGATCAAACCCTTCCTCGGCTGGCAGGGCATCGTGCCCAAACGCGCCGCGCGGATGGCGAGCATCGCCTGCGACACGATGACCGAGCAGCTGATCAAACCGGCGGAGGTCGTCGCCCGGCTCGATCCGCAGAGAATCGCCAAGGAGATCGAAAAACCGCTCCAGGCGGCCGTCGAGGACATCGTGCGCGACGTCGCCGCCCACTACCAGCCGGGGCTGTGGGAATCGCTGCCGGTGGGGATGCAGCGGCTGGTGATCCAACGCGTCCAGGCCGAGACGCCGCGGATGGTCGCGGCCGTGCTGGAGCTCATCAAGTCCGATGTGGACAGTGTGTTCGACCTCAAGGGCATGGTGGTCACCGCACTGGTCAAGGACAAACGGCTGCTGAACCGGATCTTCCAGGAAGCGGGCGACAAGGAGTTCAAGTTCATCGCCCGCTCCGGCATCTTCTTCGGCGGGCTCATCGGCGTCATCCAGATGATCGCGTGGGTGCTGTTCAAGTTCCCGCTGATCATGCCGCTGTTCGGGCTCTTCACCGGCTGGTTCACCGACTGGCTGGCGCTGCGGATGATCTTCTACCCGATCGAGGAACGCCGGTATTTCGGCGTGCGCTGGCAGGGACTGTTCCTGAAGCGGCGCGGCGAGGTCGCGGAGGCGTACGGCGCGCTGATCGCGAAGGAGATCATCACCCCGCACAACGTGATCGAGGCGGTGCTGCGCGGCCCGTTGTCGGACCGGGTGCTCGGGCTCATCCAACGTCAGCTCGACGCGCAGCTCGGGCGCCGCGTCGGCGTCGGGAAACCGCTGGTGGTGTTCGCCGTCGGCAGCAGGCGGTATCAGGACATGAAGCTGAACATCGCCGAGAAGATCATGGACAAGCTTCCCGAGACCATGCGGTACATCGAGGATTACGCGACCGACGCGATGGACATCCGGAACGTGCTGGTGACGAAGATGAAGGAGCTGTCGCCGCGCGAATTCGAAGGACTGCTGCGGCCGGCGTTCCAGCAGGACGAATGGATCCTGATCGCGACCGGCGCCGTCCTCGGTTTCGCCGTCGGTGAGGCCCAAGTCCTCCTCCTGGAGCACTTCGCCGCCTGACAAGGACCGCATTCAGAGGACGAAATGCTCGGATGGCTGCCCCATCGGCGGTACACCGGGTCCGCCGTCCGGTCTAGAGTGCCCCCTGCAGCAAAGCCTTGGGGAGGGCGCACATGGCCGACGCGGGGAGCCCGTGGCCGCAGGAGATCCGGCTGGCGATGACCATGGTGGGCGGGGCGAGTCTCGCGGTCTGGATGGGCGGGGTCGCCACCGAGACCTCGCATCTGTTGCAGGCGTCGAGAGCGCCGGAATCGAAGAGCCCGTACCGGGCCCTGCTCGACCTGCTCAACGCCACCGTCTCGCTCGACGTGCTCACCGGCACGAGCGCGGGCGGCATCAACGCGGCGTGCCTCGGGCTGGCCGAGGCGTTCCGGTCGAGCCCACAGGTGCTGCGCGACACGTGGATCAGCACGGGATCGCTCGACAACCTGATCCGCGATCCCGGCGAGAAGGAACCACGTTCGCTGCTCGACGGCGACAAGGTGCTGCTCGGGGATCTCAAGGACGCGTTGCACCGGATCACCGACAAGGCGACGGTGAAACCCGACTGTCCCGACATCACCGTGCTGCTCACCGGCACGATGATCGACGGCGAGACGACCCGGTTCGACGACGCGCTCGGAAACCTGGTGCGGGACACCGAACATCGCCTGCTGTTCCGCTTCGACGCTCCTTTGTGGACGGACGACGTGGTCGGGCCGCTCGCGTTGGCGGCGCGGTCCACCGCGTCGTTCCCCGGCGCGTTCGAGCTGTCCCGGATGCCGATCGGCGAGAAGACCGGTCCGCTGCATCCGGACATGACGAAGTACACCGACGTCACGCGATCGCACTGGCTCACCGACGGCGGGGTGCTGCTCAACAAACCGCTGCGGCCGGCGCTGCGGGAGATCTTCGAACGGCAGTCCCATTCGGACGTCCGGCGGCTGCTGCTGTACGTGGTGCCGACGGCGGAACGCGAGGCCGAGCGGGTCGCGGTCGATCCCGAGCGCCCGCCGCTGCTGGGCAGTGCGATGAGCAAGGTCGTCGGCACCGTGCTGAGCCAGACGATCAGTGCCGAACTGGAAGACCTGACCAGGCACAACGACGCCGTCGTCCGCACCAGGGGGACCAGGGTCTCCCTGGCCGCGATGGGGGTTCGCGGCGGCCCGGACACGCTGGTCGACCAGCGGCTGATGAACGACTACCGCGACCGGCGGGTGCAGGAGGACGCCACCGCGCTGGTCCGCGAGGCGACGCGCAGGCTCTCACTGTCCGATGTGGAGGATCAAGGCCGCCAGTGGGCGTCCGGTACGGCGGCGCAGCTGCGCGCGGCCGCGGCGGCCGGATTGCGGGACGGCTTGCCCACCGAGCCGCCGAAGGACACCTGCGATCTCACGGATCTGGTCGCCTTCCGCACCACCGCGCTCGATGATTCCGTCGCGACCGGCCTCCAGCTGGTGAACGCGGGCTTCCGGCTCGATCCGTCGCCGGAGCAGGCGGTGCAGCTCAATCGTTGCCGGGTGCTGTTGCACGAAGCGCGTCACAAGGCCGCGCGGGGGAAACGGCTCGCGGGCTGGGTCACCGAACAGGGCCCGCCGTCGGCCGATGTCACGCTCGCTGCCTGGATCGAAGGCCTGGCCAAGGAATGGGCGGGGCTCGGCCGGTCGGACACGCTGAAGGAGGCGTGGCCGCTCGTCGTCGCCGCGCTCCGGCAGGCGACGCCGATCCTTTTGCCGCTGGCACAGGCGAAACCCGACACCGAAGCCGCCGACGCGGTCAGCACGCTGCTCGCCTGGACAGGTCTCACGTCCGATGACGAGAGCGCCGGAGATCCCGTCGTCACCTCGCGCCTGGTGCGTCTCCACATCGCGACGCGAGGATTGCTCGCGCAGCCGCCGTCGGTCGACCAGCGGGTCGATCTCGTCCAGGTGAGCGCGGATTCGCGGACATTGATGGACATGAAGCGCCGCCGTTCCTGGGACAAGCTCACCGGGATGCAGGCCGACTATTTCGGCGCGTTCTACAAGGCGTCCTGGCGCGCGAACGATTGGATGTGGGGCCGCGTCGACGGCGCGGGCTGGCTGGTGCAATGCCTGCTCGACCCGAAACGCCTGCGGCTGCTGCGCGACGTCGTCGGGCGGGAGGCGTTCCGGACACAGGTACGGGACACGTTCAAGGC
Organism: Amycolatopsis sp. CB00013; assembly: GCF_001905755.1. NCBI lineage: Bacteria > Bacillati > Actinomycetota > Actinomycetes > Pseudonocardiales > Pseudonocardiaceae > Amycolatopsis > Amycolatopsis sp. CB00013. The sequence continues at coordinate 608,659 of NZ_LIWC01000002.1, read as the reverse complement.
GATCGGCTGGCGACAGCCGGGCACGGAAGACGGTCTGTCGCAAGAGGAAGCGGACGCCCTGCGCGCGCAATTGGCCGGGGAACTGGCTTTCCTCGGTCTCGACGGCGAACTCGCCGACGTGGAGACCGAAGCCGCCCTGCCGATCAGCATGCCGGTGACGGCGATGGTGCTCGCCAGGGTGCGGCAGCTGGAGATCGCGCGCGAGGAACTGCCGTGTGTCGGCCTCCACTGCGGACACGACGCGAAAACGGCCAAGGGCAATGGAAAACCGTCGGAACGGTTCAGACGGCTGATCGAGAACGAGCCGGAAACCGATGAGCAGACCCAGCGCGCGTTCCAGGCGTGCCAGGTCTCCGGCGAACGGTTCGAGCACGAACGCGGGACGATGCTCCTGACGAAGACGCTGGTCAAGGCGGGCGCGGCCGGGCTCAACGCGGCCGCGGGGGCGACGCGGGTGCCGAAATCGGTCCAGCCCGCCGCGACCTTCGCCAAGGCCGCCGGGCGCAGCGCGTGGTGGATCACGCGCGGCGCGGCCACCCTGCCGTCGCCGTGGAACGTGCTCGCCGCGCTGATCACCGTGCTGGCGGGCTTCGTCCTCGGTGGACAGGGCGGCCCGGTCCTGCAGTGGGTCGGCGTGCCGGTCGCCGCGGGCGCCGTCGTGTTCCTGGTGGTCAGCCTGATGACGTTGCGCAAGACGTGGCGGATGGTGCTCACGGTGCTCGGCGTGCTGGTGGTGGCGGCGCTGCTGTTCGCCGCGTTCCTGCCACCGGTGCGCGACCCGCTCTTCGGCTGGCTCGGCGACGTCGTCGCGGGCTGGCGGCGCGGCGAGGCGCCGGTGTGGTGGCTGGTCGTCTGCCTGCTGCTCGTCCTGCCCGCCATCTGGACGCCGATCGGTTCGCTCGCGGGTCGCAAGCGACGTCGTGAATAGCGGAATCGGAACCCGAATCGCGTCCTGACCGTGCGACGAAGTGGTAACGGTTGGTATCGTCACGTGCAGTGAGACCGCACCGAAGCGGCCTTACCCACACGTGCTGCGCTTCAAACGTTACAGTTACCTTTATCACGTGTGTTTCGAGGTTGTTGCAGGTAGCCGCGTTGCCGCTGCCGCGCTGATCTGACCGCGCCCGAATCCTCCGGTACGTTTCTTGGACATGTCCGGAAAGCACTTGATCGAAACTCCGACCAAGGCAGACGGTGCCGCGCTCTGGAGAATCGCCCGCGATTCGAAGAAGCTCGATCTCAACACGCCTTACGCCTATTTGCTGTGGTGCCACGATTTCGCCGACACCTCGGTCGTCGCGAAAGTCGACGGCGTCCCGGTCGGCTTCGTGATCGGATACCGCAAGCAGGACACCGGCTTCGTGTGGCAGGTCGCGGTCGACGCGTCCCAGCGGGGAAAAGGCCTGGCCGGAGCCCTGCTCGACGAGCTGTTCAGCCGTCTGACCGCCCAGGGCGTGCGGTACCTCGAAACCACGATCACGCCGGACAACGAGGCTTCGATCCGGTTGTTCGCCTCGTTCGCCAAGCGGTGGGACACCACCGTCGAACGCCAGGATCTGTTCTCCGCGACGGATTTCCCGGCCGAGGAAGGAACGCATGAGCAGGAGGACCTGTACCGAATCGGTCCGCTCAGCAGTCAATAGAACGTAAATCCGGGGATCTCAGGGAGAAAGAAAACGTGATGAGCATTTTCGAGGAACTCGAATCCGAAGTACGCAGTTACAGCCGTGGCTGGCCCGTGGTGTTCGACCGGGCCCAGGGGAGCTACCTGTACGACGAAGACGGCAAGGCCTATCTCGACTTCTTCGCGGGCGCCGGCGCGCTCAACTACGGGCACAACAACCCGGCACTGAAGCGGGCGCTGATCGACTACATCGCCCGTGACGGCGTGACGCACGCGCTCGACATGTTCACCGTGGCGAAGCGGGACTTCCTCCAGACGTTCCAGGAGAAGATCCTGCGGCCGCGCGATCTCGACTACAAGGTCGTCTTCCCCGGCCCCGGTGGCGCGAACGCCGTCGAGGCCGCGCTGAAGCTCGCCCGCAAGGTGACCGGCAAGGAATCGGTCATCAACTTCACCAACGCCTTCCACGGGATGACGCTGGGCGCCCTCTCGGTGACCGGCAACTCGATGAAGCGCGGCGGCGCGGGTGTCCCGCTGGTGCACGCGACCCCGATGCCGTACGACAACTACTTCGACGGCTCCATCCCGGACTTCCTCTACTTCGAGAAGCTGCTCGAAGACTCCGGCAGCGGCCTGAACGAGCCCGCCGCCGTGATCGTCGAAGGCGTGCAGGGCGAGGGCGGCATCAACGCCGCGCGCGTCGAGTGGCTCAAGGCGCTGGACGATCTGTGCAAGAAGCACGGCATCCTGCTGATCCTCGACGACGTCCAGATGGGCTGCGGCCGCACCGGCCCGTTCTTCAGCTTCGAGGACGCGGGCATCAAACCCGACATCGTCTGCCTCTCGAAGTCCATCGGCGGCTACGGCATCCCGATGGCGCTGACGCTGATCCGCCCGGACCTCGACGTCTGGGAGCCGGGTGAGCACAACGGCACCTTCCGCGGCATCAGCCCGGCGTTCGTCACCGCGACCGAGGCGATGCGCGTCTACTGGAGCGACGACGAGCTGGAGAAGTCGACCAAGGCCAAGGGCGAGCGCGTCGTCGCCGCCTTCCAGGGCATCGTCGAGGCGTACCCGGACGCGAACCTGTTCGCGAAGGGCCGCGGCCTCGCCCGGGGCATCGAGTTCGCCAACGGCGACCTCGCGGGCAAGGTCTGCGCCGCCGCGTTCGAGCGCGGGCTGCTGATGGAGACCTCCGGGCCGGACGGAGAGGTCATGAAGGTCCTCCCGCCGCTCACCCTGACGGACGACGAGCTCACGAAGGGCCTCGCGATCATCGACGAGGCCGTCGCCGCCGTCCTCAACTGACCCGAACCGACCGCCCTCAACCAGGAACGAGAAGGAGTTTTCCGTTGCTTGTCAGAACACTCGACGAGGTCACCGACACCGACGCCGACATCAAGACCCCGAACTGGCGCAGCAAGCGCATCGTGCTGGCCAAGGAGGGCGTCGGTTTCTCGGTGCACGAGACCACGTTGTACGCCGGGACGGTCAACGACTTCTGGTACGCCAACCACATCGAAGCGGTGTTCATCACCTCCGGTGAAGGCGAGCTCGAAAACACCGCGACCGGCGAGGTCTTCCAGCTGAAGCCGGGCACGTTGTACCTGCTCAACGACCACGACAAGCACCAGGTCCGGCCCAAGACCGAGATCAAGTGCGTCTGCGTGTTCAACCCGCCCATCACCGGCCGTGAGGTCCACGACGAAAACGGCGTGTACCCGCTCGTCACCGAACCCTAGAAAACGCTCGAGGAGGCGACTGCATTGACGCTGACCGACACCCGAGTCGACGACAGTTACCCGACCCGCATCACGGGTAAGCCCGAACACCTGCCCAGGACGCACCCCACCGTCTGGGGCACCGAGGCCGACGGCCCCTTGGACGCGGCCACGCTCGCCAACCACGAAACGCGTGGTTACACCGTCGTCGACCAGTTGTTGTCGCCTGGCGAAATCCAGACGTACTGGCAGGAACTCGTCAGGATGTCGTCGGGGGACCACCGCGACGACGAGCGCGTCATCACCGAGGCCAAGACCGGTGAGGTCCGCTCCATCTTCGACGTCCACGAGACCAGCGAGCTGATCGCGGAACTCGTCCGCGACCCGCGCGTGCTCGACCGGGCCCGGCAGATCCTCGGCTCCGAGGTGTACATCCACCAGAGCCGCGTGAACTACATGCCCGGCTTCAAGGGCACCGGGTTCTACTGGCACTCGGACTTCGAGACCTGGCACGCCGAGGACGGCATGCCGCTGCCGCGCGCGGTCAGCTGCTCCATCGCGCTCACCGACAACTACCCGTTCAACGGCGGGCTGATGGTGATGCCGGGTTCGCAGCGGACCTTCGTGCAGTGCGCGGGGGAGACCCCGGAGGACAACTACAAGAGTTCGCTGAAAGAGCAGCGGGTCGGCGTCCCGAGCGAGGAAGACATCACTTCGCTCGCCGCCGAATACGGAATCGACCAGTTCACCGGCCAGGCCGGTTCCGCGCTCTGGTTCGATTCGAACGTGATGCACGGTTCCTCGAACAACATCACGCCGTACCCGCGGTCGAACATCTTCGTCGTGTTCAACAGCGTCGAGAACGCGCTGCAGAAGCCGTACGCCGCGATCGAACCGCGTCCGGCCTTCATCGCCGGCCGCGACTCGACCCCGCTGACGCGCTGACCCGTTTGACGAAACCGCAGGTCGCGAAGGCCATGACGGGGCGCTTGTAGCCGTCGGTGTGCGCCCTGTTACGTTGTCGCCACGTGAGCGGGCCAGTGGGCTCGCTCACGTAGGTGTTGTCGACGACCGAACGGGTTCTTCGCTCGGGGTGAGCCCACCCGGACGGACGTGGACGCCGATGTCCGATGTGGGTCGCGCCCCCAGGCGGCCCAAGTCGGACATCCCCCGGCTCCGTGCCATCAGATCGGGACTGATGGCACGGAGCCTTTTTCGTCTCGTTGAGCGGCACGGGTCCGGTCCGTGAAGGCCTCCTTGAGGGACTCTGGGTCCCCCAAGGAGGCCTTCACGGACTTGCCAAGTACATGAAGGCCCCCTTCCTTGCGTCTAGGTACAGGAAGGGGGCCTTCATGTACTTCAGGCGAGCCCTGGCGCTGATCGCTCATGTCCTGAAGGCCTCCTTTGAGACGTTCAGCGTCCCAAAGGAGGCCTTCAGGACATGAGCGCACGCGCCAGCCCTGGGGAGTCCATAGTGGACAGAAGCCTCCGTGGGGCATTTGTCCGTATCGAGCGTCCGTGAAGGCCTCCTTCCCTACCCTCAAAGTAGGGAAGGAGGCCTTCACGACCTGCCGCGTTCTGGTTGGCGGGCTCTTCGCGCGGTAGGTTGGCTACTCCGGTAAGGGGAGAGATCGGAGGGAGGGGGGCTTGTCATGGCCGAAAGCGGTTCCCCTGCCCGCTTCCAACTCCTCGGTCCCGTGCGCCTCCTCGACGGCGATCGGCCCGTCCCCGTCGGCGGTCCCGGCGTCCGCGGGCTGCTCGCGCTGCTGGCGCTGAAGGTCAACAAGGTCGTCGCGCTCGACGAGATCATCGACGCGCTCTGGGGCCACGATCCGCCCGCCACCGCCCGCACGATCGTCCACGGCAACGTTTCGCATCTGCGCCGCGTGCTCCGGGGCATCCAGGGCGATCACCCGGACGGTGCCCAGATCCGCACCACGCCGCCCGGCTACCAGCTCACGGTCGAGCCGGAGCGGATCGACGTCCACCGCGCCCGGTCCCTGCTGGAGCGGGCTTCGACGGAAGAGCCGGAGAAGGCGTCCGAACTGCTCGCGGAGGCCCTCTCACTCTGGCAGGGGCCCGCGCTGGCAGGCGTGCCGAGTTCGGTTCGCGCTCCCGAGCTGGAGGATCTGCGGCTCGCCGTCCACGGCGCCAGGGTCGACGCGGATCTCGAACTCGGCAGGCACGCGGAACTGATCGTCGAGCTCAGCCCGCTGGTCCGGGCCGCGCCGCTCGCCGAGCGCACCGCCGGTCAGCTGATGCGCGCGCTGTATCACGCCGGACGCCGCGGCGACGCGCTCGAGCTCTATCGCACGGTCTCCCGGGCGACCCTGCGCACCCTCGGTGTCGAACCCGGCGCGGACCTGCGCTGGCTGCACGAACGCGTCCTCAACGACGACCTGCCGGTCAAGGTCGTCGCGGAGCCGAAGCCCGAGGCGGGGCCCGTCCAGCAGTTGCCGCCCGCGGTGCCGAATCTCGCCGGACGCGAGGCGGATCTGGCCTGGCTCGACGAACTCGCCGAGCGGGCCGAAGCGGGCGAGACCGCGGTCGGTGTGGTCACCGGCACCGCCGGGATCGGCAAGAGCAGCCTGGTGGTGTGGTGGGCGCATCGCGCGGCCCGCCGCTTCCCCGACGGCATCCTTTTCGCCGCGCTGCGCGGGTTCGACCCGCATCATCCGCCGTTGGAGCCCGCGGAGCTGCTCACCCAGTTCCTGCTCGGGCTCGGCGTCCCGGCCGAAGGCGTTCCGGAACAGGTCCACGAACGCGTCGCCCTCTACCGGTCGATGATCGCCGGCCGCCGGATGCTGGTCATCCTCGACAATGCCCGCTCAGCCGACCAGGTCCGGCCGTTGCTGCCACCAGGATCGCGGTCGATGACGCTGGTGACCAGCCGCTCCCGCCTCGACGGGCTCGCCGTCTCCAACGCCGCCAAACTGCGGGTGCTCGGCACGCTCGCGCCCGGCGACGCCGTCCGGTTGATCGAGGAGCTCGCCGGGCCCGCCGGCTACGACCTCAACCACGCGCTCGCCCGGCTGTGCGGCTATCTCCCGCTGGCGCTGCGGATCGCGGGAGCCCGGCTCGCCGCCAGCGCGCAGTGGTCCGCGCAGGATCTGGTCGACGAACTCGGCAACGAGCGGACCAGGCTGGCCGCGCTCGACGTCGAAGGGCCGGACGACGGGGTCCGCGCGGCGTTCGACGTCTCGTTCCGCGGTCTGCCCGCCGAGGTCGCGAACACGTTCCTGCGGCTCGGCGTCGTCCAATGCGTTTCGGCCGGTTCGCATCTGACGGCCGCGATCGGCGGGATCACCGTCGCCGAGGCACGGCGGCATCTGCGGGTGCTCGCCGCGCACAACCTGCTCGCCGAAACCGGCCGCGATTCCTTCGTGCCGCACGATCTCGTCCGGCTGTTCCTGCGCGAACTGGCGGAGAACGAACTCGACGAGGCCGACCGGGAGGACGTCCTGTCGCGGTCAGTGCGGTTCTATCAGGCCGTCGCCGACCGGGCCCGCCGCAAGATGCTGCGGATCGTCGACCCCCTCGATTTCACCGCTGTGCTGACCGACGCGCAGACGCCGCCGATCGGCACCTTCGACGAGGCGCAGGACTGGTTCACCGCGGAATGGGAGAACCTGCTCGAAGTCCTCGAAGCCGCCCGCGCCGCCGGACGGCACGACGACGTCTGGCGGCTGGCCAGGGTCGCGCACACCTATCGCGCGGTGTACCCGTTGCTGGACGAATGGACCCGGCTGGTCGGGATCGGGCTGGAGGCCGCCGAACGGTCCGGCGACGTCCTCGGCCAGTGCTGGATGCTGATCTCCCGGTGCGCCATCGCGCTCACCTTCGAACTGCCGCAGGGCTGCCTCGCCGACGCCGAACGCGCGCTGGAACTCGCGAGCGCGATCGGCGACGACCGCCTGATGGTCTCGGCGAACATCCACCTCGGCTCCGCGCTGACGCTGCTCGGCCGGTACGACGAGGCCATCGGGACGTTGCGGCGGGCGGTCGAGGAGACCGAGCGGACCGGAGACCTCGAACTGCGCGGGCAGGCGCTCAACAACTGCGCCGAGGCCGAAAAGCGGGCCGGGCGGTTCATCGAGGCGATCGGGCACCAGATCGCCTCGCTGGAGATCGACCGGACCCTCGGCGACGACAGCTACGTCGTCGTCTCGCTGAACAATCTCGCCGAACTGAGCATGCGGATCGGCGAACTCGCCGCGGCCGAACGGTACGTCTGGGAGGCCGTGGACCTGACGATCAGCAGGCGGTTCGTCCTGCAGGAGGGCGTACTGCGGCTGACCTTGGGCAGGGTGTTGCGGGCAGGGTCGGATGTGGACGGTGCCCGCGAGCAGTTCGCGCTCGCGCTGAAGATCCTCGCGGACGCCAATCCGAAGCTCGCGGGATTGGTCCGTGCGGAACTCACGGACCTCGGCGAGAGTCCGTGAGTGATCCTTAGCGGATTCTTAGTGGCCTCGCCGCGCACGCGCGTAGGGTCCGATTCAGCGTCGATCGAGCCCTAGGGGAGGGGCATGCGGTAGGAATCGGCGCTCGGGCGGGCCCTTCGCGGGCCCGTCTGAAGAGCCGCCAGGAGCGGCTCGTGGCGGTCCGGCCGGTGGAGGTGGGGGCGATACCGGCCGGCCGCCAGGCGGCACCACCGCGTTTCGTCCTCTGAATGCGGTACTTGCACACGCAAGAACCGCATTCAGAGGACGAAACGTGTGGGGTCAGCCGGTGCCGGCGGTGCACAGGGCGATGGTCTGCCCCTTGTTCTCCGCCACCTTCTGGCCGTTGACCAGGATGGTGCAGGCGATCTGGTTGCTGACCGACGAGTTCCGGGTGTCCGCGGTGACGGTGAGCAGGTAGTCGCCCGAGTTGAAGGACGCCGTGCCGCGCCATTCGTCGGTGCTCGCCGGGGTCGTCTCGGTCCGCTGGTCGTTGAGCGAGCCGAACCGGATGGTCGCGCCGCCCGAGGCGCTGACGACGAACTCGACGGTGTTCTTGTCCCCGGCGACGGCCGGGACGTGCAAGCCGGACTCGCCGGTGGCGAAGAAACTGGTGTAGACCAGTAACCCGCCGGCGGCCAGCAGGCCGGCGACGGAAAGCGCGAGCCCCGCGATCCCCATTCCCTTCTTGTCCGCTTCGCCCTTCTTGATTTTGGTCAAACCGATCACGGAAAGAATCATTCCGATCACGGCGAGCGGCCAAGCGGCGATCCCGGCGACCGGGACGAAGGCGACCCCGAGCGCTGCCAAGCCGACCAGGAAACCTGCGATGACCAGGCCGTTCTTGGGTTTGCGGTGCCGTGTTCCGTGCGCGGCGAACCCGGGGCCGTAGCGGGTGGCAGGCGGGTGCGGGAGAGGTGGATCGGTCGGCATACGTGCCCTTTCGGAGGCTTCCGTCCGAAGACGTTAACCCATCGTTCGGGGCAATGGCCGAAATTGTTACCTGCCGGAAAAAGTCATCATTCAACGATGATCAAGCGGTCATCGACATTTTCTGACGAGAATTGTGGCATCGCCGAATGTCGGAAACCCGATCACTGATCGAACAGACTGACTTCCGGGGTGATCTCCAGCAGTTCGTGCACCGGGCGGCCGCGGCGGCCGTCGATGGTCGTGGTGCGCACGACGCGCAACCGCGCGGTCACCGGCCGGTCCAGGTTCTCCTTGATCTCGTCGAGCAGATCCGGCGCCACCGCGCCCTGGATCGTGCCGCCCGATTCGCGTTCGAGATAGAAGATCCGGCGCCGGGTGCGGACCCCGTCCAGCCTGCCGCTGACCGTTTCGTAGCCGACGGCCTCGCGTGACTCGCGCAGGCTCCCGGACAGGATCCTCGCCTGCTCGGTGGTCATGCTGCGGGTCAATTCCTCGCCGGACGTCGGGGTCAGCGCCATCCCGACCCCCGCGTGTTTGCTGACCGCGTTGACGATGTCGCTGACCGCGTTGCGGACGGTGTCGCGCTGCAGCAGCACCGCGTCCAGCGCGCCGTCGTCGGAGCCGTTGGCCGGCAGGAAATCGCACAGTTCCTTGACCGCGCGTTCGGACAGCGACTCGATCCCGTCGTGGATCAGCGCGTCGTCGAGCGCCGGTTCGGGGAAGCCGAAGAAGATCGCGTTACCCGCCTGGCCGCGCTGGATCAGCGGGGCCTTTTCCCGGTCCGCGGGCTGGACGAAGGTCACCTCGCCCGACGGATTGCGGATGATGTGCCCGATCTTCGCCGTCGCGTCCTGCAACGCGCGGCTGATGTCGGAAAAGGTGTACGCGTCCAGATGCGATTCACCGATCACGGACACGCGAAGCAGCGGCGAGCGCGACGTCCGCTCGAACTTCGCGTACGCGGCCATCGCCGACGCGCGGGCGAGGTCGTCGAGCCAGGTGCCGCCGGGGATCTCGTCGGCGATACGCCGGAATTCGTTCCTCACCAGATCACTTCCGGAATTCCCCTGCCACCTGATGCCCACACTTCTTCCCAGATCTCCTCGTCGCCGGGGCGGCAGAGGAAACCGTCGAGCATGCCGCCGACGGGCTGGACCTGGTCGAGATACATCGCGGGCTGGCCGACGATGACCCCGCGCAACGTCAGCAGCCCGTACAGCGCCGAGCGGCCCGCGTCGTCGAGCCGTTTGAGCGCGCCCCACTCGTCCGGGAACAGCACCACGTCGAGCCCGCGCGGCGGATGCGGGGTCCTGGCGGTCAGCTCGCCGCCGATCCACGCGCGGCCGGTCGGCATGATCCGCCGGGCGACGCCCAGGTAGCTGTTCAGCGCGCTGAACAGGATTTCACGATCGTTCTGGTGTGGCGCGTCGAAGACCAGCCGCTCGTAGACATCGGCCAGATCGGCGGGATGGCGGCCAGGAGGCAGCAGGTTGTGCGGCGTCCAATAGGGGAGCGCCAATCGGAGCCTCCTTCGTGTGCCGGAGCTCCCGATCGAAGAAACGTACCCGGCGTCCCGCTCACAGTGCGTAGCCGAATTTACCAGGCGAGTGTCAGCCGCCCTGCCCCGGCCGGTGCTCGGGCGCCTGCCTGGCGGGCGGCCAGTCCTCGTCGCTCGGCCAGACCGGTTCGGGTTCGTGCCCGCCCTCGCCGTTGCGGGCGGCGGGTTCCGGCTGCTCCGGGTGGTAGGCCCGCACCGGTTCCGGGATCAGCTGACCCTCGCGGTGGCCTTCCGCCTCCTGGTCGTACGGCTCGTCGTCGTCCTGGATCCGCGCGGGCGGGAGGAACTGCGTCCGTTCGGTGGAAAGCAGTTCGGGCACGGGTTCGGGGTCCGGTTCGCGTTCGGCCGGGAAGCCGTGCACCGGCTCGTGGGTCACCGGTTCCGTGGCAGGCCGCTCACGTCGTTCGCCGCGCATCAGCAGCCAGGTGACACCGCAGCCGAGGGCGAACGAGATGAGCAGCCAGAGCCAGATCTGCCCGAAGAGCCAGAGCATCAGGCCATCACCTCTGTTCCGCCGTGATGTCGACGCGGCGGCCCTCGCCGCTCGCGCCGTCGGAGTTCTTGCGCTGAGGGGAGTACGCCTGGTCGCGTTTGACCCCGTTGCGCTCCAGCAGCCGCTCCACCGTGAGCGCCCGGTTCAGCGCGAGCTTCCGGTCCGAACCGGTCGCGACCGACCCGGTGATCCGGAACTTCAGGTCGCGGGGCGCGTCCGTGAGCAGCTTCGCGATCTCCAGCGCGCCGCGTTCGCCGTCCGGGGTGAGGTCGGTGGTGTCCGGTTCGAAGGTGATCGGCGTGGCCGCGAGCAGGCGGTCGATCTCGGCCTGGAACTCCGCCTTGTCCACCGGCTTGGTCGAAGTCGGCGTGGGACTGGGCGAGGGGCTCGGCGGAGCGGGCGGGGCCGGCGGCTCGCCGCTGGTCGTCACCGGGCCCGCGGGCGGTGCGGTGTCGCCGGAGATCTCGACCGTCCGGACCCCGTCGATCCGCTGGATGGCGTCGATGGCCTGCGCGGCCTTGTCCGGCGGGAATCCGGCGAGGCTCGCGTCGCGGCCGGAGAAGCTCACTTGACCGCCGGAGACGCCGACGTCGGCGAGCGCGGCCTTCGCGCGCGCGGCCAGCTCGGCCTCGATGTCGTCCGAGGCCGTCCAGACGGTGATCGCCGTCAAGGCGAGCGTGACCAGCAGCGCTGTAGGCAGCAAGCGGCTCCAGCGTGTACCGGGCATGAAGGGACTGTAAGCCGCACTCGGCGTGGGTGCATCGGACGAACAGGACATGACCCGTTCGGGTGATGTGAACCGAAGGGGCCCTTCACCGCATCAGATCATGCGGTGAAGGGCCCCTTCGAGGCGTCGGAACGCGGTTCAGCTCGCGTGGTGGTGGATCTCCCGCAGATCCTTGGCGGGCAGGGTGACGGTCGCCGACTCGATCTGCTCCAGCGGGAGCAGCGGCGCGAGCGCGGGGCGCTTCGGGGACAGGCCGTCGCCCATGGACTCGCCCTTGAGCTGACGCCGGATCCACGGCAGCAGATGCGCCTTCGTCCATTCGAGGTCCGAACGGCGCGACGTGATCCAGGTACTCGGCTGCTCGGACGCCGGCCACGGCTCACGCCAGTCGTCGGCGACCGGGACGCCGAGGACCTCGGCCGCGCGCAGCGCGATCCGCCGGTGGGCCTCGGGGGTGAAGTGCAGCCGGTCGTCGCTCCAGGCGCGGCGGTCGTGCAGCGGGGCCATCGCCCACATGTCGACCATCTTGGCGCCGTGCCGGTCGGCGATCGCCCACAGATGCGCGTTGTAGATGCCGACCTTCCCCCGCAGGACGTGCATCACGGACAGGTACTTGGTGTCCGGCCCGTTGAAGATGAGCACCGGGATCCCGGCCTCGCGCAGCTTGGCGACCCCCGCCTCCAGCCGCGCGGCGACGGCGTCCACGTCCGCGCCGGGCACGATGATGTCGTTGCCGCCCGCGCACAGGGTGACCAGGTCGGGCTTCACTTCGAGGGCGATCGGGAGCTGCTCTTCGAGGATCTCGTCGAGCATCTTCCCGCGGAGGGCGAGGTTCGCGTACTGGAAATCGCGCCTGCCTTCGGCGAGGATCTCCGCCAGCCTGTCCGCCCAGCCCCTGAAGGTGCCGTCGGGCAAGTCGTCGTTGAGTCCTTCGGTGAAGCTGTCACCGATCGCCACATAGCTGTCGAATCCGTACACGTTGGGTCCCCTTCCGTCCGTGTGCCCCCGGTTGGTACTTGTACACCACAACTAACAGCTGAGAGCGCCCCTGCAATCCCACCTGACCGAAACCCGTGGTTCAGCCCGTTGACACAGTCTCTTATTTTGTCGGACGTCCATGCATCTCTTTTAGTGGGATGTACACTCCTGGGCTGCGAAGATTCCCCTCAAGCGGGCGTAAACCGGACACGGTATGTGGCGAACGTCTCCCCGCCCGGGTGTTCGGGCTCATAGATCCGGCAGGCTGTAAGGGTGACCTCACGACCCCCGCGCGAGTCGCTCGCCCAGATCCTCGGCGGGCGGCGTGGCGCCATCGACGCGAGCATCCCGCCCGCGGCCTTCGTCCTGGGCTGGTTGATCGCCGGTCAGTCGATCGCCTGGGGCTCCGGAGTGGCGATCGGGGTGGCGGTGCTGCTCGGCGGGTACCGGGTCGCACGGGGCGACAAGGCCCGCGCGGTCGTGGTGAGCCTCGCCGCGGTGATCGCCGCCGCGCTGATCGCGCTGCACACCGGGCGCGCCGAAGACTTCTTCCTCATCCAGCTGCTGTCCAATGTGGCCAGCGCGCTGCTGTGGGCGGCCAGCATCGTGGTGCGGTGGCCGCTGCTGGGCGTCGTGGTCGGGCTCGTCATCGGGCAGAAGACCCGCTGGCGCCGCGATCCCGCGCTGCTGCGCGCGTATTCACGGGCCAGCTGGGTCTGGGTGTTCCTGCAATACACGCTGCGGGTCGCCGTGTACGGCTCGCTGTGGTGGAGCGGGCAGGTGGTCGCGCTCGGTATCGCGCGGACGGTGCTGTCCTGGCCGCTGGTCGCGGTGACGGTCGCCGTGAGCGGCTGGGTGCTGTACCGCACGCTGCCGCCGGATCATCCCGGTCTGCGGGTGGTGGAGGAAAACGAAGATCCCTCGGATTCCGAGCCCGGTGGGCTGCCCAGGACATAAGGCGGCCCCCGGCGAGGGGGGAGGGTCCGGGGGCCGGGTCCTACGGTACCCGGAGTTCGGCCCCGGAGTCGATGGTTTGGTCTTTTCGGGCTTGTTTCGGGTGTTTTTTCACCGATGCGCCGGTCGCGGCGCCCCTTCCCCATAGGCGTCGACGGCGGCGAGCCACGCGGCCCCGAGTACCCCATCGGTGCTGGTCAGGACTTCGAGACCGGCGAGTTCGGCGCGGACCTTCGTCCCGACCGGGCCCTCCGGCGACAGCACTCCGCCCACCAGGACGATCGGCGTCCTCTCCCCGGGATCCCGCGCGGTCATGACGTTCGTCACCAGCAGGGCGGCCGCGCGGGTGGTGATCTCGTCCGCCGCCGGGTCGCCTTCGTGGTAGGCCTCGCTGACGAACGGGGCGAACCTGGCGAGCCGGATCGGCGCTTCGGCGTTGGCGCTCGTGACGAGCGCGCGCCAGAGCGGGGACCGGTCGCTCCCCGGGTCCACTGCGGACGGTCCGAGCGCTTCGGTGAGCACGGCACGCGCGAGCGGACCGGGTTCGCCGCCGCGGCCGAGAACATCCAAAGTGGAACGAACGGCTTCACGGCCGAGCCAGTACGCCGAACCTTCGTCACCGAGCAACCAGCCGTAGCCGCCGACGGTGGAAACCATGCGCCTGCCACGGATCCGGCCGGCGATCGACCCGGTTCCCGCGACGAGAACCGAACCGTCGGGCGAAGAGGTCGCCGAGGCGTAGGCGACCTCCGGGTCGGGAACCGTCCGCACCGGACCGATCCCCGCGTCCTTCCAAGCGGCTTCGAAGATCTCCGCGATCGACGGATCGCTCAGTTTGCTGACCCCCGCCATGCCGACGACGCACGCCGCCGTCGCGGCCGGGTCGAGCCCGCCCAGCGCGCCGGTGATCGCGCTCGCGATCCGCGACGCGGCCGTGTGCGGTGGATGGGAGTTGGGGTTCGCCCCGTCCGCGCGCCCGGTGCCGAGGACGGCGCCGGAGGCGTCGACGGCGATCGCTCGCGTCGACGTGCCTCCGGCGTCCACACCTACGACGTGACTCACCGGGTCTTGGTCACCTTGAGCAGCCCGCGGGGGCTGTCCGGGTCACCGCCGCGCGCCAGCGAAAGGCCGAGCGCGATCCGCTGGATGGGCAGGATCTCCAGGATCGGGGCGACCTCCTCGGCGGACGGCGCGACGCCGATCCGCAGCGCCGCGGGGACGTCGGCCGAAGCCGAACCGACCGCGAGCACGTCCGCGCCGCGTTTGCCGACGGCCTCGAGGACCTCCTGCATCGCGCCCACACCGTGGCCCTGGCTCGTCACGGCCAGTACGGCGGTCTCGCCGTCGACCGCGGCGACCGGACCGTGCAACAGGTCCGCGCCGCTGTACGCGCGGGCGGCGAGGTAGCTGGTTTCCGCCAGCTTCAAGGAACCTTCCAGCGCCGAGGCGTAGGAGTAGCCGCGGCCGGTGGTGAGCACCCGGTCGACGAAGCGGTAGCGGTCCACCGCGCGCTGCACGCCTTCGACGGAACCGTCGAGGGTCTGCTGTGCGAGCTCGCCCAGCTTCTCCGCGTCTTCGCCCTTGCCGCCGCGGACCGCGTCGATCAGAAGGTAAAGCGACAGCAAGGTGGCCGAGTAGGTCTTGGTGGCGGCCACGGCCTTTTCCAGCCCCGCGCCGATGTCGACGCCGAGTTCGGCGGCGGCGCGCAGCGGCGATTCCGGGGTGTTGGTGACCGAGACGGTCAGCGCTCCCTGGCGACGCGCGGTTTCGGTGACCTCGATGAGATCCGGAGAACCACCGCTTTGGCTTACTGTGATGAAGAGAACGTCCCGCAGATCGGGACGGGCGCCGTACAAAGTCGCGGTGGAGGGCGAAACGAGACCGCAGGGGAGACCGAGGAGTACTTCGATCAGGTACTTCGCATACAGGGCGGCGTGGTCGCTGGAGCCCCGGGCGGCGAGCAGTGCGAACCTGGGCGGGCGCTTGGAGATGGCTTCGGCCACCTCGGCGATTTCGGCCTGTCGCTCCACGATTCCTGCCAGAATGGCGGGTTGCTGGGAGATCTCCGCGGCCATGTGCTCGCCGGGGCGCTGTTCGGTCATCTCGTTCCCTTCCACCGGGACGTACTTCGTCCCCCGAGTAGGTCTAGACCAATGCTAGCCCGAATGGACGTTTGTGGAGAAGGGTACGTTTCCTAGCGGGGACGGTGCGCGTTCGAGTGGGAAGGCTTAGGGAGTCGGTCATGTTGGAGACAACCACCGCGAGTGAGGCGGGCGCTACGGCAGGGATGCGCGGACAGCGCGAACCCAAGTACTGGGCGCTGAAACAGCATCTGCTCGATCTGCTCGACGCGTTGCCCCCGGGCTCGCCGATTCCGACGGAACGGGCACTGGCGGGGGAATTCACCGTTTCGCGCACCACGGTCCGGCAGGCGCTCGCCGACCTCACCGCCGAGGGCAGGCTTCACCGCGTGCAGGGCAAGGGCACCTTCGCCGCCGAACCGAAACTCGCGCAGCGCCTGCAGTTGTCGTCCTACACCGAGGACATGCGCAAGCAGGGTCTCAAGCCTTCCTCCAAGCTCCTGGAGATCGACGAACTGCCTGTCGAAGCCGATCTGGCGAAACTGCTCGGAATCCGGGTGGGCGCGAAGATTCTTCGCCTTCGCCGTCTCCGGCTCGCCGATTCGCAGCCGATGGCGCTGGAGACCACGCATCTCCCGCTCGGCCGGTTCCGCGGTTTGCGCAAACACGTTTCCGCAGGTGGCTCCCTGTACGCCGTGTTGAGGGAGCACTACGGCGTCGAGCTCGAAAGGGCCGAGGAAACGATCGAGACCGCCCTCGCCGGACCGCACGAAGCGGAGATGCTCGGCGCCGACGTCGGAATGCCGATGTTGCTCCTTTCGAGGCATTCCTTCGCCACCGACGGAAAACCGGTCGAGTTCGCCAGGGCGATCTACCGGGGTGACCGTTACAAATTCGTCACCACGCTGCTTCCTTGAGCGCGCGCTGACGGAAACGTTTCGCAGGGCGCGGGCGCCCTACAAAACGTTTCCGTGGCCTTCGGCCGAAAGAGGGCGCGCGCTGTGCGGACTCCTCGTCGCGCTGGCGCGCTTCGAGGAGTCGATCTCCCGGTTCCGTTGTTTGGTTCTTATTTGCCTGACGTGTCAGGCGATTTGGGTAGCCCGGTGGCGGGTTGCGTGATTCAGTCGTCCCATGACTGACACGGCGGCGGGAATCCGATGGGGGACGCCAGTGGCGCGCGGCGTACTCGCCACGACCATCGTCGGCTCAGGTATGGCGATGCTCGACGGGACGATCATCAACGTCGCGCTCCCGCGGATCGGCGAAGAACTCGAAGCGTCCGTCGCGGGCCTTCAATGGATCCTCGACGGCTACCTGCTCGCGCTCGCCGCGCTGATCCTCGTCGCCGGATCACTCGGGGACCGCTACGGCCGCCGTCGCATGTTCCTCGTCGGCGTCGTCTGGTTCGGCGTCGCCTCCGGGCTGTGCGCCGCCGCGACGACGACCGAGATGCTCGTCGCGACCCGGATCCTCCAAGGGATCGGGGGAGCTTTGCTCACGCCCGGCTCCCTCGCGATCCTCCAAGCGTCCTTCGCCCACGACGACCGGGCCCGCGCGATCGGCGCCTGGTCCGGGCTCGGCGGTATCGCGGCGGCGATCGGCCCGCTGCTCGGCGGCGTCCTCGTACAGGTGTGGTCGTGGCGGCTGGCGTTCCTGATCAACCTGCCGCTGGCCGCCGTCTGCGTCCTGCTCGCCCGGCGCTACGTGCCCGAGTCCCGCGACGAGGAGGCGACCGGGCATCCCGACTTCCTCGCCGCCGCCGTCGGCGCGATCGGTCTCGCCGGTCTCACCGGCGCGCTCGTGGAGGCGCCCGGACGCGGTATCGGTGACGTCGTCGTCCTGGTGGCGATCGTGCTCGGCGTCGTCGGTCTGGTGGCGTTCCTGGTGATCCAGCATCGCTCCACCGATCCGCTGGTGCCGCCGAAACTGTTCCGCGACCGGACGTTCAGCCTCGCCAACGCGCTGACCTTCGTCGTCTACGCGGCGCTCGGCGGCGTGATGATGCTGATGGTCATGCAGCTTCAGGTGTCGCTGGGCTATTCGCCGACCGCGGCCGGGCTCGCCGGGCTGCCGATCACCGTCATCATGCTGCTGTTCTCCGGCCGGTCGGGCGCGCTCGCGCAGAAGATCGGGCCGCGTACGCAACTGGTCGTCGGCCCGATCCTGGTCGGCGTGGGCATGCTCCTGCTGATGCGTGTCGGGCCGGGATCTTCGTACCTGGGGTCGGTGCTGCCCGCCGTCGTCGTGTTCGGCGCCGGGCTGGCGACGGTCGTCGCGCCGGTGACCGCGACGGTGCTGGCCGCCGCGCCGGACCGGTACGCCGGCGTCGCCTCCGGGGTCAACAACGCCATCGCCCGGTCCGGTGGTCTGCTCGCGATCGCCGTCCTGCCCGCCGTCGCCGGACTTTCCGGCGCCGCGTACACCGATCCGGTCGCGCTGACCGCGGGCTGGCGGACGGCGTTGCTGGTGTGCGCGGCGCTGGCGATCGGCGGCGGCCTGATCGCCCTCGGCATCCACAACGGTGTCCTCGACACCCCTTCGGCCGAGGACACCGACGAGTCACCGCATCCGGGCGAATGTCTCCATTGCGGGGTCGACTCGCCCCCGACACACGTCCGCCCCGGCGGTCACGCGTGATCAGACGGACGACACGCGTGATTGGACGGACGTCGCGAGTGTTGTCCGCCTAATCACGCGTGTCGTCCATCTGGACACGCGTGTCGTCCTAAGCGAGGAGGTCGGCGAGGGTCGCGGGGTCCAGGTTGCCGCCCGAAACGACCGAAACGACCTTGCCCGGCGGCAGCGCTTCGCGGTGGGAGAGGAACGCGGCGGTCGCGGTGGCCCCGCTCGGCTCGGCGACCAGCCGCGCGCGGTGCGCCAGCGTCCGGACGGCGTCCCGGATCTCCTCCTCCGAAACGGTGATGACGTCGTCGAGCACCGACTGGAGGTGCGCGAAGGTCAGGTCCGAGGGCTGGGCGCGGAGACCGTCGGCACTGGTCCGCGCCCGCAGGTCCATCGGCCACTCGATACGCCTGCCCGCGCGCAGGCCCTCGGCGGTGTCGGCCGCCAGCTCCGGCTCGACGCCGATGACCTTCGCGTCCGGCAGCAGCGCCTTTATCGCCGTGCCGACGCCCGAGGCCAGCCCGCCGCCGCTCAGCGGGACGAGGACGACGCCGGCGTCCGGCAGGTCTTCGGCGATCTCCAGGCCGACGGTGCCCTGTCCGGCGATGACGTCACGGTGGTCGAACGGCGGGATCATGGTGAGCCCCCGTTCCTCGGCGACGGCGAGCGCGGAGGACTCCTGGGCGTCGATCGGGACCTCGATGACTTCGGCGCCGAGCGCCTTGGTGGCTTCGACCTTGGCGCGCGGGGCGACGTCCGGAATGAGGATCACCGCGGGAATCCCGAATCGCTTCGCCGAGTAGGCGACCGCTTGCGCGTGGTTGCCACTGGAAAACGCGACGACGCCGCGAGCGCGTTGATCTTCGGTCAGCGCGGCGATCGCGTTGTAGGCCCCGCGCACCTTGAAAGCGCCGATCGGCTGAAGGCTTTCCGGTTTGAGCCACAACGGCGCCCACCCTTGTGTCAGCAGGGGTGTGCGCACCGCGACGCCTTTGACACGGCTCGCCGCGTCACGGATTTCCTCGATCGATACCAGATCCATACGTCCGATTATGTCAAGGAGTTGTGAACCGTGGACAGTCCTTTTTGGACAGATGGCGTGGCGCTCCTCACGTGCGGACAACGAAGGGAGCATCCCGTGCGCCTTATTCGTTAGGACGGGTGAGGACCGACTAGCAGCAGAACGGGATCATGACCAAGGAGACCTCGGAGAAGACCGAAAAGACGGAAAAGCAGGGCCGGATCATCCAGGTGACGGCGGCGGCGATGGCCGCGATCACCGCGGCACTGCTGGGTTCCACGCTCGGCGTGGCCGGAACGGTCGCGGGCGCCGGGCTGGCGAGTGTGATCACGACACTCGGCGGCGAGCTGTACCTGCGTTCGCTTCAGCGGACGAAGGACGCGGCGTTGAAGGCGCGAGTGGTGCTGACCGTGCCGGGGCGGCGCCGGGTGCTCGACCCGGGCGAAGAAGAGACCGTCCGGTTGAAACCGTCCGAGGCCGAAGAGGAACCCACAGGCCGGAAGTTCAAGCCACGCTGGGCGGTGATCGCCGGGGTCAGCGTGGTGGCGTTCGCGGTGGCGCTCGTCGCGATCACCGGCTTCGAGGGCGCGACCGGGAAGACCTTCGGCGGCGGGACCGGGACGACCATAGGGAAGATCATCGGCGGCGGACAGGCGCAGGAGCCGCAGGACAAGCACGACACCCCGCCGGCGACGTCCCCTTCGGAAACGAAGGACGACCAGCCCGAGACGACGCCGACGAACACTCCGCCCCCTTCGACGGCACCCACCACTACGCAGGCGCCCCCGACGACGCCGACAGCGCCGTCCACCACGCCTTCGACCTCCCAGGCACCGCCGACGACGCCGTCGGCCCCTCCCGCCTCGAACACCCCCGTGCCCTGACCCTCTCCCGCATTTCGTCCTCTGAATGCGGTAGTTCATATCGCCGACTACCGCATCCAGAGGACGAAATGCATGGGGTCAGGGGAGGGCGGAGCGAAGCGTGCGAGCGGCCGCTTCGGGGTCTTCGGCCTCGGTGATCGCCCGGACGACGACTATCCGCGAGGCCCCCGCGGCCAGTACCTCGGGCAGGCGCTCGGTGTCGATCCCGCCGATCGCGAACCACGGCCGCGTCGTCCCGGACGCGGCCGTCGAGCGCACCAGGTCGAGTCCCGGCGCGGACCGGCCCGGTTTCGTCGGGGTCGGCCAGCACGGGCCGGTGCAGAAGTAGTCGACGCCGGGCTCCCCGGCGGCGGCCGCGGCCTGTTCGGCCGAATGGGTGGACCGGCCGATCACCACGTCGTCCCCCAGCACGCGGCGCGCCAGCGACACCGGGATGTCGTCCTGGCCGAGGTGCAGGACGTGCGCGCCGACGGCGAGCGCGACGTCCGCCCGGTCGTTCACCGCGAGCAGCTTGTCGTGCTTCTCGCATGCCTCGGCCAGCACTTCGAGGGCGGCGATCTCGTGTTTCGCCTCGATCGGGGCACCGCCGGTCTTGTCCCGCAGCTGGATGATGTCGACCCCGCCGGCCAGCGCCGCGTCGGCGAATTCGGCGAGATCGCCGCGGCCGCGGCGGGCGTCGGTGCAGAGGTACAGGCGGGCGTCCGCGAGCCGGGCGCGGATCGGCGAACCAGACAGGGTGGGCATGGCGGCGACGGTACTCGCGCGCTACGGTGTGGTGGTCCGCACGGGAGCCCGAGGACGGGCTGAGAGGGAGCCGAGACCGCTCCGACCGTGGAACCTGATCCGGGTCATGCCGGCGCAGGGAGCGTGATCGCAGATGAAGGAACTTTCGGTTGTCGGCGGCGGGGTCATCGGCCTCTCGGTCGCTTGGCGCGCGTCCGCGCGCGGTCGTCGCGTCACCGTGTACGACCCGGATCCGGGACGAGGCGCGTCGTGGCTCGCGGGCGGCATGCTCGCGCCGGTCACCGAGGCCTGGCCCGGCGAGGAGGACGTGCTCACCCTCGGTGAGGCGTCGCTGCGCCGCTGGCCGGATTTCGCCCGTGACCTGGCCGAAGAGGGCGTCGATCCGGGCCTTTCCCCGCACGGCACGCTCGTCGTCGCGCTGGACAGCGCCGACGCGGGCAACCTCGAAATGCTCGCCGCGTACCTCACCGAACTCGGCCGCGAGGTGGAGCAGCTGACCGGGCGCGAAGCCCGCCGCGCCGAGCCCGGTCTCGCCGGAACAGTCCGAAGTGGACTCCTGGTACCCGGGGATCTGGCCGTGGACAACAGAAAGCTACTGCACGCGCTCAAACACGCGTGCGACGCGCACGGCGTCGAGTTCCGCCACGAGACGGTCACCGGGCTCGAAGACCTCGAAGGCGACGTCGTCCTCGCCGCGGGCGCCTGGACCGGACGCCTGCACCCCGCGCTCGACGGCGCCGTCCGCCCGCTGAAGGGTGAGATCCTGCGCCTGCGGCCGCGACGAGGCTGCCTGCCGCCGCCGAAGCGGACGGTCCGCGCGATGGTCGAGGGCCGCCCGATCTACCTCGTCCCGCGCGACGACGGGCAGCTCGTACTCGGCGCGACCCAGTACGAGGCCGGTTTCGACGAGACCGTCACCGTCCGAGGCGTCCGTGAGCTGCTCGAAGGCGCGGAGCGCGTCTTCCCGGGCCTGACCGAATACGAACTCGTGGAGACGGCTGCCGGGCTTCGCGCGGCGAGCGTCGACACGATGCCTTTCATCGGTGAGCTGGGCGAAGGCGTCTTCGCCGCGACAGGTCACCATCGCAACGGTCTCCTGATGGCCCCGGTCACCGCGGACGCCGCGGTCGCCTGGCTGGACGGACGGCCGTTGCCGGACGAGGTCGCGGCGGCCACGCCGTCGCGGCGAAGCGAGGAGCGGGTGTGATGGAGATCCAGGTCAACGGCCAGTGGCGCGAATTCCCCGACGGGACCACCGTCGAGGGTGTGCTGGAGGCGCTGGGCACGGCGACGCGGGGGGTCGCGGTCGCGGTGGACGGCGTGGTCGTCCGGCGGGGCGACTGGCCGGAATCGGTGGTGCGCAAGGGCGCCAGCGTCGACATCCTCACCGCTGTGCAAGGAGGCTGACATGAACGGTGACGAACTCGTCATCGGCGAGCACAAACTCTCGTCGCGGCTGATCATCGGCACCGGCGGCGCGGGCAACCTCGCCGTGCTGGAACGCGCGCTGGTGGCGTCCGGGACGGAACTGACCACCGTCGCCATGCGCAAGGCCGACGCCGAAGGCGGCTCCGGTGTCCTCGAACTGCTTCGGCGGCTCGGTATCCGCCTGCTGCCCAACACCGCAGGCTGCCGTACGGCCGCCGAAGCGGTCCTCACCGCGCAGCTCGCCCGCGAAGCGCTCGAAACCGACCTCATCAAGCTGGAGGTCCACGCCGACGACCGCACGCTGCTGCCCGACCCGTTCGAGACCCTCGAAGCGGCCGAACAGCTCGCCGCGGACGGTTTCACCGTGCTCGCGTACACCAACGACGACCCGGTGCTGGCGCTGCGGCTGGAGGAGGCGGGCTGTGCGGCGGTGATGCCGCTCGGCGCGCCCATCGGCACCGGTCTCGGCATCCGGAACCCGCACAACATCGAGCTGATCGTGTCGCGCGCCGGGGTCCCGGTGATCCTCGACGCCGGGATCGGCACGGCTTCCGACGCGACGCTGGCGATGGAGCTCGGCTGCGACGCCGTCCTGCTCTCCACCGCCGTGACCAGGGCCGCGGATCCGGAACGGATGGCATCGGCGATGCGGGCCGCCGTCACCGCCGGGCGGCTGGCCGCCGGCGCGGGGCGGATCCCGCAGCGGTTCTGGGCGCACGCTTCGAGCCCTCCCCGGTAACCCTTTTGTACGGTTCACGGCCTTCACGGCGAATACGCCCCCGGAGCCCGTATGGTTGACGGCACTTTCCGGAGGCATACCCGCCGCCGTGTACCCAGAGGAGCCAGTGGTGACCACGTCAACGGTCCAGGACGTTTCGGGCAGGTTGTTCCTGGCCGTGGGCAGGCTGTCCCGGTCACTGCGGCAGGCGGGCGTGCCCGGACCAGGCCACGGTGCGATCTCCGCGCTCGCGACGCTCGTGCATCACGGACAGCTCCGTCTGGGGGATCTCGCGGCGAAGGAAGGCGTCGCCGCGGCCACCATGTCGAGGATCGTCGCTTCGCTGGTCGAAGCGGGCTACGTCAGCCGTGAATCGGACCCGATCGACAGGCGCGCCTGGCTCGCGGAGGCCACCGAAGAGGGCGAGAGGCTGGTTTCCGGCGTCCGGTCGACGCGGGTGAACGAACTCGGCAAACGCCTCGAACGGCTGACTCCGGAGCACCAGGCGGCGCTCGCGGCGGCTCTCCCGGCGCTCGAAGCGCTTATTGCCGACGAAGAGCGCTGACCTCGGCGCGAAGAGCGCGAAGCTCGTCGAGGATCTCCTTGTTCGCCTGAGCCTGGGTTTCGGCCTGCTTCGCCTCTTCCTCGCGGATGTCCTGGCGAAGCTCGTCCTCCATCCCGCTGACCACCACGGCGATGAAGAGGTTCAGCACCGCGAAGCTGGACACGAGGATGTAGACCACGAAGAACACCCAGGCCATGGGTGCTTCCTTCATGATCTCCTTCGCGATGTCCGGCCACGCCTCGCCCGTCATCACCTGGAACAGCGTGAACAGCGAAGTGCCGAGGTCGCCGAAGTTCTCCGGTGAGATCGCGCCGAACAGTTTCGTCGCCATCACGCCCGCGACGAAGATGATCAGCGCGAGGAGCGCGGCGATCGAAGCCATGCCGGGGATCGACGCGAGCAGGCCGGTGACGACCTTCCGCATCGACGGCACGACCGAGATCAGCCGCAGCACCCGCAGGACCCGCAACGCCCGCAGCACCGCGAACGGGCCGGTCGTGGGGATCACCGCGATGCCGACGACGAGCAGGTCGAAGATGTTCCACGGGTCGCGGAAGAACTTCGCGCGGTAGGCGTAGAGCTTCGCGCCGAGTTCGAGGACGAAGATCCCGAGTGCGACGTAGTCGACCGTGTGCAGCAGCGTCCCGTACTCGGCGACCATTCTGGTCGAGGTCTCCAGGCCGAGGGTGACGGCGTTGAAGACGATCACCGCGATGATGAAGTTCTGGAAGCGGCGGTCTTCGACGACCCTGGCCACCGTTTCGCGTCCCGTCACGGCGCAGATGGTAACCGTCCGTGTGCTCAGTGCTCCGGCGCAAGCCGCCAAAACGCCGAAACCGGACCGACCTTCGCCCCCATCGGGTAGGCGTTTTCGACCGCGTGTGAGACGAACCACTTGCCGTAGCGGGCGGCCTCGACGACGGACATCCCCTTCGCGAGACCGGCCGTCAGCGCCGACGCCATCGTGTCCCCGGCGCCGTGCGTGTGCTGCGTCGCGTACCGCTCACCCGGCAGCTCGACGAACGTGGAGCCGTCGAAGAGCACGTCGACGCATTCCGGGTCCGCCACGAGGTGGCCGCTCTTCACGAGCACGTACTTCGGCCCGAGCCGGTGCAGGACGACGGCCGCCTGGTGCATCTGCTCGCGGGTGGTCACGGTCATCCCGGTCAGCAGGCGGACCTCGTCGAGGTTCGGCGTGAGGACGGTCGCGCGCGGCAGGAGCTCGTCGCGCAGCGCCACCAGCCCGGCCTCGTCGAACAGCGGATGCCCGTGCATCGAGGCCGCGACCGGGTCGACCACGAACGGCACCTTGCTGTCGCGGCCGATCTCGGCCTTGTCGCAGGCCGCGGCGACGGCGTGGATGATCTCGGCCGAGGCGAGCATGCCGGTCTTGGCCGCGTTGACGCCCATGTCGGCCGCGACCGCCTCGATCTGCCCGGCGACGATATGCGCCGGGATGTCGGTGCGGTCGTGCACGCCGAGGGTGTTCTGGACGGTCACGGCGGTGACCGCGACCAGACCGTGCACCCCGCAGGTGAGGAACGTGCGCAGGTCGGCCTGCAGGCCGGCGGCGCCGCCGGAGTCGGACCCCGCGATGGTCAGCGCCGACGGCGGGCTCGGGTTCTCGCTCATGGGTCCATTTTCCATGCGCGATCTCAGACGGTCGGAACGAGCTTCCGTCGGCTGACGTCCTCCGCGAAGGCACGCGGACTTCATCGGGAAGTCGGTTCGGCGCACTAACTTGACGAACAATTGGTTCGAACGAGTTACCGGAGGCTTTCGTGCGCAGAACGCTTTCCCTCCTCGCGGTCTTGGTGGCCGTCGCCGGGCTGACGTCCGGTGTCGCCGTCGCCGCGGCCAAAACGCCCAAGGTGCTGGTCATCGGCCTGGACGGCGCCCGGTTCGACAAGCTGATGGCCGCCGACACCCCGAACGTCCACGCGCTGGCGAACCGCGGGTACGTGTCGCGCAGTTCGTTGTACGGCAGCGGGATGGCGCCGACGGTCAGCGGCCCCGGCTGGTCCACGATCCTCACCGGTGTCTGGCCGGACAAGCACAAGGTGAAGGACAATTCCTTCGCCGGCAACGATCTCGCCTCGCATCCGAGCTGGCTCGCGCGCGCCGAAACCGCGAACCCCGCGCTCGACACCTACGCGGCGGTCGACTGGACTCCGATCGGTGACCGGATCCTGCGCACCGGCCAGGACCGCAAGTTCGTCCTGAACGGCGACAGCGCTGGCTACGAGAAGACCGATGAGCAGGTCGCCGTCGACGCGGAGAAGCATCTCAAGCAGGACAAGGCCGACGCATCGTTCGTCTACTTCGGACAGACGGACATCGCCGGCCACGAGCACGGCGCGGACTCCTCGCAGTACGAAGCCAGTCTTCGCACCGACGACGCGTTGATCGGACGCCTGCTCGCCGCCGTCGACGCCCGCGCGAACCGCGCCGGCGAGGACTGGCTGATCATGATCTCCGCCGACCACGGCCACACGGCTTCCGGCGGACACGGCGGCGACAGCCCCGAGGAGCGGATGACCTTCGTGATCGCCGCGGGCGGTGCGGTTCCGGCCGGAACCCCCGCCGTGGCACCGAAGATCGTCGACATCGCACCGACGGTGCTGCGGCATCTGGGTATCGCGGTTCCGACGGTCTACGACGGCTACCCGCTCGGCGCCGCGCCTTCGGACGTCTTCGACACCGCCGTTCTGAAGCCCCGGCAGGACGAAACCGGTCTCCCGGCCGGAGTGCTCGGCTGGACGCACGACGCACCCGGCGGCTGGAGCGTGCGCAACGCGTCCGGAATGCCCGCCGGCGTGACGGAATGGCAGGGCTGGGCCTTCACGACCGACGACTTCTGGACCCGCGCCGCTCCCGGACAGCAGCGTGAGGCGAACGCGCGGGCACGTGGCGTGTTCGCGGTCGCTGACCCGGACGAGTGGGACGACAAGGGCGCGCCCTCCTCACGCGGAACCTTCGACTCTTCCCTGGTGTCGCCTTCGCTCGACGTCTCTGGAAGGTCCACTGTGGACGTCGCGTTCGTCTCGCACTACCGGCAGGAGAGAACGCAGCGGGGCGCGCTGACGGCGTCGTTCGACGGTGGTCCTGAGCAGAACGTGCTGGCCTACGGGCCGGAGTCCGGGACGGCGAACAAGGGCGGTGACGTGCTTTCGGTGCCGACGTCGGCTTCGGTGAAGGTGCCCGCGGGGGCGCGTTCGGTGAAGCTGACCTGGCGGCTCTACGCGGCGGGGAACGACTGGTACTGGGCTGTGGACGCTCCTCGCCTCACCACTCGCTAACGCGTGCAATGAAAGGACCTTTCCTTGCAAATTTTGCAAGGAAAGGTCCTTTCATTGCACGCGTCAGGGGCTGGAGAGCCGCCAGAAGGGTGAAACGGGACCGACCCCGGCCCCCAGCGGATACGACTCCGCGACGCACCGCTCGATGAACCGTTTCCCCTCGGCGACGGCGGTCGGGACGTCGGCCCCTTTCGCCAGCGAGGACGTGATCGCCGAAGCCATCGTGTCCCCGCCGCCGTGGGTGTTGCGGGTGTCGAAACGCGGACCGCTCAGCTCGACCCAGGATTCGCCGTCGGACAACAGGTCCACGCAGTCCTGGGCGGCGTCGAGATGCCCGCCCTTCACCAGCACCCACTCGGAACCGAATTCCAGCAACGCTTCCGCCGCCTCCCGCTGGGTCGCGGGCCCGGTGACGTCGACGCCGGTCAGCAGCCGCACCTCGTCCAGGTTCGGCGTGATCAGCGTGGCGCGCGGGAAGAGTTCGGTGCGGATCGCCTCCAGCGCCTCCTCGCGCAGCAACGCGTGCCCCGTCATCGAAGCGGCGACGGGGTCCACGACGAACGGCGTACCCGTCGAGCGTCCGATGTGGACCTCGTCGAGCGTCTTCGCGACGGCGTTGATGATCTCGGCCGTCGCGAGCATCCCGGTCTTCGCCGCGTCGACTCCCATGTCCGTGGCGACGGCCTTGATCTGGCCGGTGACGACGTCGACCGGGATCTCGCTGAACCCCTGCACCCCCAGCGAGTTCTGCACGGTGACCGCGGTCAGCGCGACCATCCCGTGCACGCCGTTGGCGAAGAAGGTGCGCAGATCGGCCTGGATGCCCGCACCACCACCGGAATCCGATCCGGCGATGGTGAGGGCCGTCCTGGGCGTGGCTGTCACGGATTGACCACCGGCAGGTACACCTTGTTGCCCTGCTCGGCGAACTCGGTCGACTTCTCCGACATGCCGGCCTCGATGGCCTCCACAGTGGACAGTCCGTGTTCCTCGGCGTACTTGCGGACGTCCTGCGTGATGCGCATCGAGCAGAACTTCGGTCCGCACATCGAGCAGAAGTGCGCCGTCTTCGCCGGTTCCGCGGGCAGCGTCTCGTCGTGGTACGAGCGCGCGGTGTCCGGGTCCAGCGACAGGTTGAACTGGTCGTTCCAGCGGAATTCGAAGCGGGCCTTGGACAGCTCGTCGTCCCACTCCTGCGCGTACTGGTGGCCCTTGGCGAGGTCGGCGGCGTGCGCGGCGATCTTGTAGGTGATGACGCCGGTCTTCACGTCGTCGCGGTTCGGCAGGCCGAGGTGCTCCTTCGGCGTGACGTAGCAGAGCATCGCCGTGCCGTACCAGCCGATCTGCGCCGCGCCGATGGCCGAGGTGATGTGGTCGTACGCCGGCGCGATGTCGGTCGCGAGCGGGCCGAGGGTGTAGAACGGCGCCTCGCCGGTCAGCTTCTCCTCGAGTTCGACGTTCTCCTTGATCTTGTGCATCGGCACGTGGCCGGGGCCCTCGATCATCACCTGGACGTCGTGCTCGCGGGCGATGTGCGTGAGCTCGCCCAGCGTCTCCAGTTCGGCGAACTGCGCGCGGTCGTTCGCGTCGGCGATCGAGCCCGGCCGCAGGCCGTCACCGAGGGAGAAGGTGACGTCGTACTCGCGCAGGATCTCGCAGAGCTCGGCGAAATTGGTGTACAGGAACGATTCCTTGTGGTGCGCGAGGCACCACGCCGCCATGATCGAGCCGCCGCGCGAGACGATGCCGGTGACCCGGCGCGCGGTCAGCGGGATGTAGCGCAGCAGCACGCCCGCGTGCACGGTGACGTAGTCGACGCCCTGCTCGCACTGCTCGATGATCGTGTCGCGGTAGACCTCCCACGACAGCTTTTCGGGCTCTCCGTTGACCTTTTCCAGCGCCTGGTAGATCGGCACGGTGCCGACCGGGACGGGCGAGTTGCGGATGATCCACTCGCGCGTCTCGTGGATCCGCTTGCCGGTGGAGAGGTCCATGATCGTGTCGGCGCCCCAGCGGGTCGCCCACACCATCTTGTCGACCTCCTCCTCCACGGAGGACCAGACGGCCGAGTTGCCCATGTTGGCGTTGATCTTCACAAGGAAGTTCTTGCCGATGATCATCGGCTCGGTCTCCGGGTGCTTGCGGTTGGCGGGGATCACCGCGCGGCCGCGCGCGACCTCGTCCCGCACGAATTCCGGCGAGCAGCGCTCGCGTGCCGCGATGTACTCCATCTCGCGGGTGATGACGCCCTGTTTGGCCCAGCCGAGCTGGGTGTTGTGCTCACGACCGTCGGCCCAGCCGGCGCGCAGGCGATGGAGTCCACTGTGGACATCGATCTGCGCGTCGTCGTCGGTGTACGGGCCGGAAGTGTCGTAAACGTCGAAATGCTCGCCGTTCGAAAGATCGATCCGCCTCGCGGGGACCCGGAGCCCGGATTCCGTCTGGTGATAGACCTTCCGGGAACCGGTGATCGGACCGGTGGTCACGGTCGGCTTGATGCCCTGGGCATTCTCAAGCGTCGTCAACGACGTTCACTCCCTACGCCGGCATTACCCGGTCAGGTTCATGCGGTCGGCGGCGCCGGGTCCTCTAGAAAGACACCAGCCGCCCTCTCAGCCCGCCATGGCGCGAGCTCCCGCGGTTGTTTGGTTGTGCCCCGACCATGCCACGCCGGGGCCGGATCAATCAACCCGCCCTCGGGTGACGACTTGTCGACAGCGTTGACGGTTCACCGGTTCGGGTCCTGTGCGCGCCGGGGATTCACGACAGAATCCCGGAGGTTCTGCACCGTTACAGAAGTCTGGGGTGGATATGCGGAAACTCGTGCTCCACGCACTTGCAGGCGTGTTGATCGTGGGGCTGGTCCCGGCGGTCGCCGAGGCTCAGGGAGGTGAGGCGCCAGGTGCGCCCGGCGCCCATCCGAGCTGGCTCCCGGCCGACAAGACCGGCTTCGGCACCGCCCGCGAACGGGCGAGCAACGTCTGGTTCACCCTGCAGGGCGGCCGGATGTCCGAGGTCTACTACCCGGATCTGTCGACGCCGGGCGTGCGGTCGCTGGATCTCGTCGTGACCGACGGGACGAGCTTCGCGACCGTCGATTCGTCGGCCAAGGCCCAGCAGGTTCGCCGCACCGGCGGCCTCACCTACGAACAGACCGTCACCGACGACCAGCGCCGCTGGAAACTCCGCAAGACCTACGTCACCGACCCGGCGCGCGCGAGTGTGCTGATCGACGTCGACTTCGTTTCGCTGACCGGCCGCCCGTACCAGGTGTACGCGGTCGCGGATCCCGATCTCACCAACGAAGGATCCGACGACTCCGCGCGTTCACAGGGTGCGAGCGCGGTCTCGTCGGATGCGAAGACGGCGGCCGCGTTGGCGGCGGAACCGGCGTTCTCGCGGACTTCCGTGGGCTACGCGGGCTCCTCCGACGGCCTCACGCAGCTGACGAAGTCCTTCAGGCTCAAGGATTACGCGACCGCGGCCAAGGGCAACGTGCTGATCACCGGGCAGACCTCCGTCGACGGTGTCCGCTCGCGTGACTTCACGCTTTCGCTGGGTATGGGCGCGAAGGACTCCGACGCGCTCGCCAACGCGAAAGCCTCTCTGCGGCGCGGATTCGCCGACGCCGCCCGCGCGTACGACCGCGGGTGGAAGCAGTACCTCCGTCAGGTGAAGGACGCGCCGTCCTCCTTGAAGACCAAGCGGGAGCGCGATCTCTATCAGGCGTCAGTGCTCATGCTCGCGGCGAGCGAGGACAAGATCCACCAGGGGGCGCTCATCGCGTCGCCGAGCATGCCGTGGCGGTTCGGGAACAACGACCCCGAGTGGTCGCCGTCGGGCACGTATCACCTGGTCTGGCCGCGTGACCTCTACCAGATCGCGACCGGGCTGCTCGCCGCCGGCGATCGCGACGCCGCGAACCGGTCGGTCGACTACATGTTCGGCACGCAGCAGCTGCCGGACGGGCATCTGCCGCAGAACAGCCACGTCGACGGCACGCCGTACTGGACGTCCATCCAGCTCGACGAGACCGCGTTGCCGATCGTGCTCGCGCAGCAGCTCGGCCGTACCGACGCGAAGACCTGGCGCGGTGTGCGCAAGGCGGCGGAATTCCTGTTGTCCTACAAGGCGGACAACGGGCACGCGTCGCCGTACAGCCAGCAGGAACGCTGGGAGGAGCAGGACGGCTACTCGCCTTCGACGATCGCCGCGGTGATCGCCGGGCTGGTCTGCGCGGCCGACCTCGCCAAGGCCAACGGTGCCGACGCCGACGCGGCGCGCTACCTCGCGACCGCCGACGCCTTCAAGGCGAAACTCACCCAGTGGACGGTGACCACGAACGGCCCGCTGTCGAAGGACCCGTACTTCGTCCGGCTGACCAAGGACGGCGACGCGAACAACGGCACGAAGTACAACCTGGGCAATTCCAGCGTGACCATGGACCAGCGTGCGGTGACCGACGCCGGATTCCTCGAACTGGTCAGGCTGGGCATCTATCGCGCCGACGATCCGGTGATCAGGAACAGCATCAAGGTCACTGACGCCGACATCGCGTTCACCACCCCGACGGGGCAGTTCTGGCACCGCTACACGAAGGACGGATACGGCGAGAAGGCCGACGGCTCGCCGTGGGACTACACGTTCCCGGCCGAAAGCCGGACCACCTTCGGGCGACTTTGGCCGCTGCTCGCGGGTGAACGCGGCGAGTACGACCTCGCCGCCGGTGACCGGGGTACGGCCGCGAAGCGGCTTCGCGATCTCGGGCGCGTCAGCAGCTCCGGGGACACGATGCCGGAGCAGGTCTGGGACGAGAACGCGCCTTCGGGGCGCCCGGGCTTCCCGGCGGGCACGCCGACCGCGTCCGCGACGCCGCTGGCCTGGACGCACGCCCAGTACCTCCGGCTCGCGTGGTCGGTGCAGGCCGGGAAGGTGATCGAGCAGCCGCGGGTCGTGCGGTGCCACTTCCTGGGGTGCTGACCCTCACGTGAACGCAATGAAAGGACCTTTCCTTGCAAAATTTGCAAGGAAAGGTCCTTTCATTGCACGCGGAGCGGCGGTGAGAGGGGTCAGTCGTCGGAGGGCTGAGCCTCGGGCAGCCACGAGTTGCCCGGAACGCCCCATTTGTTCGACTTCAGCATCTTCTTCGCCGCGCGGGCGTGGCGCCCGACCAGCCGGTCGAGGTAGATGAAGCCGTCCAGGTGGTCGGTCTCGTGCTGCAGGCAGCGCGCGAGGTAGCCGGTGCCTTCGACCTCGATCGGATTGCCCTCGACGTCGAAGCCGGTGACCTTCGCCCACGAAGCGCGCCCTGTCGGGTACGACTCGCCGGGAGCCGACAGGCAGCCTTCCCAGTCGTCGTCCGGATCGGGCATCGTCTCCGGGATCTCCGACGTCTCGAGCTTCGGGTTCACCACGACGCCCTTGTGGCGCGTGCCCTCGTCGTCGGGGCAGTCGTAGACGAACACGCGCAGGTCGAGGCCGATCTGGTTGGCCGCGAGGCCCACCCCTTCGGCGGCGTACATGGTCTCGAACATGTCGTCGACGAGGGTGCGCAGCTTGTCGTCGAACTCGGTGATCTCCCGAGTCGGGTTGTGCAGCACGGGCTCGCCGGCGATCACGATGGGATGGACGGTCACGCGCGCAGTTTAGTCGGACCCTTCTGGTAGACCCTTACCCGTGACGCGCCGACGCCGATACCGAGGCCGGGCGCCGCATCCGTGGTCTAATGGCGCCGCGGAATGACAAGCCTGTGGTTTCACGCCCGCCGAGCACTGACCTGATTGCGAGGAGTCGGATGGACGCCGCGGAGTCGATGGCTGAGCCCGACCAGCCGTCCCCGTCGGAGACCGTGAACGGCCTCAGCGAGCGCGAGCTCGACATGCTCGCGTTCGAACGTCAGTGGTGGAAGTACGCCGGCGCGAAGGAACAGGCCATCCGCGAACGCTTCTCGATGTCGTCGACGCGCTACTACCAGCTGCTGAACCGGCTGCTCGAGAAGACCGAAGCCATGCAGGCCGACCCGATGCTGGTGAAGCGCCTGCGAAAGACGCGAGCGGCCCGGCAGCGCAATCGCGCGGCCCGGCGACTGGGGATCGATCTCTCATGAGTCTGTTTTCGGGCCTGTCCCGGCCGATGAAGGCCGCCGGACTGGCCTTGGTCGGTGTCGCCGTGATCACCGCCGTGATCGGCGGGATCACCCTGACCAGCGGCGGCGGTGACTCGGACACCGCGACACCGCCCGGCACCACGCCCACGTCTTCGGACGGCGCGACGCAGCCTTCGTCACCGGCGCCGGGTTCGCCTTCGGCCAGCACGCCGCCCGCGTCGTCGTCGGCGCCGCCGTCGAGCGCGCCCGCGAGTTCCGCGCCGCCGGCGAGCCAGCCGGGGCAGACCGGTCAGCCGGGCCAGCCCGGTGGCGACCAGCAGGCGTCGCACAAGTGGGTGACGGTGCGCGTCTACAACAACAGCACGATCCAGGGCCTCGCCGAGCAGGCCGCGAAGGATTTCCGCGCCTCGGGCTGGAACGTCTCCGAGGTCAAGGGCTACCCGGGCAGGCTCCCCGAGACGGTGGCCTACTTCCGCCCCGGCACCGACGAGGAGGCGGCCGCGAAGGCGCTGGCGCTGGAGTTCGGGTTCCGCGCCGAGCCCCGGTTCAAGGAGATCGAGAACATCGGCCCCGGCGTGATCGTCATCCTCACCAAGGACTACAAGACCAACGACAAAGACGGCTCCTAGGCAGAATGTGAAAGGGCCCGCTTCCTCGCGAGGAAGCGGGCCCTTTCACATTCTCAGACCTGGGACTGCGCGTACGCCTCCAGCGCCGCGAGCTGGGCCGGGTCAAGCGACGGCCGGACCGTCTCGGCCGCCTTCGTCAGATGCGCGGCGGTGACCTCCTTGGCCTCCAATGACTCCCGCATCGCGGTCAGCGCGGCCTCGCGGATCAGCGCCGCGCAGTCCGCCGCCGAGTAACCGTCCAAAGTGGCCGCATACGCCGCGAGGTCCACATCGGACGCCAGCGGCGTGTTCTTGGCGCTGGCGGCCAAGATCGCCTCACGGGCGTGCGCGTCCGGCGGCGGGACGTAGACGCGGCGCTCCAGCCGTCCCGGCCGCAGCAGGGCCGGGTCGACCAGTTCCGGCCGGTTCGTCGCGCCGAGGACGACGACCTCGCGCATCGGCTCGACACCGTCCAATTCGGTCAGCAGGGCCGCGACGACGCGGTCCGACACGCCGGAGTCCGACGACTGGCCGCGGCGCGGGGCGAGCGCGTCGATCTCGTCGAGGAAGATCAGCGACGGCGCGGCCTCGGCGGCACGGCGGAACAGTTCCCGCACCGCGCGCTCGGACTCGCCGACCCATTTGTCCATCAGTTCGGCGCCCTTGACCGCGAAGACGTTCAGCGCGCCGGTGCCGGCGAGTGCGCGGACCAGGAACGTCTTGCCGCCGCCGGGCGGCCCGTACAGGAGCACGCCGCGCGGCGGATCGACGCCGAGGCGCGCGAACGAGTCCGGGTAGCGCAGCGGCCACAGCACCGCCTCGGTGAGCGACTGCTTGACGTCGGTCATGTTGCCGACGTCGTCCAGCGTCAGCCCGCCGGTGGCGAGATTGTCCGAAGTGGACATCGAGATGGGGCGGACCGTGGTGAGCGCGTCGAGCAGGTCCTGCTGGGAGATCCGCGGCTCGTCGGCCTCACGCTGCCGCAGCGCGGCGCGGAGGGCGGCGTCACGGCGGAGCGCGATGAGGTCCGCGGCCACGAAGCCGGGGGTGCGCTCGGCGATCGGGCCGACGTCGACGCCGGGCTCCAGCGGGGCGTCGCGCAGGAGCACACGCAACAGTTCGGTGCGGGTCTTCGCGTCCGGGAGCGGGAGGCCGAGTTCGCGGTCGAGGAGGTCGGCGGCACGCAGCCTCGGATCGGTGGACTCGGCGCGGCCGGTGGTGGCGACGACGGCGAAACCCTTGGTGCGCAAGGCCTTGCGCAGGTCGTCGAGGACGACCGTCGCGAGCGGCGGCTGGGACGCGGGCAGCAGCGCGTCGATGTCGGTGATCAGCAGGACGGCGGGGTCTTCATCGCGGGTGGCCTGCTCGATCGCTTCACGCAGCCGCGCGGCGGCGACGTTCGGGTCGAGGACGGCGATGTTCGGCGCCGCGAGCGACACCACCCGCACCTTCTCGGCCTGT
This sequence comes from Amycolatopsis sp. CB00013, assembly GCF_001905755.1. Lineage (NCBI taxonomy): Bacteria > Bacillati > Actinomycetota > Actinomycetes > Pseudonocardiales > Pseudonocardiaceae > Amycolatopsis > Amycolatopsis sp. CB00013. Next base: position 573,695 of record NZ_LIWC01000002.1, on the reverse strand, counting down.
GCCACGGCGCGGACGAGCGTCGCCTTCCCGACGCCTTCCGGCCCGGACAGCAGGACCCCGAGGTGCGCCGACGTCCCGAGTTTCGCCAGCAGCTCCGGGCGGTGGAAGGCCAGGTCGAACCATTCGGCGAGTTTGCGGGCGGCCGTTTCGGACCCGGCGAGGTCCGACAGGGGAGGCACGGTTTCCTCGGCGACCTCGTCGATCCGTTCGTCTTCGACGATCTCCGCGTCGATGAAATCCTCGTGCGGCGTGGCGGGCGTGCTGCGTACCAGCGTCGTCCCGGCGCGGGCAGGCGCGGCGGCGGGGGCGGCCTCGCCGGTGCGGGCGCCGTCACGCCAGCTGACCACAGTGGACGGTCCGACGGCGACCGGCCCCGATGGCTCGGTGGCGGTGACGGTGAGCAGCTCGTTCGTCCACGTCATGCCGATGGCGCGGGAAAGCTGGCCGCGGACCGCGGACACGTCGGAGCCCGGTGCGGGCGCGAGATCCTGGGGGAGCAGGGAAACGGCGTCGCCGACGGTCAGCACCTTGCCGATCAGGGCGAGCCGCAGGGTGTGCGGGGAGAGCGACACGCTCGCGATCCGCGAGCCCGCCACGGTGACCGTTTTCGCGGCCGACACCTCCGCGGGAGCGACGACCACCTCCGAACCTTCGGTCACGCCGAGGTTCGACATCGTGACGTCGTCGAGGAGGATCACGCCCGGGATCCCCTCGGCGTCCGACGGGGCGGCCAACGCGGAGCTGACCCGCGCGCCGGTGACGCGGACGGCGTCCCAGGCCATCAGGCCGAGCGCGTCGAGGACTTCGGGGTGCAGCCGGACGACGCCGCGGCGGGAGTCCAGTGCGGACGGGGTGTGCCGGACGGTCAGCGTGATCTGGGGTGCGCTCACCCCGCCACCCTATCTACGCGGACCGTGCGGCGAGCCGCCGAAGTACATGAAGGCCCCCTTCCTTGCGCTAGGCGCAAGGAAGGGGGCCTTCATGTACTTCAAGACTGTCTGTCCCCAAGTTGTCCACAGCCCCACCCGCTTGTGGACAACTCCCGCCCCCGGCCCCCGTTTCCCCCGGTCCCGTCGGACACCCCCGGTACGCTGGGCGCGGGGCCGTCCCCCAGGGACGGGCGGGGGGCTGGGAGTGGGCGGTCAAGCCGGGTGAGTCAGCGTTTCCGCAGGCCGATCCGGCGCCATGAGCGGCGCCGCGGGCCCCGGCCGTTGTCCCGGTCCTTGTCGGTCGGGATGGTGCGCGGAGCGCGCGCGACGTGCTGTTCGCCGCGCTGCAGCCGGACCCGCTGAGCGGCGCCGGCCACCACGCGCCGCAGCGGCGGCCGCAGGCCGAGACGGCGGCGGCTCGAAGAACGCCGGATCGCGCGCCGTTCCCGCGGCGGCGCCATCCACGCCTCCGGATGCTTCGCCAGCCACCGGTGCCGGTACACCGAGTACGGGATGTGCGCCAGGTACAGCACCAGCGCGATCGCCAGCGCCACCAATGGGAACTGGATGATCGCGGCGGCCAGCAGGCCCACCCCGACCAGCAGCGGCGCGATCGCCTTGGGCGGCGCCTTCACCGTCTTCAGCGAAAGCGTCGGGATCCGGCTGATCAGCAGCGCGGCGACGGCGATCGTCCACACCCACACCACGTACTGATGCGACCACCAGCCCTGCCCGAACTGCAGCTCCAGGATCAGCGGCAACATCGCCAGCAGACCACCGGCGGGCGCGGGTACACCGACGAAGAACTCGCCCGCGTACGGCGGCTGCTCGGTGTCCTCGATCAGCGTGTTGAACCGCGCCAGCCGCAGAATCATGCAGACCGCGAAGATCAGCGATGCCACCCAGCCGATCCGCTCGCCCTCCGCGTGCCAGACGTACAGCACCAGCGCGGGCGCGACACCGAACGAGATGCCGTCGGACAGCGAGTCGAGCTCTTGGCCCATCTTCGACGTCGCGTCCAGCAGCCGCGCGATGCGGCCGTCGAGACTGTCGAGCACCGCGGCGATCCCGATCGACGCGATCGCCATCGGATAGTTGCCGATCAGCGCGAACTGCACCGACGACAGACCGGCGCACAGGGCGAGCACCGTGATGGCGTTCGGCAGCAGCCGCACGCCGGGAGTGGTCACGCGGACCATGGATCAGCCTTCCGGGTGCGGCGCCGTGGGCAGCTCGGCGATCGGCGTCTCGCCGCCGATCGTGCGCTGGCCCTTCGAGACGAGAACCTTGCTGCCCGGCGGCAGATACAGGTCGACTCGCGAGCCGAAGCGGATGATGCCGTACGTCGCGCCGACGCCGACCTTGTCACCCTCGCGGATCTCACAGAGGATGCGCCGGGCCACCAGCCCGGCGATCTGCACCACGACGAGCTCGTGGCCGTCTTCGGTGCGCATGAGCACGGAGTTGCGCTCGTTGTCGTCGCTCGCCTTGTCCAGGTCCGCCGACAGGAACTTCCCGGGCCGGTACGCGACCCGCTCGATCACCCCCGAGGCCGGGATCCGCTGGACGTGCACGTCGAACACCGACAGGAACACGCTCACCCGCATCCGCGGCTCGGCGGGCAGCCCCAGCTCGGGCGGCGGCACGGCCTCTTCGATCAGCGAGACCAAGCCGTCCGCCGACGCGATCGCGAGGCCGGACTGAGCGGGCGGGACCCGCTTGGGCTCACGGAAGAACGCGGCCGTGGCGGCCGTCGCGAGCGCGCCGACGACGCCGAGGCGCTTGGAGAACCGCCGCAGCACCAGCGTCGCGGCGAGACCGCCGAACACGAACGGCCTGCCGGCCGGGTGCATCGGCGGAACGGTCTCGCGGGCCAGCTTCACGGCGTGCGCGAGGGGATTACCAGTGGCTTCCGGCCGGTTGCCGCTCATTGGTCGGGTTCACCGCAGTTCGTGTCGGGGGGTCGGGACAGGAAGAGCCACCACGCTACCGCCCTGTCCGGAGACGGGCCGTGGCCTCCCCCGGAAGGGTTTCCCCGCGCCGGGTGGGAGGGGCCACATCCCGGTAACGGAAGGTCGAAATACGCGATAACTCTAGGTAATTGACGCCGATAGCAGACCTTGAGGACCCTCGAATGCCCGCCAGCCCGGACCCCGCAGGCGAGCGACTCGCCGAGCTGTTCCGCGCCTGGAAGAAGGACATTTCGGCGGCGCCGATGCCTCCGCTCGTCGACCCCGTCCGCGCCGTCTCCGTCATCGCCGAGGCACGCGCGTCCGGATGCATATGCCCCCCGACGGCACATGCACCCGGACGCGGCCACTGGAACTGAGCGAACATCCCACTCTAGTTCCCCGCGCCCCGATGATCACCGGTCGCGAGAAAACCGTTACCAACGGTCACTCCGTTGATCACCGCCGATACGAGTCGCTCCGCCCGGAGCCACGCACCAGCCGCAGCAGGGCGAGCAGCACGATCGAACCGAGGATCGCGACGCCGAAGCTCGGGAAGTCGAACTCGAAGGTCCGTTCGGTGCCGGTGGCGAGCCGGTAGATGAAACCGCCCAGCGCCGCGCCGAGCACGCCGACCAGGATGCTGAACAGGCAGCCGCCGCGCCGGTCCGGGCCGCCCACCACGACATTGGCCAGCCAGCCGGCGATGGCGCCGAACACGATCCACGAGAAGAAACCCATGCCATCGAGGTTACCGACCCGGATGGAGTAGCGCACAAGGAGACTTGTACAAGGACTCTTGTGCAACTACTGTTGTGCGTTATGGCCGATCGCGAAGTCCACGAAGTCCACGATTCGAAGGTGCTCGCCGCGATGTCGCATCCGCTGCGGCGCCGCCTGCTCGACGTCCTCCGCCTCGACGGCCCGTGCACGGCTTCCGTGCTCGCCGAACGGACCGGGCAGGCGGTCGGGAACGTCAGCCACCACCTGAAGGTGCTGGCCGCGAGCGATCTCGTCGAGGAAGCACCGGAACTCGCCCGCGACCGTCGCGAGCGCTGGTGGCGCCGCGTGAGCTACGCGGTTTCCTGGTCGCCTTCGGACTTCCCCGACGACCCGGTCGCGGCAGCCGCCGAATCCCTCGCCCTCGAACGTCAGGTTTCCATGGCGCGCCAATGGTTCGCCGAACGCGACAGCTATCCGGAGGAATGGCATCGCGCCGCCTTCGCCACCGACAGCTGGGCGAAGATGTCGGTCGCCGAGCTGGCCGAGCTCGAACAGAAGGTCCACGAACTGATCAAGTCCTACAGCGGCCGCGAGATCCCGGACGACGGCCAGGAACGCCGCCCCGTCTTCATCTCCACCCGCGTCGTCCCGGCCCGCCCGTGACCACCCGCGAACGCGGCGGATTGCTGCGCTCCAGGGATTTCCGGCTGCTGTGGACCGGCGAGACGACCAGCGTGCTCGGCAGTTCCATCGCCGTCGTCGCGCTGCCGCTCGTCGCGGTGGTCACCTTGCAGGCGAGCACGTTCGCGGTCGGTCTGCTGACCGCGGCCGCCTGGCTGCCCTGGCTGCTGATCGGCCTGCCCGCCGGCGCCTGGGTCGACAGACGGCCGAAACGCCCGGTCATGCTGGTGTGCAACGGCATTTCCATGCTGGTCTTCCTCAGCGTCCCGGTCGCGGCGTGGTCCGGGCTGCTCACGATGACCCAGCTGATCGTCGTCGCCTTGGCGGGCGGCGTCGCGAAGGTGTTCTTCAACGTCGCGTATCGCGCGTACCTGCCTTCGCTGGTCGAGAAGGACCAGCTGCAGGAGGCCAACGAAAAACTGCAGGGCAGCGAATCCGCCGCGCAGATCGGCGGACCGGGGCTCGCCGGTCTCTTGGCGCACTGGTTCGGCGCCGTCGCCGGGGTGTTCGCCGACGCCGTCAGCTTCGGGATTTCCGTGCTGTGCCTGCGATCCATCCGGCACCGCGAGCCCGAGCGCCCGGCGAAGACGCGTTCACGGCTGCGTGACGAGATCCGCGACGGCCTCGTTTTCGTCGTCCACGACCCGTATTTGCGCGTCCTGGCGGTCTTCGGCGCGATCTCGAACGTCGCGCTCATGGGCTACCAGTCGATCGAGGTCGTGTTCCTCGTCCGCGATCTCGGCGTGGGGGAAGGCACCGCGGGGCTCGTGCTCGCGCTCGTCGGCGCGGGCGGCGTCTTCGGCGCCGCGCTGTCGGGCAAACTCGCCGCACGGATCGGCACCGCGCGGGCCTTCGTGCTCTGTGAAGCCTTCGGAGCGCTGATGATGCTGCTCGGCCCGCTGGCGAACGGCGGCTGGGGGCTCGCCTTCTTCGTCGCCGCCGGGTTCTCGGTCAGCGCGGGCGTCGTCGGCTCGAACGTCCTCAACGCCACCTTCAGGCAGCGCTACGTCCCGGCCGGGATGTTCGGCCGGGTCACCGCGAGTTCGTCCGTGCTCAGCTTCGGCGCGGTCGCGCTCGGCGGCCTGCTCGGCGGGATCCTCGGCGAGACGGCCGGCGTGCGGCAGACGCTGGGGCTGATGGCCGGGCTCGAGGTCGTCGCCGTCTTCGTCCTGCTGTTCACCCCGGTCGGCCGTTGCCGCGACTTCCCGGCGGATCGCGTTTAGGCCGTGTCTCTCGAAACGCAGGTCAGAGCAGGAGGACGTCCACCTCGTCGCCCTGCTCGGCCGAGTCCACGTCCTCAGGCAGCACGATCAGGCAGTTCGCCTGCGTGAACGACGCCAGCAGATGCGATCCCGGTCCGCCGCGCGGACCGACGATCCCGGTGACCTCGCCTTCGGAATGCGTGTAGAAGCCCCGCCGGAACTGGCGCCGTCCGGCGGGGGAGGTCATCGACTCGGTGAGCCGGGCCCGCACCTTCTGCCGGTCGACCCCGGCGTGCCCCATCGCCGCGAGCAACGCCGGCCGCAGGAACGCTTCGAACGACACGAGCACGCTCACCGGATTGCCCGGCAGCGTCACCACCGGCACGCCGTTCCAGCGTCCGCAGCCCTGCGGCCCGCCCGGCTGCATCGCGACCTTCCGGAACTCCACGCCCTGTCCGGTCAGCGCGTCCTTCACCACTTCGTACGCCCCCGCGCTCACCCCGCCCGAGGTCACCAGCAGATCGACCTCCGCCAGCCTCGGCTCGATCACCGAGCGGAACTCGTCCACGTCGTCGACCACACTGCGCACGACCTCGGCCTCGCAGCCGAGCGCGCGGATCGCGGACGCCAGCATGATGCTGTTCGACTCGTAGATCTGCCCGTGCCGCAACGGTTCCGGCGCGTCGACGAGTTCGGTCCCGGTGGACACCACGAGCACCTTCAGCGGCCGGTAAACGGGAACCTCGGCGAGCCCGACGGCCGCCGCGAGACCCAGTTGCGCCGGACCCAGCACCGTCCCCGCGGAAAGCGCCACCGTGCCCTCGACGACGTCTTCGCCCCGGCGCCGGATATGCGCGCCCAGGACAGCCGTCCTGAGAATCCGGACGTCCGTCACGCCGCCGTCCGTGTGCTCCACCATCACCACCGCGTCGGCACCGGGCGGCATCGGGGCGCCGGTCATGATCCGGTGCGCGGTGCCCGGCTCCAGTTTCGTGCTGTCGACCCGTCCCGCGGGGATGTCTTCGGCGACCGGCAACGTCACGGGTACTTCCGCGACGTCTTCGGCGCGGACGGCATAACCGTCCATCGCGGAATTGTCGAACGGCGGCAGCGAAACCCCCGCGCGGACGTCCTCGGCGAGCACGAGCCCGGCGGCGGAGGCGAGCGGAAGGCGGATGACGGGGGCGTTTCCGAGCAGGCCGGTGACGGTCTCACGGTGGGCGTCGACGGAGATCACCGGACCATCCTCCCGCCTCGGGCCCCGCATGCAAGACTCTGCGCGTCACAACGACCATCCGGGGAGAAGAAGACATGCAGGTTCAGATCCGTCACCAGCCATCGTTCGCGGTGGCGAGGCTCGTCCTCGCCCCGGGTGAGCCGGCGCAGGTCGAGTCGGGCGCGATGATGGCGACGAGTTACGGCGTGCAGGTCCAGTCCCAGGCGCAGGGCGGCATCATGAAGGGCCTCGGCCGCGCCTTCCTCTCCGGCGAATCCTTCTTCATCTCCACCTACACCGCGCCGCAGAACGGCGGCTGGGTCGACGTCGCCGCGAACCTGCCGGGCGACATGCAGATCATCAACCTCGACGGCCGCACCGGCTGGTGCGTCACGCGCGGTTCGTGGCTCGCGTCCTCCCACGGCGTGCAGACCGAGACCAAATGGGGCGGGCTCAAGAACCTCGTCGGCGGCGAGGGCGGCTTCCTGACGCACGCGACGGGACAGGGGCCGCTCGTCGTGGCCTGCTACGGCGCGCTGGAGACGGTCACCCTGCAGCAGGGCGAGGTGATCACCATCGACACCGGGCACGTCGTCGCATTCGCCGACACCGTGCAGTACCAGATCCGCAAGGTCGCCACCGGCGTCATCCAGTCGATGAAGAGCGGTGAAGGCCTCGTCTTCGACTTCGCCGGTCCGGGCCAGCTGCTCACCCAGACCCGCAACCCGTCGGCGCTGTCCGCCTGGGTGATCGCCCAGGTCCCCTCCCGCTGACCGCATGCGGGTCCAGACGAGGCACACCCCGAACTTCGGGGTCGCACGCGTGCTGCTGTCCCCCGGCGAGGCCGTCCAGGCCGCCGGGGACACCATGCTGGCCAGCAGTTTCGGCATCACCGAAACCGTCCCGTCCCGCGGTGGTTCGCGGGCGGGCAAAGCCGCCCCGTCGGTGTTCAACGCACCGGAGGGCGGCGGCTGGATCGACTTCGCGCCGCTGGCCGCCGGCGACGTCTACCCGCTGGAGTTCAACGGCGGCGGGGGCTGGTGCGTGAGCCGGGACGCGATCCTCGCCCGGCCGTCGACCGTCCGGCACGACCCCGGCTGGGCGCCGCTGCAGAAGCTCTTCGGCGCCGATTCCGGTTTCCTGGAGCACTACAGCGGAAGCGGCCCGCTCGTGCTGGCCGCGCAGGGACCGGTCGACGCCTTCGAACTCACCGCGGGCGAACTCGTCACCGTGCGGCCGGACTTCCTGCTGGCCTATCCGGACACCGTGCAGTGCCGTCTCCGCGCGGTCGACCAGTCCGGCCCGCAGTCGGTGCGCACCGGCGAAGGGCTCGCGCTGGACTTCGCGGGACCAGGACGCGTCCTCGTGCAAGCGCGCAATAGGCGGCTTTCTCACGGATGACCTTGGGACGAATTGAGCATTGCCGACGCCGGTAATTCGGGTAGCGTGAACTGCACTCGAAACCGCCGGCCGGGGCAGAGAAGGCCGACGGATCCTGTGCTGAGGGAGTGCGCCGTGGCAGTCGGCACCGTCAAGTGGTTCAACTCGGAAAAGGGCTACGGATTCATCGAATCCACCGAAGGGCCCGACGTCTTCGTCCACTACTCGGCCATTCAGGCCGACGGATTCCGGACGCTCGACGAGGGTGACCGCGTGGAATTCGAAGTCCAGTCCGGCCGTGACGGGCGGAGTCAGGCCGCGGACGTACGCAAGGTCTCTTAAGGAGACTTCGGGCGACCCCCGGCGGCGCCCGGAACTGGCGCGTTAGGCTTCGCTGCGTGACAGGCGATGAGTCGGGGGACCTGACGGGTCGTCGGCTGGGCAACTACCGCATCGACGGTGTGCTCGGCAAGGGCGGCATGAGCGTGACCTACAAGGCCACGGACGTGCGGCTCGGACGCAAGGTGGCACTGAAGGTCATCGGTGATCACCTCGGGGCCGACGCCGAATTCCGCGAACGCTTCGTCGACGAGGCGCGGAACACGTCCGCGATCGACCATGCCAACGTCGTGCCCTTGTACGACTTCGGCGAGCTCGAAGGCATGCTCTACATCGCCATGCGGATGGTCGACGGCGGCGACCTCGCCGGGCTGATCTCCGGTGGCCCGATCGCGCCCGCCCGCGCGCTGAACATGCTCGACCAGGTCGCCGACGCGCTCGACACCCTGCACAACCGCGGTCTCGTGCACCTCGACGTCAAACCGGCGAACGTCCTGGTCACCAGCAAGGAGACCTCGCGCGAGCACGTCTACGTCGCCGACTTCGGCCTGACCCGGCGCGGCGCCACCGGGCACCGGACCCGCGGCGGCGACTTCCTCGGCTCGCCCACGTACGCGGCGCCCGAGCACCTGCGCGGCGAGCCGCTCGACGGCCGCACCGACCAGTACGCGCTCACCTGTGTCCTCTACGCCTGCCTGACCGGCAGCCCGCCCTTCAAGGGCGACGTGCAGACGGTCATCAAGGGACATCTGAACGGCGAGCCCCCGGCCATCTCGCGGATCGTCGGCCTGCCCGCCGGGATCGACGAGGTCGTCCGGAAGGGAATGGCGAAGAATCCCGCCGATCGCTACCCCAACTGTGTTGAGATGATCGCGGCCGCCAGGCGCGCGCTCGGTCCGCTCGCGACTTCGAACGAGCCTCCCGGCGCGCCCGGGCAGGCGGCGGCCGCGACCGTCCAGCAGGCGGTACCGCAGCAGGCGCCACGGCAGAACACGCCGCCACAGGGAGAGGGGGGCCCCGTGCACCCGTACGGAGGACAGCAGCCCGGCTACGGCCAGCAGGGACCGGGACCGCAGGGTCCCCCGCCGCAAGGCCCGCCCCAGCAGGGCCCGCCGCCCGGTTACGGCCCGCCGCCGCAGCAGGGTGGCTTCCAGCAGCAGGGCGGTTTCCAGCAGGGGCCGCCCCCTGGTTACGGCCCGCCGCCGCAGCAGGGCGGTTTCCAGCAACAGGGTGGCTTCCAGCAAGGCCCGCCCCCCGGTTACGGCCCACCGCCCCAGCAGCAGGGCGGTTTCCAGCAGCAGCCCAAGAAGGGCGGCGGCGCCAAGTGGATCTGGATCGTCGTCGGCGCCCTCGTGGTCGCGGGCGCGATCGTCGCCGCGATCTTCGTCTTCGGTGATTCGAGTGGCGGGAACGGCCCGCAGACCACCGCGCCGAACATCCCGGTCGGCCCCGGCGGCTCCCAAACGCAGGGTCCCGGCTCGTCGTTGAAGCCGCCCCCGTCGTCGATCCCCATCAAGCCGAGCAGCTGAATACCACCGCGCTGACCTGCGGTTCTTGCACTCTCCCCTGGAGAGTGCTAAACACGACATTGGCACTCGACGCCGTCGAGTGCCAGGCGGAGCGGTCACCGACCGTTCGCCTGAAGGTCGGGACGGTGAGGCCGCACCCTTGATCGGGTGGGTCGTCCGTCGCGGGCACCGAGCCTGGCCGAGGAAGAGTCCTGCCGCCGCGCTGTAGTAGGCGTGCGGCGGCGCCCAATACCGGAGGACCACACCGCAATGGCCAAACTGATCGCGTTCGACGAGGACGCCCGCCGCGGTCTTGAGCGCGGCTTGAACACCCTCGCCGAAGCCGTCAAGGTGACCCTCGGCCCGCGGGGCCGGAACGTCGTGCTCGAAAAGAAGTGGGGCGCGCCGACGATCACCAACGACGGTGTCTCCATCGCCAAGGAGATCGAGCTCGAGGACCCGTGGGAGAAGATCGGGGCCGAGCTCGTCAAGGAAGTTGCCAAGAAGACCGACGACGTCGCGGGTGACGGCACCACCACCGCCACCGTGCTCGCCCAGGCTCTCGTCCGCGAGGGTCTGCGCAACGTCGCCGCCGGGGCCGACCCCATCAGTCTGAAGCGCGGCATCGAGGCGGCCGTCGAGGCCATCACCGAGCAGCTGCACAAGGCCGCCGTCCAGATCGAGACCAAGGAGCAGATCGCCGCCACCGCGTCGATCTCCGCCGCGGACCGCACCATCGGCGAGCTCATCGCCGAGGCGCTGGACAAGGTCGGTAAGGAAGGCGTCGTCACCGTCGAGGAGAGCAACACCTTCGGGCTCGAGCTCGAGCTCACCGAGGGTATGCGCTTCGACAAGGGCTACATCTCCGGTTACTTCGTGACCGACCCGGAGCGTCAGGAAGCCGAGCTCGAGGACCCGTACGTCCTGCTCTTCGGCTCCAAGATCTCCACCGTCAAGGACGTCCTGCCGCTGCTGGAGAAGGTCATCCAGTCCGGCAAGCCGCTGCTGATCATCGCCGAGGACGTCGAGGGCGAGGCCCTGGCCACCCTCATCGTCAACAAGATGCGCGGCACCTTCAAGTCCGTCGCCGTCAAGGCCCCGGGCTTCGGTGACCGCCGCAAGGCGATCCTGCAGGACATCGCGATCCTGACCGGTGGCCAGGTCATCTCCGAGGACGTCGGCCTCAAGCTGGAGAACGCGGACCTTTCCCTGCTGGGCAAGGCGCGCAAGGCCGTCATCACCAAGGACGAGACCACCATCGTCGAGGGTGCGGGCGACGCCGACCAGATCCAGGGTCGCGTCAACCAGATCCGCGCCGAGATCGACAACTCGGACTCGGACTACGACCGCGAGAAGCTCCAGGAGCGTCTGGCGAAGCTGGCCGGCGGCGTGGCCGTCATCAAGGCCGGTGCCGCCACCGAGGTCGAGCTGAAGGAGCGCAAGCACCGCATCGAGGACGCGGTGCGCAACGCCAAGGCCGCCGTCGAAGAGGGCATCGTCGCCGGTGGTGGCGTCGCTCTCATCCAGGCCGCCGAGGCCGCCTTCGCCGGTCTGAAGCTCGAGGGCGACGAGGCCACTGGTGCCAACATCGTCAAGGTCGCCGTCGAGGCGCCGCTCAAGCAGATCGCGATCAACGCCGGCCTCGAAGGCGGCGTCGTGGCGGAGAAGGTCAAGTCCCTCCCGCAGGGCCACGGCCTCAACGCCGCCACGGGCGAGTACGAGGACCTGCTCGCGGCCGGCGTGCCGGACCCGACGAAGGTCACCCGCTCCGCGCTGCAGAACGCCGCTTCCATCGCGGCGCTGTTCCTGACCACCGAAGCCGTCGTGGCGGACAAGCCGGAGAAGGCCTCGGCCGCTCCCGCCGACCCGTCCGGTGGCATGGGCGGCATGGACTTCTGAGTTCGAGCCTGTAGCACCACCGGAAAGCCCGGACGCGCCTCGCGCGTCCGGGCTTTTCCTTTGCCCGGGTGCGGCGGGCCCGCGAAGTCGTCTCGTCACGGGCTTGACTGTCCACAAGGGACGCTTCCGAGGTGATCGCGCCCGATTCAGGCGTTTTATGCCGGGTCGTGAGTAATGAGGGTTAGAGCGGACCGGTATTTGCCTACCTGCGCCTGACGGGGCGAGAGTGGTGGTTCCGCGGTTGCCGGGCGCGACGATGGAGGAATTGGGACGTTGAACGTCCCAATTCCTCCATCGTCGCCAGGGACGCCCGGTCTTGGACCTTGATCAACGGAAGGTTCGGGACAGTCAACGTCCCCGATCCTCCGTTGATCAAGGTCGCGCCAGGCGCGACCGGTGGCAGACGACGTGACGGGGGAAGATTCCGGACGTTCAACGGCCGGAATCTTCCCCCGTCGACCGCCAATCACACCAGTGGTTAGGAAATACGAGTCCGTAGAACGACCAATACCACTCACGACCCGTGGCTGCTGGAGGTGTGGCCCCTACCGTTGCCCGTCCACCGCGTACTTCCCGCCTTGCTTCCGGCGCTCCTCCTCGTACGGATCGGTGGAGTTCGGCTCCGAAGGCTTCCTCGGCTCAAGACCGGTCCGGTCGGTTCCGCCCGCCTCCGTGGCCGCGCTTTCCCGTTCGACCGTCTCGGGATTGGGATCGATCTTCCCCCGGTCCTTGTTGGCGTTTTCCCAGTTGGCGAACATCTTCTTCAGGTCGTCCGACAGCTCGCCGTCCGTTCGCGCGTAGGCCTCGGCCGCCTTCCTGAGCTGCTCACCGGCGAGAAGGAATCGCGCGCAACTCGTCCTCATGAACTGTTCGACGGCGTCCCGGATCTCCAACGTCGTGTCGTCGCCCGTGCACGTCTGCTCGTCGCGGCCCGCGAGGTGCCGGTCGGCGTTGTCGGCCTCGGCGAGAATCCGCAGTTGTGCCGAATAGCCTTCGGCCGCTTCGAAGCAGGTCTGTGCCAACCGCAGCACGAAATAGACCTCGACCTGGACCCCGTGGTACTTCGCGCGGTCGGTCTGGTTCGGCAGCTTGTTCGCGGTGAGGTCGTAGAGTTCGAGGTTGTAACTGTGCACCCCCGCGATCGCCTTCTGCAGGGCCAGCACGTTCGCGCCGAAGTCGGATTCGAGGCCGGACAACGCGTTGTGCTCGTCCTGGATCGACGTGGTGAGCTTCTGCAGGATGTCCTGGAGCGACATGGCGTCCTGCTCGACGGTGAGCCCCTTGATGATCCCGCCGACGAAACCGGCCAGATCGAGGACGGCGCCCACCGGGCCGAGGACCTTCCCGCCCGCCTCGTCGACGGTCTTCACGACCTTGCTGAGTTTCGCCGCGGCGGACAGCAGATTGGTCGCGACGCCGTGGACCGTTCGCGCCTGGTCGACCTTCTCCAGGATCGAGTCCGCGGTGAAGACCTTGAGGGTGACCTTCTCGTCCAGCTTCTTGGTGGCCCAGTTGAGCCGCTTGATGATGTTGAGGCGGGTCGCCTGGATCGTCGAAGCGCGGGTGGAGTACAGCGTGGACAGGCTGGCGAGGATGAGCGACTGGTGCGCCATGGTCGGCGCGATCGAGGCGAAGAACCCTTCCCTGAACTCCTGGGCGGCGAGCCCGGTCCACGCGATGAACCAGGGCTCGGTCGCGCTGGTGGCGCCGTCCAGCCATTCGACGTTCTCGACGACAGCGCCCTGACCGAGCAGCTCGGTCACCCGGCCGTTCTTGTCCTGGTAGCCGAGGTTGCCGGCGACGTTCAGGAACGTGTTGTGGGCGGCCTCCAGCTTCGCGAGGTCGGGTCCCTCCAGCTGCGGGACGAACTTGGCAACCTCCTGCCGCCGGTTCCAGGCCAGCCGCTCGATCTGCGCGAGGTTCCGTTCGACGTGGCACTCGACGTACTTCGTCAGCTGCGGGTTCCAGCCCTCGCAGTGGACGTCCTTGTAGTGGCCGTGCATGCCGTCCATGACCCAGGTCAGGTAGCCGCACAGGTCTTCGCCGTGCGACAGATGGCCGTACGATTCGGCGGACCACTGCCAGGCCCAGGGATCCGGCGAGCACGGGACGGTGGTCGAGAGCTTCGCCATGGCGTCGACGGCGTCTTCCATCCAGCGCTTGGTGAGTGCCTGCCAAAAGTCGTCCAGCGCGCCTTCCAGCATCCGCTTGTACTCGCTGAGGCTCAGATACCCGGCCATGGAGGCCCCCGCTTCCCACTCCCTGTGACAAAGTCAGGGGAAGTGTAACGGCGAGCGCGCGATCCCGCGGCCGAAAACCGGAAAGGGCCCGGACATCCCCATGTCCGGGCCCTTCTTCATCCCCCTGTCCCCAGGCGGATCGCGTTTAGCGGGCTGAACGCGATCCGGCGGACGCCGCGCCCCCTGCGCACGGCGTCCGCCCTCGATCAGGATTCGCCCGGCTGTTCCGGGGTCAGGAGCCACGCGGCGGCGTAGAGCGGGATCGCGAATCCGGCGGTGAAGAAGACGCCGGCCACGAGGGCGATGCGCAGGATCGCGGCGTCGACGCCGAGGTAGGCGGCCCAGCCGCCGGCGACGCCCGCGAGCATCTTGTCGGTGCGGCTGCGGTAGAGCTTCTTGGTGGCCTGGGGGGTGTACACGCTGTTCGTCATGGCTCCATGTTCGCTCCGGAACGACCCCCGGCACATCGGGGAACGGCCCCGACCCGACCCTGGAATCCGACCCTGAGGGGCCGGAAAAGCGGGTGCCCGGCGCCCCCGTCCGCGGGTATGACTTGTCCGGTGAAACACGACAGCCCCGAATTCGCCGCCATCGCCGAGCAGGGCACGATCCTGCGCTGCCAGGTCGGGTCCGGGCTGCACGGCACCGCCGTGCTCGGCCAGGACGACCGGGACGAGCTCGGCATCTGCATCGAGCCGCCGGACCACGTGATCGGCCTGAAGCGGTTCGAGCAGTACATCTTCCGCACGCAGCCCGAAGGCGCCCGATCCGGCCCCGGCGACCTCGACCTGATCGTCTATTCGCTGCGCAAGTGGATGCGGCTCGTGCTCAACGGGAACCCGACCGTCCTCCTGCCGTTGTTCGTACCCGAGTCCGAGATCGTGGTGATCGACGAACTCGGCGCCGAACTGCGCGAGCAAGCGCACCGGATCGTCTCGCGCCGGGCCGGGCTGCGGTTCCTCGGCTACTCCCGCGCCCAGCGCGAGCGGATGCTGGGGCTGCGCGGCAAATCGGGCAGGCCGGAGCTGATCGAGAAGTACGGCTTCGACACGAAGTTCGCCATGCACATGGTGCGGCTCGGCGTGCAGGGCGTGGAGCTGTTGGAGACCGGCCGGATCACGCTGCCGGTCCCCGAACCGTGGCTCGGCTGGCTCCGGGATCTGAGGCAGGGCGAGAAAACCCGCGAGGAAGCGCTGGAAGCGGCCGAGTCGCTGGAGCGCCGTCTCGACGAGCTGGTGCGCGGCGCGTCGCCGCTGCCGGAGGAGCCGGACGCCGAATGGGCCGACGCTTGGCTGGTGCGCGCTTACCTCAGGGCGTGGAAGATGCCTTGATGACGATCAAGGCGAAAGCGCTCACGTTCGGGGTCGCGGTGCTGACCGTGCTGGGAATCGGCACGGCCAGTGCCGCGCCCGAAGGCCATGGCGCGCAAAGCAGACTGGACGTCGTTCAAGCCCGCGGCGAGATCCGCGTGTGTTCGACGGGGGATTATCGCCCGTTCACCTATCGGGACGCCGACGGCGCGTGGAGCGGGATCGACATCGACCTCGCGGGCGACCTCGCCCGGCGGCTCGGCGTCCGGCTCCAGATGGTCCAGACCACTTGGAAGGCGATCGCCGACGACGTCGGGCGGAAATGCGATCTGGCGATGGGCGGGGTTTCGGTGACCTTGGACCGCGCGAAGAAGGGTTTCTACACCGTTCCTTATCTTCGCGACGGCAAGACGCCGATCACCTTGTGCGAGAACGAAAAGCGGTTCCAGACCCTGGAGCAGATCGACCAGCCGGGTGTGCGGGCGATCGTGAATCCGGGCGGTACCAACGAACAGTTCGCCGACGCCAACCTCAAGCGCGCGACCATCGTGCGGCATCCGGACAACAACACCATCTTCGCCGAGATCCTGGCGGGCCGGGCCGACCTGATGATCACCGACGCCACCGAGACCCGTTGGCAGGCGAAGCGGAATCCGCGTTTGTGCGCGGTGCATCCCGACGAGCCGTTCACCTTCTCGGAGAAGGCGTACCTCCTGCCGCGCGACGTCGTGTTCAAGGAGTGGGCCGACCAGTGGCTGCATCTCGCGCTGAACGACGGCACGTACGCGCGTATCGCGAAGCCCTGGCTCGGCTGAAATCGGTTTGAACCACTTTCGTTATCCGGCCGTATCCCTGGATGTGGGTGAGGAGGAAATCAGACCGGAGGAAGACACCGATGATGAACAGCGCCGGGAAACACCGCAAACGCGCGACGATCGGCATCGCGTCCGTGCTCGGGGTGGCCGCCATCGCCGCGGCGATGTTCGCGATCAGCACTCCGGACGGGCAGGCCGCGGAAAGCTGCCAGGGACTCGACACCGCTCTCCGTAACAATCTCACCTTCATCGCGGGTCAGAAGGCGCAGCCGGACGCCTTGTCCGAGGCGCGGATCGCGAACAGGCAGGCCGTCGTCGACCTCATCCAGCAGCGCCGCGAAGCCGCCGGGTGCACCGAAGAAGTGCAGGCCGACAGTGGGAAGCACGCCGCGGACGACGTCATGGCGGTCGAGGACGAGGCGGCTCCGAAGGAAGAAGCTGCCCCGCAGGAGGAAGCGGCCGCCGGTGACGGCGAGGTCGTCTGCCCGGGCTCCACGGTGACGCTGTCCGGCGAGGGCGGCGCCCCCGCGGCGTCCAGCAGCGAGTTCCCGGCGGGGACCAAGCTGAAGGTGACGAACCTGGACAACGACAAGTCCACGACCGTCGAGGTCACCGGCGTTTCCGGCAGTTGCGCGCTGCTGAACAACGCGGCCTTCGAGCAGGTCCGCGAACCGGGCAAGTTCCTGATCCGCCGCGCCACCATCGAGCGCGTCGGCTGAGACACCCGCACCGGGACGGGGAAGACGCGGACGGATCCGGTGCGGAGGCGGCACGAGTCCTCCTGGTCCCCTCGGCCAGGAGGGCTCGTGGTCGTTTGTATCTCGCTTGTACGCCCTTTCGGGACGCTTCTCGCGAAACGCCGAGAAAGGACATCCGATGAGATTCAGACGAGTGCTCACGGCGGCCGCCACCGCCTTGCTGGGGATGGCCGGGCTGGCGATCACCGCGACGTCGGCCGAAGCCGCCGTCGGGCCGCGTCCCAACTTCCAGCTTCCGTTCCCCTGCAACCAGGTGTGGAACGGCGACAACGACAACAGCAGCGCACACCGGGCCTACGAGATCGACTTCAATCGGGGCAGTTCCGCGGGGGCGGATCTGGGCGACACGGTGGTCGCGGCGGCGGCGGGCAAGGTCGTCATCTCGGCGCACCAGGGGTCGCAGAACGGCTTCGGCAACCTCGTGAAGATCGACCACGGTGGGGGATGGTCGACCTACTACGCGCATCTGAAGGTCCGTTCGGTCGCGCTCAACGC
Source organism: Amycolatopsis sp. CB00013 (assembly GCF_001905755.1). Lineage (NCBI taxonomy): Bacteria > Bacillati > Actinomycetota > Actinomycetes > Pseudonocardiales > Pseudonocardiaceae > Amycolatopsis > Amycolatopsis sp. CB00013. The sequence goes on along the minus strand of NZ_LIWC01000002.1, from coordinate 556,251 downwards.
GCAGGTCGCGCAGGGGCAGAAGATCGGCGAGGTCGGCAACACCTCCAAGCCGGGCAACAACATCAGCCCGCACCTGCACTACGAAGTCCGCACCAACGACTCGTCGTGGCCGAGCAACATCAAGCCCGCGTACTTCAACGGCGTGAAATTCGGCTACCCCAACGCCAACGTGACCTCCAAGAACACCTGCAGCGGCAACGGGAACCCCAACCCGTACGACGCCGTCGAGGTGTGCGGCGACGGCTACAAGGTGATCGACTCGCAGGCGGTCGGCAGCGCCGCGACGGCGTACCTGCTGTACAACGCCACGAACAAGAACAACTGCGTCACCACCATCAAGTCCACCTCGGTCGGCACGGGCAGCGCGGTCTCGGCCTTCCTCGAAGTGCAGGGTTCGGCCAGGAAGACCGACTCCGGCAGCTTCGAGTACTACGCGGGTCCGGTGAGCGCGGCCGCCGGCGCGAAATGTGTCCGGTGGGGCGGCTCGGCGGGATCCGCCAGCTACGAATCGCCTTTCGAACACTGCACCTGATCTCGGAAGTGTCATGAAAGGGTCGTTCAGGACATCTTTTGTCCTGAACGACCCTTTCATGACATCCGGAGGTGGGCGCGGACGCGAGTGAAGCGGGACATCCAGGCCGCCTGGACGTCCGGGGCGGCGGCGTGGGCGGCGAACAGATCGGGAGCGGGAGCCTGAGGCGGCACCGGCAGCTGACCGTCCACAGGGAACAGTGATTCGCCGCAGACATCTCCGGTCAGCAACGACATCGTGCCCAGTCCGCACGCGAAGTCCAAAGTGGGCAGTGCGCCCGCGAGCGCCAACCCGGCGGCGAGCCCGACGCTCGTCTCGACGGCGGAAGACACCACGCACGGCAGGCCACAGGCTTCGGCGACCTCCAGGGCGCGCCGCACCCCGCCCAGCGGCGCGACCTTCAGCACGGCGACGTCGGCCGCCCCCGCGACGGCCACCTTCAGCGGATCCTCGGCCCGGCGGATCGATTCGTCCGCGGCGATCCGCACCCCGACCCGGCGCCGGACGGCGGCCAGTTCGTCGATCGACGGGCAGGGCTGCTCGGCGTACTCGAGCCCGCCGGCCGCGCGGTCCAGTTCACCGATGGCCTTGACCGCGGTGTCCACGTCCCAGGCCATGTTCGCGTCGACGCGGACGGCGCCCCGCGGGCCCAGCGCGGCCCGCACCGCCTCCACCCGGGCGCAGTCCTCGGCGAGGCTCACCCGCGGGTCGGCGACCTTCACCTTCGCCGTGCGACAGCCCGAAGCGGAAACGAGTTCGTACGCCTGCTCCGGGGACACCACCGGCACGGTCGCGTTCACCTCGACGCTGTCCCGCACCGGCGACGGCCAGCCCCGTTCGCTCGCCTCCAGCGCGGACGCGAGCCACGGCGCGCTCTCGGCGTCGGAGTAGTCGGAGAACGGGCAGAACTCGCCCCAGCCCGCCTCGCCGCGGACCAGCAGTCCTTCGCGGACCGTGATGCCTCGGAACCGCGTGCGCAGGGGGATAGCGTAGACGTCCATCGGCACCGATCATGCCACCGCGGGAATCGCGTGCCGATTCCATCGGTTCCGGACAGAATGAGCGACGTGGCACTCGACTTTCGCGTGCTGGGGCCCACCGAGGTCACGGCGGACGGGCTGCCGGTGCCCTTGGGCGGCAGCAGGCCGCTCATCGTGCTGGCAGGCCTGTTGCTGCGCGCGAACACGGTGGTTCCGGTCGGGGAGCTGGGCCGCTGGCTGTGGCCGGACGACCAGCGGCGGTCCAAGGGGGCGCTGCAGACCTACGTCCTGCGGGTCCGCCGCGCGCTCGGCGACGAGGTCACCATCCGCACCGAACGGGGCGGCTACCTGCTCGAACTCGACGAAAACCTGCTCGACCTCGCCCGTTTCCGCGCCCACGCCGCGGCCGGTGCGGAGGCCGCGCGGGACGGCGACCTGCGCGGAGCCGCGGGCCGGTTCGCCGCGGCCTTGTCCGAATGGCGGGGGCCGGCGCTGCAGAACGTCCACTCCGAAGCGCTGCTTCGCGACGAAGCCGACCAGCTGGGCGAAGAGCGGTTACGAGTGTGCGAGCAGTGGGCCGACGCGCTCATCGCGCTCGGCGAGCACAACGTCGTCGTGCCCGAGCTGATCAGACTGTGCCGTGAGAACCCGCTGCGGGAGCGGCTGCACGAACAGCTGATGATCGCGCTCTACCGCTCCGGCAGGCAGGCCGAGGCGCTGAACGTCTACCGCCGGATCGGCGCGGTGCTGGCCGAAGAGCTCGGATTGGACCCCGGAGCGTCGCTGCAGCGGGCGCACCAGGCGATCCTGACCGGCGAAGAGTCCGTCGAGACCACATTGGACTCCGAACTGACGCGGTACCGGCTCGGCGCCGAACCGCTGATCCCTCGCCAGCTCCCCGCCGATCTGCGGGTGTTCTCCGGCCGCCAACGCGACCTCAAGGCGTTGCACGGGCTCGTCCCGGAGGCGCTGGACACCGAGCGGTCGACGTCCATCGCCTCGATCGAGGGAATGGGCGGCATCGGCAAGACGACACTCGCCGTCCACTTCGCGCACGAGGTCGGAGACCGCTTCCCCGGCGGGCAGGTGTACCTCAACCTGCGCGGTTACGGTCCCGGCGAGCCGGTCGAGGCCGCAGCCGCGCTCGAAACCATGCTCGTCTCGGTCGGCGTCCCCGCCGACCGGATCCCCGCCGACGTCGACGGACGCGCGGCCACCTGGCGTACGTACAGCGCGGGCCGCCGGATGCTGATCCTGCTCGACAACGCGGCCAGCACCGAGCAGATCCGGCCGCTGCTGCCCGGCCCCGGCTGCCTGGTGCTGGTGACCAGCCGATGGCAGCTCCAAGCACTCGTCGCGACCCACGGCGCCCGGCGCGTCGCGCTGGAGGAACTGCCGGACGAGGACGCGATCGCCCTCCTCGCGTCGACGATCGGGCTGGACCGGGTCGTCGAGGATCCCGAGGCCACCGAACGGTTCATCCGGTACTGCGGCGGGCTGCCGCTGGCCATCCGGATCCTCGCGGTGCGGGCGGCGCAGTTCCCGGACCTCGCGCTGGGCGAGTTCGTCCGGCTGCTGGAAGCCGAACAGGACAGGCTGGGCTCGTTCGACCTCGCCGACGGCGACGAGACGAACATCCGGGCCGTCTTCTCGTACTCGTACCGGGCGCTCGACCAGCGGGCCGCGCGGATGCTGCGGCTGCTCGGCCTGCCGACCGGCGGCGACTTCAGCGTGCCCGCGGCCGCGGCGGTGGCCGGCGTCGACATCGCGGAAGCACACGAGGATCTGGCGAAACTCGCGTCCGCGCATCTGATCGCGCGGTCCAAACCGGGCCGGTACCAGTTCCACGACCTGATCCGCGCGTACGCGGCCGAACTTTCGGCGGAGCTCGACGGGCCCGAGGCACGGACGGCCGTGCTGGACAGGCTGCTCCACGCGTCGCTCGCCTCCGCGCTGAACGCGTCGAGGCTTCTGCGCTCCGAACGGCACTACCGGCTCGTCCAGCCGGAGCGGTTCGACGGCGCCGGGCTGAAGTTCGGGCACTACGAACAGGCGCTCGACTGGTTCGACGAAGAGGCGGGCAACCTCATCGCCGCGGTGAACATCGCGTACCGGGAGCGGCGATACCGGGAATGCTGGCAGCTGGCGTGGCTGCTGCAGTCGTACTTCATCGTGCGGGCCCGGCTGGACGACTGGCGTTCGGTGTTCGGCGTCGCGCTTCGTGCCGCCCGCGACCTCGGGGACCGTTCCGGTGAGGCCGCCATCCTCAGCGGCCTCGGCGTGGCCTGCGGGGTCGCGCGCCAATACGAGGACAGCATCGCCTACCTGGAGCAGGTCGTCGAACTGCAGCGGCAGGTCGGGGACCGGCAGGGCGAGGCGCGGGCCCTCTACAACCTCACGCTGGCCAGCCAGGATCCCGACACGGGGTGGGACTACGGCACGCGCGCGTTGCGGCTCATCCGGGAGAGCAACGTCGGCGCCGGCATGGAGGCCAGCGCGCTGCAGGCCCTCGGCGACATCTGTGCCCAGGCCAGCCGCTTCGAGCAGGCACTCGATTTCGCCGACCAGGCTTTGGCGCTGGAGGCGCACGCGCTGCCCGACGAAGCCCGCTTCACCTTGCACACCAAGGGAACCGCGCTGGTCGGGCTCGGCCGCGGCGACGAGGGCATCGCCTGCATGCGGCGCGCCGTCGAGATGTTCTTCGCCCACGGCGAGCTCTACGAGGCGGCCGACGTGCTGGCCCAGCTCGGCGGAATCCATCTGCGGCTCGGTGATCCCTCGTCGGCGCGTGAGTGCTGGCTGCGTTCGGTGCGGGTGCTGACCGAGCTCGCGCATCCCGACGCCGAGGACGTCCGCACCAAGCTGGCCTCGCTCGTGGGCGAAACCGTCAAGGCTGAGTGAGGCACGGGCGCCCGGCGTGCCGACCCCCAGAACCAGCACGCGAGTACGCCCGTGACCTCACGAGCCAGTGAACAGGACACCGCTCACTGCGCGCTGACTGTGCAGCTGGCGAGGGTCAAGCCAGGAGTTCCGCGAGGGCGATCGCGTTCTTCGGCGCCTCGACCTTGACGTCGTTGTCGAAGTAGACGTACGTGTCGCGGCCCCAGCCCTTGATCTTCCGGGCCCACTTCTTGAGGGCCTTGTCGCTGTAACCGCTGACGTACAACTCCTCGTCGCCGTGCAGGCGGACGTACGCGAAGTCTTCGCTCGTCATCTCGTCGATGTACGGGAACTTGCCCGCGGTGTCGGCGACCACGAGCGCGATGCCGTGTTTCCGGAACAGGGCCAGGCTTTCGGGCTCGGCGAAGCTCGGATGCCGTACCTCGACGGCGTGCCGGAGCTTCCGGCGAGGGCTCGGATCGGTGTGCGGTTCGGCCTTCAGCTTGTCGTCGTGGTGTTTCGCGAGCGTGGCGGCGGCGTGGCTGGTGTGCGGCAGCAGCTTGAAAAACGCTTCGACACGCTCGGCGTCGAACGCCAGCCGCGGCGGCAGCTGCCAGAGGATCGGCCCCAGTTTCCGGCCGAGCGCCAGCACACCGGAGGCGAAGAAGTTCGCCAGCGGTGTCTCGACGTCGCGCAGTTGCTTCAGATGCGTGATGAAGCGGCCGCCCTTGACGGCGAAGACGAAGTCGTCCGGGGTCTGCTCGGCCCACGCGCGGTACCGCTCGGGACGCTGCAGCGAGTAGAACGAGCCGTTGATCTCGGCCGAGTTCATCCGGGACGACAGGTATTCCAGCTCGCGCCGCTGCACCAGGCCGCGGGGGTAGAAGTCCCCGCGCCACGGTGGATAGCGCCAGCCCGAAGTGCCGATCCTCAGCGCCGCGACGTCGATCACCGCCTTCCCGTGTCGCCCTGATTCCCCCTCTCACCTCGGGATAAACGACCACTCACGCCCACGAGAACCGCCACCGGCGTGTCTGGACGAGGTTGGCCGCGAACTCGCGCAGATTGCCCGGCTGGCCGGCGAACGACGGCAGACAGAACGAGCGGTGCTCGGCGGCGACCGTGAGCGCGCGGCCCTGGGTCCGCGGCGGCGCGGCCACCGACAGCTCCATCGAATCGAAGCCCAGCACCGTGAGCGTCGCGCCGAAGCGGTCTTCCCAGCTGCGCAGGACGGCGGACAGCTCGTGGACCTGATCGGTCGCCTTGATCATGCCCGTCCAGCCGAGGATCGCCGGGATGTCGGCGGGCCGCTCGGTCTGCACCAATGCCAGCCGGTGCTGCCCGCGCGCGGCCAGGATCGACCCGGTGTTGCCCGCCTCGGCCAGCGGATCCGCCCGGCGTGACGGACGGCGGGCGAGGCCGGGGAACTTCGCGCCGAACGGGCGCAGGCAGGCTCCGTCGCAGCACGACGTGTCCCACCAGCGGGCCAGCACCTCGGCCGGATCCACCGAGCCGATCCGGTGGTCGGCGGGGGCGAGCCTGCCGCGGTCGTCGATCCAGTCCTCGCCGTTGGCCGCGAACCGCTGGTCGTGCGGGATCAGCACCGGCCACAGCCCGGACCGGTCGAACTCGGCGACGCAGCCGGTGTAGCGCTCCGGCCTGGCCAATGGCAGGTCGGAAACCCAGATCCGGCCGTGCCACCGGCCGGGCGGCAGGGTCTGGACTGGTGGTGTACCCGGTCGGAACGGTGCGATGGTCATCGGCTTCCCCTCGAACTGGTGTTCGGTCAACTCTACCGAACACTAGTTCGAAGCACCGACAGTTTTCGATACCCCGTTTGCGGGATCTCGGGGTGGCCGCCTCAGACGTCGCTGGAGTCACACGTGCACCAGCTGGTGTCCACAGTGGACTCGTCGTGTTGGGTGCCCGGAATGCCGTGAAGGCCTCCTTCACTACTTTCAGGGTAGGGAAGGAGGCCTTCACGGACTTGGGGCTGGGGCGGAGCCGCAAGTGGTAGCAAAGGTCCCTTGCTCTCTTGCCACACGCCGGCGGGTGGTCGGATGCCGTGAAGGCCTACTTCGGGACGATGAACGTCTCAAGGGAGGCCTTCAGGACACCTTGCCCAGGGGGCAATGCCCGAAATGCCGTGAAGGCCTCCTTGAGGGACCCAGAGTCCCTCAAGGAGGCCTTCACGGACAGCAGGAGCACTCACGCCCACCGCGAGCCGAAGCGAAGCCCCTACATCGGGCGCAGCAGGTCGTCCGCGTCCACGATCCGGTACGCGTACCCCTGTTCCGCCAGGAACCGCTGCCGGTGCGCCGCGTACTCCGTGTCGACGGTGTCCCGCGAGACGACCGAGTAGAAGTGCGCCTGCCGTCCGTCGCCCTTGGGCCGCAACAGCCGCCCGAGCCGCTGCGCCTCCTCCTGCCGCGAGCCGAACGTCCCGGAGATCTGGATGGCGACCGACGCCTCCGGCAGGTCGATCGAGAAGTTCGCGACCTTCGAAACGACCAGTGTCCTGATCTCGCCGCGCCGGAACGCGTCGAAGAGTTCCTCGCGTTCCTTGTTCCGCGTCGCGCCCTGGATCACCGGCGCGTCGAGTTCGTCGCCGATCATCTCCAGCTGGTCGAGGTAGGCCCCGATGACCAGCGTCGGCTCGCCGGGATGCCGGTCGACCAGCGATTTGATCACCTTGGTCTTGGTGTCCGCGGTCGCCGCCAGCTTGTACCGCTCCTCGGCCTCGGCCGTCGCGTACGCGAGTCTCTCGGCGTCCGTCAGCGTCACGCGGACTTCGGTGCACTCGGCCGGTGCGATCCAGCCCTGCGCCTCGATGTCGCGCCACGGGACGTCGTATCGCTTCGGGCCGATCAGGGAGAACACGTCGCCTTCGCGGCCGTCCTCGCGCACGAGGGTCGCGGTGAGCCCGAGCCGCCGCCGCGACTGCAGGTCCGCGGTCATCCGGAAGACGGGCGCGGGCAGCAGGTGGACCTCGTCGTAGACCACCAGGCCCCAGTCCCGCGAATCGAACAGGTCCAGATGCTTGTACTCGCCCTTGGTCTTGCGCGTGACCACCTGGTACGTCGCGATGGTGACCGGCCGGATCTCCTTCTTCTCCCCGGAGTATTCGCCGATCTCCTCCTCGGTGAGCGAGGTCCGCGCGACCAGCTCTCGCTTCCATTGCCGGCCGGCGACGGTGTTCGTCACCAGGATCAGCGTGGTCGCCTTCGCGTGTGCCATGGCCGCGGCGCCGACCAGGGTCTTGCCCGCGCCGCACGGCAGCACGACGACGCCGGATCCGCCCGCCCAGAACGCCTCGGCGGCCTTGCGCTGGTAGTCGCGCAGCTCCCAGTCGTCCTCGGCGAGGTCGATCGGATGCGCTTCGCCGTCGACGTAACCGGCGAGGTCTTCCGCTGGCCAGCCGACCTTCAGCAGCGCCTGCTTGAGCCGTCCGCGTTCGGACGGGTGCACGACGACGGTGTCGTCGTCGATACGCGCGCCCAGCATCGGGCTGATCTTCTTGTGCCGGAGGATCTCCTCCAGCACCGCGCGGTCGATGGTCGACATGACCAGGCCGTGCGCCGGGTGGTTGGCGATCTGCAGCCGCCCGAAGCGGCCCATCGTGTCCACGATGTCGATGAGCAGCGGCTGCGGCACGGGGAACCGCGAGTACGTGGTCAGCGCGTCGACGACCTGTTCGGCGTCGTGACCCGCCGCGCGGGCGTTCCACAACGCGAGCGGCGTGATCCGGTAGGTGTGGACGTGCTCGGGCGCGCGTTCCAGTTCGGCGAACGGCGCGATGGCGATCCGCGCGTCGTCGGCCTGGCTGTTGTCGACCTCGAGGAGCACGGTCTTGTCGGATTGGACGATCAGCGGGCCATCGGTCACATCCTCCTTTATACGTTCCGGCCACACCGGCTCCCGTCGCGGCACCGCTGGTGGAAGGATGGACGCAAGGTGACTGGAGGGGACCTTGACGACTACACCGACCGGCGGGACGCCCGAGTACGACCCGTTCCACGCGCCCGCGCCCCTGCCCCCGATGCCGGAGGCGGCCCCGCCGACGCCGTTCCCGAAACCGGCCCCGCTGAGCGTGCTGGCCAGGGTGTCGATCGTGCTGGGTGTGGTCCTCGCGCTGGGCCTGGGGAGCCTGGCCGCCTGGGGTATTTCGCGGTCGAGCAGTTTCGCCACGGTCGAGGCGGGCAAATGCCTGTACCTGACCGACGAGGCGGGCGGCAACCAGAGCTACACGACGGCCAGTTGCAGCTCGAACCGCGCGACCTTCCGCATCGACGAGGTGAGGACGGGTTCGTCCGACTGCCGCGACGCGGATTACATCCAGTTCGAGCTGTACGGGACCTCGTCCAGCCGGACGGCCAAGAAGACGCTCTGTCTCGCGCTGAACGTCGAGACCGGGGATTGCCTGCGCGACGTCGTGCACGAGACGCGGATCGCGAAGGTCCGCTGCACCGACATCAGCGCGGAGGCCCGGGCGGTCGTCACGCGGGGATCGTCGGAGACCGCCTGTTCGTCGGAAGACACCGCCCTGCACTACACCGGGCCGCCCGAGCGCACCGTTTGCCTCAGGCCGACCGGGGAGAACATTTAGGGTCGCGCCACCATCGACTGCACGTCGAGCCGGGCGCCGAGACTGCCCGAGTTGTGCATCAGATCGGCGACGCGCTGCAGCCGGATGCCGTTGAGGGAGACCGGGTACGTCCCGAGCGAGATCAGCGAAGCCGTCGTCCGGTCGATGTCGGAGAACGACGGCAGCGCGTCGCGGACGACGGCGGGGTCGGCCGCGCGCACCTGCGCCTCGCCGAGCACCTTCCGGAACACCGTGAGCGTGCGGGCGTTGGCTTGGGCGAAAGCTCCCATCGAAACGTAGGACGACATCGGGAAGTCCAGGGTCGCGCCGCGGGCGCCGTCGGCGAGGATGCTCGCCCCGAGTTCCTTCTCGGCCCTGGTGATGTACGGCTCGACCATCCACGCGGCGTCGACCTCGCCCGCCTGCAACGCCTGCGGCATCCGGTCGAACGGGTTCTGCTTGAACTGGATCCGGTTCACGTCGACGCCCGCGGTCCCCAGCACCGACCTGGCCGCCAGCACGCCGACGTCGTCGAGCATGTTCACCGCGATCTTCGGTGACTTCTTGAGCGTCGGTTCGGTGTAGTCGGAGCCGGGGAGTGTGACGAGCGCCATGGTGTTGCGGCCGGCGGTGTAGGCCTCGCCCTGCAACTGCAACGCCGTCCCCGCCGCGGCGGCGCGGAAGATGGACACGTCGCTGGCGAACGCCAGGTCGACCTCGCCGGCGGAGAGTTTGCCGATCGCCTGGTCGCCGGGAACCTCGACGAGGGTCACGGAAAGGCCGGCCGCGGTGAACTTCCCGTCGGCGACGGCGACCCGCAACGGTGCCGTGTCGATGGGGCTTCCGACGCCGATGCGCAGTTCCGTCCGTTCGAGTGGCGCGTCGGTGCTTGCGTCACCACCTGAAAACACTCCGCAACCGGCGGTCGCCAGCAGAGCCGCTACCAGCGGAATCGCCAAGACACGCATCTTCGTCACCGCTCACCTACCGAGAGAATGTGCTCCTCCTTCTGGATCGTATGGTCCGTGCCCCATACGATCGCCTGCGGGAGACGCCGGATGGCGCGGCTTTCGATCGTTCTCGAACCTTGTTACTCTACAGTAGGTTCGGGCTCTCGTCCCCGATGTCAGCCATGGGAAAGGGTCCCGTGGTGGGAAAAGGAAACCAGGTGGCCCGTCGCGACAAGCGTCCCCGTGGGGGCGACGCGGCGGAACGGCATCCTCGTGTCGGCGGCCGCTGGCGGCTGCGGAACTGGCACCTGCGTACCAAACTCTTCGTGGTACTCCTGATTCCCGCGCTCGCGGTGGTCGCCCTCGTCGGGCTCCGGGTCAACTCGGATCTGCGGGACGCGCGGCAGCTGGCCGAATTCGCCACCCGCGGCCGGGTCGACAGCACCGTCGCCGAAGCGGTGCATCAGCTTCAGCGCGAACGCGACCTCACCGTCCGGTTCGTCGCGGGCGATCGCAAGGGCGATCTTTCCGAATTGACCGAGCAGCGCAAACGGGCCGACGAAGCCATCGGCACGTTCGACCGCACGCTCGGTGAGAGCAAGAGCAGGCTCGGCGACAAGGCCGCGACGAGCCTGCAGCAGACCAGCGACCGCCTGCGCGTGCTGACCGGGCTCCGCTTTTCCGCGGAACACTCGGCTTTTCCCGCCGACGCGGTGCTGCGGTCCTACAGCGAGCTCATCTCCGGCCTGCTCGACATCAGCGACGCCACCGCGGCCGACGTCTCCGACCCGGATCTGGGGAAGCTCCGCCTCGCGGGCAACGCGCTCGCGCGGGTCAAGGATCAGATGTCGGTCAAACGCGCGATCATGGCGGCCGCGCTCGCGCAGGGTGGCCTCAACCGGGACCGGACCCGCGCGCTGCTCGGCGCGGAGGCCGAACTCGCCGCCGCCCGCAGCGACTACCGCACCTTCGCGACGCCCGAACAGCAGCGCATGTACGACGACACGGTCATCGGCCTGATCGTCGACATCGGCAACGACATGGTGGAATCGGCGCTCATCCGCGCCGAGAACGACCAGGGGCTCGGCGGGCTGGACCCGAACCAGTGGGACACCTCGGCCACGTACACGGTCAATCTGGCCCATCAGGTGCAGCAGGCGCTGCTCGTCCAGCTCCAGGAACGCACCGACGCCCTCGCGGCGCGCGCGAGGACGTCCGCGATCTGGGACGGCGGCATCGTGCTCGCCGTGCTGATCGTCGCCGGTGTGCTGTCGGTGATCATCGCGCGTTCGCTGCTGCGGCCGTTGCGGATCCTGCGCCGCAGCGCGCTCCAGGTCGCCGAGCATCAGCTCCCGGCGGCTGTCGAAGGTCTGCTGAGCGATCCCGAACCGCAGCCGGAGAACCTGCGGCGGCGGCTGGCCGTCGCGCCCGTCCCGGTGTTCAGCCGCGAGGAACTCGGCCAGGTGGCGCGCGCGTTCGACGCGGTGCACGGCGAGGCCGTCCGGCTCGCGGGCGAACAGGCCATGCTGCGGGAGAACATCAACGCGATGTTCGTGAACCTGTCGCAGCGGAGCCAGGATCTCGTCGAGCGGCAGCTGTCCGTTTTGGACCGTATGGAGGCCGACGAACAGGATCCCGACACTCTCGCCGGCCTCTTCGAACTCGACCATCTCGCGACCCGGATGCGCCGCAACAGCGAGAACCTGCTGGTGCTCTCCGGAACCGACGTCGTCCGTGAGGACGGCGGTGCCGTGGTCGCCGACGAGATCATCGGCGCCGCGCTGTCGGAGGTCGAGCACTACCAGCGGATCGAACTCGGCGCGGCGCCGCGGATCGCGGTGCGCGGCGAGGCCGTCAACGACCTCGTGCACGTGGTCTCCGAGCTGCTGGAGAACGCGACCCGCTATTCGGACCAGAGCACGATGGTGCAGGTCGAGGGGCACGAGACCGACCGCGGCGAATGGCAGATCGAGATCACCGACCACGGCGCGGGCATGCCGCAGGCGGAGATCGACCGGACCAACACGCGGCTGGCGAACCCGCCGGACGTCGACGTCGAGGTGTCCCGGCGGATGGGCCTGTTCGTGGTCGCGACGCTGGCCGTCCGGCACCATATCGACGTCCGCCTGCGGTCCGCCGACGGCGGCGGGATCACCGCGGTGGTCGTCGTGCCCGCCGAGCTCATCGTCGAAGCGCCCCGGCCGGCTCCGCTGCCGGAGCCCCCGCCCGTCACCGTCGTCGTGCCGGAGCCGGAGCCCGAACCCCCGCTGGAAGTCCCGCCGCTGCCCGAACCCCAGGAGAGCGCCGAGGAATCGCGGTTCGCGCCCGTGCTGGACCCCGGGCCGCTGCGACGTGCGCCGGTCGTCGAGCGCGAGACCCAGCCGGAGTGGCCGTCCTCGGACGACGACGCCGTCAACCATCTCGAACTGGACTCGCCGACCGAGCGGATGCCCAAGTACCAGAGCGTGCTTTCGCAGTGGTTCGACCACGGAGGCCCGCGCGAAGGTCCTTCGCCCGCCGAACCCGGCCCGCCCTCCTTGCCGTCATTCGAACCGGTGAAGAACGTCGTGCCCGATGAGCCGGCGCAGGATCCGGACGAGCCGACCGAGCCGACGCTGAAGCCGCTGGAACCGAAGGAGCCCAAGGAAAAGGCGCCGGAACCCGAGCCCGCTTGGCCGACGCCCGCCGAGCTGGAGCAGGAGGACGGGGCGGAGGAGACCTGGCCGGTGCTGCCCGCCGTCGTCCCCGAGGCGCGGTCGCAGGACGACAGGCCGGAGAAACCGCTGGGGGAGAGGCCGATACTCTCACTTTCCCCCGAAGCGGTCCGCGAACGGATGACCAGCCTGCAAGGCGGTTTCCGGCGCGGTCGCCACGCCAGGGGTGACGACAACCCCTCGGTATAAGCGAATTGGATGGTCCATGAGCCCGAAATCCGGCCTGCTGGAAGTGATCGCGCTGACCGCGGTGGACGCGGAGCGCGCACAGGAGGGCGGGGCCGATCGCCTCGAACTGGTCAGCGACATGGCCAGCGACGGTCTCACGCCGTCGGTCGAGACGCTGCGCGACGTACTCGCCGCCACCGATCTCCCGGTGCGGGTCATGCTGCGCGACAACATGTCCTTCGCCGCCGGTGACCTCGACGGGCTGCGCGCGGACGCCGGGCGCCTGATCGACGCGGGCGCGCGGGAGTTCGTCTTCGGTTTCCTGGACCTGGAAAGCGAAATCGACGTGGAGGCCTGCGAGACGCTGGTCAAGGAGCTCGACGGGCTGCCGTGGACCTTCCACCGCGCCATCGACCGCGCGCGGGACCCGTTGCGCGCCTACGACCGGCTGACCGCGCTCGGCTGCGACACGGTGCTCGCGGCCGGGCATCCGCACGGTGTGGCGCACGGGCTTTCAGTCCTGCAGCGGCTCGCCCGGCGAGAGGACGGGCCGCGGCTGCTCGTCGGCGGCGGCCTGCGGGCGCAGCAGGTGCACCTGCTGCGGGCGGGCGGGGTCGGCGCGTTCCACGTCGGCAGCGCGGTCCGGCCGGGCGGGTGGGAGTCCGATGTGGACGTCGCCGCCGTGCGCGAATGGGCCGCGCTGGTCAAGGAGTAGGCCGGACGCACCGGGTCAGGTCCAGACCACACACGGTGATACGAGGTTGCATCTTCAACTATCGGGTATCGACCAGATAGCGTGTGGCCATGGCTACCCGCACCGTACGTGACGCGACCAGGGAACTGCTGCGCGATCTGGGCCTGACCACCGTTTTCGGCAATCCCGGGACGACCGAGATCGCCTTCCTCACGGAGTGGCCCGACGACTTCACCTACGTGCTCGCGCTCCACGAGGCGTCCGTCGTCGCGATGGCCGACGGGTACGCCCGCGCGAGCAGGCGGGCGGCGCTGGTGAACCTGCACTCCGCGGGCGGGGTCGGGCACGCGCTCGGGCATATCTTCACCGCGTACCGCAACAACGCGCCGCTGATCATCCTCGCCGGCCAGCAGACCAGGTCGCTGCTGCCGGACGATCCCTTCCTCGGCGCCGTCGAGGCGGCGAACTTCCCCAAGCCGTACGTGAAGTGGAGCTGCGAGCCCGCCAGGGCGGAGGACGTCCCGGCGGCGCTGGCGCGGGCGTATCACATCGCGACGCAGGCGCCCATGGGGCCGGTGTTCGTTTCGGTGCCCGTGGACGACTGGGACGTCGAGACCACGAAGCCGATCGTGTCCCGGCCGCAGATCCGCGGTTTCGCGCCCGATCCGTCCGCTTTGGACGAACTGGTGTCGGCTTTGGACGCCGCCGAGCGCCCGGCGATCGTGGTCGGCCCCGGTATCGACGGTGAAGGCGCCGTGCCGGACGTCGTCGAGCTGGCCGAGAAGGTCGGCGCCGGGGTCTGGGCGCCGCCGATGGGGGCGCGCTGCTCCTTCCCCGAGGACCACCCGCAGTTCTTCGGATTCCTTCAGCCGGAACGGAAAATGCTCGCGAGCGCGCTGGCGGACCACGATCTCGTGGTCGTCATCGGCGCCCCGGCGTTCACCTACCACGTGTACCGCGGCGAGTCGGAAACCGCGCTGCCGCCGCTGTTCCTGGTCAGCGACGACGAGCAGATCCTCGCCAGGGCCGCGGAAGGCACCGGGATCCGTGCGACGCCGAAGCTCACCATCCGCGCGTTGCTGGAGCGTGCCGCGCCGCGGGAAGCGCCGAAATCCCGCACCCGGCATGAGAAGCCCGCCGCGGTCACGCCGATCACGCCCGGCTTCGCCTACTCGGTGATCTCGGAAGTCCTGCCGGACGACGCGATCGTCGTCGAGGAGACGCCGAGCCACCGCAACGAACTGCACGACCACCTGCCGATCAAGTCCACCGACACCGGCTTCCTCACCGTCGCCAGCGGCACCCTCGGCTACGGTCTCCCGGCCGCCGTCGGCGCCGCGCTGGCCCGCCCGGACCGCAAGGTCGTGGCGATCCTCGGCGACGGGTCGAGCATGTACTGCGTCCAGGCACTGTGGACGGCCGCGCAGCACAACCTGCCGGTGACGTTCGTGATCTTCGACAATTCGCAGTACGCCGCCGTGCGCATCCTCGGCGAGGCCGCGGGCGGCGAGAAGGTGCCGGGTGTCGACCTCGGCGGCATCGATTTCCCCGCGCTGGCGAAGAGCCTGGGGCTGCGGACGTCGGTCGTCGAGAAGGCCGAGGACCTCAAGCCGACGCTGGAAGCGGCGCTGCCGGACGAGCGGCCGCATCTGGTGCACGTCCGCATCGACGCGAACCCGCGCACGCTGTACTGAGAGGGCTGAAGGGCGCTTTCCCCGCATCACATGCGGGGAAAGCGCCCTTCATCGCGTCGCGTGGTTGTGATCCCCTGCGGAGCGTTGCGAAAGCCACTTTCGCAACCTTCAACGTTGCGAAAGTGGCTTTCGCAACGCCTGCTCGGCCCGCAGCACCACCCCGAGAAGTACGTGAAGGCCCCCTTCCTTGCGCTGGACGCAAGGAAGGGGGCCTTCACGTACTTCAGCTCTTGGCGCGCACCTCGGCGTCGGCGTCGGCGGCCGCTTCCTGCTGCGCCAGCTCGTACTCGGCCGCGTCCGAAGCGGCGGCGGCCGCTTCCGGGGCGCCACCGTGCAGCAGTCGCGCGACCTCACCGCGCAGCGTCACGAACTCGGCGGACTCGCGAGTGGTGATCTGGTCCCGCTCCGCGGGCAGCCCGACCGGCAGGTCCGCGACGATCTTCGCGGGCGACTTCGACAGCACCAGCACGCGGTCAGACAGGTAGACGCTCTCGTCGATGTCGTGCGTGACGACGAGGACCGTGCTCCCGTTCTCGCGCTGCACGCGCCGCGTCAGGTCCTCGAGTTCGAACCGCGTCTGCGCGTCGACCGACGCGAACGGCTCGTCCATCAGCAGCAGGGCGGGACGGCTGGCCAGCGCCCGCGCGATCGACACACGCTGCTGCATACCGCCCGAGAGCTGCCACGGGAACTTCGAGCCGACCCCGGACAGGCCGACCGATTCCAGCGCCTCCTGTGCCCGCGTCCGGCGCTCCGCGCGGCTCAAGTTACGCCACCGCAAGGGGAACTCGACGTTCTTCGCGACCGAGAGCCACGGGAACAGCGAGCGGCTGTAGTCCTGGAACACCACGGCCAGGTCCTCCGGCACGCCGGAGACGTCGTCGCCGTGCAGGCTGACGCGGCCGGACGTCGGCTTGATCAGCCCGGCGATGCAGCGCAGGAGCGTGGACTTGCCGCAGCCCGACGGGCCGACGATGCTCGCGAGCTGTCCCGCTTCCACGGTGAACGACAGATCGTTGACCGCGATGTGCGCCTTTTCTCCCGCGCCGTACCGGTGGTTCAGCCCGGAGACTTCGAGCATGGTTGACATCTTGCTGACCCTTCGAAAGCTAGATACGGCCGTTGCGGGTGGGCTGCCAGCGAAGCACTCTCTGCTCCACCGCGAGGAAGGCCGCGTTGAACCCGAAGCCGAGCAGTCCGAGCAGGACCAGCCACGACCACATGAGCGGGAAGTCGAACGCCTGCTGGGCGTCCATCAGGGACCGGCCGATGCCGTTGTAGGAGCCGACCAGCTCCGAGATCACCATCAGCAGCAGGGAGATGGACAGGCTCAGCCGCAGGCCGGCGAAGATCTTCGGCCCGGCGGCGGGGAGCACGATCGAGCGCACCCAGTACGACCGCGGGGTCCGGAACGACTTCGCGGTGTCGATCTTCACCTGGTCCACCGACCGGACGCCGTCCACGGTGTTGAGCAGTACCGGCCAGATCGCGCCGAAGATGATCGACCCGGTCTGCATCCCCGGTCCGAGTCCGAAAAGGACGATGAACACCGGGATCAGGGCGGGTGGCGGGACCGAGCGGAAGAACGCGAAAAGCGGCCCGACGTAGTCCATTCCCGTCTTGGACCGTCCCAAGAGGACACCCAGCGCGACACCGAACGCGCCGGCCAGCAGCCAGCCGCCGAGCGTCCGGCCGAGGCTGGGGAGCACGTTGTCGAACACCGTGTCGGTCAGGAACAGCTGCGAGGCCGGGCCGGTGAACCACAGTTTCGCCGAAGCGCTCAGGATCTCGCTCGGCGGCGGGAAGAACGGGCTTTCCCCGAGCCGGGTCGCGAGCTCCCAGATCCCGATCAGGGCGAAGAAGAGCAGCCAGTTGCGGACGAGGATGCCGATACCCCGGCCCACGCGCCTGCCGACGCGGCTGGTCAGCGTGAGGGTCGTCACGAGACCGCCTCCCGGTCGACCGTGCTCCAGCGGAACGCCCGCCTGCCGATCATCTCGAGCCCGCCGTTGATGAGGAAGCCGAGCGCGCCGACCACCACGGTGCCGGCGAGCACGAGGTCGAACCTGGTGGAGCCGGTGCTGGCCTGCATGATGAAGTTGCCGATGCCGAGTTTGGCCCCGGCGAGGAACTCGGTACTGACCACCGCGATCAGCGCGATGTTGGCGGACAGCCGGACCCCGGTGAACACGAACGGCGCGGTATGCGGCAGCGCCACCGACGTCAGCGTCCGGAACTTGCTCGTGCCGCAGGCCTTCGCGGTCTCCAGCAGCACGGGGTCGATCTCGCCGAGCGCGTAGATCGTGTTGAACATGATGGGCCACAACGACGCGTACACGGCCAGCGTGATCTTCGCCTCGGGCCCGCCGCCGATCAGCAGGAGCACCAGCGGGATCAGCGCGACGGCGGGGATCGGCCGCAGGAACTCGATGACCACCGCGGTCGCCGTGCGCAGGCCGGGGATGCTGCCGAGCAGCAGGCCGGCGGGAACCGCGATGGCGACCGCGATCAGCAGGGCGATCGCCCACGCGAGGAACGTGGCGATCAGGTCCCGGACGAACTGGGTCTCACCGAACTGTTCGACGATCGTCACGAGGACGACCGACGGCGGGGGGAGGAACTCTTTACGGACCAGGCCGGCCTGGACGATCACTTCCCAGACGAGGAAGAAACCGGCCAGACCGGCAAGGGCACGGAGAAGTCGTGACACCTTTACCTTTATCCAGCTTGAGGGGCGAGCATCGGAGCGGCGTCGAGCTTGGCCCCGATCACTCCGGTCTGCAGCAGCAGATCCGGTACCCGCTGCAGGCGACGGGCGTCCAGAGTGGACCCGAACGTCGGCAGCGTGAGCAGTGAGGCGGTTTCAGCGTCGACCCTGGCGTACTTGACGATGAGGGGTTCGATCTTGGAGCGGTCGGCCGCGTCGCGCACGGCCTTGCCCAGTGCGCGCTGGAACGCGGCCAGCGTCTTGGGGTTCTTGTCCACGAAGGACCCGAGCGCGCCGAAGCCCGCCAGGGGGAAGTCCTGCGTGGCACCGGTCGAGATGTCGACGACCGGGGTCGCGCCGACGACCTTGGAGGCCTGGGTCAGGAACGGCTCGGGCAGGTAGCCAGCGTCGACCTGGCCCGACGAGAGCGCCGCGGCGATGTTCGGCAGCGCCATCGGCACCCACTGGACCTTGCTGGTGTCGACGCCGTGGTCCTTCATCACCGAGACGGTGAGCAGGTGGGAGGCGGTGTTCTTGTCGGTGATCGCGATCTTCTTGCCCGCGAGGTCGTTGATCGTCTTGACCGACGAGGTCGGCACGGTGACGACCGCGTTGCTCTTGGGGCTGGCCGAGACCGAGTCGGCGACGAGCCGGATGTCGGCCGCGCCCTTGCTCTTCGCGACGAAGAACGGCATGTAGGTGGAGAAGGCGATGTCGACCTCGCCACCGATCATCTTGGTCATCGCCTGCTGGCCGCTGGGCGCGTCGACCGCTTCGACCTCGAGACCTTCGGCCTTGAAGTAGCCGCCCTCCTGCGCCAGCCGCAGCGGCGCGAGGTCGACGACGGGCAGCAGGGCCACCTTGATCTTCGCCTTCTCAAGGCCGCCTTCCCCACCCGACGCCTTGGACGTGTCCTCGCCGCCGAGTGCGCCACAGGCGCCCAAGGTGGCCAGCATGAGCGCGCTCAGGGCGACGCCGACGGCACCCCGTCCTCTACGTGCACCGTTCCTGCTCATGGCGTTTCGAAACAAAGCCAGCTCCTCGGAAACAATGAATCACCGTTGGGTTTTTTCATCCGTGTCGTGGCTTCATTCCGCCAGGCACGCGGTCACCTTAGAGATTTGCCCACCTGCTCACAATGGGTGTCGTGAGCGGGTGATCATTTTAGGCCATTCGCCCGATCACCTGATCACCCGCTTGGACATCATTACTTTCAGTGATCAATTTCCGAGAAATGTGACTATTAGATGTAATGCCGCGTCGTCAGCTGGTGGCCTGCGCCGCGATCATCGGGCCGACGTCGATCTTGGTCGGGATCGCGCCCATCTGCAGCAGCAGATCCGGGACCCGCTGGATGCGACGGGGGTCCAGGGTGGACTGGAACGTCAGCAGCGTGGTCAGCGCGGCGGTGTCCTGGTCGATCCTGGCGTACTTGACCAGCAGCGGCTCGATCTTGGAGCGGTCCGCCGCGTCCCGGGTGGCCTTCTGCATGGCGCGCTGGAAGGCGGCCACGGTCTTCGGGTTCTCCGACACGAACTTGCCGAGCGAGCCGTAGCCCGCGGTGGGGAAGTCCTGGGTGGCGCCGGTGGCGGTGTCCACGACCGGGACGGTGCCGGCCTGCTTCGCGGTCTGGGTGATGAACGGCTCGGTCAGGAAGCCGGCGTCGATGTCGCCGTTCTTGAGCGCGGCGCCGACGTTCGGCAGCTGGATCGGCACCCACTGGACCTTGCTGGCGTCGACGCCGTGGTCCTTCATGACCGATTTGGACAGGGTGTCCGAGACGGTGTTCGGCGCGGTGATGCCGATCTTCTTGCCCGCCAGGTCGCTGACGCTCTTCACCGACGACGTCGGCAGCGTGACCAGCATCGTGCTCTTCGGACCGGCGGAGGAGGCGTCCGCGACCAGCTTGATGTCGGCGGTGTTCTTGCTCATCGCGATGAAGAACGGCGTGTAGCTCGCGTACGCGATGTCGACCTCGCCGCCGATCAGCTTGGTCAGCGAGATCTGGCCGGTGCCCGCCTCGATGGCCTCGACGTCGAGGCCCTCGTTCTTGAAGTAGCCGCCGTCCTGGGCGAGGCGCAGCGGAGCCAGGTCGATGGTCGACATCACGGCGACCTTGATCTTCGACTTCTCGAGGTTCCCCGAGCCGCCGGAAGAGGACGAATCGTCACCGCCGAGCAGGCCGCAGCCACCGACCGACGTCGTGACGACGGCCGCCATCGCGAATGCGATCGCCCTCGCCATTCCACGAGACGGCCGCCCGAGGCGGGCGCTCAAGGCCTTCTTCGAAAGCAAGTGGTGCTCCTGATCGAGGGGGAGGACACGTGATGACGTGGCCTGATGTGGAATTCGGAAGTGACTCTTTGTCGAGTCACGGGCCCACTGTAGAGAACACACACTGTGCTCACAATGGGTGGTCATCCCATGATCCCAAGTGGTAACGATCACCCGAACAGGTTGTTTGTCAGAAGTGAACACAACGGGGCGTGTTCGAGGCGGGGACTTGTTGACGAATGAGCGTCAACGGGTCAAGACCCGTCCGGGGCTTACTTGAAGGTCTTGACCGAAGGGTTACATCTGGGCCGCCCGTTCGCTACCCTCATGCACCGGTAGTGAGGTGTGGACCACTGATGTAGTGAAAGAGAGTGCCTTGGATGGCCGAACGCTCTGGACCTTTCCCGAGGTGCAAGGCACTCTGTGTCGAACGCGATCCTGATGTCGGACACGACCGTGCTTCACTGGTGCGCGCCCGCGCACTGGCGGGTTAGGCCGAATAGACCAATGACGTCAGGCGGGATTTCGGCCAAGTGCACTTGAGAGACTGCGTCAAAGACGACTTCCTCATTCGTCAGAGTGAGCACTCGCGTCCAACGTCTCCCTGCCGGGTGGCAGGAGCGTGCGGGTAGTGGTCTCCGACAACCGACCCAGGCAGCAGCAGAACGGCATGTCCAAAATGGGCTTTCCCGGCCCGAATGAAGATGATGGTGGTGCGGCGGTGCCGAACGAAGACACCGCGGGGGTGGGAGGGACCCCTGCGCGGGAAACCGGAGACGGTCCTGGTGGGAAGGCCGGGTCGTTCCTGGGCCTGCGTAACTGGCGTCTGCGATCGAAGCTCGCGGCCGTCCTGATCATTCCGACGCTGACCGCGCTCGCGCTCGGCACGCTCCGCGTGATCGACGACAGCAGTGAGGCGGCCCGGTTCCAGGACACGGCCGATCAGGTCGCGTTCGCCGACAAGATCACCCTCGTGGTGCACGAGCTGCAGAGCGAACGCGCGCTCGCCGTCGCCAAGATCGCCTCCGGTGACCCGTCGCGCCAGAACGGTCTCGACGCGCAGATCGCCAAGGTCGACCGCGCCATCGACGACCTGCGTGCCTCGGCGAACCAGATCAACCCGGACGATCAGGACACGAGGGACCGCTACTCGCGTGGTCTGCAGCGGCTCGACGCCCTGCGCCCGCTGCGCGGCGCGATGAACACCTCGCTGCTGGGCGACACCCCGATCCTCATCGCCTACTCCGGCATCCTCGACTCGCTGGTCCAGCTCGGCCGCGAGGTGACCACCGCGGTGGCGAACCGCGACGTGCTCCGGCTCGGCGTCACCGTGCAGGCCATCAGTGAGAGCAAGGAGTTCATCGCCCGCGGTGACGCGGCGCTGCTGATCGCCTCCTTCCGCTCCGGCTTCCCCGGCGACCTGTTCGACCAGGCGCGTTCGGCGGTCGCCAGCGGCGACGCCTCGACGGCGGCGTTC
This sequence comes from Amycolatopsis sp. CB00013, assembly GCF_001905755.1. Taxonomy (NCBI): domain Bacteria; kingdom Bacillati; phylum Actinomycetota; class Actinomycetes; order Pseudonocardiales; family Pseudonocardiaceae; genus Amycolatopsis; species Amycolatopsis sp. CB00013. The sequence continues at coordinate 534,596 of NZ_LIWC01000002.1, read as the reverse complement.
CTCAACAACGCCAGCCCCGAACAGCGGCAGCTCTACTCGGACACCTTCTCCGGTCCCGAGGTCGACGACCGGCGCCGCATCACCACGATGGCGTTCTCGCTGCACCAGCAGAACGAGCCGCCGGCGATCGACAACGTCGCCCTCGGCAACGACAGCCGGGTCGCGCTGGACAAGCTGCGCGCGGTCGAGACCAACCTGCTCGGCCAGCTGCGGGCACAGGCCGACGGCCTGGCCACCGACGCGATCAACTCGGCCTGGATCGGCGGCGCGATCGTGCTGCTGGCGCTGCTCGCGGCGCTGTTCCTGATGCTCGTCATCGCCCGCCTGATGCTGCGCCCGCTGCGGGTGCTGCGGAAGACGGCGCTCGACGTGGCCTACACACGACTGCCGGAAACCGTGCAAGCGATCCTCGACGACCCGGACCCGGTCAACGCCTCGAAGCGGTCGGTCGAGCCGGTGCCCGTCACTTCGCGTGACGAGATCGGTGAAGTGGCGCGGTCGTTCGACGTCGTCCACGAACAGGCCGTCAAGATGGCCGCCGAACAGGCCCTCCTGCGCGAGAACGTCAACGGCATCTTCGTGAACCTGTCCCGCCGGTCGCAGCGGCTGGTGGAACGCCAGCTGGGCGTGATCGACCGGCTCGAGGCCGACGAGCAGGACCCGGACCACTTGGCCAGCCTGTTCGAGCTCGACCACCTCGCCACGCGGCTGCGCCGCAACGGTGAAAGCCTCCTGGTGCTCTCGGGCGCCGGTCTCGCGAAGTCGGTGCCCAAGCCGGTGCCCGCCGCCGACGTCATCGGCGCCGCGGTCTCGGAGATCGAGCAGTACGCCCGGATCGAGATCGGGATCGTCCCCGAGGTCGCCGTCCAGGGCCTGACGATCCACGACCTCGTGCACGTGCTCGCGGAACTGCTGGACAACGCCACCTACTTCTCCGAGCCGGAGACGAAGGTGACCGTCCGCGCGGTGATCACCCGCAAGAAGGCGCTCGCCATCCAGGTCACCGACCACGGTGTCGGCATGACCGAGGAGCGGCTCGCCGAGGTCAACCAGCGCCTGGCCGACCCGCCGGACCTGGACGTCTCGGTGACCCGGCGGATGGGCCTGTACGTGGTCGCGCGCCTGGCGCGCCGCCACGGCATCGAGGTCCGGCTCCGGGAGAACGAGGACATCGAAGGCGGCGTGATCGCGCGGGTCGTCGTGCCCGCCGAGCTGCTCACGCAGATGCGGCCCGGCGCGCGCAACACCCCGCCGCCGTCGAACCGCTCGGAAACGTCGATGCCTTCGATGCCGTCGGTCTCCGAGACGTCGCTGCCGAACATCCCGATGTCCGACCGCGGCCTGGAGATGACCCCGCCGCCGCCGTCGAAGCCGCCGGCCGCTCCGCAACCGGTCGCGTCGCAGGGCGGGCTCGTCCCGCTCGACCAGCCGATCAGCCTCGACGACCTGGTCGCGGGCAAGAACGCGGCGGGGCCGTTCCTCAGCCCCGCGTCCCCCGCCGAGGAGGCCCCGGCGTGGCCGACGGCCGAGGACATCTCGCCGACGAACGGCGACGGCGCCTCCAGCGGCACCGAGACCCAGTTCGCGTCGCTGGTGCTGCCGAAGCGGGAGCCGAAGTACACGCCGGTCGAGCCGCGGAACAAGCCCGAGGAGCCCGCGGAGTCTTCGGACGCGGGCAAGTCGGCGCTCGATGACGACGTGCCCACGCGGCGGCTGCCGATCTACCAGTCGGTGCTCTCGCGCTGGTTCAGCGAAGGTGACGAGGCCGGGGGCGACACCCCGACGACCTACACCGAGCCGGTCGAGTCCGAACTGCCCGTGCGGACCCCGAACGGTGCCGCCGAAACGGCGGAACCCGTCGGCAGGGACACTGAGGAGACATCCGAAGAGGCATTGCCCACTCGGACCCCGCGGAGTGTTCCGCCGGAGACGGTGCTCCAGGACAATGGCTGGCGCAGCGCGTCGGACGACGGCTGGCAGGCGGCGCAGGTCCTGTACGAAGACCGGAACGACGAGATCACCCCGGCGGGCCTGCCCAAACGGGTGCCGAACCAGTACCTCGTCCCCGGCTCGATCGGCGGGAACGAGCCGAAGAAGGAAGACTCGTTCGCCGACAAGACCTCCGGAATGCCGGGCACGGGTGCGATCGCCCGCTCGGCGACGGCGGCGCGGAGTCGGATGGCAAGCTTCCAGAAGGGCTACACGTCGGGACGGCACGCGTTGAAGGAACGCCCGCTCGATGCGCTGGATGACAACGGCGTTCCGGTGACCGGCAGGGATACCTCTGCCGATGACAGCAGTAAGGAGTGACAGTGACACGGGCGGGTGCGATGCAGCCGGGTGGTCCGGCGCAGCCTGGCGGCCAGGCGCAGGGTAAAGGACACACGAGCAGCTTTGCCTGGCTGATCACGGATTTCGTGCACCGGGTCCCGGGCGCGGCGCATGCCGTGGTGGTGTCGGCGGACGGTTTGCTGCTGGCGTCCTCGAAGGGACTTCCCAAGGACAGGGCCGATCAGCTGGCGGCGGTCGCGTCGGGGCTCACGAGCCTCGCGCGCGGTGCGGCGAAGGTGTTCGAGGGCGGCACGGTCGCGCAGACGGTGGTCGAGATGGCCAACGGCTTCCTCTTCCTGATGTCGGTGTCCGACGGTTCCTGCCTGGCGGTCCTCGGATCGCCGGAGAGCGACATCGGCTTGGTCGTCTACGAGATGACCCTGCTGGTGGAACGGGTGGGGCAACAGCTGACACCGGAGATGCGCGCGCAGCTGCAGGGCGCGTCGGTCCGCCGCTGAGCGACCGGGAACCGAGGAGAATGCCGTGGACGACGGGCGCTTGAGGGGCGATGGCCGGCTCGGTGACGACTTCTCCGGCGGGTGGTCGGAACGAGACGACGGCCGGGAGGACTGGACGTCCTTCCGGGACCGGGTCGACCGCGAATGGCGATCGCGAAGGGCACAGGGGTCGGACAACGACCCCGTGTCCCCGGACGAAGCCTCCCGCTGGCTGACCGATTCGAACGCGGGACAGGGACCCGCCGACTTCAGCGTCTCGGACTACCGGGAACGCCTGCTCGGCGGGCCGGGGGCGGAGCTGTTCGGTGGTGGCAGCGGTCCGCTCTACGACTCGGGCGAGTTCGCCAAGTTCTCCTTCGACAAGGAGGAGGAGCGCCGGGCGGCGGCGGCGGCCGCCGCCGACCCGCTCGCCGCGGCCCTGCCGCAGCAGGCGCAGAACGAGTTCGTCGACGAGCAGTACACCACCGACGTCGAATCCTCCGGCCTGGTCCGGCCGTATTTCCGCACGCGGGGCCGGACCAAGCCGACGTACGACCTTGCCATCGAGGCGTTGATCTCGACCAGCGAACAGGGACGTGTGCTCGATCGGGTACGCGTCCCCGAACACCGGTCGATCTGCGACCTTTGCCTGGACACCCGGTCCGTCGCCGAAGTCGCGGCGCTGTTGCGCCTGCCGCTCGGCGTGGTCCGGGTGCTGATCGGAGACGTGGCCGGCCTCGGTCTGGTCCTGGTGCACACCGCCAGCCAGAACGTGGGTGACCGGCCGAGTATCGAGTTCATGGAGAGGGTGCTCAGTGGGCTTCGGAGAATTTGACTCCGACGCGAATGCGCCGCAGGTGACCGGACCGACTTCGTCGGCCAAGATCGTGGTCGCTGGCGGATTCGGCTCGGGGAAGACCACGCTGGTCGGAGCGGTTTCGGAGATCGATCCGCTGACCACCGAGGCCATGATGACCGAGGCCAGTACCGGCGTCGACGACAATTCGGCCACCCCGAACAAGTCGACGACGACCGTGGCCATGGACTTCGGCCGGATTTCGCTGGACTCGGATCTGGTGCTGTACGTGTTCGGTACGCCGGGCCAGCACCGGTTCTGGTTCATGTGGGACGACCTCGCGGTCGGCGCCATCGGTGCCGTCGTGCTGGTCGACACGCGGCGGCTCGCCGACGCGTTCCCGTCGATCGACTTCTTCGAGAACCGGAAGCTGCCGTACGTCGTGGCGATCAACTGCTTCGACCGGCTGCTGCACCACCAGATCGAGGACGTCCGGCACGCGCTGACGATCTCACCGTCCGTGCCGATCATGGCCTGTGACGCCCGGGAACGTGAGTCCGCCAAGCAGGTGTTGATCTCGGTCGTGCAGCACGCCATCGCACACGATTCGGCGTTGCGCGCGGGCTAAAAGGGACGAAACCCCGGGGCGGATGCGGCCGTTGGAGTGAACTCGGCAGGCTTCACCCGCTTCGGGGAGTGGTGTCACCGGTCGGATCGAACGCGGGGCGACCCCTTTCACGCGATCCGGCGCCGACGACCCCCGATCGAGTGGTCGCAACGCCGGTGACCTGCGCGGACGCCGGTTCACACCTGGTCGCGCCAGGCCACCACAGGGTGACCCACGAATGCGTGGTTCACGATGTGTCGACGCGGTGAGCGGCTGGACGTTTACGTTCGGTTAACGCCGTCGGCCGGGTGGCGGGCTCGACACGATCGACGGGACGAATACGCTGGGTGGAGGCGTCTTTCGGCTCGCCGGTACCGGGATCGGTGCTGGTCGGTGGAAGACGCCCGGACCACGCCGCCCAGGTGGTCTTGACGCAGCGAGGAGGGACTTGTGACGGCATCCGGGCAGCAAAGCTCGTTCGGCTGGCTCATCACGGATTTCGCGCGCCGGGTTCCCGGTGCGGCGCACGCCGTGCTGGTCTCCGCGGACGGGCTTCTCCTCGCGCCGTCGGAGGGACTGCCGCAGGAACGGGCCGAACAGCTCTCCGCGGTCGCCTCCGGGCTGATCAGCCTCACCGCCGGCGCGGCCCGCTGTTTCGACGCGGGCGGGGTCAACCAGACCGTCGTCGAGATGGAACGCGGCTACCTCTTCCTCATGTCGGTCGCCGACGGTTCGTCACTCGCCGTGCTGGCCGCGCCGACCTGCGACATCGGCACCGTGGCCTACGAGATGACGCTGCTCGTCGAGCGGGTCGGCCAGCAGATCACCCCTGAGCTGCGGGCGCAGCTGCAGGGCGGCGTACGTGGGTGACCGATGAAGATCAGCGGATTCACCGAACCGGACCCCTCCGGCTGGGACTCCCTCTATCAGGGCACCGAACGCGAGGCCTTCGATTCGCCTAGCCGGTTCGAGCTGAGCTCGATCAGCACGGTGATGCCGCGGCGTCCGGCCGCGCCGCCTCCTGACCCGGCGCCTCCTGCGTCTCTCGCACCTCCCGCTTCGATGCCTTCGCCGATCCGTCAGTCGCCGCCGCGGCCCGCGCCCGCCGACGTTGCGCCCGCTTCGATCTACCTGCCGCCGGCTTCGGGCTCCCGGGTCCGGCCCTACACCCGCACCGGCGGGCGCACCCGCACCGCGCACGACCTGGCGCTGGAGGCGCTGGTGTCGACCAGCGAGGACGGCCGCCGGTACCGCGGCGTGCGGACCCCCGAACACCGGCAGATCTGCGATCTCTGCCTGGACACCCGCTCGATCGCGGAGATCGCCGCGCATCTGCGGCTGCCGCTGGGCGTGGTGAAGGTGCTCGTGGGCGACATGGCTGACGCCGGTCTGGTGCTGATCCACCAGACGGAGCTGATCCTCGGTGATTCCTCTTCGCGCGCCTTCATGGAACGCGTACTCCAAGGCCTGCGCGCCCTCTGACCCCCGCGTTTAGTCCTCTAAATGCGCGCCGGTGCAAGTCGCCCTCAACGTGACTACTTTGCGGTGATGTATCAGCGCGTTCGGTAGCAAACTGTGTCGCGTCTCGATTAGATCCGTCGGCCTGACGCCGAGCGGTGCCTTGCTACCAGATCGAAGGGGGTTACCGATGGCTGTGACGGTTCACGCGCATTGGGTGTTCATCGCCGACGGCGGTGGTGATCTCTTCGATTACTGCGACAAGGTGATGCGAGCGCTGCTCGAGCAGGAACGCTGCCTCGAAGGAATCGCGGTCTCCGCGGATGGCGGACGAGCGGTCGTGGAGATCGAGGCCGATGTTTCCGGCGATGATCTCTCGCACGCGATCGCGAAGGCTCATGCCGCCGTCCGATCCGCCCTTCATTCGGTCGGGATCGGGACGCCGGATTGGCCGACGCACGGCGAGGCCATGTCGATGGTGCTGAAGGATCTACGCACCGAGCAACTCGCGTAGCTGCGCATTTAGCGGTCTATTGAGGGTAAGTCAAAGGCGGCGTGATGGAGTCGGCGGTGCGAGCGGGCTCGCCACCGAGGCCTAGCATGCCCCTCGGACTGTCCAAAAAGGTCACTTTACGAGATCAAACCGTCCGATTTGGGCACTTCGCGCAGTATCGCCCGGGGGGTCGTGAGTGGCAATGGTCGTTCTAACCCTCTTTGTCACTCACGACCCTCGCAGGAACCGGACATAATGACATCAATCGGGCATTCAGTCCGCGCAGGGTGTCCGTTGTGGACACATCGCGCCGGAGTCATTCCCGCCAGTCATTCCGGAATCTCGCGCGGCAGGGTCCGATCACGCCATGTTCGACTTACCCTCAATAAATGCTGACGGTGGTCAGCCCTCCGCCGGGGCGGCCGACGTGATCCGGTGCAGTGGGTAAATGCGAGCACGCAAGGCGACGCGGAGATCACGAGTACATGGCGTGACATAAAATCACGCTATGTCATCAGGTGGTCGGCCGCTGATCCTCGCGTTCGGTGACGAATCCTTCAAGGAATCCGACGTTGACGGCTTCTACGTACTGGCGGCCGCCGTCTTCGACCCAGCAGTACACGACGAAGCCCGGATCGTCATGTCGGAGCTCCGGGGTAGGCGGCGAATCCCCAAACTCCACTGGAACGAGATGGATCCTGCGGAACAAGCGGCCGCCGTCAAGACCCTCGCCGACCTCGACGGATTCCACCTTGTCGCGGTCGGCTCCCCGGTACCCCGGCGGCGGCAGGAACGGGCCCGAGCCGGTTGCCTTCGGCGTCTGACTCTCGAGCTTTCCGCGTTCGACGTCGAAATGCTCGTCCTCGAGTCACGGACAGCCACTTTGAACGCTCGGGATGTCGAGACGGTCAGAGGCGCCAGATTCGGTTTGCCAAAGGGCACCCAGTTCCGGGTCGTCCATGAGAAAGGCAAGGACGAACCCTTGCTCTGGGCCGCGGATATCGTCGCCGGCGCGATCAGGGCCACGAAGGACGGGCAACCCGGCTATCGGCGGCTGATCGAAGATCTCGTGTACGAGATCGACGTGGAGACCAGGTGCTAGGCGGACATGCGTAAGGCCAGGGTCCCGGTCTGCCCCGGGTGCACCTGGCCTTGCGACTCGCCTGACGTCCGCGACGTCACGCTCCGAACACAGTGTAGATCAGTCCTGGCTGTAAAGCACGTTGCGGATGCGAGCGTGGGGCCGCCAAACCGCATTTAGAGGACTAAATGCGGGGCGTGGTCAGTCCTCCACCAGGGCCGCCGACGTGATCCGGTGCAGCGGGTAGCGCTCGTTGTCGGTCCCTTCGAGGACCCCGCCGCCGACCCGCAGCGGCCGCACCACCCGCTGGCTCGCCGTCCCGCGTGAGTCGACGAACCCGATCCACACCTCGCGGCGCTCCATGGTCGCCTGGGACAGCAACGCCAGCGTCGCGGACGTGTCCCCGGCGCCGCCTCCCTGCGGCGCGCGCACCGTCTCGCCCCGTCGGCGCGCCGAAGCGGCGTCGCCGGCCCGGACGTGCGCGACGATCTTGCCGACCTGCTCGTCGGTCAGCCCGGCAGGCTCTCCGGGCGCGCGACGCGCGGCACGCGCCTTCGCGGGCAGGCGGCGTCCGGACGGCCTGATGTCCATGACGCGTCCGTCGGGGCCTTCGGCGGCCGGAGCGAACCCGGCGGCGCGGAGCGCGTCGAGGACTTCGGCGAGCGGGTACGCGCTGATGAGCACTGTCGGCGCGATCATCCGCAAGCCGTACTCCGTCGCGACGGGGCTGCCCATGACCTCCGCGAGCAGCGACGCGTCGTCGCAGCGCAGGAACGACTCGGCGGCCCCGCCGCGCAGCCGTCCGTGCCGCCGGGCGACGTCGTCGATGAGGTAGCTCAGCGATTGGGGCACCGGCGTCGCCGACTTCGACGTGAACAGCTGATGCAGTTCGCCCGCGGTCCGCCCGGTGTCGAGCGCGCGCCGCACGGACGTCTCGGTGATCCGGTAGACGGTCGCGTGCCCGGCCGATTCGATGTCGGCGACGGCGGTCATCTCCGCCGCGAGTTCCGCTTCCAACGGCCCCGGCGCGACCACGGTCAGGTCGGCCTGGACGAGCACGTGGTCCACCGGACGCGGCAGCGCGTCGAGCATCGCCTCGATCGCCCCGGGGCGATCCTCGGCCAGCAACGCCCGGGTCGCCGTGGTGAGCCCGCCGAGGCCGATCAGGCCGAGCGCGGCCCCCTCGGCCATCGTCCAGCGCACGGTCTCGTCCCGCAGCCGCCCGCCCCGCCGCGGCGCGCGCCAGGCGAGCGCGGCGACCAGCTCGTCGGTGCTCTTCACACCGGCGCCTTCGGGCAATGCCGCCAGCGCGAGGAGGATCCGGCGCCGCGAAGTGGGCGCCAGCGGACGGCGCAGGTCTTCCGAAAGCGGCGCGATCGGCTTGTCCTTCGCGTCCCGCCCGCCGGCGAGACCGGGCAGCCGGGGCAGTTCGAGCCAGGCCTGCGCGACCGTCATCCAGCGCTGCGCGGTCGGCGACGCGAGCCACGAATCCGTGAGCGTCGTCGGCACCCATTCCGGCGTGGTCGCTTCGCTGTCGGCCACCAGACCGGCGCCCACCGCGATCTCCGCGAGCAGGGTCACCCGCGCCTCGTCGACGTCGAGATCCTTCGCGAGCTTCTTCAGCTCGCGGACCCCGAGCCCGCCGGACTTCAGCACTGGCGGTGGCGTCTCCGACCAGGCGCGCAGCATGTTTTCGGTCTGGCGCAAGAACTCCATCGCCTCGCCGGCCGCCGTTGTGTCCACAGTGGACTGCTGGTGCGGATGGACGGGGAGCTCCGGCTCGCGCAGCGACGCCGGCTCGAACACCACCCCGCCGCGCAGCGTGATCCCGATCTCACGCGGCAGTTCGACGGTCTGGTCGTCCCGGCGCAGCAGCAGTCCCCTGGCGAGCAGCCGCTGGACGGGGTTCTGCGCCCGTTCCAGCGGGACGTCCGCCGACGCGTCGCGGGTGCGGCCGATCGGCGGCCCGGCGGCCAGCGTCGTCAGCAGGGCGCGTTCGTCCTCGCCGACCTCCGCGAGCGCGGCCTCGATATCCGTTCCGGCGAGCGAGGGCGACGAGACCCCGAGCCCGGCGGGGAAGGGGCCGAGCGCGTCGCGGGCCGACGGCGGGACGCGCAGCGCGTCGTCTTCACCCCAGACCAAGGCCCGCTTGCGCAGCAGCGTCAGCGCCTCGCCGATCTCCGTGCCCGCGAGCCGCGCGACCTCGGCGGCCGGGACCGGCTCGGTGTCCGCTCCGGCCAGCAGCAGGGCGTCGAGGACGGCGAGGGTGAAGGTGTCGAGGTCTTCGCAGGCACGCGCGACGGAGCCCGGCGTGCCTGCCCGGGTGGCGAGCACGATGGTGTCGGACGGGGGCGGCGTGGACAGGTCGCGACGCGTGCGCAGCAGCGCGGCGAGGGCGTCGTCGGACTCCTGGCGCAGCCAGTCCGCCAGGGATGGCGCGGGCATAGACGACCAGGATACCGGGCGGGTGGTGGCCCGGCAGCCGCGTTCGGGCAGACTGTCCCCTGAGAACGGCTTGACCATGCTCTGGAGGACGTTGTGGCGAAGGGCGATAACAAGAAGCGCGCGGGCATCGACCCCACGTGGCCCGGTGAAGACGGAGAGCACCCCGTCACCGAGCTCGCGTCCGATCGGCAGGGCGCCTTGTCCCCGTTCGGCGACGTGACCTTCCCCCTCGACGCGGTGCCGTACGTGCACCCCGAGACCGAGATCAACCGGTAAGAAGCTACTGGCGGGTTACCCCTGCGAGGGTTCGTGGCGGTCGTCACGGGAGTAGGTTTTCGATCGACCTATTCGAGCTTTCCTCAGCGGGGGTAGTGCCATGCCGGTTCCCGGTCCCGGATATTCGATCACCGTCCGGGTGGAGGCCCCCGCGTCGTCCACCGCGGCGGGTGACCTGACCACGGCCGTCGGCCGGGTCGGCGGCGTGCTGACCGCGTTCGACGTCGTCGAGTCGCACCCCGAATCGATCGTCGTCGACATCAGCGCCAACGCCCTGTCGGAGAACCACGCGCAGGACATCACGCAGACCCTGGACTCGTTGCCGGGCGTCCGCGTGCGCAAGGTCTCCGACCGGACGTTCCTGATCCACCTCGGCGGCAAGATCGAGGTCAGCCCCAAGGTCGCGCTCCGCAACCGTGACGACCTCTCCCGCGCGTACACGCCGGGTGTCGCCCGCGTCTGCCAGGCGATCGCGGCGAACCCCGAGGACGCGCGCCGCCTGACCATCAAGCGCAACACCGTCGCGGTGCTCACCGACGGCTCCGCGGTGCTGGGGCTGGGCAACATCGGCCCGGCCGCCGCGCTGCCGGTGATGGAGGGCAAGGCGGCGCTGTTCAAGAAGTTCGCCGACGTCGACGCGTGGCCGGTCTGCCTGGACACCCAGGACACCGAAGAGATCATCATGATCGCGAAGGCGCTCGCGCCGGTGTACGCGGGCATCAACCTCGAGGACATCGCCGCGCCGCGCTGCTTCGAGATCGAGAAGCGCCTGCGTGAGCAGCTCGACATCCCGGTCTTCCACGACGACCAGCACGGCACCGCGATCGTCGTGGTCGCCGCGCTGCGCAACGCCCTTCGTGTGGTCGGCAAGAACATCGAAGACTGCAAGATCGTCGTCAGCGGCGTCGGCGCGGCGGGTTCGGCGATCATCCGCCTGCTGCTGCGCAAGAACCCGGGCGACATCGTGGCCGCCGACATCGACGGCATCGTGCACTCCGCGCGCGGCAACCTCGACGACAACCTGACCTGGATCGCCGGGCACACGAACAAGGAGCAGCAGGCGGGCACGCTGCACGAGGCGCTCGTCGGCGCCGACGTGTTCATCGGGGTCTCCGCGCCGAACCTGTTCGGGGCCGAGCAGGTCGCGACCATGAAGTCCGACGCCGTCGTGTTCGCGCTGGCCAACCCGGACCCGGAGATCGACCCCCTCGAAGCGCAGAAGCACGCCGCCGTGGTCGCCACCGGCCGCAGCGACTTCCCGAACCAGATCAACAACGTGCTCGCGTTCCCCGGCGTCTTCCGCGGGCTGCTCGACGCGCAGGCGCACCACATCGACGACTCGATGCTCCTCGCGGCCGCCGACGCCATCGCGGACGTCGTGGACAACGGCAAGCTGAACGCCTCGTTCATCGTGCCGAGCGTGTTCGACAACGCCGTCGCCCCCGCGGTCGCCGAAGCCGTGAAGAAGGCGGCGAAGGCTGCAAAGGCGGCTCAGTCCTAGGGCGTGGTAGCAAAGGTCCCTTGCTCCATTCGGCGGCGCCGTCATCACTGAGACCGACATCGAGGCCGACTTCAGGGTGACGACTCCGCCGCCGGCCCGCTCATAGGCTCGACTCCGACCAAGAAGTCGATCATGACGGGGGTTGGGGATGACTCGCTCTGTCCTGAGCAGGATCGGGACACTCACGGCCGCGGCGGTCACCATGGCGGTACTCGTACCGGCCACGGCGTCCGCCGCGGTTTCGTCTGTCAGCTGGGGGCCGTGTCCGGAGGACGTGGCCGCGCCCGGCGTGCAATGCGCCACCTTGAAGGTCCCGCTCGATTACCGGAACCCGGGCGGGAAGACGATCGACGTCGCCATTTCGAAGCTCGCCAGCACCAAACCGGCGAAGCGGCGCGGCATCATGCTCACCAACCCGGGCGGCCCCGGCGGCCCCGGGCTGACGATGCCCGCGGGGTTGCGGTCGGCGGGCATGCCGTCGAGCGTGCTCGACGCCTACGACATCATCGGCTTCGATCCGTGCGGGATCGGCCGCAGCACGCCGGTCACCTGCGACCTCAAGCCCGAGCAGCAGGTCAGCAACGTCCCGCCGTACGCGCGCGACGCCGCGGCGGTGGCGGAGCGCGCGAAGTACGTCGAGGGCGTCGCGAAGCAGTGCGCCGACTCGAAGACGGCCGCGAACCTGCCGTACATCACCACGGCCAACACCGCCCGCGACATGGACCGCATCCGGGAGGCCTTGGGCGAGGAGAAGCTCTCGTACTACGGCGTCTCGTACGGCACGTACCTGGGCGCCGTGTATTCGACGCTGTTCCCGCGGCAGACCGATCGCGTCGTGCTCGACAGCGCGACCGGTCCGGGCGGGCTCGACACGACCGGCTCCCGCCGGCTGGCGGAGGGGTTCCAGGATCGCTTCCCGGACTTCGCGAAGTGGGCGGCGGCGCGGCACGCGAGCTACGGGCTCGGCCGCACTCCGCAGCAGGTGACGGCGAAGTTCTACGAACTCGTCGCCAAGCTCGACGGCGGCGCGGTCCCCGGAGTGGACGGCGCGGCCTTCCGGGCGGGCACGTTCGGTTCGCTGTACTCGACCAGCTCCTTCCCGGTGCTGGCCCAGCAGTGGCAGGCGCTCGACACCGAAGGCGTCGTGAAGCAGACCGCTCAGGCTCAGCAGCTCGACGTGGCGCAGCTGCTGTCCGCGCAGCTGCACGTGGTGTGCAACGACGTGAACTGGCCGGAGAAGGTCGCGGCCTACCAGCGCAACGTCGAGAAGGACCGGGTGCGGTACCCGATGTTCGGCGCCGCCGCGGCGAACATCTGGGCGTGCGCCTACTGGCCGTCGGAGCCGATCGAGCCGCAGGTGCGGATCGGCGACCGCGGTCCGTCGAACATCCTGGTCGTGCAGAACCTGCGTGACCCGGCGACCCCGCTGAGCGGGGCCAAGGAGATGCGGCGCGCGCTGGGCGACCGGGCGCGGATGGTGTCGGTCGACGACGGCGGGCACGGGGTCTGGCTGAGCTCGGAGAACGCCTGCGGCAACAACGCCGTCAACCGGTTCCTCGTGGACGGCAAGCGTCCCGCGCACGACACGGCCTGCGCCGCGGACCGGGGCGGGCTCTTCGCCTCGATGACGCCGGAGCAGCGGCAGGAACGGGAGAAGGCTCTCGGCGAGGTTCGCTCGAAGCAGCGGATGTTCTGAACCTTCTGAGGTGAACCCGCGATAGCGAGGCCTTCGGCCGGGCGGGTTCACGCGTGGGCGCCTCGCCGGACAGACCTCGGCTCCGCCGACAGGTACTGAGGACTAGCCTGCTGGGCGTGAGTGAACTCAGCCACGTCGACCATACGGGTGCCGCCCGTATGGTCGACGTTTCCGGCAAGACGCCCACCGCCCGCACCGCGCTGGCGGGCGGCACCGTGCACACCACGGCCGAGGTGCTCGGCCTGCTGGCGACGGACGGGCTCCCCAAGGGCGACGCGCTCGCGACCGCGCGGATCGCGGGCATCATGGGCGCGAAGAAGGTGCCCGAGCTGATCCCGCTCTGCCACCAGATCGCGTTGTCCGGGGTGAAGGTCGAGTTCGTCCTCGACGAGACCGCCGTGCACATCACCGCGACCGCGAAGACGAACGACCGGACCGGCGTCGAGATGGAGGCGCTGACCGCCGTCGCCGTCGCCGGGCTGACCCTGCACGACATGATCAAGGCCGTCGATCCGGCGGCGACCCTCGACGACGTCCGCCTGATCCGCAAGGACGGCGGCAAGACCGGGACCTGGGAGCGGCCGTGAACCGGGTCGCGAGGGTGATCGTGGCGTCGAATCGTGCAGCGAAGGGCGTCTACGAGGACACGACCGGCCCGGTCATCACGGACTGGCTCGCTTCGCGGGGCTGGGAAGTGCCCGCGCCCGTCGTCGTCCAGGACGGCGAACCGGTCGGCGAAGCCCTGCGGGACGCCGTCGCGGCCGGGGTCCAGGTGATCGTGACGACCGGCGGCACCGGCATCTCGCCGACGGACCGCACCCCGGACGTCACCCGCGCCGTCCTCGACTACGAACTCCCCGGCGTCGCGGACGCGATCCGCGCCGCCGGACTGCCCAAGGTGCCCACCGCCGTGCTCTCGCGCGGCGTCGCGGGCGTCGCGGGCCGGACCCTCGTGGTGAACCTGCCCGGTTCACGCGGCGGGGTGAAGGACGGCCTGGGCGTACTGGACGGGATCCTCGACCACGCCGTCGACCAGCTGGCGGGCGGCGACCACCCACGGGAGGCACAGCAGTGAGCGTTCGGGTCGCACGGATCGCGGTGGTCGACGAGCCGCTTTCGGTCGAAGAACACGCCCGGCTGGTGGACGACGCCGCCGCGGGCGCCGTCGTCACCTTCGGCGGGGTCGTCCGGGACCACGACGGCGGACGGTCGGTGGAGAGGCTCGCGTACGAGGGGCACCCCAGCGCCGCCGATGTGCTCGCGGAGGTCGTCACGGACCTCTCGGGGAAATGGGAAGGCGTGCGGGCGGTCGCCGTCAGCCACCGGCTGGGCGCGCTGGCCATCGGGGACGTCGCGCTCGCGTGCGCCGTGGCGGCCGAGCACCGGGGCCAGGCCTTCGCCGCCTGCTCGGAGCTGGTCGACGAGGTCAAGGCTCGGCTGCCGGTGTGGAAGCACCAGCACTTCAGCGACGGCAGCGACGAATGGGTCAACTCGCCGTAGGACCTTGGGCACCTGGAGTACTTGGCACCCCCACTCACGTGATCGAAGGCGGAGCACGCGAGTGCGGCCTCCAGTCACGCGAGTCACGTCCCTGATCACGCGAGTCACGCCTTCGCGCACGCCGCGCCCGTGTTCCCAGTCCGTGAAGGCCTCCTTGAGGGACCCAGAGTCCCGCAAGGAGGCCTTCACGGACTGGGTGCATTAGACACGGCTGGCTCTGACTTGAATCGCCACTCATGAGGCTGCTTGGGTACATGAAGGACCCCTTCCTTGCGCCAGGCGCAAGGAAGGGGTCCTTCATGTACTTGGCAATGGGGCGAGCCTTCACGGACCGAACCGACACCCACCCCGGACACGACAAAGCCCCACCGCCGGGGGAATGGCGCGGTGGGGCCTTGTCAGTCGTGACGTGGCCGCGCGGGGAATCCCGCAGGCATCACGACTTACTCGTGCTCAAGAGCTCACTTGGTGGCGAGCTTCTGGCCGACGACGATGAAGTCGGCGTTCGACACGTAGTCCTTGTTCAGCTCCTGCAGCTTCTGGTAGCCGCCCTGGACGTTGAACTTGGAAGCGATCTTCGACAGCGTGTCGCCGGCCACGACGGTGTAGTCACCCGCCGGGTTCGAGTTGGCGACGTTCGCGGCCGGGGCCGGGGCCTGCTGCTTCTGGACCGGCGCGGTCGACTTCTTCGGGGTCACCTTCTTGGTGGCCTTCGGGGCGCTCGACTTGGCCTTGGCGGGGCTGGCGGAGCCGCCCTTCTTGCCACAGTGCGGCCACGCGCCGATGCCCTGGCCCTGGAGGACCCGCTCGGCGACGGCGATCTGCTGCTCACGCGACGCGTTGTGCGCGCTGCCGGTGCCGCCGTAGGCACGCCAGGTGCTCTGCGAGAACTGCAGACCACCGTAGTAGCCGTTACCGGTGTTGGTGCTCCAGTTGCCGCTGCTCTCGCACTGCGCGATGGCGTCCCAGTTGGTCGCCGACGCGGGGGTCGCGGCGATTGCGAGGGGAGCGCCGACCGCGACACCCGCAATGGCGACGCGGGCGATGTGACGGGTGGCGGCGGACATCTTGCGGTGCTTGCCTCGGTAAGACATGTGAATAGATCTCGCTCCCTGCGCCTACGAGCCGGTGCTGAGGGAAGACCCGCGGGTCCTGGCCGGCCGTTGCGGGCCGGCTGACTTCGCCTGACGCACGACGCGTCGGCTCGGTCCCCTCGTCCCTGTCCGGAAATGCTTTCGCTCGGGGTTGGGTCCGGGAATCCGTTGGACAGGGCTCGGCGCTACGGGTTCCCGGTGTTGCGTGGTCGGTCGGGGCCAACCGAAAAGCGACGGTACGTAACGAACGGCCGCGACGGAAATTATTCGAGCTGTGACCTACATCACAGTAACAGCACGCAACCCATAACGATTCGGCTGTTTATGCAGGTCAGCGGGCCGTTATCTGGCCGTTTCCTGACCGAGATAATTCACGGATCGTGAGGCTTGCATCACGTGGATTAAGGGATGACTGGCCCATTCGTGCGCCTTCGCGCGCGAATGGGCCGCGCACTTTAGCGAGACCTCAAGAAGTTCGCCAGCCCTGGCAGGTCATCCGTATTCAGGTGGTCGACCCCGGCGGCGACCAGCTCTTTCCACAACGCGTCACGGCCGGGCCCGGCGGCGTCCGGCGTGGCCCAGAAGCGCACGCGCTGACCCGCCGCGTGGGCCCGCTCGACCAGGTCGTGCAGCTTCGCCCGCTCCTCGGCGGGGAAGGGGCCTTCGCCGGTCCAGGTGAACAGCCCCGTCCAGGAGTCCGAGACCAGCGGGGTGACGCGGGGGTCCGAGCCGATACCGAGGTCGTTCTGGTCCTTGATCCGGCCGTCGCAGAAGGCGAGCCGGAACTTCTGCCCGAGCATCACGTCCTTGGGGCGCCCGCCGGAGATCACGGCGGTGACGGCCCGCTTCTTCACGTGTCCGAACGCGTACAGAGAGAAGAGGAAGGAGTAGCGCGGGTCGTACAGCCGCTTCTCGAGCGCCGCGTAGGTGCTGTTCGCGTCGCCCTTGACGTCGATCAGCAGCTGGAACTCCGCGCGCTGCCGGTAGACGCCGACGCCGTGGTTGGCCAGCACGCGCTTGCGCAGCGGCTCCAGGTAGAGCGACTCCAGGGTGCGGTCCGGGCGGGTGTCCGCGAGGTCGTGGGCGACCAGCAGCTGCCCGTCCACCAGGTAGATGTCGGCCTCGACGCTGGTGAAGCCCTGATCGAGCGCGTCCTGCAGCGGACGGGTGTGCTCGTAGTCGTTGTGGCTGTGCGCCTGCGGCAGCGGCTTGACGCCGCGTTCGTGGGCGGAGGCCGGCGCGGTCGCGAGGCTCGTGGCGGCGACCGCGGCGAGCAGCGCGGCGAGGATACGGCGGGGAGTGATCACTGGCGCATCCTCGGCTGCTTCGGCGACCGGACGGTGAACTCGAGACGGCGAGCAAGGGACCTTTGCTACCACTTTCGTGGTTCGCGCAGGTCAGCGACGGTGAGCGAGGCGTCAGCCGCCGGCGAACGGGGGCAGGACGTCCAGTTCGGCCGCGTCGGTCAGCGGCCGCGTGAGATCCCGCACCGCGACGCCGTCCAGTAGATAGGAGACCGCGTCGAGCAGCTTCGGCAGCTTCTCCGGGTGGAGTTCGCGAAGGCGGGCGACGGCGTCGGCGACGCGGGCGCCGTCCGGGAGTGTCACCTTCTCCTCGTCGAGGCCGACGGCCGCGCGGGCCGACGCGAAGTACCGCACCACGATGGTCACCATGTCAGCCGCCGATCGCGCTCATCGGCCGGATCGGCTGCGCGAACCCGGCCTCGTTGATCTCGTGTCCGGCGAGCTTGCCCCACATGGTCGCCCGCCAGGCGTCCGCCACCTCTTCTTCGCGCGCGCCCGCGCGCACGAGGGCGCGCAGGTCCGTCTCGTCGTTGCTGAACAGGCACGAGCGCACCGCGCCGTCCGCGGTCAGCCGGGTCCGCTCGCAGGCGCCGCAGAACGGACGCGTCACCGACGCGATCACGCCGACGTCGCCAGGGCCGCCGTCGACCAGCCAGCGTTCGGCGGGCGCCCCGCCCCGCGCGGCGGGGAACGGCGACAGCGAGAACTCCTCGCCGAGCATGCCGAGGATCTCCTCGGCGGTGATCATGTCGCCGCGGTTCCAGCCGTGCTGCGCGTCCAGCGGCATCTGCTCGATGAACCGCAGGTGGTACCCCTCGGCGAGGCAGAACTTCAGCAGCGGCACGGCCTGGTCTTCGTTCAGCCCGCGCATCAGCACCGCGTTGACCTTCACCGGGTCCAGCCCGGCTTCGCGTGCGGCGGCCATCCCGGCGAGCACGTGCGAAAGCCGGTCGCGACGCGTGATCGTCTCGAACAGCGCGCGGTCGACGGTGTCCAGCGAGACGTT
Organism: Amycolatopsis sp. CB00013; assembly: GCF_001905755.1. Lineage (NCBI taxonomy): Bacteria > Bacillati > Actinomycetota > Actinomycetes > Pseudonocardiales > Pseudonocardiaceae > Amycolatopsis > Amycolatopsis sp. CB00013. The sequence goes on along the minus strand of NZ_LIWC01000002.1, from coordinate 516,571 downwards.
GATGCGGTCCAGCCCGGCGTCGGCGAGCGATTTCGCGCGCTTCGCGAGCCCGATCCCGTTGGTGGTCATGGAAAGCCGCGGTCGCGGTTCGAGCGCCGCGACCCGTTCGACGATCTTCTCCAGCCCTTGGCGCAGCAGCGGTTCGCCGCCGGTGAGCCGGATGTCGGTGATCCCGAGCCGTTCGACGGCGATCCGCAGCAGGAGCACGAGTTCGTCGTCGGTCAGCACGTCCGCGCTCGGCATCCATTCGAGCCCTTCGGCGGGCATGCAGTAGGTGCAGCGCAGATTGCACTTGTCGGTGAGCGACACCCGCAGGTCGGTCGCCACGCGGCCGAAGGTGTCGATCAGAGCGGGGTTGTCCGGCCTGGGCACGCTGGGGCGACCACGTGTACCGGGGACACGGGGAAACCCGAGATCGACTGCTGTCATTGACACCAGACTAACCCCGAAGCGGGCGAAAACCGACTGTCTAGAATTCGGCAGGTACCGAATCGGGAGGGTTTCCGGATGGCGAAATATCCGCTCTCGGCGGACGAATTGGCCCGGTTCGCCCATCTCGGCAGGGAAAGCAGCACGCTGACCGTTCTCCGGCACGCGCGTATCGCCGAGCGGATGGGCCTGTCCGCCACCGACCACAAGGTGCTCGAACTCGCCGGGCAGGCGCCGGGACCGTTGACAGCGGGCAGGATCGCGGAGCTGACCGGGCTGTCGACGGGCGCTGTGACCGGCGTCATGGACAGGCTCGAGAAGGCGGGTCTCGCCCGCCGCGTCCGCGACACCGCCGACCGCCGGAAGGTCCTGATAGAGGTCGTTCCCGGTGCCATGGAGCAGTACGCGCCGCTCTTCGAATCCGCGTACACGAACATGAAGTCGGTGCTCGAACAGTTCTCACCCGACGAACGGAAAGTGCTGGAGCGATTCCAGAGCGCGGTGCTCGATGGCCTCCGCGACGAACTCCCCGGCACTTCTTCGCGACCATAGCTTTTCCGTATCTGCGGAAGTAATCTGCCAGGCATGCCGCAATTCCGGTTGTCTGAGGCCGCTCGTCTGCTCGGCGTCAGCGACGACACCGTCCGCCGCTGGGTCCGCGCCGGCCAGCTCACCGCGTTCGACGACTCGGCGGGCCGCAAGGTCGTCGACGGCGCCGAACTCGCCGCGTTCGCCAAGGCGCAGGCCGAACAGCCCGAGGATCCCTCGAACGTCGGCCGCTCCGCGCGCAACCGCTTCGTCGGTCTCGTCACCGAGGTCGTCACGGACAAGGTGATGGCACAGGTCGAGCTGCAGTGCGGTCCGCATCGCGTGGTCTCCCTGATGAGCGCCGAAGCCGTCCGCGAACTCGGGCTGCGGCCGGGGGTGCTCGCGGTCGCCGTCGTCAAGGCGACCACCGTCGTGATCGAAACCCCGGAAGGAAGCCGATGAGGAGACTCGCCCCCGCCCTGATCGCGCTGGCACTGGCCGCGACCGCCTGCGGTTCGGATCAGCCGGTGACCGCGACGGTCGAGTCGAGGACGCTGACCGTGTTCGCGGCGGCGTCGCTGACCGAGTCGTTCGGGACGCTGGGCAAGCGGTTCGAAGAGCAGAACTCCGGGGTGACCGTGAAGTTCAGCTTCGAGGGCTCCTCGGCGCTGGTGCAGAAACTGACCCAGGGCGCCAAGGCGGACGTGTTCGCCTCCGCCGATCAGGCCAATATGGACAAGGCGGCCAAGGGCGAGGTGCTCGACGGACAGCCGTCGGTGTTCGCCACCAACCGGCTCGCCATCGCGGTCGGGAAGGGCAACCCCAAGGGCATCAAGGGCCTGGCCGACCTCGCGAAGGACGGGCTGACCGTGGTCGTCTGCGCTCCGCAGGTGCCGTGCGGGTCGGCGGCGAAGAAGGTCCAGCAGTCGTCCGGGGTGACGCTCAAGCCCGCCAGTGAGGAGCAGGACGTCAAGTCGGTGCTCGCGAAGGTGCAGTCGGGCGACGCCGACGCCGGGCTCGTTTACGTCACCGATGCGACGTCAGCGGCCGGGAAGGTGGACAAAGTGGACTTCCCCGAGGCCGCGGGCGCGATCAACAACTACCCCATCGCGGTGGTGAAGGACGCTCCGCAAGCCGACCTCGCCAGGCAGTTCAGGTCCTTCGTGCTCAGCGAGGAAGGCAAGAAGGAATTGGCGAAGGTCGGTTTTGGCACGCCGTGACCCCGCGTTTCGTCCTCTGGATGCGGTAGATGCACGCGCAACGACCGCATTCAGAGGACTAAATGCGGGGGTGCCGTGGGTGTTGTGGCCGCCGGCGATCTGCGCGCTGGCGCTGGTGGTGCTGCCGGTCGTCGGCCTGCTGGTGCGTTCGGACCTGACGCGCTTCCCGAGCCTCATCACCTCGACGTCCTCGCTGAACGCGCTCAAACTCTCGCTGCTCACCGCCGGACTGTCCACTGTGGCCTGTGTGCTGCTCGGTGTCCCGCTCGCCGTGGTGCTCGCGCGTTCGGGGGCGCGCGGTGTCCGCGTGCTGCGCGCGGTGGTGCTGCTTCCGCTGGTCCTGCCGCCGGTGGTCGGTGGCCTGGCGCTGCTGTACCTGCTGGGCCGCAAGGGTTTCCTCGGCGTCCTGGTGACCACGCTGACCGGCGAGCAGGTGCCGTTCACCACGGCCGCCGTGGTCATCGCGCAGACGTTCGTGGCGATGCCGTTCCTGGTCGTCAGTCTCGAAGGCGCCCTTCGCGGCGCCGGTGACCGGTACGAACGGGTCGCCTCGACGCTCGGCGCCAAGCCGTGGACGGTGTTCCGCCGGGTCACGCTGCCGCTGCTGCTGCCCGCGCTCGGATCGGGCATCGTGCTCAGCTTCGCGCGGGCGCTGGGCGAGTTCGGCGCGACGATCACCTTCGCCGGAAGCCTCGAAGGGGTGACCAGGACCCTGCCGCTGGAGGTCTACACCCAGGCCGAGGTCGACGTCGACAGCGCCGTGGCGCTCGCCTTGCTGCTCATCCTGGTCGCCGTCGCGGTGATCGCGCTCGCCCGGCCGCGCGCGCTCGAAGGAGTCCGGTCGTGACCCTTTCGGCCGAGATCGCGCTCCGGCGCGGCGGGTTCACCCTGGACGTCGGCTTCGAAGTCCCCGACGGCGGTGTGCTCGCGCTGCTCGGCCCCAACGGGTCGGGCAAGTCCAGTGTGCTCGGCTGCCTCGCCGGTCTGCTCCGGCCGGACCGGGCACGGATCACGCTCGGCGGGCGCGGCCTGGCGGGCCTGCCGCCGCACGCGCGCGGGATCGGCCTGCTCTCCCAGGACGCCCTGCTCTTCCCGCATCTGTCCGCTTTGGACAACGTCGCCTTCGCGCCGCGCTCGACCGGAGCCGGGCGCGCCGAGGCGAAGCGGCGCGCGCGGGAGTGGCTGACCGAAGTGGACGCGCTCGAACTGGCCGATCGACGGCCCGCCCAGCTCTCCGGCGGGCAGGCGCAGCGGGTCGCGATCGCGCGGGCCCTGGCCGCCGAACCGGGACTTCTGCTGCTCGACGAGCCTTTCGCGGCTCTGGACGTCGACGCGGCGCCCGCCATCCGAGGACTGCTCCGCCGGGTGTTGCGGTCCGGACCGCCGACCGTCCTGGTCACGCACGACCCGCTCGACGCGTTGGCGCTGGCCGATCACGTCGCCGTCCTCGACGGCGGCCGGATCGTCGAACGCGGCGAGACCCGCAAGGTCCTTTCCGCACCGCGCACGGCGTTCACCGCGCGGATCGCCGGGCTGAACCTGGTTCCCGGCGTCGCCGTCGAAGGCGGTTTACGCACGTCAGGCGGGCAGTTGGCCGGAATCCCGGCCGAGGACGTCGTCGAGGGCGAAGCAGCTGTCGCCGTCTTCGCGCCCAGTGCCGTCGCCGTGTACTTGCGTGACGGCGAGCACCGGGGCAGCCCGCGCAACACCGTCGAGGGAATCGTCGACGCGCTCGAACCACACGGACCGGTGATCCGTGTCCGGGCCCGCGGTGACGGCTGGGTGGCAGGTCTCGCCGCCGACCTCACCCCGGCAGCGGTCGCCGAACTGGCGCTCGAACCCGGCACACCGGTCAATCTTTCGGTCAAGGCGGCGTCCGTGGCTGTTCACGCCGTCTCGGATCATTAGGGTGAGAGGTATGAACGAGCGCCGTTGGACCTACCTCAGCGACATGGATGGCGTGCTGGTGCAGGAGGAGCATCTCGTGCCCGGCGCGGACGAGTTCCTCAAGGAGCTGCGCGCCAACGACATCGGCTTCCTGGTGCTGACCAACAACTCGATCTACACCCCGCGCGACCTGCGGGCGAGGCTCGAGCGGACCGGTCTCGACATCCCCGAGGAGGCCATCTGGACCTCCGCGCTGGCGACCGCGAAGTTCCTCGCGTCGCAGCGGCCGAACGGCTCGGCGTTCGTGATCGGCGAGGCCGGGCTGACCACGGCGCTGCACGAGGTCGGCTATGTGCTGACCGAACGAGACCCGGACTACGTCGTCCTCGGCGAGACGCGGACGTACAGCTTCAGCGCGATAACCCGCGCGATCAGGCTGATCGAAGGTGGGGCGAAGTTCATCGCCACCAACCCGGACGCCACCGGCCCGAGCATGGAGGGCTCGATGCCCGCCACCGGTTCGGTCGCCGCGCTGATCGAGAAGGCGACCGGCCGCTCGCCGTATTACGTCGGCAAGCCGAACCCGCTGATGATGCGTTCCGCGCTGCGGCGGCTCGGCGCGCATTCGGAGTCGACGCTGATGATCGGCGACCGGATGGACACCGACGTCCACTCGGGAATCGAGGCCGGATTGCAGACGATCCTGGTGCTCACCGGCATCTCCACGCGGGAGAGCGCGGAGCACTACCCGTACCGGCCGACCAAGATCATCGACTCGATCGCCGATCTGGTCGGGCGCACCGGCGACCCCTTCGGCGAAGGCTGAGCGACACGACGGCGGGCGGAGGGCTTATCGTCAGACGATGCACGACGATCAGCCCACGCCCCCGACCTATGTGGTCGGTGACGTGCACGGACACCGGGACGAGCTGGCCGAGGCGCTCCGGGAGAAGGGGCTGCTCGACTCCGACGACGACTGGGCCGGCGGCGAAGCGACCCTGTGGTTCCTCGGCGACTTCGTCGACCGAGGGCCCGACGGCGTCGGCGTCATCGACCTGGTGATGCGGCTCGAACGCCAGGCCGCCACGGCGGGCGGGCACTGCGGGACGCTGCTGGGCAACCACGAGATCCTGCTGCTCGGGATGTACCACTTCGGCGACACGGAGGTGCCGTCCGACTTCGGGCCGCGCAGCTTCGCCCGCAGCTGGGAGATCAACGGCGGGCTGCTCGAAGACCAGGACAGGCTCACTCCGCAGCATATCGAATGGCTGACCTCGCGCCCGATGCTGACGCTGGCCGCGGATCACCTGCTGATGCATTCGGACACCCTCGAGTACCTCGGCTGGGGCGAGGACATCGACGGGATCAACGCGCGTGGCCGCGAGATCCTCGAAGGCAGCGACATCGAAGCCTGGTGGGACGTGTGGCGGCGGATGACCACGCGGTACGCCTTCCGCGGCCCGGAGGGCGCCGACGTCGCGCAACAGCTCATGGACCGGCTCGGCGGCGAGCGGATCGTGCACGGGCACAGCGTCATCGCGGACCAGCTGGGGATCCACCCCGCGCAGATCGAGGGACCGTATCTCTACGCGGGCGGGAAGGCGCTGGGGATCGACGGCGGGCTGTTCGTCGGCGGTCCTTGCCTGATCATCCCGCTGCCGTGGGAGCCCGAGGACTGAGCCAGGCGGGTCCGGTTGGGTACCGAAGTACATGAAGGCCCCCTTCCTTGCGCCAGGCGCAAGGAAGGGGGCCTTCATGTACTTGCAGGGACGAGCGAAGGGCGGCGGTAGCGTGGTCGGGGCACGTCTCCCGGCGGCTGCCAGGCCCCGCCACCTCCGACGTTGCGAAAGCCACTTTCGCAACCTTCAACGTTGCGAAAGTGGCTTTCGCAACCCCCGGTCAAGCCTCAGGGGAGTTCCACGATCTCCTTGCCCAGCGGCATCAGCGACACCGGGATCATCTTGAAGTTCGCCACCCCCAGCGGGATCCCGATGATCGTGATGCACAGCGCCACCCCGGTCAGCACATGTCCGATGGCGAGCCAAAGGCCGGCGAAGATGAACCAGATGACGTTGCCGATGGTCGACGCGGCCCCGGAGTCGCGCCGGTCCACCACGGTGCGGCCGAACGGCCAGAGCGCGTACGCCGCGATCCGGAACGACGCCAGCCCGAACGGGATGGTGACGATCAGGATGCAGCAGATGATGCCGGCGACGATGTAGCCGAGCGCCATCCACAGGCCGCACAGCACGAGCCAGATGACGTTGAGGATCAGGCGCATCAGACGTGCAACTCCCCGCTGGCCACGGTGACCGCCTGCCCCGAAAGCAGGACGCGGTCGCCTTCGAGTTTCACCCGGACGATGCCGCCGCGGGCCGAGGCCTGCTCGCCGACGAGCTTGTCGCGGCCGAGCCGGGCGGCCCAGTACGGCGCGAGGACGCAGTGCGCGGAGCCGGTGACCGGGTCTTCGTCGATGCCGACGCCCGGCGCGAAGAACCGGGTGACGAAGTCGATCCCGTCCACGTCACCCGATGCGGTGACCATGAGCCGTCCGTTCCAGTGCACGCGCAGCGCGGCGAGGTCCGGCGCGAGCGAGCGCACTACCGAAGCGTCGTCCACCACCGCGAACAGGTTGTGCTTGCTGCGCCCGACGTACTCGAACTCCAGGCCCGGCAGGATCGACGACAGATCGTCGTCCGACTCGCGGGGCGGATCCGACGGGAAGTCCATCGACACCCAGCCGTCTTCGGCGCGGCAGCGCAACTCGCCGCTTCTCGTCGTGAAGGTCTGCTCGCCGCCGAGGACGTGCGTGGTCGCCAGAGTCGCATGCCCGCACAGGTCGACTTCGGTCTCCGGTGTGAACCAGCGAAGCGACTTCGGCCCGTCGCCACCGACCTCGACGAAGGCCGTCTCGGCGTGCTTCAGCTCGGCGGCGACGGACTGCATCCAGCCCGCGTCGCCCGGAGCGTCCAGCAGCACCACGCCGGCGGAGTTACCGGCGAAGGCTTCGGAGGTGAAGGCGTCGACGATGTAGAGGCGCATGTCCTCGACGATATCGGCCGCCGCCGGAGCGGGCCTCCGGGTTTCCCCTGAGGTGGTCTCCACTTGCAGGTGGCCGCCGTCACGCCACGTTCCTAGACTCGACGCGTCGATGCCGCCGAACGCAGGAGTCTCCATGCCCGACGCCCCCGCAGTACCGAGCTACGCATCGGGAATCTCGGACACCCCGCTGCTGGGGGACACCATCGGCGACAACTTCGATCGCACCGTCGCCGCCTTCGGCGACCGGGACGCGCTCGTCGACCGCGCGGCCGGGAAACGCTGGACGTACACCGAACTCGCGGCCGAAGTGGACGCGCTCGCGCTGGGCCTGCTCGACCTCGGGATCGCCAAGGGCGACCGCGTCGGCATCTGGTCGCCGAACCGCTGGGAGTGGACCTGCGTCCAGTACGCGACCGCGAAGATCGGCGCGATCCTGGTCAACATCAACCCGGCGTACCGCTCGCACGAACTCGAATACGTGCTGAACCAGGCCGGGATCAAGCTCATCGTGGCCGCGAACTCGTTCAAGACCTCGGATTACGCGGGCATGATCGCCGAAGCGGGCCCGAAGTGTCCGGCGCTGGAGCACGTCGTGCTGCTCGACAGCCCCGCGTGGCCGTCGATGCTGGAGATCGGCCGCAAGGCCGATCGCGCGCCGCTGGTGAAGCGGCAGGCCGAACTCTCCGCGGACAACCCGATCAACATCCAGTACACCTCCGGCACCACCGGATTCCCCAAGGGCGCCACGCTCAGCCACCACAACATCCTCAACAACGGCTACTTCGTCGGTGAACTCTGCAACTACACCGAAGCCGACAAGATCTGCATCCCCGTGCCCTTCTACCACTGCTTCGGCATGGTGATGGGCAATCTCGCGGCGACGAGTCACGGCGCCTGCATGGTCATCCCGGCGCCCGCGTTCGAGCCGAAGGCCACGCTCGAAGCCGTCGCGGCCGAGAAATGCACGTCCCTGTACGGGGTTCCGACGATGTTCATCGCCGAACTGGCCGACCCGGACTTCGCTTCTCACGACCTGTCCTCGCTGCGGACCGGGATCATGGCGGGCTCGCCGTGCCCGGTCGAGGTGATGAAGCAGGTCATCGATCGGATGGGCATGGCGGAGGTGTCGATCTGCTATGGCATGACCGAGACGTCGCCGGTTTCGACGCAGACCCGCGCGGACGATTCGGTGGAGCGCCGGGTGTCGACGGTCGGCCGGGTCGGGCCGCATCTGGAGGTCAAGGTCGTCGATCCGGAGACCGGGCTGACCGTGCCGCGTGGCGAACCGGGCGAACTCTGCACTCGCGGCTACTCGGTGATGCTGGGCTACTGGGAACAGGCCGACAAGACGGCCGAGGCGATCGACGCGGCGCGGTGGATGCACACCGGCGACCTCGCGATCATGGACGCCGACGGGTACGTCAACATCACCGGCCGCATCAAGGACATGGTCATCCGCGGCGGCGAAAACCTGTACCCGCGCGAGATCGAGGAGTTCCTCTACACGCATCCCGACATCCTCGACGCTCAGGTGATCGGCGTCCCGGACGAGAAGTACGGCGAGGAACTCATGGCCTGGGTCCGCATGCGCGAGGGCGCGGAGCCGCTGACGGCCGAAGCGGTGCGGGAGTTCTGCGAGGGCAAGCTGGCGCGCTACAAGATCCCGCGCTACGTCCATGTCGTCGAGGAGTTCCCGATGACGGTGACCGGCAAGGTGCGCAAGGTCGAGATGCGGGCGGAGTCGATCAGCATCCTCGGGCTGGAGAAGGCGGCGTCGACCAAGCACGCCTGACACTTCGAGGCAACCTGTCACACCGTTGTCGCGTGTTCCCTTCGTGGCGGACCCGAACCGCCGCGAAGGGGAGAAAGTCATGACACTCAAGCGAAGCAGAAGAGTTCTCGCTCTGGCAGGCTCGCTCGCGGTGCTGCCGCTGATGCTGCCAGGCGTGGCGGTCGCCGCCACCGCGCCGATCGATCTGGGCACGCTGCCGGGGGATCAGTACAGCGAGGTCAACGCGGTCAACGACGACGGCGTCATGGTCGGTTCGTCGACACCGCTGGAAACCCAGATCAAGTACCACGCGGCGAAATGGGACGTGCTGGGCCGGATTTCCGCGTTGCCCGGCCTCGGCGGCGAGCAGAGCAAGGCGACGGACGTCAACCGCGGTGGGGTCGCGGTCGGCTGGGCCCACAAGGACGCGAACTGGAACCAGGCCGCGGTCAAATGGGCACCCGACGGCACGGTGACCGCGTTGCCTTACTTGCCCGGCGGGGATTACGCGACCGCGAACGCGATCACCGACGGCGGCGTGATCGTCGGCGCCGGGCGTGCGGCGGACGGGACGATGCACGCCGTCCGGTGGAACCCGGACGGCAAGGTGGTGGACCTCGGCGGCTTGCCGGGCGGCGCCTACGCGAACGCGGAATGGGTCACCCCGGACGGCAGGACCGTCGCCGGAACGGCGTCCGACGCCGCGGGGAACAACCACGTCGTGCGCTGGAATCTCGCCGGTGTGATCACCGATCTTTCCCCGGGCAATCCGCGCGCCACCCCGCAGGACATGAACGATTTCGGGGTGATCGTGGGAAGCGCCGACGACGCGAGCGGCAACCCGAAACCGGTGCGGTGGGAGCGTGACGGGCGGATGACCTGGCTCGACTGGCCGGAACGGGATCCGGGCTGGGCGAACGCGGTGAACAACGCCGGTGCCGCGGCCGGTGGCGGCTATCTGGTGTTCGGCACGGAAAGCCCGGTCAAGTGGAACCGCGCGGGAACCCGTACGACACTTTCGACCGCGCGTGGGCTGGCTTACGACATCGACCGGCTCGGCACGGTCGTGGGCCTGGAGAACAACATCGCGACGAAGTGGACGGCGAACGGCACTCGGACGGTCCTCGGCGCGCTGCCGGGCGGCTCCTACAGCGTCGCCACCCACATCGCGGCGAACGGAACGGTCGTCGGCTTGTCCGACAACGAAAACGGCCGCACGCACGCCGTGTACTGGCCCGCCGGGTAGGGGCTGAAGGACGCTTTCACCGCATGTGATGCAGTGAAAGCGTCCTTCGCCGCGTGCGATGCGGGGAAAGCGTCCTTCAGCACTCCTCAGGCCGCGGAGTTGGCCGCAGCCGCGGCGATCGCCTTCGCGTCTTCTTCGCCGAAGGTCTCTTCGAGGTTCTCCGGCGAGTAGTCGAGATCGATCTGCTCCACCGGCATCCCGCGCGCGGACTCGATCGCGCCGAGACGCCGCTGCGCCCGGTCCGCCGCGTACTGGATGATCTCCTCGGGATCGTTGTCGAACGGGATCTCCTCGAACTGGTCCTGCACCCACTGGATCATGCCCAGCGCGTGGGGGAGCAGTTCGCCCATCCGTTGCTGCACCGCGTCCCAGAGCGAATCGTCGGCGGCCACGTGACGGCGGCAGGTGAAGGTGCCCCACGCCATGTGGCGGCGTTCGTCGTCGCCGATGCGGCGGACCAGTTCCTGCATACCCGGCAGGATGTCGTGCTGGGTGCAGATCAGCTGCCACGAGTAGTACCCGGTCAGCGCGAGACTGCCCTCGATGACGTGGTTGTAGGTGACGCTCGCGCGGATCTGGTTGAGCGGACTGGGATCGTCTTCCAGCGCGCGCAAGGACTGCGGCAGCTCTTCGTAGAAAAGCTTGCGGTAGTGGGGATTCTCCGCGACGTACGGATGCAGGTCCTCGGTCAGCCCGACGGAGTCCATCCAGCGGCGGAACACCTCGGTGTGCTTGGCCTCCTCGAAACAGAACTGCGTCAGGTACATCTCGTCGCCGAAGCGGCCGGTCGCGGACATCGCCCGCATGAACGGCTGGATGTCTTCGGTGACCGCCTCTTCGCCCGCGATGAACTGTGCCACCAGATAGGTCGTCGACCGCTGCTGTTCCGGGTTGAGGCTTTCCCAGCCTTCGCGTTCACGGGAGAAGTCGATGTCGGCAGGGTTCCAGAACTTCTTGTTCCCCTTGACGAACAGCCGCAGCGGGAACGAGTCCCAGTTCAGCCCGCCTTTGCGCAGTGAGGAAAAACCGGTCCGCAGTTCGGAGAGCGTGTCGGTCATGAGGTCCCCTTCGAATCGGTGGTCAGCGCCCGTATCGCGGGTGCCAGCACGGCGACGACCGCCGCCGCCGCCTCGTCGGCCGAATGCGTCGGCATGACGAGATGGGACAGGGAAAGCCGCACGACGGTCTCCGCCAGCAGCGTGGCGGATTCCGGGGAGAGCGACGGCTCGAACTCGCGGTATTGCCCGGCCGCGACCTCGGTGGCCGCGGTCAGGATCGGTTCGCCCTTGGTGGTGAGCAGGGGAAGAAGGTCCTCGCCCGCTTCGGTGCCCAGCGTGGTGGCGACGAGCCGGTTCTCGCGGGCGTGCTCGATCGTGTACACGACCGCCTCGCGGATCCCGTCGCGCAGGTCCAGTGCGTCTTGGACGCGCACGCGGATGCCTTCCAGGAACTCCGAAGTCGTCCGGAGGACCACGGCCTCGGCGAGCGTGCCCTTGTTCCCGAACTCGTTGTAGACGGTCTGCCTGCTCACGCCGGCGCGGGCGGCGACGTCCGCCATCCGCAGGGCCGTGTAGCCGTGTTCGGTGAGCAGCTCGGTGGCCGCGTCGAGCAGTGCCTCCCGCAGGGAGGCCTTGGTCCGATCGGAGAAGCTCGTGATCTCGCCCACACTTCCAGCTTGACACAGATCACGCGTATGTCAAAGAAGTTGACGGGTGTCCATCCGGTGTAAATCGGTCGGTGGCGGCGGCTACCGTGATCGTGTGGGCATCACCGTGGGGTTCGACCTCGACATGACACTGATCGATCCGCGGCCGGGCATGGTCGCGGTGATGAACGCGCTCGGCGTGGAATCCGGCCTGCCGCTGGACGGCGAATACTTCGCGGCCAACCTCGGCCCGCCCCTCGACGCCAGCCTGCGGGGTTTCGGCGCGCCGGAGGAGCGCATCCCGGAGCTGGTGGCGCGGTTCCGCGCGATGTATCCGGAGACGGTCGTGCCGGTGACGGTCGCGATGCCCGGCGCGGCCGAAGCCCTGCACGCGGTCCGCGAGGCGGGCGGGCGCACCGTCGTCGTCACCGGCAAATACGCGCCCAACGCGAAACTCCACCTGGACGCGCTCGGGCTGGAGGTCGACGTCCTGGTCGGGGAACTGTGGTCGACGGAGAAGGCCGCCGCGCTCACCGAGCACGGCGCCAGCGTCTACGTCGGAGATCACGTCGGCGACATCCGCGGCGCGCTGGCGGCGGGCGCGGTCCCGATCGGGGTCACGACCGGCCCGTGCACCAAGGAAGAGCTGCTCGCGGAAGGAGCCGACGTGGTGTTCGACTCGCTGACCGAGTTCCCCGGCTGGCTCAGCTCTTTCGGCGAGCCTCGCGGATAAGGGCGATCAGGCCGAGGGCGAGCCCCAGCGGAGTGATCACGCCCGCCGCGGCGGAAAGCCACACCGGCAGGTTCTCGAGTCCGGCGGCGAACATGACGAAAACCGCTGTGACGGCGATCATGCCCAGCGCGAACAGGCCGATGCCGACGCGCATGAGGATCGGTTTGCCGGGCTTTTCGGGGACGGCCACAGCGGCCTCCTTTACTGCGGTCTCCATGAAGGAGAGGGTATCCGCCGGTATCCGCTTCTCCACAGGGCCTGTGGCGAGATACGCTTATGGGACGCGCGCCCTGGGTACGCCCCCGGGCGCGTTCGTTGTGAGCGGGACAGCAAAGGATTGGTGAGGGAAGTGCCGACCGGCAAGGTCAAGTGGTACGACGCGGAGAAGGGTTTCGGTTTCGTCACCCAGGATGGGGGCGCCGACGTCTACATCCGCAAAGCCGCGCTGCCGCAGGGCGTCGAAGGGCTCAAGGCCGGGCAGCGCCTCGAGTTCGGTGTCGCCGACGGCCGCCGCGGCCCGCAAGCGCTCTCCGTCCGGCTGCTGGATCCGCCGCCTTCGGTCGCCGAGGCGCGCCGCCGCCCCGCCGAGGAGCTGCACGGGCTCATCGAGGACATGATCAAGCTGCTCGAACTCAAGGTGCAGCCGGATCTGCGGCGCAACCGCTACCCGGACCGCAAGAACACCAAGCAGATCGCCGAGATCATGCGCGCGGTCGCGCGGGACCTCGATCCCTGATCGGCGCTCCCTGCCCACGTGCCATGAAAGGTCCTTTCCTTGCAAAATTTGCAAGGAAAGGACCTTTCATGGCACTCGCGTACATCGATGCCTTGGGAACCTCACCTGGTCCGTGAAGGCCTCCTTGAGGGACCCAGAGTCCCTCAAGGAGGCCTTCACGGACTCGAAGATCGCCGCAGCTCAGGGACGGCCGCGCGGTGGTAGCAAAGGTCCCTTGCTCCCTCAGGCGGCCGGCGGCTCGACCTGCAGCGACCAGATGGCCGTCGTGACCGCCTCGGCGTCCTCCGGCCGTCCGGTCCGGCTGAGCACCGAAGCCTGCGCGACCTCGACGACGAGGATCTGGTCGTCGGGCCGCGGCGTCGTCACGGTGTAGGCGAACCGGTCCAGCGACGTGATGATGTCCTGCTTGAGTTCCTGCGGCTCGCCCTGGCCGTTCACGTACTGCACCGTGACCTTCCACGGCGTTTCCGCGATCGCGCTCGGCACCGAGATCTGCACCGGCTTCCCCGGCCGGATCCGCAGTTTGCCCGCAGCGTCGGGCCTGGTGGTGCACTGGGCGCTCTTGATGTCGCACGACGCCAGCGGGCCGACGTTCACCGTCTTGCCGTCGGCGAAGAAGGTCACCTCTTCGGGGCCGGGGGCCGCGCAACCGGCCACCACGAAACCACCCGCCGCGAGCAGGGCCAAAATACGAAGTCGCCGCATACGGTGAAGATTACGAGCCCGGCCGCCACCGGGAGTCACCGGGCTGCGAGGGGACCGGCGTTTCGCTGGTCGGCTCCGGGCGCAGCGGCCGGTCGCCGCCGAGACCCGGGACCAGTGAGGTCCCGCGCCGGACCATGAACGTCTGCGTGAACCCGACGGCCAGCAGGATCGACAGCACCAGGAAGCCGATCCAGTACGTCGGCGGCAGCAGCAGGCCGACGGCGCCGCCGAAGCACCAGGACATCTGCAGCACGGTCTCCGACCGCCCGAACGCCGACGCGCGCGACTCTTCCGGCAGGTCCTCCTGGATGACGGCGTCGAGGCTGATCTTCGCCAGCGCGCTCGCGGTCGCGCCGACGAGCGCCACGATCGCCGCCGTCGCCAGTCCGGCCGCCACGGTGGCGATGATCGCGATGCCGAGACAGGCTCCGACGCAGGCCAGGATCACCTGATCCGGTTTGCCGAAATGCAGCCGTGAACCCAGCGCGTTGCCGAGAAAACCGCCCACGCCCGCCGCGGCGCCGATGATGCCGAGCAGCAGCAGCTGGTCGAACGGGCTCTGCCCGCTGCCTTCGGCCTGCGCCTTCACCGCGAACGCGGAGAACATCATCAGGAATCCGGTCAGCACGCGGACGGTGCCGTTGCCCCACAACGAGACGACGATCTGCCGCCCCATCGGCTGCCGCTGCTTCTTGACCCGCCGCTCGGGATGCGCGGACAGCGACGCCGGCACCTCGCCCTCGGTCTTCTCGACCCAGGACGGGATGCGCATCGACTGCACCGCGGCCGCGACGCAGATCAGCATGGTGAACCACAGCGCGCCCTGCGAGCCCCAGATCGCGTTGACCCCGCTCGCGAGCGCGCCGAACGCGCCGGCGGCGACCAGGCCGAACACGGTCAGCCGCGCGTTGGTCTTGGACAGCGTGATCTCGGGCGGCAGCACCCGTGGGGTCACCGCGGCCTTGAGCACGGTGAACGACTTCGACAGCACCATCATGCCCAGCGCCGCCGGGTACAGGAGCCAGTCGTCGAAGTGCAGCGCCATCACGATCGCCATCAGCGCCTGCCCCGCCGAGGACACGCACATCGCCAGCCGTCGGCCGCGCTGGATCTTGTCCAGCGCCGGACCGATCACCGGCGCGACCAGCGCGAACGGCGCGATGGTGATGAGCAGGTAGAGCGCGACCTTGCCCTTGCTCTCCCCGCTGGTGGCGGCGAAGAACAAGGTGTTCGCCAGCGCGATCGCCATCGCGGCGTCGCTGGCGTAGTTGAGCATCACCGCGTACGTCAGCGAAGTGAGGCCCGACTTGTCGGCGCCGTCCGCCTTCGTCGCGCGCTGGAACGCGCCGACGGCCTGCCCGGTGAGCTGACGGCTGCGCATCGCCGCGACCCGGGTGACCGTGATCTTCTTCGGCATCTTCGGCAGGGCACCCGCGCGCGGCGGGACCGCGGTCGTCGGATGCTCGTGCGGAGGCTCCGGCACCTCACGCGGCTCGCCCGCGTATCCGCCGGTGTCGTAGTGCTCGTACTCGCCGCTGCCCGGCGGATGCTCGTCGTAGAACCCGCCCTGACGACGCCGGACGGGTTCGGTCTGACGCTGCGAGGGATCCGGATACGGCCGCGCGCCACGAGGAGGCGTCCTCGGCGGCGGAGGCGGCGGCGGTGGCTGGTGGTGTCCCATCGGGATCGCGCTGGTGCGCGCTTCGTCGGCGGTGGGCCCGGCCGGATGCGGCTGGTACTGGGGCTGGTGCGGCGGCTGCGGGCGGGCCGCACGCGGCGCGGGCGGGGGCACCGGCTGCTGATCGACCCTGGTCGGCGGCGGTGCGGACCAGCCGCGTGCCTGGGCGGCGCCGGGCTCCGGCGTCCACTTCCGCTTGCTCTTGCGGCCACGCTCCTTGCCCGACCGGCCGGAACGCGTGCCGTCGGGTCCAGAGTTCGAGCCGAAGATTCCCACGGTTCAATCCTGCCTTACGCGGGACTCGCTTCGCGCGTTCACCACTGCTTTCTAGGGGACCGGGACGAATTTCACGCGGAACATCTTGGGCCAGAGCTTGCCCGTGATCAGGAATTCGTCGGTCCCGGGCACCGCCGCGATGCCATTGAGGACGTCCGCGGAACCACGCTCGGCCTGGTCGAGCAACCCGGAGGCGTCGATCTCGCCGGTGACGCGCCCGGTCGCCGCGTCGATCCGCAGGATCCGGTCGGTCTGCCAGACGTTCGCGTACACGGAGTCGCCGACGCATTCCAGCTCGTTCAGCTGGTCACGGCCGACATCGACAGCGCCCGTCGGCGCGAAGGACACAGGGTCGCGGAAGGTCAGCTTCGACGAGCCGTCGCTCATCACCAGCCGCCCGTCGCGATGACAGAGTCCCCAGCCCTCGCCGGTGTACGTCACCCGCCTCAGCTCGGCCAGCGTCTTGGCGTCCCGTTCGATCGCGACGCCGTCCTTCCAGGTGATCTGCCAGGCCGTCGCCCCGAGCACGGTGATGCCCTCGCCGAACAGGCCGGGCAGTTCCTGCCGGACCGCCGGCGCCGCACCCGCGGGCCCGGCCCGCATCGACGACTTCCCGACCAGACCGGTCCCCTCGTACAGCGTCTCGCCGGAGAACTCGAGGCCCTGGGTGAAGGCGCCCGGGTCGTGGGGCAACGTCGAGAGCACCCGCACCTTCAGCTTCTCGGGCGCGGGCGGCGCGGCGTCGCTCACCGGCGCGGCGGCGCAGCCACCGAGGACGGCGGCCAGCAGGAGCGAGGTGGTCATCAGCGTGCGCACGCGGACAGCCTGACACGGACCGCGATATCGCGTGCGGCAGAATGGGGGTATGACCCTGCTGTTGACCCTGGACGACGGCTCCATCCAGCGCAAACTCGCCGAGGCGGTCGATCTGGCCCGCGCGGCGGTGCTGGAGGACGCCGGTGCCGAACAGGTCGGCGCGCACGTCGGCGTGGACTCCGAGGACGCGGTCTCCGCGAGCCACCTGTTCGAGGCGACCGTGACGGGGTATCGCGGCTGGCGCTGGTCGGTGACGGTCGCGCTCGCCGGTGAGGACGAGCCGATCACGGTCAGCGAGGTCGTGCTGATCCCGGGTCCGGACGCGCGTGTCGCCCCGGCGTGGGTGCCGTGGGAGCGCCGCGTGCAGGCGGGCGACCTCGGCGTCGGCGACATCTTCCCGGTGGAGAAAGACGACCCGCGGCTCGTCCCCGCGTACCTGGAGTCCGACGACCCCGCGGTCGAGGCGGTCGCCAAGGAGACCGGGCTCGGCCGGGTCCACGTGCTGTCCCGGCACGGCAGGCTCGACGCCGCCGCCCGCTGGCACAGCGGCGAGTTCGGCCCGCGGTCGGACATGGCTCGCAGCGCGCCGGACGTCTGCGGCAGCTGTGGGTTCTTCGTGTCGCTCGCCGGTTCGCTCAGCGCGGCCTTCGGCGCGTGCACCAACGACATCTCCCCGGCGGACGGCCACGTCGTCGACGTCGAGTACGGCTGCGGCGCGCACTCCGAGATCGAGGTCGAGGTGACCTCGTCGGTGCCGGTGGCGGAACTGGTCTACGACGACTCGCTGATGGACTTCGAGCCTGCTCCGGAGACGCCCGTCGAGGCTCCCGAACCCGAGCCCGCCGAAGCCACGGTCGTCGACGAGTCCGAGGCCCCGGTGGCCGAGGCGCCCGAGACCGCCGAGGTCCAGCCGGAGGTCGAACCCGAGGCGGTGACCGCCGAGACCGCGGAAACGGCCGACGAGGCGCAGGTCGAGGCCGAAAGCGCCAGTGAGCACTGACCCGTTCGGCACCGAGCGGCTCCGCGCCGCCGTCCTGCGGGCGTGGGCCGATTCGCCGACGCGGTTCACCGAGGACACGAACACCGAGAACGACCTGCGGGTCGGTGGCTACCGCGACCGGCTGTTCGTCGAGCTGGCGCAGAACGCCGCCGACGCCGCCCTGGCCGCCGGTGATCGCGGCACGCTTCGGGTGTCCGTTGTGGACGGTGAGCTGAGGTTCGCCAACACGGGCGCGCCCTTGGACGCCCGCGGGGTCGAATCCCTTGCCTCCCTTCGTGCTTCCGGCAAGGGGGAGGAGACCGTCGGCCGGTTCGGCGTCGGATTCGCCGCCGTGCTCACGGTTTCCGCCGAGCCGAGGATCGTTTCGGTGACCGGAGGCGTCGCGTTCTCCGCGGAACGCACGCGTGCCGAAGCCGAGCGCACCGGAGACGTTCCCGTGCTGCGGCTGCCGTGGCCGGTCGCCGACGACGAGCCGCCCGTGCCCGAGGGTTTCACCACCGAGGTCCGGCTTCCGCTACGCGAAGGCGTCGATGTCCGGGCCCTGCTGGCGGATCTGAAGAACGACATCGGCGATCTTCTGCTCACCTTGCCCTGGCTGGAAAGCGTCGAGGTCGAAGGCGGTGTCTGGCGCCGCTCCGATCTCGGTGACGGTGTCGTCGAGCTCGCGTCGCCGGGCGGATCCGAGCACTGGCAGGTGCATCGCGGCGAGGTCGTCTGGGCCGTCCCGCTCGATGGATCAGGTTCACCCCGGCCGCTCGGTGACGACGTGCTGCACGCGCCGACCCCGACCGACGACGAGCTTTCCCTGCCGGCCAGGCTGATCGCGACGCTCCCGATCGAGCCGTCCCGGCGCCGCGCGTTGCCGGGGCCGGAGCTGACCGCCGCGTTGAAGAACGCCGCGCGGGAGTACGTCGAGCTCGTCTGTTCCTTGCCGGGCAAGGAACGTCTGGCGCTCGTGCCCGGCGCAGGCTTCCCGCGTTCCACTGTGGACGGAACGCTGCGCGAGGCCATCCTCGAGAATCTCAGCGACTCGCCTTGGCTTCCCGCGCAGGAGGGTGACGATCTGCCGGGGCGTCAGGCGCGTGTCCTTTCGGTGGACGTGCCGGGATTGGCGCCGCTGCTGGCCGATCTCGTGCCCGGCTTGATTTCACTGTCCGGTGTGGACCTTCGCGCGGTCGGCGCGCGGACGCTGTCGCCCGCCGAAGCCATCGAGCTGCTGACCGGGGCCCAGCGCGAGCCCTCGTGGTGGCGTTCGCTCTACGACGTGCTGCTCCCGGCGCTCGAAGCACACGACCTCACCAAGGACGATCTCGGCGCGTTGCCGGTGCCGATGTCCGACGGCCGGACCTTGCCCGGCGTCCGCGACGCGCTGCTCGTCGGTGGCTCGGCGGAACTGCTCGAACTGCTGTCCGATGTGGACATCATCGGGCTGAGGCTGGTGCATCCGGCCGCCGCGCATCCGTTGCTGGAACGCTTGGGTGCCAAGCACGCCGAGGCGAGTGACCTGCTGGAGGCCGACGCGCTGAGCGCGGCCGTCGAACGCAGTGTCGAAGACGTCCGGTCCGGTTTGGACGGTATGGCGCTCGCGGGCGCGGTGCTCCGCCTGATCGCCGAAGTCGGCGACGAAGCCCCCGATTGGGCGGGTGCGCTGGCCCTGCCGAGCGAGGACGGCTGGCGTCGCGCGGACGAGCTCGTCCTGCCGACGTCGCCGCTGGGCGACATCTTCGACCCCGAGGTGTTCGAAGAAGACGGCGCTTTGTCCGTGCTGGACGAGGAATTCGCCGAAGACTGGCCGGTGGCGACGCTCGTCGCGGTCGGCGTGCTCGATTCGTTCGCGATCATCACCGACGACGAACCCCTCGAACCCGAACACGGGCTGCCCGAAGAGCACGAGTGGTGGGATTCCCGGGAACGGCCGCCGTCGCGGGTGCTCGCCGTGCGCGATCTCGACCTCGTCGGTGACGACGCCTGGCCGGAGGCGCTGCGCCTGCTCGCGGCGCGTCCCGAAACCTGGCGGGCCCTCACCGAACCCGGCGGGCACACCGGCTGGTGGCTCGCGCGGTACGCGTTGCTGGACGGGCACGCCCCGCTCGACTGGCGGATGCCGGAAGCGTCCGCGCTGGCCGGGCTCTACGACGTCGTCCCGGATTCGGGACTGAGCAAGGAGATCCTGCTCGCCGCCGGTGTCCGGACGGAGCTGGGGGCGGACGCCGAAGACGTCGAGGATCTCCTGGATCGGCTCGGGGATCCCGAGCGCAAGGTGAGCCCCGGGCTCGCTTCCCGCGCGCACGCGGCCCTCGCCGAGTACACAGTGGACGTTCCCACGCCGGACCGCGTCCGTGCCGCGGACGGCTCGGCCGTCGACGCTCGCGACGCCGTGGTGCTCGACGTGCCGTGGTTCGCGGCCGTACTGGCGCCGGAGCGGATGGTCGTCTCGGCGAGCGGCGCCGCCGCGCTGGCGGAACTGCTGGACCTGCCCGTGGCGAGCGGACTCGACGCCAAGGTCACCGAAGACGGCGAGTACGTGCCGTGGACGGAGCTGTCCGCGCTCCGGCTGGCCGCCGATCAGCTGGGCGTCGAACTGCCCGAGGGTGGCGTGCTGCTGCACGAGGCGCTGACGGTGACCTTCGAGGACGCCGAGCACGAGGTCGCCTGGTGGTCCGACGGCAGGCTGCACGCCGCCGACACCCCGGAAGGCCTCGGCCGGGCCTTCGCCTGGGCCACGGACCGCTGGGCCGACCGTCACGTCCTGACGGCCCTGCTCGACGACCCCTCGCCCTCGGCCCTCCTGAACTGACCGCGTTTCGTCCTCTGAATGCGGGGGTTAGAGGCGCTGGGCGCTCTTCGAGCCCCGGCGGGCGGCGGCGCGCTGCCAGGCGATGATCGCGAGACCGATGAAGCCGAGCACGACGCCGGAGAACGCCGTCTGCACCCAGATGCCGTCGGTCACAAAGAACAGGACCACGGTCGCGACCGCCCAGAGCGAGGTACCTACGATCACGACCGGCGTCAGGTCGGTCAGCCGCTTCGGCAGCTCCGGCGTTGGCCGCAATGAACCGTTTACTTCCCCGGAATTGATCGATTCGCCCACGTGGGGAAGGGTACCCGGCAACGGGCGAAGGGTGGTACGCGATGGCGGAGCAGCGCACCCGGTCCACACTGGACCGGTTCTTCAAGATCAGCGAGCGCGGCTCGACACCGGGGCGGGAGATCCGCGGCGGGATCGTCACCTTCTTCACGATGGCCTACATCGTCGTGCTGAATCCCCTGATCCTCGGCAGTTTCTCCGCCGAAGACGCGGGTGCGCACAAGGACGTCCTCGGCAACATCCTCCCCGTGCCGCAGGTCGCCGCGGTGACCGCGTTGGTCGCCGGCGTGCTGACGATCATCATGGGCCTGGTCGCGAACTATCCGTTCGCCATCGCCACCGGCCTCGGCATCAACAGCCTGATCGCGGTCACCTTCGCCTCGCAGATGACCTGGCCGGAGGCGATGGGCCTGGTGGTGATCGAGGGCCTGGTCATTGTCCTGCTCGTGTTCGCCGGCATCCGCACGGCGGTGTTCAACGCCGTGCCACCGCCGCTGAAATCCGCGATCGCGGTCGGCATCGGCCTGTTCATCTGCCTGATCGGCCTGGTGGACGCCGGTTTCGTCCGCCGCGTCCCGGACGACGCGAAGACGACCGTGCCGGTCGGGCTGGGCATCAACGGCTCGATCGCCTCGTGGCCGACGCTGGTGTTCGTCGTCGGCCTGCTGGTCACCGGCATCCTGGTGGCGAAGCGGGTCAAGGGCGCGATCCTGATCGGTGTCCTCGCGTCGACCGTGCTGGCGATCGTCGTCGAGGCGATCACCAAGGTCGGCCCCTCCAAGGGCGTGAACCCGCTGGGCTGGAACCTCGGCTACCCGGCGCTGCCGGATCAGGTCCTGGGCATGCCGGACCTCTCGCTGGTCGGCGACATCTCCTTCGGCGCCTGGACGCGGCTGCCGATCATCACCGTCGTGCTGCTGGTGTTCACCCTGGTGCTGGCGGACTTCTTCGACACCATGGGCTCGATGACCGGCCTGGCGAAGGAAGGCGGGCTGCTCCCGGCGGACGGCAAGCTCCCGAACGTCGGCAAGGCCCTGTTCGTCGACGGCACCGCCGCGGTGGCGGGCGGCTTCGCGTCGTCGAGTTCGAACACCGTCTTCGTCGAATCCGCGTCCGGTATCGCCGAGGGCGCCAGGACCGGGCTCGCGAACGTCGTCACCGGCGTGCTGTTCATCGCGGCCATGTTCCTGACCCCGCTCTACCAGGTCGTCCCGGTCGAAGCCGCCGCTCCGGCGCTGGTCGTCGTCGGCGCGCTGATGATGAGCCAGGTCAAGGAGATCGACTTCTCCGACTTCACCGTCGCGCTGCCCGCGTTCCTGACCATCGTGGTCATGCCGTTCACCTACTCGATCGCCAACGGCATCGGCGCCGGCTTCGTCAGCTACGTCGTCATCCGCGCGGTCACCGGCAAGGCCAAGGGCGTGCACCCGCTGATGTGGGGTATCGCGGCGATGTTCGTGGCCTATTTCGCGGTCGGGCCGATCCAGGCCGCGTTCAACTGACCAGCGGTTATGTCATCCGTGGGCGATCTCACGGGCCGATGATCCGATCGTGAGGTATGCTAACTATATGTCCGGAGACACGCACGAGCGCTCACTGGCGAGCCGCCTGCGTCTCGCGGTGGTGCGGCTCAATCGACGGCTACGGGCCCAGCGTGCCGGTGACGGCATCTCGCTGACCCAGGTGTCCGCGTTGTCGACGTTGCACAAATGCGGTGCGCTGACCCCTGGCCAGCTCGCCGCGAAGGAAGGCGTCCAGCCACCTTCGATGACGAGGGTGATCGCCGCGCTCGAGGAGATGGGTTACGTCGAGCGCAGGCCGCATCCGACGGACGGCCGCCAGGCCATCGTCGAACTGTCCGATCGCGGCCGGGCCTACGTGATCGAGCAGATCACCGCGCGGGAGATCTGGCTGGACAAGCAATTGGCGGAGTTGAGCGCCGAAGAACGTGAAGTGCTCTCTCGCGCCTCCGAGATCATCGACAGGATGGCGGGGAACTAACAGCGGTGACGACCACGGGTAACGAAACACAGTGTCCTTCCAAGACCACCGTTACCCGGGAACCCGCTCCACCGCCACCACCCGCGCGCGAGAAGCCGCGCGGGAGCATGTTCTCCTCGCTGAAGGTCCGCAACTACCGGCTTTTCTTCACCGGCCAGGTCATCTCGAACATCGGCACCTGGATGCAGCGCATCGCGCAGGACTGGCTGGTGTTCACCCTCAGCGGCAACGACCCGATCGCGCTCGGCATCGCGGTCGCGCTGCAGTTCGCGCCGACGCTGTTCCTCTCGCTGTGGGCGGGCGTGCTGGCCGACCGCGTCGACAAACGGCGGCTGCTGATCGGTATCCAGATCGCCGTGCTGACGCAGGCGGTGGTCCTTGGCGCCCTCGACCTGAGCGGGATCGCGGCGCTCTGGCACGTGTACCTCCTCTGCTTCACCCTCGGCGTGACGGCCTCGCTGGAAGTGCCCGCGCGGCAGTCGTTCGTCGCCGAGATGGTGGGCAGGGACAAGGTCACCAACGCCGTCGCGCTCAACTCGTCGATCTTCAACATGGCCCGGATCGTCGGCCCGGCCATCGCGGGTTTCGCGATCACCTGGGTCGGCACCGGCTGGCTGTTCATGGCGAACGCGGTGAGCACGGGCGCCGTCATCGCCGCGCTGGTGCTGATGAACCCGGACAAGCTCTTCCGCGGCCCGGCCATCCCGCGCGAGAAGGGGCAGCTCGTCGAGGGGCTGCGGTACGTCCGACGGCGCAGTGACCTGATGACCGTGATGGTGCTGGTGTTCTTCGTGAGCACGTTCGGCATCACGTACTTCACGTCGCTGCCGATCGTCGCCGCGAACGTCTTCCACACCAACGCCGACGGTTATGGCCTGCTGTCGACGCTGGTCGCCGTCGGCACTTTCACCGGCGCGCTGATGTCGGCCCGTCGCAACACCCGCGGCGGTCCGCGCGTGCGGCTGCTGCTGATCTCGGCGTTCCTGCTCGGCGCGTTCGAGGTGATCACCGCGTTCATGCCGACGTACCTGACCTTCGGCCTCGCGCTCATCCCGCTCGGCTTCGCCACGATCACCTTCCTGAACACGGCGAACGCGCTCGTGCAGACCGCGGTCAGCCCGGAGATGCGCGGCCGGGTGATGGGCCTGTACGTGCTGGTGCTGATCGGCGGCAACCCCATCGGCGGCCCGATGACCGGCTGGATGGCCGACGCCTTCGGCGGCCGCTCGCCGTTCTACATCGGCGGCGCGATCTCGGCGGTCGCCGCGGTGGTGTGCGCCGTCGTGCTGATCCGGCGTGGCGGGGTGAGCCTGCCGGTGCGGCGGTTCGGGAACGGTCTGCGCGTGCTGAAGCGGGAACGGGTGTGAAGCGGCTCGGCGTCGAACCGTCGGGGACCGGGTTCCTCGACTGGACGATCGATGGCGTCGCGCTGCGCTCGATGGTTCCCGCTGAGCAGCGGACGCCGTTGTTCCTGGACGACGACAGGTGGCGCGAGTCCGCGGTCGAGACGCTTCGCCGTCTTCTGGGGCGCCTGCCGGGCGATTTCGACGACGGCCGGGTCGCGCTGCTGATGTGTCCGATGTGTGGCGATCTCGGCTGTGGCGCCTACAGCGTCGAAGTCGTCTTCGGCGACGATGTGGTCGAGTGGCGGGGCTTCGGCTGGCAAACCGACTACGAGCCGTTCGACGACCCGGAGGAGTACCGGTTCACCGGCGCCCGCTTCGAGCGGAAGGCGTACGAGACGCTGCTCGGCGACCTCTTGTCGAACTACCGCGCCTAGCGGCCGAGCAGCGGCGGCACCATCTTCTCGGCGAGGGCCACGAGGTCGCCGGTGCCCTTGAACTTGAGCGTCTGCCCGGCCGGATCGCCGGTGAGCTGCACGACGACGCCTCGTCCGTCGACTTGGGCAGGCAGCCCGGCGACCGTCGTGGTCGGGGCGACGGCGGTGGACAGCTCGCTGTAGTCCGCGGTCACGCCGTTCAGCTCGCATCCGGCGAAGAACGTCGGCTTCGCCGTGTCGGCCGGGACGCCGAGCGCGCGGCCGAGTTCTCCGCACAGCAGCCACGAGATCACCGGCAGCGGCTTGTCCTTGATCGGACCGGGTTCCGGCTTCTCCAGCGGGATCTCGCCGTTCTCGCCGATTTTCGGCAACTTCGGCCCCGGCGGCATCGCACCCGCGATCAGCGCTTCGGCGAGCGACCTCGCCTTCTTCTCGGTTTCCGGGCTCTTCACGGTCCTGCTGCGGATCGAGACGTGCAGCATGGGCGAGGCGCCATTGTGCGGCGCGACTTCGACGAGCTCGACGCTCAGGCTGGTGCCGTCCTCGTTCGTGGCGATGACCGCGAGCTTGCCCGCGACCGTGGTCCGCGTGGGCAGACCGCGGCTCGTATCGTCCGGCAGCGCCGGCGCCATCTGCGCGCTGACGTCGAGCTGCGCGGTGACCGCGTGGCAGGACTGGCCGGCCTCGCGAAGCGTGCGGCCGCCGAGGATCTCCTCCCAGCGCTGCTCCGGGATCGCCTGGCACAGCACCTGCGCCGCGGTTTCGTCCGTCAGTGCGGCCACCATCTCGCCCGTCGGCATCGTGACCGGGCGGAGCGCCTGTCCGGACCTGGACGGCCAGGTCGCGGGGAGCTCGGCTTCGGGCTCGCCGTCCTGGTTCAGCACGGTGATCGCGACGACGATGCCGACGCCGAACAGCAGCAGCACACTGGCCAGCGCGCAGCCCGCCCAGATCCACATCGGACGGTCGGTCTTGCGCGCGATGGCGCGGTAGTCGTTCGGGGTGGCCACGGGGGTGAAGCTAGTCCGTCGGGCGCCCGGTGTCCGGCGAAACGCCCAAAGGCTCGTGCGTGGTAAGGACGGTTAGAACCGTCCTTACCACTCACGAGTCAGGTGCGTTCCCCTCTCGTGGGGGAGCCCGAAGCACCACCGGAGGGAACCGCCGCGAAGCGCGTCCGACGAGGCTTCAAGACATGGACAGCACAGCGTTTCGCAGCGTTCCAGGAGTGCCCGGATGGGCGAAGTGGTCGGCGCACACCGTCGCACTGGTGAACGTCCCGTCCGGCCTTTGGCGGCTGGGGCTCGCGGTCGGGATCCCGTTCGGGCTGGCTCAGTCCGAATTGGACAGCTTGAACACTCCCGGCTGGGGCTCGCTCTATCTCGTGTTCCTCGCCGTGTTCTCTGAAGCGGTCGCCTTCCTGGCGCTCGGTCTCATCCAGCCGTGGGGCGAGACCTGGCCGAGATGGCTTCCCTTCGTCGGCGGCAAGCCCGTTTCCGCCCGCAAGGTGGTGGTTGTCTCCTCGCTCGGCGCAGTGGCCACGACGGTCTACGGAGGCTTCTTCGTGTACACGACCTTCATCGGTGAAATGGCGGGCGAGCCTTGGGCGTACTGGCTGGTCGTCGTCCTCTACGCCCCGTTGGTGCTTTGGGGACCGCTGCTCGCGGCGGTGACGTGGCATTACCACCGGCGCCGTGGCACCGCACTCACGTGATCGAAGCCGCAACT
The DNA here is from genome assembly GCF_001905755.1 of Amycolatopsis sp. CB00013. Taxonomy (NCBI): domain Bacteria; kingdom Bacillati; phylum Actinomycetota; class Actinomycetes; order Pseudonocardiales; family Pseudonocardiaceae; genus Amycolatopsis; species Amycolatopsis sp. CB00013. The sequence continues at coordinate 490,265 of NZ_LIWC01000002.1, read as the reverse complement.
CACGTGATTGAAGCCGGAACTCGCGTGATCAGCGCCGGAACACCTCGAGTGCGGCCTCCAATCACGCGAGTCACGTCCCTGATCACGCGAGTCACGCCTCCGCGCACGCCACGCCTTCACGGACTTTCGACCAGGCGCGGCCACTCACGACCATCTCGCTGACGGAGGCGGTTCCAGCGCCTCCCGCAGCTCGCCGTCCAACGCCGACGCGATGTCTTCGACGGTCCAGCCGTCCCGGTCCAGCACGGGGTCCTTGATCGCGGTTTGCCGCAGCACGCACAGGATGTCGCCGCGGAACCGGAGGATCTGGCCGGTGATCCCCGCCGAGAGGTCGCTGAGCAGGTATGTCACCAGCGGCGCCACCCGTTCCGGGGTGTGCTCAGGGGTCTGGACGACGCTCGGATCGTTCCAGGCCATCCGCGTCCAGGCCACCGGCGCGACGGCGTTGACCCGGATGCCGTATTCGGCCAGGTCCACCGCCCACGAGGCGGTCATGGAGGCGACAGCGCCCTTCGACGCCGAGTACGCGGCCGCGCGCCGTTGGCCGATCATCGAGCCGGAGCCGACGTTCACGATCACGCCGCCGCCCTGGGCACGCAGTACCTTCGCCGCCGCGGTCCCGCAGAACAGCGGGCCGAGCACGTTGACCTCGACCACTTCACGCATCCGCGCCGGGTCGGCCGCCCACGGCTCGGCCCGGTAGTTGACGCCGGCGTTGTTGACCAGGCCGTCGAGCCGTCCGAATTCGGCGACGCACCGGTCGATCAGCCCGGCGGCCTGCTCGGCGTCGGCGACCGAACCCTCATGGGACACAGCCCGCCCGCCCAGTGCGCGGATCTCCCGCGCGACCTCGTCCGCGATCCCCGCTTCGACGTCGTTCACCACGACCGCCGCGCCCTGTGCGGCCGCATGGTGCGCGAAAGCCCTGCCCAGGCCCTGCCCGGAGCCGGTGATCACCACGGCCTTGCCGCTGAGAAGAGTCATGGGACAAGTCACTCATAAGGGTGAGATCGGCGTCTCTCGGCGGAACCCCTTGCCGGGGAAGATGAGGTTAGGCTAACCTCATACACGTCCGCTTCGTGGTGGGAGCGGCAGTCAGTTCGGGAACGGACGAAGCCCCGCAACCGGGTCACCCCCGGAGGCGGGGCTTCGTTCATTCCGGAGGATTCATGGTCGATGACCGCGTCGCTCGGGTCAAGGCACCCGGTCGAGTTCGATCCCGAACTCCTTCCGATACGCCTCCAGGATCTCCTCGTCACCCGAAAGCCTGGTCTCCGTGCGGACGCCGTGGGTGGTGACGATCAGCTTGTCACCCGCCAGCGTGACGCGGCCGTGCTTGGTCGGCAGCGAGCAGGTCGGCCCCTGCGTGAAATGCGAATCCGGCGAGGTCGCCTGCCAGAACGCCGTCGGGACGAACTCGTCCAGCGCCCGCGGCCGCCGCTCGATCCGGTACTGGGGCTTGCCGTCCTGGAGGACGTCGATGTCGCCGTGAGGCGCGTCGAGCACCAGGAACTCGCCGTCCGGGTCGGCCTGCGCCTCGGTGGCGGACAGCCGCAGCGGGAACCGGCTGAACCGGCCGAAGCCGACGTCCGCCAGCCACGGCTCTTCCAGCTCGACACGGACGACGGCGTGGTCGAACGGCCGCCCGAGGGTCCCGTCCGGCCGGAAGACCTTCGCGGCCTGCAGGGTGACGTCGAAGCCCAGTTCTCCCAGCAAGGCGGCGAAGAGCCCGTTCAGCTCGTAACAGAAGCCACCACGGCGCCGCCGCACGATCTTGTCGAACAGCGCCTCGGCGTCCAGGACGATCGGTTCGCCGAGGTGGATGCTCAGATTCTCGAACGGCACCACCGCGAGATGGCGCTCTTGCAGCGTCCGCAACGCGGCTACGTCCGCGGCGGCGGGGCGGTCGAGCCCGAGTCGGTCGAGGTATGCGGCGACGTCCATGCGACCACCTTGACACCTCGACTCGGCTGGAGGTCAAGAACGAAGAACGGGGCCCTCCCGGTAGGAGAGCCCCGTTTCGTGGCGAGAGGTCAGCCGAGCAGCAGGCCGTTGCCACCGGCGACGGCGTTGTCGAACCGCTTGGAGATCTCGGCCCAGTTGAAGATGTTCCAGAGCGCCTTGACGTAGTCCGGCTTCACGTTCTTGTAGTCCAGGTAGAACGCGTGCTCCCAGACGTCGACCAGCAGGATCGGCGTGGTCGGGAGGACCAGGTTGTTGTGGTGGTCGCGCAGCTGCTGGGTGATCAGCGTCTTGCCGATCGGGTCCCAGGAGAGCGCGGCCCAGCCGTTGCCCTGGATCGTGGTGGCGACCGCGGTGAACTGCGCCTTGAACTTGTCGAAGGAGCCGAACGCCTCGTCGATCGCGGAGGCCAGCTCGCCGGTCGGCTTGTCGCCGCCTTCCGGGGAGAGGATCTTCCACCACACGACGTGGTTGGCATGCCCGGCGAGGTGGAACGCCAGCGTGGTCTGCAGGCCGACGATGTCACCGAAGTTGCCGGCCTCGCGGGCCTCGGCGATCTTGTCGAGCGTGTCGTTCGCGCCCTTGACGTAGGTCGCGTGGTGCTTGCTGTGGTGCAGCTCGTTGATCTCGCCCGAGATGTGCGGCGCCAGAGCGCTGTAGTCATAGTCGAGATCGGGGAGCACGTAGCGGGCCATCGGCCCTCCTTCTGTCTTCGACACAAGTTTCCAAGGACGAACTTAGTCGTCTTCACCCGTTTGCGGCGACCGGGGGCGCCGCGTTTCTCCCCAGGTGGAACGACCCGTTCGTAGCGGCTGTACCCGGTGGGACCACCGCCTGAAACCCACCCTGCTAGCTCCAGTTAGCTGGAGGTCAAGGCGATGTGACGGCGGTCATCAAGCCAGGTAGGGCAGTCCCACCAGGTGATAAGAGGCGATGACGCCGAGGAAGGCGAGCAGGGCAACGGAAACCACCGTGTAGGTGATCCTGGCGGGCGTGGTCCACCAGCCTCGGACCCAGGCGAGCACCGCGCAGACGACGGCCGCGCCGGTCAGGAGCAGGACGGCGTTCGGCAGGAGCAAGGTGACGCTCAGCAACGGCGAGTGCCCGGACGTCAGCGCCACGGCGGCGGCGCTCAGATCGCTCATGAGCAGGGCGAAACCGGTCGTGAACAGCAGGACGGCCAGCGCCGCGGACCAGGCGGCGACGGTCGCGAACCGGGCGCCCGACGGGTTCCGCTCCCGGCCGCGCCGGACGAACGCGCGGATCGGCCACCACACCAGTGCGCCCAGCAGGAGCAGCAGCGCGACACCGAGGATCAGCAGGTGCGTGGACGGCGAGCCGAGCCACGACACCCGTTCGTAGGAGGAGTTCGGGTCGTCGCCCGCGAAGAGCAGGACCTCCCCGCCGGACTCGCGGAACGCGATCCGCTCACCGGCGGCGTCGGTGAACAGCCCAGGCTCGGTCTGTGTCCAGCGCCGGGTCCCCTCTCCGAGGCCGGAAGTCGTCAGCACGCCGTCGCCGTCCGCGGTCACCGTGACGCCGCCCGCGAGCGCGCGGACCTTCGTGAAGCTGTCGTAGTCCAGCCGGGTGTTGTTGTAGCTGCCCTCGAACCTCGAGACATCACCCGCGAGCCTCACGGGAGCGGGGACGGGCGTGGCGGGCTGTAGCCGGTCGACGAACGCTTTCAGCACCTCGGCGGTCACCGCGGCGGCGTCGCCGGAGAACGCACCGCCGTTGAACGCCAGGTACACGCCGGTGTTCTTCTCCGGCACGAGTTCCAGCACGCTGAAGAACCCCGGTGAGTCACCGGTCTTCTCCACCAGGCGCAGACCGTTCAGATACCGTTCGGAGAAGCCGAAACCCATCGCGGGCAGGCGTGGATCGTTGCGGAACCGCGCGCCGTGCAACTGGTCGAGCAGGGGACGGCTGAACACGCCGGGGACGAGGTTCGCGGACAGGTAGCGGCCCATGTCGGCGGGAGTCGCGACGTTCCCGTCGCCCGCGGGCGGTTCGGGGCCGAAGTTGGCGGGCGGCACGACCTGCGCGGACCCGTCCCAGCGGTAGCCGGTCGCCAGCGGGACATCAGGCGTGGGCTGCGCGACACTGCTGTCCTTCATCCCCAACGGTTCGAAGATGTGTTGCCGCACATAGTCCGAATAGGACTGTCCTGACGCGAGCTCCACGAGATGCCCGGCCAGCGCGTAGCCGTAGTTCGAGTAGAGGGCGACCTCGCCGGGCGGGCGGACCCGGGTGGGCATCTCGGCCGCGAGATGCTCCGCGAGCGTCGGCAGTTTCTCTTCCCGTGGCGTGAACATCCGGTACACGCGGTCTTCGAAACCCGCGGTGTGGGTGAGCAGGGACGACAGGGTGACCGGTCGGCCGGGGAAGGTTTCGGGGATCTTGAACGACTTCAGGTACGTGTTGACGTCGGCGTCCAGTGCGAGTTTGCCCTGTTCGACGAGCTGCATCGCGGCCGTCGCGGCGATCGACTTGCCGACGGAGTTGATCAGGAACCCGGTGCGCTCGGGGTCGACCTTGGCCTGAGTGTCCACTGAGGACACGCCGTAACCCTTCGAGAACACGGTCTTACCGCCCTCGACGACCACCACGGCGGCACCGGGAATGTGGTGCTCGGCAAGGCTTCGCGGGAGGATTTCGTCAAAGACGGCGGCGGGTGTCGCGGCTTGGGCGGCGGGAGTGGTCAGGACCGTCGCGACGGTCAACAGGGCGGCGGTGGCCGCGATTCGGAACATACCTGGAAAGTTAGGGATTTCCCCGGGGTGAGGGGATCCGGCGGACCGCCGATCGCGGGGTGGGGCCGGCCCTACCCCGCGACCGGACGCACGACGTCAGGCGGCCCGGTACTCGTCCAGCTCGCTCGCCAGCTCGTCGAACACCGCGATGTTGCACTCGAAGGCCACGATGGCCTCTTCGATCAGCCGCGCGCGTTCGTCCTCGCTCCACGGCGCCGCGTTCAGCTGTTCGCGGTAGTTGTCCCGGAACTTGGGAGCGCTGCCCAGCTGGTCGAAGTGGTAGAACAGCGACCCCGCCTCGTTGAGCTCGTACTTCCGTTCCAGCAGTCGCCGGATGACCTGACCGCCGGCGATGTCGCCGAGGTAGCGCGTGTAGTGGTGGGCGACGAATCCGCCGGACCAGTCCGACGCCTCGGCCACACGCCGCGCGTAACGCTCCGTCGAGGGCAGCGGCCGGACGGTCTCGCGCCAGTCCGGGCCGACGAGGTGTTCGAGGTCGCGTTCGAGGCTGGGCAACCGCCGCAGCTCCTCGAAGACGAATTTGCCCGCCACCGGGTCTTTCGCCAGCTTGTCGGCGGCCTGCTCGATCGCCTGGTAGATGAAGTAGTACTGGATCGCCAGCCGCGTGTACCCGTCGCGCGTGAGCTCGCCGCCGAGCAGCGCGTTCATGTACTCGGAGTGGTTGGCCCGCTCGTGGGCGGGCAGGGTGGAGGCGCGCAGGGTCGCGGAGAACGGCCCGGATTCGACGTCGGTGGTCACCGGCATGGACAGAGCCTCCAAGCATCGATCTGACATGCTGTCAGAAAGAGCGTAAGGCACAACTGCGGGTTAGGCTACCCTAATTCACGGGTTTTCCGACATCCCGACCGCTCTGAGCACGAAGCGCACGGCGCCCTCGATCGCGTCGTCCAGCCGTTCGGGTGGCACGTCGACCACCTGACGGCTGCCGAGCGCGGCGGTGATCATCGGGATCAGGACGTCCGGATCCTCGTCCGGCACCCCCTCCGCGAGGATCTCCCGCAGCTGGCCGGTGATCGGGTCGGCATGCGCGCTGATCCGCCGGTACGCGGCGGGCGCCAGCGCCGACGCGAGCGCCGTCCCCGGTGGCAGGTGGTACTCGGCGAGCACCCGCAGCTGGAGCCGGACGAACGTCGAAAGCTTCTCGACCGGGGTGTCGGCGGTCGCGACGGCCGCCGACAGCCGTTCGACGTACCGCGTCGCCTCGTCCTCGACGAAGGCCACCAGCAGGCTTTCCTTGTCGGGGAAGTGGTTGTACATCGCCGTCCGGCCGAGGCCCGCTTCAGCGGCGACACCGGCGAGCGTGATCGCGTCGAACCCGCGCTCGTACAGCTGGCCGCGCAGGACGTCGAACACCCTGCTGCGGACCTCGCGCCGGTGCTCCTCCAGCGAGCGGCCGATGATCTTGGGCACGAGCCACCTCCCTGAGAGGAAACTCTAAACCCGGTGTCTCAAAGCGCGCTTTCGGATTTCCGTAGCCGGGCCGCGGCGTCAGCTGGTCACTCACCCGGCCGTGACAGCGGCCCACCTCCGCAAATCCGAGGCCTCCGGCCGAAAAGAAACGCGCGCGCGTGTCCTCACGGCCCAGCCGAGCCTCGGTTTGAGAGGCACCCCTAAGCCTCCAGCGGCCAGGTGTGCACCGGCGTCTCCGTGGCGGACAGCTCCAGATACCGGCCCAGCATCCGGTTCAGCGCGGTCTCCCGTTCGGCGCCGCGCTCCTCCGCGCGCAGGACGTACTCCCGCTGCCACGCCGCGCCGGTCCGCCTGGTGAGACACCGCTGCTCGATGATGCCGAGATAGCGCTCTCTCGCCTCGTCCGAAACGTCCGACCGGCGCAGTCCCTCGTGCGCCAGCGGCAGCAGGACCCGCAGCACCAGCTCGTCCGGCGGGATCCAGCCGATACCCGGCCAGTACAGCTGCGCGTCGAAACCCCGGCGCGCGCCCGCGTACATGTTCTCCTCGGCGGCCTGGAACGACATCTGTGTCCACACTGGACGGTCGGCTTCGGCGAGGGCCCGCTGCGCGCCGTAGAAGAAGGCGGCGTTCGCGACCATGTCGACGACGGTCGGGCCGGCGGGCAGCACCCGGTTCTCCACCCGGAGATGCGGCAGGCCGTCGACGACGTCGTACACCGGCCGGTTCCAGCGCCAGACGGTGCCGTTGTGCATCCGCAGCTCGGTGAGTTTCGGCGCCTGCCCGGAGTCGAGGGCCTCGATCGGATCCTCGCGATCGGTCTCGGGCAGGAGGCCGGGGAAGTACCGGACGTTCTCCTCGAACAGGTCGAAGATCGACGTGATCCATCGCTCGCCGAACCACACCCTCGGCCGCACGCCCTGGTTCTTCAGTTCTTCGGGCCGGGTGTCCGTGGCCTGCAGGAACAGCGGGATCCGGGTCTCGTGCCAGAGCGCCTTGCCGAGCAGGAACGGCGAATTCGCGCCGACGGCGACCTGGACGCCGGCCAGCGCCTGTGCCGCGTTCCAATGCGCCGCGAACTCCTCCGGCGCGACCTGCAGATGCAGCTGGACGGAGGTGCACGCGGCCTCGGGGAGGATCGATTCGGAGTAGCTGCGCAGCCGCTCGGGCTGCCTGCCCGGCAGCGGCGCGCCCTCCATCGAGAGGACCGTGCGCTCGCCGCGAGCGGCGAAGATCCGGTCATTGAGCAACGAATAACGGGCGTTGTTGGTGAGCCACTTCTGGTCGAAGTGCTCGTGCCGCAGCGTCGGGAGGATGCCGATCATCGCCAGCGAGGCGCCGGATTCCTCGGCCTTGCGTGACGCGGCGCCCAGATACGCGTTGAGGTCGTCCTCCAGCTGGAGCGCGGATTCGCCGGCCAGCGGCCGCGGCGGCACGTTGAGCTCCAGGTTGTGCTGGCCGAGCTCGGTGGTGAACGACGGGTCGTTCAGCGCCTCGAGGACCGTCGTGTTCGTCATCGACGGGCGCATCTCCGCGTCGACGAGGTTCAGCTCGACCTCGAGCCCGATGTTCTTGCGCGGGAAGGAAAAGCTTCCATCGGTGAGCATGCGGGCCAAGGTGTCGAGGCAGCGCTGGACCTTCCGGCGATATCGGCCGCGATCCTGCGGCTCGGAGGGGTCCGCCGAAAGATTCTTACCCATGTTCGTCGAGCTCCTCATTGGCCACGCTCCGCGGGATCCAGGCGGGACTGCCAGGCGGCCCAACGGTTTCACGCATCGCTGTCGCCCGGCTAGCGGCCAAACTGGTGCTCTCTGTCACTAGGGGTTAACTGACAGCAAAATACCTCCGTTCGTACCACCTACCCGTCGACGTTCGGACGCAAACGCCGCGCAGCGGGCGGATGACACACTCTCCGGGTGGCTGAACTGATCACCATCGACGACCGCGACGACCCGCGGCTCGACGATTTCCGCGACTTGTCCACAGCCGATCGGCGTCCCGATAGGCCGGGTGGGCGTGGCTTTGTGATCGCCGAGGGCACCGTCGTGGTCGAGCGGCTGCTCAAATCCCGTTATCCGGTTCGTTCCCTCCTCGGTGTGGAGCGGCGATTCCACGAATTGGGCGAAGCCCTGGACGCGGTCGACGTCCCCGGTTACGTGACTTCGGCCGAGACGATGGCCGACGTGGTCGGATTCCACCTGAACCGCGGGATCCTGGCCGTCGCCGACCGGCCGGTTCCGCCGCCGTCGGTGGAAGAGGTCATCGACGGCGCACGGGTGCTCGCGATCCTCGAAGGCGTCGGTGACCACGAGAACCTCGGATCGTTGTTCCGCAACGCGGCCGCGCTCGGCGTCGACGGGATCCTGCTCGGCGCCGGCTGCTCGGACCCGCTGTACCGGCGCAGTGTCCGCGTCTCGATGGGGCATGTCCTGCGCGTCCCGTTCGCCACCTTCGGGTCCTGGCCCGGCGACCTGGAATCGCTGCGGGACCGCGGTTTCCGCATCGCGGCCCTGACTCCTCGTGCGGATTCCGTTTCGCTGCGCCAGTTACGAGACCAGACACCGGGGAAGGTCGCGTTGATGCTGGGCGCGGAGGGCCCCGGCCTGACCGACGAGGCCATCGCCGCCGCCGACGTCGCGGTGCGGATCCCGATGCCGGAAGGCGTCGATTCGCTGAATGTCGCCACGGCGGGCGCGATCGCGTTCTACGAGACGCGTCCACCGCTATCGTGAGCACCCGAGCGATCACGAGGAGAACCCATGGAATTGCGGATCCGTGAGGGACGCGCGGTGCTGGCCGGGCCGGGCGGCGAAAGCGCGCGCGAGGTGGACCCGCATTCACTCGCGATCGGTTCGGATCTCGCCCAGGCGCTGCACGAATGGGCCAGGGTCGCCTCCGCCGTCGGCTCCTCCGGCACCGAAGCCGCTTCCGTGGTCTCCCAGCGAGGCCGCCAGCTCGCCCAGCGGGTCGCCGCCACGATGGGCACGTCGGTGCGGTTCGTCGACCCCGTGTCCGGCGACGGCCTCATCATCGACCCGCCCGCCCCCGCACCCCGCAGCGAACTCGCGCGGCGCCTCTTCGGCACCCCGGACCCGGCCGGGGAGCCGACACCGTGGCTGACCGGGCTGACGGTCTCGGCGTTCGTCGCGGCCGTGGTCGTCGTGGCGATGCTGGCGCTGGCGAACACCCTCGCGCGTGAGACCAACGGCTGGCTCGCGCTGCTCGCGTCCGCCGTCGTGACCGCCGGGATCACGCCGTCGCTGTGGCTCGCGCGGCGGGTGCCGATCGTGCGGTGGGCGTCGTTCGGCGCGGCCGCGGGGATCGTGATCGCGTGGATCGGCGTGCTGATCGTCGTTTTCTAGGAATACTGAGATCCATGGCCGGAGATCCGCTCGATTCACTCAGACGGCTCTGCCTCGCGCTGCCGGAAACCTCCGAGCGGCTCAGTCACGGCGAGCCGACCTGGTTCGTGCGCGGCAAGAAGACGTTCGTCATGTACGCGGACCGTCATCACGACGACAAGGTCGCCTTCTGGTGCCCGGCGCCGCCCGGGGCGCAGGAGGAGCTGGTGGGCGCCGAGCCGGAGCGGTTCTTCCGGCCGCCGTATGTCGGCCATCGGGGATGGCTCGGGGTGCGGCTGGACACCGACGTCGACTGGGCCGAGATCGGACAGATCGTCACCGACGCGTATTGCCTCGTGGCGCCGAAATCCCTGATCGCGCAGGTCCCCGGACGCACGTAATGGCCCCTCCACCGGAAGGGGCCACTACGTGCGGATTCAACCTCGTTGCGATCGGACGCCCAGGAGGACGTCTTCCCAGGATGGAACGATGGGGTGGTTCTTCTTCCCCTTCGCCCGTGGAGCCGGTTCGGCCACTTCCTCCGGCTCGTCAGCCGGAAGTGGTGGCTCGGCATCTTCTTCGGGCTCGGCTATCGGCGCGTCGATCACCTTCGCGACCGGCTCGTCCGGTACCGAATCGAGGGTCGGCTGGACGACCGCGTCCCGGCCGGGCTCGAGTGCCCGCACCGTGCGCGGGGCACGGTAGGCGTTGGGGTTGAGCAGGACTTCGGCGTTCTCGTCGAGGGCCTGCACGGTGCCGCCGTGCGCGCCGGGTGCGAACGCCCAGTGCGCGCGGTTGTCCGAACGGCCGGCCTTCCAGCTCAGCACGACGACCCACTTGCCGTCGTCGCCTCGCCAGGAGTCCCAGGTCGCCTGGCTGTAGTCGTGACCGCGCTGCCCGAAGGAGTGCGCGACGACCTCGCCGAGGGTCTGGACGTCGGGGCCGTCTTCGCGGACCGGATGCGCCCGCTGGGCCAGTTCGGCGGTGCGGGATCGTTCGAGCAGGACGGGGTACGCGAACCGCTCGACGCGCTGCACGGTGACGCCGGCGCTGCTCGCGACCTGCTCCACGGACTCACCGGCCCGGATTCGTGCCTGGATCTCGCGTGGCCGCATTTGGCTCTCCAACTCGATTTCGATCTGGCCGAGGCGGGTGATGTCACCCCTCGCCGCCGCTCGCAGCCTCTCATCCGCGGGGAGCAGGAAGCGCGTGCGGCTCGCCGGGTCTTCGCACACGATGGACTTACCGTCCTCGTGCAGCCCGACCACCCGTAGCGCTCGCATTCTCGCCTCCCCGATTCTTCACCTTTGTGGGTGTCCACGTTAAAACGGCGCGTCGCCTTGACGTGTGAGGCGCGCCGATGTCATGTGTCCTGCTCACTATTTTGTTCATGACGGCAAGGGGAATTCTGCGGGAGCGAAGGGCGGCTTGCCGCGTGACGCGCCGGACACGCACAGTCACGATCGGGGGAATCTACGGCAGCCGCACCCGGACGACCAGTCCGCCGCCGCGGCCGCCCGGTTCCGCGCCCGCGGTCCCGCCGTGCGCCTTCGCGATGGACCGGACGATCGACAGGCCGAGCCCGGCGTTGCGGGAGTCGCCGGTGCGGTCGCCCGAAAGCCGGCGGAACGGCTCGAACAGGGCGGGTACGGCGTCCAGCGGCACCTGCGGGCCGGTGTTGCGCACCACCAGCGCCGGATCGCCGCCGATGTCGACGTGGATCCAGCCGCCCTCGCGGTTGTAGGTGATGGCGTTGTGCACCAGGTTCGTGACCAGCCGTTCCAGCAGCACGGGATCGCCGGACACCGTCCGCGGCCGCAGCCGCGACTCCACCGTGACCCCCGCCTCCTCGGCCATGGCCGACGCCGACCGGATCACCGTCGCCGCGACCTCGTCCAGCCGCACGGGGGCTCGCGCGGTCAGGCCGCGGTCGCTGCGGGCGAGCACGAGCAGGCCTTCGATCATCCGTTCGCTGCGTTCGTTGGTGTAGATCAGATGTTCGCCGAGTTTCCGGACCTCGGGGCTCGCGTCGGGGTCGGCCATCGCGACCTCGACCAGCGTCCGCTGCACCGCGAGCGGGGTCCGCAGTTCGTGGGAAGCGTTGGCGACGAAGCGTTTCTGGCTGTCGAACGACACGGCGAGCCGGTCGAGCATGCCGTCGAAGGTGTCCGCGAGTTCCTTGAGTTCGTCGTCGGGGCCGTCGAGGTCGATGCGCCGGTCGAGGTTTTCGACCTCGAGTTTCCGTGCCGTGGAAGTGATCGCGTGCAGCGGCCGCAGTACGCGGCTCGCCATCAGCCAGCCGAGCAGCACCGCGAGCGCGCCGGCGATCGCCAACGCCACCAGTGATTGCCACAGCAGGGTCGAAAGGACGTCCGAGCGGTATTCGGTGATCGACGTCGCGACCAGTTGCGTGGCCTGGGCTCGTTCGGCGGGGAGGATGCTCGTCGTGTCCATCGGATACGCCCTGGCGACCTCGATCTGGGCGCCCGCGGTCGCTCCGTTCGCGAACGCCGCCGTATCCGGCAGGGTCGAGCTCACCAGCAGGTAGTTGACGATGAGCAGGGCGAGCCCGACGATCAGGAACGCGCCGCCGTAGAGCGCCGTCAGCTTGGTGCGGACGGAGAGCCGGAGCGGTTTCACGACCCGAACCGGTAACCCGCGCCGGGCACGGTCTCGATCAGCGGCGGTTCGCCGAGTTTGCGCCGCAACGTCATCATCGCCACGCGGACGGCGTTCGTGAACGGGTCGGCGTGTTCGTCCCACGCCTTCTCCAGCAGTTCTTCCGCGCTGACCACGGTCCCTTCGGCGCGCATGAGCACCTCCAAGACGGCGAATTCCTTGGGGGACAAGGGAAGGAACCGGCCGTCGCGGGATGCCTGGTGCCGGGGCAGGTCGAGGACGACGCCGCCGCGTTCCAGCACCGGCGGCAACGCCGGCCGCGCGCGCCGCGAGAGCGCCTGCACCCTGGCGACGAGTTCGGCGAACGCGAACGGTTTCGTCAGGTAGTCGTCGGCGCCGAGGCCCAGCCCGGCGACCCGGTCGTTGACGTCGGCCGCGGCCGTCAGCATGAGGACCCGGGCCTCGCCGCCGGTCCCGATCACCGCGGCGCAGACTTCGTCGCCGTGCACGACGGGGAGATCTCTGTCGAGCACGACGACGTCGTAGCCGTGCACCCCCACCCGGTCCAGGGCCTGCGCGCCGTCGTAGCAGACGTCGACGGCCATGGAGAACCGTCGCAGGCCCTCGGCGATCGTGTCCGCCAGGAGCCGCTCGTCTTCCACCACCAGCACTCTCACCTGGCCAGTCTGCCCCGGGAGGGGGTAAGCGGGGGATAAGCGCCACTCACGACCAGCTGTACCGAACGCTCAGCCGGCCGGGTGCAACTGACGGGCCGGGATCACCTGCTGCGGAGTGTTCGGACTCGACCACAGCAGCTTCATCGACGCCTCCCCGCCGCGTTCGGTGTGTTCGAGCCGGATCGCGTAGGACCGCCCGGCGACCAGGTCGAGAGTCGCTTTGTCGACACTGGGCCCGTGGGGTGTGGTGTTGTCGATCAGGAGTTTCCCGTCGACCCACAGCCGCACGGTGTCGTCCGAGACCGTGGTGAACGTGTACTTCCCGGTGTCGCGCGCGGTGACCTGCCCGGTCCAGCGCGACGAGAAGGTCTCCGCCGGGATCTTCGCGTCCGGTGAGCCGGTGAACTTCCAGTTGTGGTTCACGCCCGGCTCGACCCGCCGCACCGTCGGCGTCCCGGTGAAGTCCGCGTTCGGCCAGTATTCGGCGGTCAACCCGGTCCCGCGTCCGACAGGCGCCTGCGGCAACGGATCGACGCTCAGCTCGATGACGGTCGCGATGTCGTTCGTCCGGCTGCCCGACGGCGTGAGCTTCACGCTTCCGGGCGACTGCTCGACCCGCACGCGCTGACGGCTGCCGAGCACCCGCGCGTCGCGGACGCGGAAAGGCGCCAACGCGTCGAGCGTCAGCGAACCGCCCGAAGCGGGCCAATCGAACACCGACGCGTACAGCTTGTCGCCGCGACGGCTGACGACACCCCAGCCCGGTTCTGCGACCAGACCTGGCGCGCCCGCGCCGTAGACGGCCGAGGACTGGCCGTTCGTCCGCAGCCACTGGCCCATCTGCTTCAGCCTGTCGATGGATTCCGTCGGCACCCGGCCGTTGCGATCGGGGCCGACGTTGAGCAGGAAGTTCCCGCTACGGCCGGCGATCGAGAGCAGTTTCCTGGTCAGATCCGCCGAGGACTTCCAGTTGTGGTCCCAATCGGTGTAGCCCCAGCTGCCGTTGAGGGTCATGCACGATTCCCACAGCTGCCCGTCGACCGGCTTGTCCGGGATCTCCTGTTCCGGCGTGCCCGTGTCGCCGTCGACCACCCGCCGTTTGCCGACGCGGTTGTTGACCACAATGGACGGATCGAGGCTGCGGACGTAGGCCTCCAGCTCCTCGCCGTCCCTTTCCGTCCAAGGGTTGTTGGGCCGGTCGGTGCTCCATTCGCCGTCGAACCACAGCACCGCCGGGTGGTAGTTGTCCACGAGTTCCTTGAGCTGGGCGTACATCCGCTCCTTGTACTTCGGGAACGTCGCGGGGTCCGGGAAATCCGGGTCGTGCCAATCCCAGATCGAGTAGTAGAAGCCGAGTTTCACGTCCCGCGCGGCCGTCGCGCGTTTCAGTTCGGCGAGGATGTCGCGCTTCTTGTCGAACGCCGAGTGATCGCGGAGGTTGAACTTGTTGACCTTCGTCGGCCACATCGCGTAGCCCTCGTGATGCTTCGACGTAATCACCACGTACTTCTGCCCGGCGTCCTTCGCCGACTGCGCGATGGCGTTCGCGTCGAAACCGGCGGGGTTGAACTTCGCGGCGATCTGCTCGTATTCGGCGCGCGGGATCTGGCAGTTCCGTTGGATCCATTCGGCGTCCTGGCAAACGCTTCCATCAGGGCGGGTGTACTTCCCCTGCAGCTGCGAGTACGCGCCGAAGTGGATGAACTGGCCGAAGCGGTCGTCGCGCCACCAGCGCGTCCGGTCGGCGGTGAACGGGTCGTCGTAGGCGTGGTCGGACGGGAGTGGCGCGGCTTCCGCGGCGGGCGCGATGCCCAGTGCGGTGGTCGCGATGACGAGGGCCGCCAGGGCCCGGAGTGGCTTGCGGCGATTCATGCACTCCTCCTCGCTGAGGTGTGGACGTCGGGGACTTTAGGAAGCCAGAGGTCGGATGTGAACCTCCGAGAGGTCCATCGGAGAGCTAGTTCACCCGGAAAGACGGCAGAAAGGTCGGATCTTTGTTCCGCTGATCGGGACTGTAAGCGCGACATAAGCAACATCGCTTACCGCCCCGGAATCGCCGTCTCCGTAGAAATCGGGTCGCCAAGACGACCGAAGGAGCAGCGATGCGGAAACGACCCATGGCGGTGCTGATCGCCGGAGCGGTCTTCGCGCTCGTGGCCGGTTGCGGTGGTGGCGGGGACGGCGGCGACAAGGTCGCCTCGATCTCGTCCCCTCCCGCCGCCGGCGCGGGCGACGGGAAGCAGGCGGACAACGTGTCCGACGAGGACAAGATGCGCAACTTCGCGAAGTGCATGCGGGAGCACGGCGTCGACATGCCGGATCCCAAGACCGACGGCGACGGGCAAGGCTCGATCTCCATCGAGGCTGGCGAGGTCGGGCGCGACGAGAACAAGATGAAGGCCGCGAGCGACGCGTGCCGGAAGCTGCTGCCCAACGGTGGCGAGATCAAGCCGCCCACGCCGGAAGAACTCGACAAGATGCGCAAGGAAGCCAAGTGCATGCGCGAGCATGGGATCGACTTCCCGGATCCCGATCCCAGCGGCAAGGGCGCCGCCATGACGATGGACATGGGCGACCCCAAGAAGTTCGAAGAAGCGGCGAAGGCCTGCGGTCTCGGCATGACCGTGAGGGCGGCCCCGGCGAAATGAGCGAACACGAAGGACCCGGCGGCGCACGGCGGTCGCGCCGGGCGCGCTGGTTCATCATCGCGGCGGTCCTCGTCGTCGTGGTCGGGACGATGTCCGTGGTCGTGCTGACCAGGGTCACCTCCGAGGCCCAGCAGGTCGGGCAGGCGCCGCCGCCGGTCGAGACCGCGAAGGTCGAGAAGACCGACCTGCAGGAGGAAGAGGAAGCGAACGGGAAACTGGGCTACGGCGAGGAAAGCTCCCTCGCCGGCCGGAAACAGGGCACGATCACGTCCCTGCCGGACGCGGGCGCGGTGCTCACCCGCGGCAAGGCCGTGTACGGCGTCGACGCCAAACCCGTCCCGCTGTTCTACGGCACGCTGCCGTTCTTCCGCGACCTCGCCGACGGGGCCGCGGACGGCCCGGACGTCAAGCAGCTGGAAGAGAACCTGAAGGCGCTCGGTTTCGGCGGTTTCGGCACGCCCGACAAGAAGTTCACCTCCGCGACCGCCGCCGCGATCAAGAAATGGCAGAAGTCGCTGGGCTTGGAGCAGACCGGCGCGTTCGGGCAGGGCGACGTCGTCCTTGCGCCGGGTGAGATCCGGGTTTCGCAGGTCGCCGCGCAACTCGGCGGTCCCGGCGGCGGCGAACTGCTGAAGTACACCGGCACCGAGCGTCTCGTCGAGGTCAAACTCGACGCCGCCAAGCAGGCTATCGCCAAGGCGGGGGACAAGGTCGGGGTCGACATCACCGGCGGCAAGACCACGACCGGCGTGATCACCGACGTCGGCAAGGTCGCGGAGAACGGCAAGGACGGTGCCGGGCAGGACGACGGCAAGCCGAAGATCAAGGTGAAGATCAAACTGGATGACCCGGCCGCGGCGGGATCGCTCGATTCGACACCGGTGTCCGTGCGGTTCACCAAGGAAGTCCACAGTGGAGTGTTGGCGGTCCCGGTCGGGGCGCTGCTCGCGCTCGCCGAGGGCGGATACGCCGTCGAGGTCGACGAAGGCGGTAAGCGGCGTCTCATCGCGGTGAAGACCGGTTTGTTCTCAGGCGGACGCGTCGAGGTCACCGGCACCGGCCTCGCCGCCGGGATGCGGGTGGTGACGACGTCATGACCCCGGTGCTGGCCGTGCGCAACGCCTCGCGCACCTATCCCGGCGGCGTGCGCGCCCTGCACGAGGTGACACTGTCCATTGAGGACAGGGAGATGGTCGCCATCCTGGGGCCGTCGGGTTCCGGCAAGTCGACGCTGCTGCAGCTGATGGGCACACTCGACCGGCCGACCAGCGGCGTCATCGAACTGCGCGGGCACGACGTGGCGAAACTGCCCGACCGCAAGCTTTCGGCGTTGCGGTCGCGGTGGATCGGGTTCGTGTTCCAGCAGTTCTTCCTCAGTGAGGGGGTGAGCGCGGTCGACAACGTCGCGACGGGACTGCTGTACGCGGGGGTGCCGCGGCGGAAACGGCGCGAGCGGGCGCTGGCCGCGCTCGACCGCGTCGGGCTCGCGCACCGGGCGGGGCATTTCCCGAACGAGCTCTCCGGCGGGGAACGGCAGCGGGTGGCGATCGCGCGGGCGGTCGTCAACTCGCCGTCGATCCTGCTGGCCGACGAGCCGACCGGGAACCTCGACACGGGCAACGGCGCGGCGATCCTCAACCTGCTGGCCACGTTGAGCTCGCAGGGGACGACGGTCGTGATCATCACGCACGACCGGGAGATCGCGGCGGGCATCCCGCGCCGGATCGAACTGCGGGACGGGCGGATCCGGCTCGACACCGGGACGGGGGTGCTGGTGTGAGCGCGCCCGTCCTCGACAAGACGCCGGATCCGGCCCGGCTCGGCCCGCGTGACGTGCTGAACCTCGGCGCGCACGGGATGCGGACGCGGCCGATGCGGGCGGTGCTGTCCGCGCTCGGCATCGGGATCGGGATCGCCGCGATGGTGGCGGTGCTCGCGATCCCGGCGTCGGGCGCGAAGGCGTTGCAAGACCAGCTGGCCGCGCTGGGCACCAACCTGCTCACGGCAGGGCCGGGCAAGACGATGTTCGGCGGCGACGCGACCCTGCCGGACAGCGCGGTGCCGATGGCGAAACGGATCGCCCCGGTCACGGCGGCGTCCGCGACCGGGACCACCGGCGGGTCCGTGCGGCGCACGGACAAGATCGACAAGGACGAGACGTCCGGCCTCGGCGTCTACGCGGCGACGCCGGATCTTCTCGACGTCATCGGCGGTGCCGTCCGCGACGGGCAGTTCCTCCGGGACGCCACTCGCGACTATCCGGTCGTCGTGCTGGGTTCGGTCGCGGCGGCGCGGCTCGGGATCGACCACATCGACCCGGCGAAACCGCCGCAGGTGTACATCGACGGGAAGTGGTTCACCGTGGGCGGGATCCTCGGGCCGACGCCGCTGGCGCCCGAGATCGAGCGTTCGGTGCTGGTCGGCTGGGACGCGGCCAAGCGGCTCCTCGACTTCGAGGGCCACCCGACGACCGTGTACGTGCGGGCGAAGGATTCGCAGGTCGAGAACGTGCGCTCGGTGCTCGCGCAGACGATGAACCCGGAGGCGCCGAACGAGGTCGAGGTCCGTCGTCCGTCGGAGGCGCTGGAGGCACAGAAGCTGACGGAGAACACCTACAGCGCGCTGTTCCTCGGGCTCGGCGGGGTCGCGTTGCTGGTCGGCGGCGTCGGGGTGGCCAACACGATGGTGATCTCGGTGCTGGAACGACGCAGGGAGATCGGCCTCCGCCGCGCGCTCGGCGCGACGAAACGGCAGGTGAGAGGCCAGTTCCTGGCCGAGTCGGTGCTGTTGTCCGGGCTCGGCGGGATCGCCGGGGTCCTGGTCGGCGTGCTGGTGACGTCCGGCTATGCGCTGAGCCAAGGCTGGCCCGCGGTGCTGCCCGTCGGCGCCCTGCTCGGCGGGGTCGGGATCTCGGCACTGGTCGGTGCCGTCGCCGGTGCCTATCCGGCGATGCGCGCGGCGCGCCTGCCCCCGACCCAAGCCCTCGCCTAGCTCGCGTTTCGTCCTCTGGATGCGGTGGTTCACCGCATCCAGAGGACTGAACGCGGGGCGACGGTGGGTAATCTCGCCGGGTGCTGGTGGGATTGTCGGGGCGGAAACTCGCGGGGGCGTTGATCGCGCTCGAAGCCGTCGTGGTCGGCGTGCTGTTCACGCTCAAGGTGTTCGACGGCCAGGACCTCGAGGTCTACATCGGCGGCGCGCGGCTGCTCGTCGACTCCGGCGACCCGTACGGCGCGTGGGTGCAGACGCACGGCGGCTGGCTGCCTTTCACGTACACGCCGTTCGCGGCGGCGGTGTTCCTGCCCGGCACGCTGCTGTCGGCCGCGCTGGCTACGCGACTGGTCGGGCTCGCGTCGATCATCGCGGGCGGGATCGTCGTCTACCTCTTCGTCGCGACGCTCAACGGTTCGCTCACCGATCGTTCCGCCGTCCGGGGCCGCGCCGTCGCCGTCCTGGCGGCGATCGGGGCACAGGCCGTCGGCGGGATCATGGAGCCGGTCCGTTCGACGCTCGGCTTCGGCCAGGTGAACACCCTGCTGATGCTGCTGGTCGTCCTCGACGCCCTGCTGCCGGGCCGCGCCCGCACGAAGGGCCTGCTGATCGGCGTCGCCGCGGCGATCAAGCTGACGCCGGCCTTCTTCATCCTGTTCTTCTTGTTCCGCAAGGACTTCCGGTCCGCGGGCCGGGTGGTGGCCGGTTTCCTCGGCGCGGGCGCGCTGATGTTCCTGACCGCGCCCGGCGCGTCGGCGAGGTTCTGGACGGACATCCTGTTCGACACCAGCCGCATCGGCGATCGCGGTTACGTCGGCAACCAGTCGCTGCGCGGGATGCTCGCGCGGTTCGGGTTCGGCTCGGCGGAAGACGTCGTCTGGGTGCTGGCCTCGATCGCCGTGGTCGCGCTGACCGCGTTCGTGATCGTGCGCGTCGCGGAGCCGGTGTTCGCGCTGACCGCGTGTGCCGTCGGCGGGCTGCTGGTGTCGCCGGTTTCGTGGACGCACCACTGGATCTGGTGCGTGCCGATCCTGGTGCTGCTGATTTGGGCACGTTCGGTCGTTTCGTACGTGCTCGCCGCCGTGACGGTGGCGTTGTTCGTGATCGCGCCGATGTGGCTCGCGCCGCGGCCCGCCGGGAGCTTCGGCTGGTGGCTGGCGACGGAGTCCTACGTGCTGTACGGCCTGATGCTGCTCGCCCTGGCCGCAGTCTTCCGCAAGTCCGTGAAGGCCTCCTTGAGGGACTCTGGGTCCCTCAAGGAGGCCTTCACGGACAGCTAGCTAGTTCAGCCCAGGCGCTCGACGACGTACTCGATGCTCTGGGTCAGCTTCGTGATGTCGTCCGGGTCGATGGCCGGGAACAGGCCGACGCGCAGCTGGTTGCGGCCCAGCTTCCGGTACGGCTCGGTGTCGACGATCCCGTTGGCGCGCAGCACCTTCGCCACCGCGGCGGCGTCCACCTCGTCGGCGAAGTCGATGGTGCCGACGACCTGCGAGCGCAGCGACGGGTCGCTGACGAACGGCGTCGTGTAGCCGGTCTTCTCGGCCCACTCGTACAGCCGGGTCGACGAGTCGCGGGTCCGCGAGGTCGTCCACTCCAGACCGCCGTTGGAGTTCATCCACTCGATCTGGTCGGCCAGCAGGAACAGCGTCGACACCGCCGGGGTGTTGTACGTCTGGTCCTTGCGGGAGTTGTCGAGCGCCGTGGTCAGCGACAGGAACTCGGGGATCCAGCGGTCGCTCGCGCCGATCTCGCCGATGCGCTCGACGGCGGCGGGCGACGCCAGCGCGATCCAGAGGCCACCGTCGGAGGCGAAGGACTTCTGGGGCGCGAAGTAGTAGACGTCGAAGTCCTCGGCCTTGACCGGCAGACCGCCCGCGCCGGAAGTGGCGTCGATGGCGACGAGGGCGCCTTCGCTGCCTTCAGGGCGGCGGACCGGCACCGCGACACCGGTCGAGGTCTCGTTGTGCGCCCAGCCGACCAGGTCGGCGCCGGCCTCGTAGGCGATCTCGGGCGCGCTGCCCGGGTCGGCCTTCACGACGATCGGGTCGGCGAGGAACGGGGCGCCCTTGGTCACCGTGGCGAACTTCGAGGAGAACTCGCCGTAGGTGAAATGCTGCGCACGTTCCCGCACGAGCCCGAACGCGGCGGCGTCCCAGAATGCGGTCGTCCCGCCGTTGCCGAGGACCACTTCGTAGCCTTCGGGCAGGGAGAACAATTCGGACAGACCCGCACGCACGCGGCCGACGAGGGACTTCACCGGCTTCTGACGGTGCGAGGTGCCGAGGTAGGTGGCACCGGATTTCGCCAGGTTGGCGAGCTGCTCGTCACGGACCTTGGACGGTCCGCAGCCGAAGCGGCCATCGGCAGGCTTCAGGTCCGCGGGGAGGGTCAACTCAGGTGCGTCGGTCATGTGCCCAGTCTCTCAGGTCGGGATGACCCTGCTGAAAGTCGGTGTCGCGTGTCCGGTATGTGGGATCGGAGAACTCGCTCCCGCGGGTGCCCGTCGTCCGGGTAGCTTCTCGCCCCATGGCGACAGTGCACGAGCGATTCCCCCTGGCCCCCGAGGCGTTGTGGCAGGCCCTTCCGAACGGGGTCACGGCGGTCAAGGGGAAGAACCCTTTCTACGACGCGGCCGCGGGCTACGTCACCTTCTCCACCAGCATGGGCCTCTTCAGCTACGGCCAGACGGTCACCGTGAAGGTCGAGCGGACCTCCGAGGGCTCCGGGCTGGCGATCCAGACGAGCCTGAAGTTCGGCTTCGTCGACTGGGGCGAGGGCAAGCGCATCGCCCGCAAGTTCATCGCGGCCGTCGGCGCGGCGGTCGGGCACACCCCGGCGGTCTGATGTGGTCGTGAGTGGCGATTCGGGTTCTCTTTGAGCCGGGGTCGAACGTGGCGTGTTCTCGGGCGGGCCGATGGTGGGATGAAGGCTCCCTTCGCCGCGCCTGATGCGGTAAAAGGAGCCTTCGTCCCTGGTCACGCACGGGAGTCGGCCGCGTGTCGTGTCGTCCATCCAGTCACGCGTGTCGTCCGCCGGATCACGCGTGTCGTCCGGTCGATCACGTGAAATCGGCGGTGCTGGACCGCTAGCGCCAGCCCTCGGGGTCGACGCCACCCGGGATGGGCGCCGCCGGGTCGAACGGGGTGCGCGAGAAGATGAACGTCGCGAGGTCGAGGTGGTTCGGCTTGCCCGCCGAATCCCGTCCGACCCGCAGCGTCTCGCCCGCGTAGTAGGCGTCGAGGCCGACCCAGGTGTCGTCACCCACCGGCGCGAACCGCGACGCGCGGCCCGGGCCGTCGGTCGGCGCGAGGGAGAACAGGCCGCCCGGGAGCAGCCGCAGGTGGTACGGCGTCGGCCCCCAGTGCCACAACCCGGTCAGCTCCAGCAACTTCGGGTCCACAGTGGACGGTTGCCATTCGGCGGGCATGGACGGCTCGTGCTGTTCGGTCAGGTTCATCAGGTCGAGGCACAGCTGCGTGATGCCGACGCCCGCCGTCGAGTTCGTCAGCACCAGCGCGCCGATGCCGGCGTTCGCGTCGACGAGCGAGCAGGCGAGGAAGCCCGGCATCGATCCGGTGTGCCCGGCCAGCCGCCTGCCCTCCGTGCGGACCAGCATGACACCGAGGCCGAATCCGGTGGTCCAGGCGTCGCCGTCGTCCACGGTGACCATTTCGCGCATCTCCGCGACGGTCTGCTCGCTCAGGACGCCGCCGGTGTGCCCGCCGAGGAACGCCGTCCAGCGGGCGAGGTCGGTGGCCGTCGACCACAGCTGGCCGGCGGGGGCCATCGCGCCCGCGTCCGGCGACGGCTCCGGCATGAGGAGATCGGCGAAGGGATGCACGGCGAACCCGTCCGCGTGCGCGCCTTCCGGATGCGGCGAGGTCCGGTTCATGCCGAGCGGGCCCAGGATCTCGGCGCGGACGACGTCGAGCCACGACTGCCCGCGGTGCCGCGCGACCAGTTCGCCGAGCACGCCGTAACCGACGTTGCTGTAGTGGAACCGGCTGCCCGGCCGCAGCCGCGTCGCGCCGTCCTTGAGGCTCTCGACGAGCGCGTCCCAGTCCGCGCCCACGGTGCGCTCCCACCAGGAGCCGGGCGATTCCGCGGTCAGGCCCGAGGTGTGCGACAGCAGTTGCGCGATGGTGGCCGAGCCGAACGAGGTGCCGGGCAGGTGCTGCTCCAGCGGGTCGTTCAGGTCGAGCTTGCCTTCGTCGCGCAGCCGCATGACGGCCGTCGCGACGAGTGTCTTGGTGATCGACCCGAGCCGGTACTGCGTGTCGGCGCCCGGTGTCTCGCCGTCGACGCGTCCGCGCCCTCCGGACCAGGCGATTTCCCCGTCGCGGACGACGGCGGCGACGATGGACGGGGTGCGGCACGAGGATTGCTCGTGCGCGAGGCGGCGAAGCAGCGCCATTTCGGTCGTGGCAAGCATGGGTCGCATTCTGCCTACCCGAGCAGCCCCAGTCGCATAGCGGTGGTCACAGCGGCCGTGCGGTCCGAAACGTCCAGTTTCCCGAACACGCGCAGCAGATGGGTCTTGACCGTCGCCTCGCTGATGTGGAGCGTCCTGCCGATGTCGGCGTTCGTGCTTCCCCGCGCCACCAGCCGGAGTACCTCGATCTCGCGTGCCGACAAGGGCGACGCCGTCGGGTTGCGCACCCGGTTCACCAGCTTCCCGGCGACCGAAGGCGCCAAGACCGTCTCGCCGCGCGACGCGGCACGAATCGCACCGGCGAGCTCCGCGCGCGAAGCGTCCTTCAACAGGTAGCCGGAGGCGCCCGCTTCGACCGCGCGCAGGATGTCCGCGTCCGTCTCGTAGGTGGTGAGCACGACGACGCGCTGGCCCGGCCGGTCGGCGAGGATCTTCCGCGTCGCGCCGACGCCGTCGAGACCGGGCATCCGCAGGTCCATCAGGATCACGTCCGGCTGCTTGACCCGGCTCAGCGCGACGGCCTCGTCGCCGGAGCCCGCTTCCCCGATGACGCTCAGGTCCGGCTCGGCCTCCAGCATTCCGCGCAGGCCTTCCCGGACCACGGGGTGATCGTCGACCAGCATGATCGTGATCACGCGGGCACCTCCAGTTCCAGTGTCGTCCCCGCACCGGGTTCGCTCTTCAGTGTCACGATGCCACCGACCTGATCGGTACGCGTGCGCATCCCCGCCAGGCCGAAGCCACCGGTGGGCGCGGCGGGGTCGAATCCGATGCCGTCGTCCGTGACGCCGAGCCGGACACGTCCGTCCACAACGGACAGCCGAAGCGAGACGCGGGTGGCGCGGGAATGCTTGCGGATGTTGCTCAGCGCCTCCTGTGCCGCCCGCAGAAGGACGACCTCCGTGGACATCGGGAGCGCGGGCAGCGGGCCGCCGACCTCGATCGACGCCTCGATCCCGGTCTCCTCGGTCAGCCGTTCCCCCTGACGGCGCAAGGCTTCCTCCAGTGAAGCGGCGACGAGTGCCGACGGTCCCTGCGCCGCGACCATCGCCCGCGCCTCGGCCAGGTTCTCCCGCGCCGTCCGCGCCGCGAGCTCCAGATGACGACGGGCCGCCTTCGGATCGGTGTCCATTTCGGACTCGATGGCTTGGGTGAGCGTGACGATGCTGGTGAAGCCCTGCGCGAGCGTGTCGTGGATCTCGCGGGCCATGCGCTCGCGTTCGGCGGCCGTCCCCGCCTCCCGCGAGAGCCTGGAGACCTCCGCCTGGCTGGCCTGCAGCTGTTCGATCAACGCGGCCCTGCTCTTGCTCTGATCGATGATCTGGCTGGTGTAGCGGCCGGCGAGGATGCTGAAGACGATCAGGATCGCCGTCATCGGCAGCAGGATGCGCAGGGACGGCTGATCGAAGCCGCCCCGCGCTATCGACGACGCCGGGCCCAGCAGCACCCCGATCGTGGTGAAGACCGACGCCGTTTTCGTCGACAGCGTCATGTAGAGCACTGGGCACACGAAGAACAGGATGAAACTCGACGTGGTGCTGGCGAAGTTGGCGCCCGCCAGGAAAAGCATCACCACGACGGTGTGCAGCCACGGTGTGTCTTCGTGGTCCGGGCCCTTGATGAGCCGGCGGCCCCGGACCAGGTACGCCACGGCGATACCGGTCAAGCACAGGATCGCGACCGTCTTGTCCGTGGTCGTCCCGTCGTCGAAGACCACCAGGGCGGTCGTCGCGGCGAAGGTGATCCCGAAGAGGACCTCCCACAGCCAGTAGAACCGCTCCCAGGCGTTCACTTGCCTTCGTTCGACCAGCGGAACGTCAGCTTCGCCAGCAGCAGCCCCGCGACGCACCACGCCGTCAGCACCAGTGCCACCATCGGAAGTTCCCATGTCCCCGCCATTTCCTGACTCGCGGCCTCGGCCGGCAGGAACACCGAGCGGAAGCCCTGGCAGATCCACTTCACCGGGAAGAACGAAGCGATGTCGACCATAACCTTCGGCAGGTTGGTGATCGGCGTGACGAACACCCCGGAGATGAACTGCAACGCGATGTAGATCAGATTGGCCACGGCGACCGCGCCGCTGACCGATTTTGTCACCGACCCGAGCGCGATGCCCAGCAGGGTGCAGCTGGTGACGCCGAGCAGGAAGACCCACAGGGCGGTCAGCAGTTTCACCGGATCGGTGGGCAGGCTCAGGTCGAACAGCAGGACACCGACGACCGACATCAGCACGACCTGGGCGATACTCGTCGCGCCGACCAGGACGATCTTGCCGATGAAGTAGGACGCCGCGGGCATCGGCGTACCGCGAAGCCGTTTCAGCGCACCGGCTTCACGGTCCGCCGCCAGGCCGATGCCGACGCTGTTGAACGACGTCGAGACGATGCCGGAGCCGATCATGCCCGCGGCCAGCACCTGTCCGGTGGTGATCGCCATGCCGGGCATCGAGGAGTTCAGCATCGAGCCGAGCAGGACCATCAGCAGGGACGGGAAGGCGAAGGTGAAGATCACCTGCTCCCGCAGGCGGAAGAACTGCTTGATCTCCGCGGCGCCGCGGACGAGACCGAGCGAGAAGGTGCCCGGAAGGGTCAGCGTGCTCATCGGGCTTCTCCGATCAGGTCGAGGTAGGTCTCTTCGAGCGTGGGGCGGTGGACGGTCAGCTCCGACGGCTCGCGGCCGTCGGCGGAGAGCTCGCGGATCAGCTTGGCCGGGAAGTGGGTGCGTTCCAGGTGGGCGCCGTGCTCGTCGGCCCAGCGGACGGTGGCCTCCGCGGTGGCGCGGCCGCCGAGCGTCTGCGGCGTCCCCTCGGCGACGATCGCGCCGCGGGTGATGACCGCGACCCGGTCGGCCAGCGCCTCGGCCTCGTCCAGGTAGTGCGTGGTGAGCAGGATCGTGGTGCCCTCGCGGGCGAGACTCCTGATCAGCTCCCAGAACTGGCGCCGGGCCGCCGGATCGAACCCGGTCGTGGGCTCGTCGAGGAACACCAGCTCGGGCCGCCCGATGATCCCGAGCGCGACGTCCACCCGACGCCGTTGCCCGCCGGAAAGGCTTTTGACGCGGGCGCCTGCCTTCTCGGTCAGGCCGACCTTCTCGATCACTTCGTCGGTGTCACGAGGATTCGGGTAGTAGCGGGCGAAGTGCCGGACGGTCTCGGCGACGGTGAGCTCGGCGGCGTCGTTGGCCGTCTGCAACACGATCCCGAGCCTGGCCCGCCAGGCGCGGCCCGCCGTGCCGGGATCCTCGCCGAGGACGTCGACCTCGCCTTCGGTTCTCTTGCGATGGCCCTCCAGGATCTCGACCGTCGTCGTCTTGCCCGCGCCGTTAGGGCCGAGCAGCGCGAACACCTCGCCCTGCTCGATGTCGAGGTCGATCCCCCCGACGGCCGTGTGGCCCGGGTACTCCTTGCGCAGGCCACGCACTTTCACCGCTTTGTTCATACGTCGATCGTGCTTCAGCGGGCCGCTGTCCCGGGACGACCGCTGGACTGAACCCGGCTGTCAACCGATCGATGGACACCGGTGTCACGCCCTCCCCGCATTTAGTCCTCTGGATGCGGTCCTTGCACGCGCAACTACCGCATCCAGAGGACTAACTGCGGGGAGTGAGTAGCGTGCGCACAGAGGTTTCGAGGGATGGAAGGAGCGCGGCCGGATCGGCGGCGGTGAGCATTCGGTTCGCGAAGCCGTCCGACAGGGCGAGGACGGCATCGGCCAGGTCGCTCGCCGCGAGGTCGTCCCGGATGTGGCCCTCCGACTGCGCTTTCGAGATGTACTGCGTCGTGATCTCCGCGAGCTCGTCGTAGCCGGTGCGGATGAACTCGGCCCAGGACGGCCGGACGGCGGCGCGGGCGGTGAAGGCGTTGATGACGATCACCTCCGCGCGGCGCTGCTCGTCGAGCGGCATCGCCTCGAAGAGCAGGCGCAGCAGCAGGTCCAGCAGGTCGCCGGACTGATCGAGGTTTTCCCAGCGTTGCTCCAGGAACTCGCTCGTCATGTCGAGGGCGAACCGGAACAGGTCTTCCTTGGTGGAGAAGTACTTCTGCACCGCGCCCGCGGACACCCCGGCTTCGACGGCGACCGAGCGCACGCTGACGGCTTCGACGCCTTCGCGCGCGACGATGCGCAGGAGGGCGCCGGCGATCTCCCGGCGGCGTTCGGCGCGGTCCACGATCTTCGGCACGGATGCATCCTCCCCTCTGTGCACCGGATGGGCTGGGTGGGTCGTGAGTGGCGTTTCGGGTTAGAACCCGAAACGCCACTCACGACCACCTGGACCGGCTCCGCTCCGGCGCCCACCTTGCCCGGCCGCCTCTCTTTAGAATACAGTCGTATCCGAAAAGGGGGTACTGGGGTGGACGAGGTAGCACACAAGAAACGCGCCGAGGAGAACCAGCTCGCCGCCGCGCTGACCAAAGGACCGGCGGAGGTGCTCGATTTCCTCCTGCCGCTGTGGGTGGGGAGCCAGCTCGGTGCGTCGGCCGCCGAGGTCGGGGCGCTGACCGCGTTGGAGACGTTGGTGTCGTTCGTGGTCCGGCCGATCGCGGGCTCGCTCGCCGATCGGTTCGACCGGGGCCGGATCGCCGCGGTCGGCGCTGTCCTCTATGGACTGTCCTTTGTGGTCTACGCGGTGACGCCGGGCATCGGGGTCGCCTACCTGGCCGCGGTTCTCGGCGGCGCGGGCGGTGCGTTGTTCTGGGTCGCGTTGCGGGCGCGGGTCGGGGAGGGGCTCGCGGCCGACGACGGCGCGTTCAGCAAGCTGTTCGCGGCCGAGGGGGGCGGCACGTGGATCGCCTTCGTGGTCGCGCTGACCGCGATCGCCTGGATCGACTACCGGGGCGTGTTCTGGCTCGGCGCCGCGGCCTGCGCGGTGGCCGCGGTGGTCCTGCTGAACGCGAAGTCCGCGCAGGTGCGCGAGGAGGGCGCGCCGCGGCTGCTTCAGCTGGGCAGGAGGATGCGTCCGATGCTCGCGCTCGTCGCGTTGACCGCGATGGCCGAGGCGGGCGTCGCCCTGTTGCTGCTGATGCACCTGCAACGCGGGCATCAGCTCCGGCTCGGTGAGATCGCGGCGGTCTTCATCCCCGGCTTCATCGTCTACAGCCTGCTGCCCGACTACCTCCACGGCTTCGTCCGCAAGGTCGGCCGGACGCGCGTGCTCGCGCTGGCGATGGTGGCGAGCGCGATCTTCGCCGCCGGACTGTCCTTCGCGCCGAGCCCGCCGGTGCTCGCGGTCATGTGGGTCCTGTCCGCGGCGGCGTTCGCGGCGGCCATCCCGGTCGAGCAGGCGGTGGTCGCCGAGGCGGCCGGGCTGAGCCTCGGCCGGGCGATGGGGATCTACGAGAGTGCGACGCTACTGGGAGCGACGATCGGAACCTTCGTGGCGGGGCAGCTCTACGGCTCGGAGACCGGATGGCGTGTCGCTTGCTTCGGTGCGGCGGGGCTTCTGCTCTTCGGATCGTTCGTGGTTCGTGGCGCCGTACGGCGTGTCGGAGTTGCGGAGTTTCCCGTGGAACCACGAAAAACGGTGTCACAAAAGGAAAAGCGGGCGCCCCGCACGATCGAGGACAGTCCACAAGCGGCCGAATCGGTGACGGAGGAGGCGAACAAGCGCGCGAATCCGCTCCGGAACTGGGCGATCCACGCCGGGGTCTACATCGTCGCGCAGGCGGCTCTGGCGGTCGCCGGTTACAGCTGGCCCATCGAAGCCTTGTTCGGCGAAGCGCACGAAGCCGGCTGGTACTGGAACTCCAGTGGTCACTGGCTGTTGAACCTCGGCCGCATCTGGACCTTCGTTCTCGTGATCGACACCGTGTGGACCTTCGGCCGCGAACTCCTCAAGAAGCGGCCTTATTGACAAGTTGTCTAACATGACAGGATGTCTCACAAGTGGGTGACGGCCAGCGACGGTGTCCGCCTTTCGGTCCGGGTGACCGGCGTCGACGACGCGCCCACGGTGGTGCTCGTCCACGGCTACCCGGACAACGGCTCCATGTGGGACGGCATCGCCGCCCTGCTGGAACGCCGCTACCGGGTGGTCGTCTACGACGTCCGGGGCGCGGGGCGCTCGGACAAGCCTTCGGGACGCGCGTCCTACAAACTGGACCAGCTGTCCGAAGACCTCGCCGCGATCGTCGACGAGGTCCAGCCCGAGGGCAAGGTCCACCTGCTCGCGCACGACTGGGGCTCCATCCAGACCTGGCATTCGGTCACCGGCGACAGGCTGCGCGGACGGCTCGCGTCGTTCACGTCGATCTCCGGGCCGAGCCTCGACCACGCGGGCGCGTGGTTCCGCGCGCAGGTGCGTCCGAGCCCGAAACGGCTCAAGAACGCGCTCGTCCAGTGGGCGCATTCGACGTACATCCTCGGCTTCCAGATCCCCCTGATGCCGCAGGTGCTCTGGCGCACCGGCGCGATGGGCGCGCTGATCGGCCGGATGGATCCGGCGGCCGGTGCGCCGTCCACTTCGGACGGCCTGTACGGCCTCAACCTGTATCGCGCCAACATGTTCACGCGCCTTTCGCGGCCGCGGCCGAGGCCCGCCGAGATCCCGGTGCAGGTGCTCGCGCCCACCGGCGACAAGTTCGTCACCACGCCGCTGCAGACCGAGATCGAACGCTGGGCGCCGGACCTCCGGATCCGCCGGATCGTCGGCACGCACTGGGTGGTCCGCGAGAAGCCCCAGGTGATCGCCGACGCGACCGCCGAATTGATCGACCACGTCGAAGGCGGTGAGGAGAGCCGCGCGCTCAAACAGGCCAGGACGAAAGGCTTCGCGCACAAGCTCGTCGTGATCACCGGCGCCGGCAGCGGGATCGGCCGCGCGACGGCGCTCGCGTTCGCGGACAAGGGTGCGGACGTCGTCATCACCGACATCAACGGCTCCGCCGCCGCCGACACCGCGAAACTGCTGCGGGACAAGGGTGCGACCGTCGGCGAGTACACAGTGGACTCTTCAGACGCCGAAGCGGTCGAGAAGTTCGCCCAGCGGGTCAAGGAGGAGTTCGGCGTCCCGGACATCGTCGTCAACAACGCGGGGATCGGCCTGTCCGGTCCGTTCCTCGACACGACGGTCAAGGACTGGGAACGTCTCATCGACGTGAACCTGTGGGGCGTCATCCACGGCTGCCGCGTCTTCGCCGAGCAGATGCGCGAACGGGCCGAAGGCGGCCAGATCGTCAACGTCGCCTCGGCCGCCGCGTACCTGCCGTCGAAGATCCTTTCCGCGTACGCCACCACGAAATCCGCCGTGCTGACCTTGAGCGTCTGCCTGCGGGCGGAGCTGGCCGCCGAGAACATCGGCGTCACCGCGATCTGCCCCGGCATCGTGAACACCAACATCACCAGCACCACCCGTTTCGTCGGTGTCGACGACATCGAGCAGAAGCGGCGCCAGAAGTCGAGCAGCAAGCTGTACGCGAAACGCGGCTTCGGCCCGGAGAAGGTCGCCCGCGACATCCTGCGGGCCGTTGAGAAGGACAAGGCCATCCAGCCGTCGACGCCGGAGGCCAAGGCCGCGCTCGTCCTCTCCCGGCTCACCCCCGGACTGCTGCGGGCCGCGGCCAAACTGGACGTCACCCCGTGACCGGACGCCCACGCCGGATGTCGCCGGAAGCGCGCCGCGAGGACCTGATCCGCGCCGCGCTGGACCTGTTCGGCTCGCGCGCGCCCGAACTCGTCACGGTCGACGACATCATCGCCCGCGCCGAGGTCTCCCGGCCGCTGTTCTACCGGTACTTCTCGAACCTGCGGGAACTGCAGGTCGAGGCGCTGAAAACGGTCACCGAAGGGCTCATCGACGGCCTCGCCGGGCTCGAGGAAGGCCCGCCCGAAACCCGGCTGCGGGCCGCCGTCCGCGGACTGATCGACGTCGCCGACCACTACCGGGCGGGGTACGTCGCGCTGTTGCGCAGCGGTTCGGTGATCGCGACGTCGGAGACGGACGCGGCGATCGACGAGGTCCGCAACCGCGCCGTCGAGCTCATCCTCGGCGCGCTGGGAGTGTCGGAGCCCTCGCCTATGCTCCTGCTGACCCTGCGGTGCTGGACGGCGGTGGTGGAGGGCGCTCTGCTGAGCTGGCTGCAGGAGCGTTCCGTGCCGCGTGAGGCGCTCG
This sequence comes from Amycolatopsis sp. CB00013, assembly GCF_001905755.1. Lineage (NCBI taxonomy): Bacteria > Bacillati > Actinomycetota > Actinomycetes > Pseudonocardiales > Pseudonocardiaceae > Amycolatopsis > Amycolatopsis sp. CB00013. The sequence continues at coordinate 459,302 of NZ_LIWC01000002.1, read as the reverse complement.
ACGGCTGGCTGGTCGATCAGCTGACCGCCATGCTCTCGGCGACCGCGGCGCACGATTCCTCGATCCCGCAGATGCTATGAAAGGTCCTTTCCTTGCAAATTTTGCAAGGAAAGGACCTTTCATAGCGCGCGTCAGGACTGCTTCGCGACCAGGTCCCAGCCTTCGACGTCTTCCGGCTTCCGCGGCTCCGGCCCGACGTACTTGGCCGACGGGCGCACGAGGCGGCCGGTCTTCTTCTGCTCCAGGATGTGCGCGGCCCAGCCGGCGGTGCGCGCCGAGCTGAACATCGCGGGCATCATGTGCGGCGGTACCTGGGCGAAGTCCAGGATCACGGCCGCCCAGAACTCGACGTTGGTCTCGATCGGGTGGTCCGGACGCCGCTCGCGCAGCTCCTTCAGCGCCACCTGCTCCAGCTCCGCGGCCGCCTCGTAGCGCGACGCGCCGAGCTCCTGGCAGGTCCGGCGCAGCACGCGCGCCCGCGGGTCCTCCGCGCGGTACACGCGGTGCCCGAAGCCCATCATCCGTTCCTTGCGGTCCAGGATGCCCTTGACCAGGCCGACCGCGTCACCGGTCTTCTCGACCTCTTCGATCATCGGCAGCACCCGCGCCGGCGCGCCGCCGTGCAGCGGGCCGGACATGGCGCCGATCGCGCCGGACAGCGCCGCGGCGACGTCGGCGCCGGTCGAGGCGATGACCCGGGCGGTGAAGGTCGAGGCGTTGAGACCGTGCTCGGCGGCCGAGACCCAGTAGGCGTCGATGGCCTTGACGTGGGCCGGGTCCGGCTCGCCGCGCCAGCGGACCATGAAGCGTTCGGTGATCGACTTCGCCTCGTCGACCCGGGTCTGGGGGACGGCGGGCTGCCCGATGCCGCGGGCGGACTGGGCGACGTACGAAAGCGCCATCACCGAGGCGCGGGCCAGCTGGTCGCGCGCCTCGTCGTCGGTGATGTCCAGCAGCGGCCGGTAGCCCCAGATGGGGGCGAGCATGGCCAGCGCGGCCTGGACATCGACGCGGACGTCGCCGGTGTGCACCGGCAGCGGGAACGGCTCGGCGGGCGGTAGCCCATGGCCGAAGCGGCTGTCGACGAGAAGACCCCAGACGTCACCGAAGGTCACCTTGCCGGCGAGATCCTCGATGTCGACACCGCGATAACGCAGCGCGCCGCCGTCACGGTCGGGCTCGGCGATTTCGGTCTTGAAGGCGACCACGCCTTCGAGACCCGGTCGGAAACCGTCGTCGACCTGCTCGGACGGCTGATTGGTGCTGATCGTGGAGGTACTCACTGTGGTGAAACCTTTCGATGCGCATTCCCCGGCTTTGTGTTCATGCGTGGACGGGATACACGCAGCGAAGGCGCGCCTCATCGCACGGATGGACAAACTTTGCTCCACGTCGCGGCCTGGGGCAATCGAAAGATGTGGTGCTTTCGGTCACGATTACGAGAACGATTCAGTGAAAAGCACGTTCGTACGCGAAGAGTTACGGCGACGTTCACTTTGCGTGTACCGGGCGCCGACGTAAATCCTGTGTTTCGAGAACCGGCGGCGGGCCGTTTCCGGTGATAGACCTTTCCCATGCACCTGAGCCCCCAGGAGCGGGACAAACTGCTCATCCACGTCGCGGCGGACGTAGCTCGCAAACGCCTGGAGCGCGGGGTCCTGCTGAACTACCCCGAGGCGGTCGCCCTGATCACCGATCACGTCCTCGAAGGCGCTCGCGACGGCCGGACGGTGAGCGAGCTCGTGGCGAGCGGCCGGTCGGTGCTCGGCCGGGCGCAGGTGCTGGACGGAGTGCCGGAGATGGTCGATTCCGTGCAGGTCGAAGCCACTTTCCCGGACGGCACGAAGCTCGTCACCGTGCACGACCCGATCGTCTAGAAAGGGCCGCGAGTGCGACCAGGAGAGATCATCACCGGCGACACGCCGGTCGAGCTGAACCCGGGCAGGCCGCGGGTCCGGCTGCTCGTGCGGAACCTCGGCGACCGGCCCGTCCAGGTCGGTTCGCACTACCATTTCGCGGCGGTCAATCCGGGGCTCGAATTCGATCGCGAAGCCGCCAGGGGACATCGGCTCGACGTGCCCGCGGGAACGTCCGTGCGTTTCGAGCCGGGGGTCGAACGCGAAGTCGACCTCGTCCCGCTGGCCGGGAACCGCGCGGTGCCCGGACTGCGGAAGGCGATCTGATGCCGTCGATCGATCGCGAGCGCTACGCCGAACTGTTCGGCCCGACCACCGGCGACCGGATCCGCCTCGCCGACACCGATCTGCTCATCGAGGTCACCGAAGACCGCAGCATGGGGCCGTCGGGCAGCGGTGACGAAGTGCTGTTCGGCGGCGGCAAGGTGATCCGCGAATCCATGGGCCAGGGGATGGCGACCCGGGCCGAAGGCGCGCCCGATCTGATCATCACCGGCGCGGTGATCCTAGACCACTGGGGGATCGTCAAGGCCGACGTCGGCGTCCGCGACGGCCGGATCGTCGGCATCGGCAAGGCGGGCAACCCGGACACGATGGACGGTGTCGACCCCGCTCTGGTCGTCGGACCGTCCACGGAGGTGCTGTCCGGCAACGGCAAGATCCTCACCGCGGGCGGCATCGACTGCCACGTCCACTTCATCTGCCCGCAGCTGACCGACACCGCGCTGGCGTCCGGGCTCACCACGCTCGTCGGCGGCGGGACCGGGCCGGTCGAGGGCAGCAAGGCCACCACCGTCACGCCCGGCGCGTGGAACCTCGGCCGGATGCTGCGGGCGATGGACGGCCAGCCGGTCAACGTCCTGTTGCTGGGCAAGGGGAACACCGTCCGGCACGAGGCGCTGCGCGAACAGCTCGCCGCCGGCGCGGGCGGGTTCAAACTGCACGAGGACTGGGGCAGCACCCCGGCCGCGATCGACGCCTGCCTGACCGTGGCCGACGAATCCGGTGTCCAGGTCGCGATCCACACCGACACGCTGAACGAAGCGGGCTTCCTGGAGTCCACTGTGGACGCCATCGGCGGGCGGTCGATCAACGCGTACCACACCGAAGGCGCGGGCGGCGGGCACGCGCCGGACATCATCCAGGTCGCCGGGCTGCCCAACATCCTGCCGTCGTCGACGAACCCGACGCGCCCGCACACCGCGAACACCCTCGACGAACACCTCGACATGCTCGTCGTCTGCCACCACCTGAACCCGTCCGTGCCCGAGGATCTGGCGTTCGCCGAAAGCCGGATCCGGCCGACGACCATCGCGGCCGAGGACGTCCTGCACGACCTCGGCGCGATCTCGATGATGAGCTCGGACTCGCAGGCGATGGGCCGCATCGGCGAGGTGATCATCCGGACCTGGCAGACCGCGCACGTCATGAAACGACGGCGTGGCGCCCTTCCCGGCGACGGCGCGGCCGACAACCTGCGGGCTCGTCGCTATGTCGCCAAATACACGATCAACCCCGCGATCGCGCACGGCATGGAGCGCGAGATCGGCTCGGTGGAGGTCGGGAAGCTCGCGGATCTCGTGCTGTGGGAGCCGAAGTTCTTCGGGGTGCGGCCGCATGTGGTGCTGAAGGGCGGATTCCCGGCGTGGGCGGCGATGGGCGACGCGAACGCGTCCATCCCGACGCCGCAGCCGGTGCTCGCGCGGCCGATGTTCGGTGCGGCACCGGCGATCGCCGCCGCGAGCAGCTTCCATTTCGTGGCCCCGGAAGCGCTGGAAAACGGGGTGGCGGAGCGGTTCGGCATCGCGCGGAAGCTCGTGCCGGTCGCGAACACCCGGTCCCGGGGCAAGTCCGACATGGTGCTCAACGACGCGACGCCGGACATCCGGGTGGAGCCGGACAGTTTCGCCGTGCACGTCGACGGGGAGCTGATCGAGCCGCGGCCGGTGACCGAACTGCCCATGGCGCAACGGTATTTCTTGTTCTGATGAACACCGCAGCGGTCATCTTGGCCGATTCCAGGTTCCCCGGCGGTGGTCACGTCCATTCCGGCGGGCTTGAAGAAGCCGTCGCCCGGAAGCTGATCACGCACGAACGTGACCTTCCGGGGTTCCTTTCCGGGCGCTTGCGCACGGCCGGTTCGCTGGCCGCGGTGTTCGCCGCCGCGTCGGCGCACGCGGCGGCTCGTAACGTCCGAAGTGGACACTGGCGGCGGCTCGATCTTGAACTCGACGCCAGAACGCCTTCGCTCGCGCAGCGGGAGGCCTCCCGCGCGCAGGGGCGGGGCACGGCACGGGCGGGTAAAGCGGCCTGGCCGTCGCCGGTACTTTCCCAGCTGCTGAAGGAAACCCCGCGGCCGCATCATCCGGTGATCGTCGGAGCGCTGATCGGTGTGCCCTTCGACGCCGCGATGGCCGTGGCCTATCTCGCGATCAGCGGTCCGGCGAGCGCGGCCGTGCGGCTGCTCGGTCTCGATCCGTTCGCCGTCAACGCCGTCGTGGCCCGCCTCGCGGACGAGGTCCAGGAGGTTTCCCGGCGGGCCGCCGAGGTCGCGGGCGATGATCCGGCCGATCTCCCGGCGCCGGGTTCACCGGCGCTCGATCTGTTCGCCGAGGCACACGCCCGGCATCACCAGGAAGAGGTGCGTCTCTTTGCCAGCTGAGCATGGTCACGGTCACGGACATGTGCACCCGGTCAACTTCGACCCGACCGCCGCGGAACCCGACCACTACGAGCAGGCGCCGACCGCCGGGCGCGCGTACCGGATCGGGATCGGCGGGCCGGTGGGGAGCGGGAAGACCGCGCTCACCGCGGCGCTGTGCCGGGCGCTGGGCGACGAGGTGAACCTCGCCGTCGTCACCAACGACATCTACACCACCGAGGACGCCGACTTCCTGCGCAAGGCCGGGGTGCTCGACCCGGAGCGGATCGAGGCCGTGCAGACCGGCGCGTGCCCGCACACCGCGATCCGCGACGACATCACCGCGAACCTCGACGCGGTCGAACGGCTGGAGGAGCGGTTCCCCGGGCTGGATCTGGTGATCATCGAAAGCGGCGGGGACAACCTCACCGCGGTGTTCAGCCGGGGACTCGCGGACAGCCAGGTGTTCGTGGTCGACGTCGCCGGTGGCGACAAGGTGCCGCGCAAGGGCGGGCCGGGCGTGACGACGGCGGATCTGCTGGTGATCAACAAGATCGACATCGCGCATCTGGTCGGGGCGGACATGGACGTGATGACCTCGGACGCGCACCGGATGCGGGGCGAATTGCCGGTGATCACCCAGTCCCTTGTGGACACTCCGAACGCGCCGGCGGTGGCGGACTGGGTCCGCTCGCTGCTCCCGGTTCGCGCGGGGTGAAGGCGCACGCGCGGCTGACCGCCTGCTTCGAGGGCGGCCGGACCGTACTGCGTGAGCTGCGCTCGATGGCGCCGCTCACGCTCCTTCCCAAGCGGGGCACTGGTGCGACGGCGGTGGTGCACCTGGTCAACTCGGCGACCTCGCCATTGGGTGGCGATGAGCTGAAGCTGACCGTCCGGGTCGGTGCCGGTGCTTCGCTGCGGCTTTCCGGGGTGGCGGCGACGATCGCGCTCCCTGGGCTGCATGGGGAGGGGAGTTCGTCCCTTGTGGACATCGCCGTGGACGCTGGTGGGTCTTTGGAGTATCTGCCGGAGCCGACCGTGGTGACCGCGCGCGCCCGGCACACCGCCGTTTTCCGGGCTGCTTTGGCGTCTGGCGCCTTCTTGCATACGCGAGAGGTGCTGGTCCTGGGGCGGGCGGGTGAGCGGCCTGGCTCGCTGGTGACGACGCAGCATGTGACGCGGGGCGACATGCCGGTGCTGCGGCAGACGTTGGAGATCGGGGACTCCACTTTGGACGCCAGTCTCGCGCATCTGGCCGGGCGACGGGTGCTGGCGACCGATCTGGTCGTCGGTGGTCCCGTGGTGCCCGAGGCTTCCGGTGAGTGGTGGTCGCGTACGTCGCTCGCCGCCGGTGGGACGCTCACGACTTCCTTGGCGCCGGACGCCGTGACCGCGCTGCGGGTCTTCGACGAGCTCTAGCCGCCTCGTGATCCCACCGGTTTTCGGTCGGCGACTGGACGACACGCGTGATCAGACGGACGACACGCGTGATCGGCTGGACGACACGCGGTGAGATCCGGTCTCGGGTGTGTCGTCCGTTCAATCACAGGTGTCGTCCGTCTGGTCACGTGTGTCGTCCGCTGACGGGGCCCGTGGGGTGGCGAAAAGCGTTGCGAAAGCCACTTTCGCAACCTTCAAGGTTGCGAAAGTGGCTTTCGCATCATCCCCGACTCCCCGTCAGAACTTCGTGCCCAGCCAGGTCATCGCGACGGGCCCGCCGGCCGAGACGCCACCGATGTGTTCCAGCAGCGGGAATTCCTGCCAGGTGACGTCGGCGCCGAGGGCCTGGTAGCGGTCGCGCAGGCCTTTGCCGACCGCGAGCGGGATCAGTTCGTCCAGCGACGCGTGGTACAGGAAGACCGGCGCGCCCGGTTTGGTCTTGCCCGCCAGGTTCTCGCCGAGCCGGGCCTGCCAGCGCGGGTCCGACGAAACGTTCGGAACGGTCGTGAAGTCGTTGAGCCGCGCGAAAGGCGCCGCCGCGCCGAGTTCCACGGTGCACGCTTCCTTGACCTTCGCGACGGCCTTCTCGCCCTTCGCGTTGAGCACGTCGGTGAACGGCAGTTCCGGATATGCGGTCGCGTAGCCGACGGCGGCGCCGAGCACCAGCCCGAACGCCGGACCGCCGTCGTTGAACTTCAGGACCGCGTTCAGATCCGCCGGGACGCCGCCTTCCGCGACGCCGACCAGGTTGACGTCGGGTGCGTAGGACGGCTGCAGTTCGCCGGCGAACGCCGCGGCCTGGCCTCCTTGCGAGTAACCGAAAACGCCGACCGGTCCGGTCTTGGACAGGCCCGCTTCGGGGACCCGGGAGGCGGCGCGGGCGGCGTCGAGGACGGCCCGGCCTTCGGACTGGCCGACGGCGTAGGTGTGCGTGCCCGGGGTGCCGAGGCCTTCGTAGTCGGTCACGACGACCGCCCAGCCGCGCGAAAGCGCTTGGCTCATCAGGAGGACTTCGTTCTCGGACCCGTTCGTCAGCCGGGTCGACGGCGCGCAGCGGTCGCCGAGGCCGTGGGTGCCGACGGCGTAGCTGACCAGCGGGCGCGCGCCCTTCGTCCATGGCGTGTGCGGGACCAGCAGGATGCCCGACACCGTGTTCGGCTGTCCCGTCGCCGACGTGGAGCGGTAGTGGAGTTTCCAGGCCTTCGCCGGGGCAGTGGCGACGACCGATTTGTAGTCGACCAGGTCCCCGGGCGCGCTCGGCGCGGCTTGCGCGGCGGGCGCGCCGATCAGGGTGGCTGCGAGGGCCGAGACCAGAACTGTCCGAAGCACCGTTGCCTCCAGTTTGGTAATCGAGATTTTCGCAATGTAGGCGCTGTTGCTAGCATCTGGCAATCCCTGTTACCGAATCGGGGGAGGTCGAGTGGCCCGCACCTATGGCGGGGTCGCGCCCGAGCAACGGCGCGCCGAACGGCGTGAACGCCTGCTCCTGGCGGCCCTGGACCTGTTCACCTCGACGGGCTACCAGCAGGCGAAGATCACCGAGTTGTGCACCCGCGCGGGTGTCTCCACGCGGAACTTCTACGAGGAGTTCGAGAACAAGGAGAAGGTGCTGCTCACCCTGCACGAGCGGATCAACGCGCTCGCGCTGGAGCATGTCACCGGCACCCTGGAACGGCTGGAGGACGCCGACGCGGTCACCCGGATCGGGACGCTGTTGGACGTCTTCGTCAGCACTGTCACCTCGGATCCCCGGATGCCGCGGCTGAACTACGTCGAGGCCGTCGGGGTCAGCGCCGCTTTGGAGGCACAGCACCAGGAATGGGTCGACCGGTGGGCCGCGTTCATCGAAGCCGAGGCCCGGCACGCCGCCGTGCACGGCGTGGCGCCCGATCGCGACTACCACCTGACGGCGATCGCGCTCGTCGGTGCGGCGACCGGTCTGCTGCGCGAGTGGCAGGCGCACACCCCGCCGCTGCCGGTCGCCGACGTCGCCGCCGAACTCCGGGCCCTGATGCTCGCCGCGATCACCCGGCCCGCCTGACCACCGCCTGCGTTTCGTCCTCTGGATGCGGTCCTTGCACACGCAAGTACCGCATTCAGAGGACGAAACGCGTCAGGAGGCGGCGGAGGCGCGACGGAAGGTGTTGTGCAGCACGGCCAGCAGCGCGTCCCGCACGGAGAGGCGCTGCCGCGCGTCGAAGGTGATCAGCGGGACGTCCTCGCTCACCGCGAGCGCCCATCGCACGTCTTCGAGGTCGTGCTTGAGCGAGCCGTCGAAGACGTTCACCCCGACCACGAACGGCAATCCGGCCTTCTCGAAGTAGTCGACGGCCGGGTAGCAGTCGTCGAGCCGCCGGGTGTCGACGATGACGAGCGCGCCGAGCGCGCCCAGCACGAGGTCGTGCCACATGAACCCGAACCGGTCCTGCCCCGGCGTGCCGAAAAGGTACAGCTTCACCTCTTCGTCGATGGTGATGCAGCCGAAGTCCAGCGCCACGGTGGTGGTGGTCTTCGACGGCACCTCCCCGCCGGAGCCATCGACGGCCGCGCCCGCCGAGGTCATGGCCGCCTCGGTGGTCAGCGGTTTGATCTCGGAGATCGCGCCGACGGTGGTCGTCTTGCCGACCCCGAACCCGCCGGCGATGACGATCTTGACCGGTGTCGGCGGTTTGGCCGACGCCGGTTCAGCGAATTGCTTCGAGTCCACGAATGACCCTTTCGATCATGCCGAGGTCCTGGGTGAAGGCTCCCGCCGGGCGACGGAGCACGACGTAGCCGAGTGCGGCGAGATCCGCCACGAGCACCCTGGCCACGCCGATGTGCAGGCCGAGCATCGCCGCCACTTCGGCGACGGATTTCGTTTCCCGGCAAAGGGAAACGATCTCCCGTCGTTCGAAGGTCAGCCGCGCGTGCGACGCCGCGCCGAGCCTGCTCGTGAGCACTTGAGCCTCGATTTCGAGCGTGCCGTCCACCGGCTGCGCGCGGCCGGCGGTGAGCAGATACGGGCGTAGCGGCGAGATGCCCTGTTCGGCGCCTCGCGGCTGGGGTACCTGATCGTCGCTCATTCCCTTGTCCCCTCGTCAGTTCAGCTGCCGACGCTCTTCTTGAGTTCCTCGATCAGCGCGGGGGTGAGCACCTCGGTGGCGCGGTTGGCGAACATCGCCATCTCGTAGGCGATCGTGCCGAGACTGGCCTGCTTGGTGGCGAGCACGCCGAGCGAACAACCGATGCTGATCGTGCAGACCAGCAGGTAGCCCTGTTCCAGCTCGATGATGATCTTGTCGGGCGAACCGAGCGGGTGGCTCTCGGAGACACCGTGCGCGAGGCCGAGCATCGCCGAGCAGATCGCGGCCAGCCGGTCGGCGTTGGCGCGTTCCAGTTCGGACGACATCGCGATCAGCAGGCCGTCGGCCGAGACGGCGATCGCGCCCATCGCGCTCGCCGTGTTCTGCGCGAAGCGCGTCACCAACCAGTTGAAGTTCCGGGCTTCGACGCTGACTCCGGTCGTCATCTCTTGCTCTTCTCTCTCTGTTCCATCTCCGGGTTGACGGCTTTCTCCAACCCGTCACTGAAGGCGTCGAACGCGGCACGCTCGGCCTCGGGGTCACGCATGCCCTTGGGCTTGGTGGTGTTCAGCGCCGCCCGCGCGGTCTGGTGCCGCGCGGCCGGACCTTTCGCCAGTCCCGGCGCCAGTTGCGCGCCGGGGACCCGCCGGGTGAGACCACCGCGGGAGGCGGCGGGCACCGGTGTCGGGGTCGGCATCGGCGCCGGGGCGGCGGCCGGTGGTGCTGGTGGTGCGGTGGCCTTCGCGAGTCCGGCCTCGAACCCGTCGAAGGCCGCCTTGGCCGCTTCTGGATCATGCCTGGACTTCTGCCGCGCCGGCGCTTCGGGGGCACCGGGAAGCTGCGCGCCCTTGACCCGCCGCCGCAGCCCGCCTCGGGTCTCGCCGGGATCGGCGGCGGTGAGCGTCGGCGCGGGAGCCTGGTAGACGGGCTCAGGCACCGGCGCAGGCAGGGGAGGTGGTTCCAAGATCTCTCCGTCGGTCTTGCGGAACCACCGGAAGTCCTTGGGCTGCCTGCCGTCGCGCGGGATCATCCCGGCGATCGCGAGCGTCGGCGGTTCGCTCGGAGCCGTCTTCTGCCGCGGCTCGGGCAGCGACGGCGGTGCGGGCTCGTCACCCGGTTCCGCCGTCGGCCACACCGGCGGCGCCGGGACGGATTTCGGCGTGGGCGGCCGGTAGGTCAGCAGATTCGGCGGGACGGTGAGCCGCGCGGTGATACCCGCGCCCGGCTCGGTCTCGGTCAGCTCGACCTTGAGGCCGTGCCGCCGCGCGAGCCGTCCGACCACGAACAGCCCGAGCACACTGGTCGGCGCCAGCTCGAGCCGCTCGCGTTCGACCAGCCGCCGGTTCTCCTCGGCGAGCCGTTCCGCGGTCATGCCGATGCCCTGGTCCACGATCACGATCAGGCAGGAGCCGTCGGGCAGGATCTTCGTGCCGACGTCCACAAAGGACTCCGGCGGGGAGAACGACGTCGCGTTCTCCAGCAGCTCGGCGAAGATCAGCACCAGATCGGAGCCGAACGGCGACGACAGCAGGACGTCGCCCATCGAGCCGAGCCGCACCCGCTGGTAGTCCTCGATCTCCGCGAGTGCCGAACGCAGCGCCGTCGAGAGTTCGATCGGGCCGGAAATCCTTGCCTCGTCCCGGTTTCCCGAGACGACGAGCAGGTTGTCCGCGTTCCGGCGCAGGCGGGTGGAGAGGTGGTCGAGCCGGTAGAGGCTCGCCAGCAGGGCGACGTCCTGCTCGTTGCGCTCCAGTTCGTCGACCAGCGCCAGCTGCCTGCCCACCAGGTTCTGCGTGCGCTTCGCGACGTTGGCGAACATGAGGCCGACGTTGCGCCGCGTGACGGCCTGCCGTTCCACCAGTTCGGCCGCGGTGGCCTGCACCCGGTTGAACGCCTCGGCCAGCTTGCCGAGTTCGTCCTGCGAGGACACGTCGATGGTGGCCAGCCGCGGCGCGAGTTCCTCGGCCTGCTCGGTGTCGGTGACGCGGACGAGTTCGGTGCTCGCGAGGTCCGCGACCGACGTCGCCGCCGTGGTCAGCTTCCGCAGCGGATCCGCGATCGACCGGCTGACCGCGATCGCGAGCCCGCCGACCAGCAGGAACAGCACACCGGCGCCGATACCGATCGTCCACGCCAGGTTCTGCGCCGCGTCCGCTCGCGCGGTCGCCGCGTCGGTGATGCCGGTGGTGACCGCGTCCTGGGTGATCCGTCGCTGGTTCGACTGGGCGTCGACGGCGCCGAGGATGTCGGGCAGCAGGTTCTGCACGGCCTGCGGGCCCTTGGCCTCAGCGAGCCTGGCCTCCAGCGCGTCGACCCGGCGGCCCGTCTCACCCTGCTCGACCGCGACGACCTGCGTGGCCTGGGTGACGTCGGCCTGCTGCACGAACCGTTCGAGGAACAGCGACGACTGCTGCTTCGCGTCGGCCAGCACCGGCGCCCCCGATTCCGGGGTGACCAGCACGATGATCAACGCCATCCCGCGCAACGAGTTCTCCTCGTTCGCGCGCAGCAGCGCGTCGAGCGCCGTCAGCTGCTGGGTGCCCGCCGCGTCACTGGTCTGCTGCGGGACGAGACGGAGCGCGTTGATGACCGCGTCGATCACCGCGTGATACGTCCGCGCCACGCTGTCGAGTGAGGCACCGCGCCGCAGCGCGTTCTCCCGGATCTCGTTCAGCGACCCGATGCGCACCAGTGCCGCCGCGAGTTCTTCCGGCGCGTCGGCGCTCAGCCCCGACCGCACCTGGTTCACCGTTTCCGCGACCACGCCCTGCTGCTTCAGCATCGCCGAACCGCCAGCCGACGTGGACGCGATGTAGTGCGCCGTCAGCAGCCGCTCGCGCTGCAGTTCCCAGGCGAGCGTGCCGAGCGCGCGGGCCTGCGACGCGACGTCGGCGGTGGTGCGGGCGGACCGGGCGTCGTCGATTTCCCCGGCGACGTAAGGCACAGACACCAGGACCACGGCGGTGAGCGGCAGCATCAGGAGCAGGTTGAGCTTGCCCCGGATGCCGAGTCTGCCGAGCAACCCGGACCGTGCCGTGCGTTCCGGCCGGGACTTCCCGTGCCTCATGGTCACCTTTCTCCCCGGCTCCGCCCGAGGTGTCCGCGGTGCTGTTCCCGGACGAGGTCTTCGATGGACGCGCGCAACGAGACGAACTCGGGCGCGCGTTTGACCGCGAGGTCGCGTTCGGCGGGCAGGTCGACCACGATGTCCGCGGCCACCCGGCCCGGATCCGAGGCCAGCACCACGACGCGCCCGCCGAGGAACACGGCCTCCTCGACGTCGTGGGTCACCATCAGCACGGTGGTGTGCGTGTCGGTCCAGATCCGGCGGATCAGGACCTGCATGTCCTCTTTGGTCTGGACGTCCAGCGCGCCGAAGGGTTCGTCCAGCAGCAGCACGTCGGGCTCGCACACCAGCGCCCGCGCGATCGCGACCCGCTGCTTCTGCCCGCCGGAAAGCTGTTTGGGCAACGACTTCCGCAGGTGGCCGAGCCCGGTCTCGTCGAGATACCAGTCGATCCGGCGCGCCCGCTCTGCCTTGTCGAGGCTCAGCAGTTCGAGTCCGAACGCGACATTGCTCTCCACCGTGCGCCACGGGTACAGCGCGCCGTGCTGGAACACCAGCCCGCGATCCGGGCCGGGCCCGGTCACGGCGTCGCCGTCGAGGGTGATCAGGCCCTCGGTCGGTTCGGTCAGCCCGGCGATCAGCGACAGCAGGGTCGACTTGCCGGATCCGCTCGCGCCGACGACGCAGACGAAATCGCCGCGCGCGACGTCGAGGTCGATCCCGTCGAGCGCGCGGGTGGTCTTGCCACGGACCGTGTAGTCCTTGGCGACCGCTTTCAGCTGAAGGGTCATGCCGCCCACTTCCCGACCCTGGCCCGCAGGAGCCGCAGCGCGATGTCGATGACCAGCCCGAGCAGGCCGATCACGATCAGCAGCGCGAAGATCCGGTCGGTCTGGGTGAACCGCTGCGCCCGCATGATCCGCAGGCCGAGCCCGGCGGTGGCGTTGATCAGTTCGGCGACCACCACGAAGTTCCACGCGGCCGCCGCGTTGACGCGGGTCGCGTCGATCATCCCGGGCAGCGCGTGCGGGACGATCACCTTCCGCAGCACTTCGCCGCGCCGCGCGCCGAGCGTGTAGGACACGTCGATCAGCGATCGCGGCACCCCGCGGACGGCGTCGGCGATCATCAGCGTGTTGAAGAAGACCGTGCCGAGGAACAGGACCGCGACCTTCGACGGTTCGCCGAGGCCGAGCCAGATCATCAGCAGCGGGATGAACGCGCTCGCCGGCAGATAGCGCAGCATCGCGATGACCGGCTCGAACAGCGCCAGCCCCGCGTCGAACGTCCCCATCACGATGCCGAGCGGCACGGACACGAGGATCGCGAGCCCGAAGCCGAGCAGCACGCGCTGAGTGGTGGCCCAGAGGTCGCTGAACAGCTCACCCGACTCGATCATCTTCACCAGCGCGTCGAACACCGCGACCGGCGTCGGGAGGAACATCGGCTTGATCGTGCCGAGTGCGTTCAGCGTCACCCAGATCAGCAACGGGATCACGAACGAGGCCGCCGCCAGCGTCCACCGCCAGCGGGCGGAGATCGGCGTCCGCAGTGAAAGCAGCGGGGAGGCGTTCGGCTTGAGGCCCGCCCGGCGGGGCAGCGGCGACCAGTCCGGTCGCGCGCCGCGCCGCTCTTCCTGCGCCTCGGCGAGCCGCTGCTCGTCTTCGAGACGGCGCGCTTCGGCCTCGTCAGCGGCGTCCGTCCGCTGAGCGGCCCGCCCCGCCGCGTCGGTGGCGCTCACTTCACCGCCTTGACGTACTGGTCGTCGAACAGCCCGTCGAAGTTCGGGCGGCTCTGGGCGAGCCCGTTGGAGACGATGAAGTCGGCGATCTTGCCCGCCTGGAAGTTCAGGTGGGCCGGGGTGACGCCGGGGGTGAACGCGTCGAGGTTCTGCTGCTTGGTGAAGATCGTGGTGCCCGCGTCGTAGGACTTGTACTCGTCGATCGACACCGCGCCGCGTTTCGCCATGATCTTCACGGCCTCTTCGCGGTTCTGCTTGATCCAGTCGATCGTCTCGAACCAGGTGTTCACCAGCGCCTGGACCTCCTTCTTGCGCTCCTTCGACATCTGCTCGGAGACGACCAGGTGGTCCGGGATGGCGCCGGGGAACTCGGCCGACGTCGCGATCGCGCGGCTGCCGGGGCGCTCGAGCGCCTTCGAGGTGAAGGGGGCGAAGGCGGCGACGGCGTCGACCTGCTCGCCGACGAACGCGGCCGCGGCGGCGTCGGTCAGCAGCGGGACGATTTCGACGTCCTTCTCGGTCAGTTTGGCCTCCTGCAGCGCGAGCAGCAGCAGGTAGTGGTCGACGGTGCCCTGTTCGACGGCGATCTTCTTGCCCTTGAGGTCGGCGACGCCGGTGATGCCCTGGCGGGCGATGATCTTGTCGTTGCCGGTCGAGTTGTCGTTGACCAGTACCACCGACAGCTTCGCGCCACCGCTGACCGAGGCGAGGGTGTCGTTCAGGGTCTGGCTGTTGGCGTCGATCGCGCCCGAGGAGAGGGCGTTGATGCTCTCGGTGTAGCTGTCGAACCACTTCAGGTCGACGTTCACGCCGTTCTTCTCGAAGAGGCCCTTCTCCTGGGCGACCGCCCACGGGAACCACCCCGGCCAGGCGCTGTAACCGATCGTGACCTTGGTGCCGGAGGCGGCCGTGCTGTCGGAACAAGCCGAAAGGGCGGTCACGCCCGCCAGCGAAAGGGCGCACAACAACGCCGTCATCAGACGGCGGGAACGGGAAATCACAACGCACTCCTGGGGAAGGGGAGTAACTCGGGCGTGGAAAGTTCCGGCTGTTCGAGCGCAGGACTGATCGACCGGTGTCGAACTCCCTCGGGGAAGCCCGGCCGGCAATGGCGGATGGCGCGGCCGCACACCCGGCCGTCCCATCCAAACCTCTGAACGTATTGGATAGAGGTGATCACCCCGTTGCTCTCGGCGGCGATCCTATCGAGTGGCGCAAGGTCTACCTAGTGTGATCGTCGGCTCTTGCACGATTCGCTGTCACATTCTGCTAAATCCGGCCGTTCGCCCCAATGGGCGGACTCTCGCCTGATGGACAACCCGGTCCCGGACGTCGTACGTCCATCGGGTGGCGGGTGAATCTTCGCCCGCCCTTCGGGAGGGAGCAGAGGATGAAAATTCGTTCGGCCGCGGCGTGCGTCGCGGGGGCGGCGCTCGTGTCCACTTTGCTCGGTGCGGGGCAGGCGAACGCGACCAGACCGTCCAGTCTGGTCATCAGCCCGAGCGCCGTCGTCGCAGGTGGGACGGTCACCGCGGACATCTACTGCCTGCGCCCGTCCGGTGCGGGCGAGCTCGCGACGTCCCTCGTCGCGGACGGTCTCGCCGCCCCGATCCCCTTGCGGGTGGTGGGCGACGGCGGCACCGGCGGCATCGGTGTCGCGTTGCGCGGCGACGGTCCGGTGGGGACGGTGCCGGGGCGCTACACGGCGGCTTACGACTGCTGGGGCTGGATCGTCCGCGCGGAGTTCACTGTCACGAACTGACAGAAGCGAAGGCCGGTTTCGGGACGCGAATTGCCGTCCCGGAGCCGGCCCTCGCTGACACATCCGGGGGAGATGTTCCGGGCGGTAATTTCTGTCAATCGACAGAATTGGCTCCGGTGGGCGCGGGCGCCGTCGTGAAAACCGGAAGAATTGTTCGCGGCTCGCCGAAATACCGGCGAAACAAAGTGGAAAGAATTCCTCGCCGATCCGCGCGGACCCGGTCTGTCCAGGGCATTTCCGCCGTTTGTGGAGGCGGACGCGATTTCGCGGGACCGACGTTCGACCTTGATCGATCAGGCTCGGTCGGGTAACGGGGAGGTGACGGCTTGCGGTCCGGCGGCTACACACAGATGATCCAGCAGGGGTGGCGGGTGTCACCGTTCAGTGGGTTTCGCCGCCGCGTCGGAGGCAATACCGTCGGCGGCAAAGCCGAAGTCACAGATGCCCCGACCGGGTACGGAGGTTTGGCGGATGATGCCGGAGATCAAGAACGGCGCTGCTGGCGCTGCCGACGGAGACAACGCCGTCGTGCGCCTGCCCGGGATGCGGGTGGCCTACGAAGGGGCGGCCTTCGACGAGTCCGCGCTGGCGGAGACCTGGACCGACCAACTGCAGGACTGGCTGAACCAGGCCGTCTCCGCCGGGATCGCCGAACCGAACGCGATGGTGCTCGCCACGGCCGACCCGGAGGGCAGGCCGTCCTCCCGGACCGTCCTGTGCAAGGGCCTCGACGAGCGCGGCGTCGTGTTCTACACGAACTACACCTCCACCAAGAGCCACGACCTCACCGCGACGCGCTACGCGTCGGTCACCTTCCCCTGGTACCCCCTGCAGCGGCAGGTCCACGTGCGCGGCGAGGTGGAGAAGGTCAACGTCGCCGAGACCGCCGAGTACTGGGCGTCCCGCCCGCGGGGTTCGCAGCTCGGGGCCTGGGCCTCGCCGCAGTCCCGCGTCGTCGACGGCCGCCGTGCCCTCGAAACCGCGCTGCACGGCATCGAGCGCCGCTTCGCCGACGTCGAGAACATCCCGTTCCCGCCGCACTGGGGCGGGTGGCGCATCCGGCCCGACGTCGTCGAGTTCTGGCAGGGCCGCGAGGACCGTATGCACGACAGGCTCCGCTACGTGCGGACCGACGACGGCTGGCAGATCGAGCGCGTCGCGCCGTAATTTTTGTCTGTGTTTTTTGTCGAGCGCTGACGAAAAGCGCGCCGAAGGGGCGCCCGGACCGCTTGCCACTCGCGTTGGGAGCGGAGGGAGCCCCTTCATCGCGTTTTCGTGGGCCTTCGGCCCGAAAGAGGGCGCTCGACGGTGAAGTCTCCCCGTCGCGCTGGCGCGCTCCCGGGAGACCGTTGGGTCGCCCGGGGCTCGGTGCGGTTACGGATGGGGGCTGAAGGGGACTTTCGCCGCGTCTCATGAGGTGAAAGCTCCCTTCACCGCGTCTGACGTGGGGAAAGGCCCCTTCGGCCACCGGGTGACATAAATCGCGCGCGGATGGTTAGTTAGCGCGGCTAAGCTGTCGGGTTGTGAGTGACGACGTGGGGGTTGAGCAGCGCAAAGGCGTCCGCAAGCTGTTCGGCTCGATCGTCGTCGACACCCGGCCGCTCAAGATCCCCGCGTTCCGCCGCCTCTGGCTCTCCACCGCGGTCACCGCGATCGGCAGCCAGCTCACCGCCGTCGCGGTCCCCAAACAGGTCTTCGACCTCACCGGATCGTCCGCGTACGTCGGCCTGACCGGCCTGGTCGCCCTGATCCCGCTGCTCGTCTTCGGACTCTGGGGCGGCGCCATCGCGGACGCCGTCGACCGCCGCAAGCTGCTCCTCGTCACCAACGTCGGGGTCACGCTCACCTCGGTGGTCCTGTGGCTCCAGGCGTTCCTGAACGTCGGCTCCGTCTGGCTCGTGCTGGGCCTGCTCGCGGTCAACCAAGCGTTCTTCGCGGTCAACATGCCGACCCGCAGCGCCGTCGTGGCCCGGCTGGTCCCGGACAACCTGATCGCGCCCGCGACCGCGCTGAGCAGCACGATGGCCACCTTCGGCGCGGTCTTCGGCCCGCTGCTCGCCGGTTCGCTGATCCCGATCCTCGGCCTCTCGACGCTCTACCTGATCGACGTCCTCGCGCTGACCTTGACCCTCGTCGCGGTCTACCGGCTACCCCCGATCCCGCCGCTCGGCGAGATCGCGCGCCGGGCCGGGATCCGCGACATCATCGA
This sequence comes from Amycolatopsis sp. CB00013, assembly GCF_001905755.1. Taxonomy (NCBI): domain Bacteria; kingdom Bacillati; phylum Actinomycetota; class Actinomycetes; order Pseudonocardiales; family Pseudonocardiaceae; genus Amycolatopsis; species Amycolatopsis sp. CB00013. Next base: position 441,461 of record NZ_LIWC01000002.1, on the reverse strand, counting down.
CGGCTTCAAATACCTGGCCACCCAGAAGATCCTGCTGGCCTCGTTCCTCGTCGACATCATCGCGATGGTCGCGGGCATGCCGCGCGCGCTGATCCCGGAGATGGCGGAGCGCACCTTCGGCGATCCGCCCGGCGGCGGTCCGGCGCTGGGCTGGCTGTACGCGGCGCTGCCCGCGGGCGCGATGCTGATCGGCCTGTTCTCCGGCTGGCTGACCAGGATCCGCAACCAGGGCGCGGGCGTGATCGTCTCGGTCTGCGTCTGGGGCGCCGCGGTCGCCGGTTTCGGGCTCGCGAACTCGCTGTGGCTCGCGGTGTTCTTCATGGCGCTCGCCGGCGCGGCCGACATGGTCAGCGCGATCTACCGGATGTCGATCCTGCAGGTCGCCACCACCGACGAGATGCGCGGACGGCTGCAGGGCGTGTTCACCGTCGTCGTCGCGGGCGGTCCGCGGATCGCCGACCTCACCCACGGCTGGGCCGCGGCCGGTGTCGGCACTGCCGCCGCGGCCTCCGGCGGCGGGGTGCTGGTCATCGTGCTGGTCGTCGGCGCGGCGCTGCTGATCCCGTCCTTCTGGCGGTACCGGGCCCCGGTGGACTGAGCCGTTCGGTCTATCGTCGGGCCCATGCGTATTTCACGGGCGATCATCCTGTTCGCCGCTGTCATCGCGACCCTTTCCGCCTGCTCGTCCGGCGATGAGAAGACGGACAACGCGGCCAAGCCGTCGAGCCAGGCCCCCTCGCCCTCCGCCGCGCCGAGTTCGTCGCCCGCTCCCACCGGTGGCGCCGGTGCGAAGGAGCCGTGCGCGCTGCTGCCCGCCGAGGCCGTCGGCAAGGCCGTCTCCATCCAGGGCGTGACGTCGGCGCCGGGCCCGGTGCAGGACAACGCCGCCAACGGGGGCAAGGCCAAGAGCTGCGTCTACTCGGCCGCCGGCAAGCAGATCGGCGCGCTCGCCGTGACCCGGTTCGAAGGCAACAAGATCAAGCCCGCCGAGATGGTCGCGGCGCTGAAGAAGGCGAAGCAGAACGCGAAGGACGTCGCCGGTGTCGGCGAGGGCGCCATCTATTACACCGACGAGAACAAGACCGCGACGCTGGCGGCCGCCGAACTCGTGGACAACGTCCCGGTGCTGGTCAACTACACCGGTCCGGCGAAGATGACGCAGGACATGATGACCCCGTTGGTGAAGACCGCGGTCGACGCCAACTGAGCGATTTACCCAGAAGCGGCCTTCGTCAACCCGTGACGAAGAACTGACCAAATCGGACTGTCGGCCACAGACGTGATGCGGCACACTCTTGCCGCATGGCGGACACGACGACAACAGAACAGACCGGTCCGGCCGGTCAGCCGAGCCTCAAACGGGTCATGGGTTCCAAGCTCCTGCTGTTCTTCGTGGTGGGGGACATCATCGGGACGGGCGTCTACGCGCTCACCGGGCAGGTGGCGGGCCGGGTGGGCGGCGCGCTCTGGCTGCCGTTCCTGATCGCGTTCGTGGTCGCGTTCATGACCGCGTTCAGCTACCTGGAACTGGTCGGGAAGTACCCGCAGGCGGCGGGGGCCGCGCTCTACACGCACAAGGCGTTCAAGATCCGCTTCCTCACCTTCATGGTGGCGTTCGCGGTGATGTGCTCCGGGATCACGTCGGCCTCGTCGGCGGCGAAGGCGTTCGGGGACACGTATCTCAAGGAGTTCATCACCGCGCCGATGCCGCTGGTGGCGATCCTGTTCGTGATCGGCCTCGCGCTGATCAACTTCCGCGGGGTCTCCGAATCGGTGAAGACCAACGTGGTGCTGACCTGCATCGAGATCGGCGGTCTGCTGATCATCATCGGGGTCGGCGTGTGGGCGGTGCTGAACGGCAACGGGGACGCCTCGCGGCTGGTCGAGTTCGACACCGAGAACCAGACGATGCTGGTGGCGATCACCTCGGCGACGTCGCTGGCGTTCTTCGCGATGGTCGGTTTCGAGGACTCGGTGAACATGGCCGAGGAGTGCAAGGACCCGATCCGGATCTTCCCGAAGGCGATGCTGTGGGGCATGGTCATCGCCGCGACCATCTACATCATGGTCTCGGTGACCTCTTCGCTGCTCGTGCCCGCGGACGATCTGGCGGCGGCCAAGAGCAGCGCGCTGCTGAAGGTGCTCGACGTCGGGGCACCCGGCTTCCCGCGCGAGGTGTTCTCCGCGATCGGTCTGTTCGCGGTCATCAACTCGGCGCTGATCAACATGCTGATGGCCAGCCGCCTGCTCTACGGCATGGCGAACCAGCGGATCATCCCGAAGCAGCTGGGCACCGTGCACCCGTTCCGCCGCAGCCCGTGGGTGGCGATCGTGTTCACCAGCCTGATCGCGATCGCCCTGGTGTCCTTTGTGGACATCGGCGTGCTCGGCGGCACCACGGCGTTGCTGCTGCTGGCGGTGTTCGCCATCGTCAACGTCGCGGTGCTGGTGCTGCGCAAGGAAAAGGTTTCGCACAAGCATTTCCGCGCGCCGACGATCGTCCCGGTGCTGGCCGCGATCTTCTGCGTCTACCTGGTGACGCCGTTGTCCGGACGGCCCGCGCGCGACTACAAGGTCGCCGCGATCCTGCTCGGCGTCGGCATCGTGCTGTGGGGGATCAACTGGCTCGTCATGCGGGCCACGCACAGTGAAGAAGACCGGCGGCCCATCGAGCCGCCGGTCGGCTAGCCGCGGCTGAGCGCCTGGTACTCCACCGGGCTGTGGGCCGAGAACACGGTGACGTCGTCGGCGTGTTCTCGGCTCAGCTCGCGCAGCCGCTCGACGTTCTCCAAGCGCGGTTTGCGCAGCGTCTGCACCATGTTCTGGAACGCGGTCATCCCCGGCGGGCAATGCGGTTTCACCGGGTCCATCTGACCGTGGAAGAAGTACGCGTCGCCCGCGTGCAGCAGCCAGCCGTCGCCGGTGTCGACCGCGACACCGGTGTGGCCCTTGGTGTGTCCTGCGAGCGGCACCAGCAGGATCTCCGGCGGCAGGCCCTTCAGCTCGCGGACGGCCTGGAAGCCGAACCAGTCGTCGCCTGCCTCGTCGTACATGCTCCACAGTGGACGGTGGGCGAACTGGTTGGCGCGGAAGCGGAGCTTCTCGCTCTGGTTCGACGGCGCCGTCGCCGCGTCGTGCTCCGCGGTGCGGACGTGCACGACGGCGTTCGGGAAGTCCGCGAGCCCGCCCGCGTGGTCGACGTCGAGGTGGGTGCAGATGATGTGCCGGACGTCTTCGAGCTTGTGGCCGAGCGCCTCGACGTGGTGGGCCGCAGTCTCCGTCTCGACCGGCTTCGCGCCGACCATGATCGTGAACGGCGTGCCGAGCCAGGCGCCGGGGTTCGCGACTCCTTTGCGGCCGAAGCCGGTGTCCACCAGCACGAGGCCGTCGCCGGTCTCGATGAGCAGGCAGTGCGCCACCAGCTCCGAGCGGCGCAGGAGCCCGGGCTGGCCGTCGAGCAGCTTGCCTCCCGGTGCGCGCATCGTGCCGCAGTTCAGGTGGTGCACCTTCATAGCCTGCTCCTCTGGCTGAGCCGTTCGAATGCGGTGGCGTCGTGCGCGGCGAAGACCGTCACTTCGGCACCGTTGTTACTGACAAGTTCGCGCAGCCGGCGCTGGTTGTCCAGTCGTGCCGTCTTCTCCGTCTGCATGTACGACTCGAAGAAGCCCAAAGCGGCGGGGATGTGCGGCTTTTGCTCCAGTTCGCCGCCGTGGAAGACGGCGTCGCCCGCGTTGAGAAGCCAACCGTCACCCGTGTCGATCGCGATCCCGGCGTGGCCGCGGGTGTGCCCGGCGAGGGGGATGAGCAGGACGTCCGGGACGCCTTCGAGCTCGCGGACCGCGTCGAAACCGAACCACGGCTCGCCGTCGGCGCGGTACGAGCGCCAGACCGGCCCATGGTCGAACTGGACCTTGCGGTAGCGGCTCGCCTCCTTGCGGTCGATCGGCTTCTCCAGTGCCTGGAGCTCGCGGGCGTGGACGTGGACCCGTGCCTGGGGGAAGTCGACGAGCCCGCCCGCGTGGTCGAGGTCGAGGTGGGTGAGCACGATGTCGCGCACGTCGGCCGGGTCGAAGCCGAGCTTGCGGATCTGGGTGGTGGCGCTGAGGTCGTCGTCGCTGTCGGGGTGCACCAGCCGGACGAAACCGGCGCCGAGCCATTCGACCGGCCGGGTGACGGTGGGGGTCCCGACACCGGTCTCGATGAGCACGAGCCCGTTGTCGGTCTCCAGCAGAAGGCAGTGACAGATCAGCTCGGCGCGGCGGAAGAGCCCGGGCTTGCCGTCGACGAGCTTGCCGCCGATCGGCCGCATGGTTCCGCAGTTCAGGTGATGGACGCGCATCAGGAGAGCTCCCGTTCGAGTGTAGCGCGGAGGTGAGGGGCGATCGCGCGCAGTGGCGCGGTGTCGTGCAACGTCTTGGCCAGCAGCAAGCCGCCCTCGATGGCGGCGAGGACGACCGTCGCCAGTTGGTCCGCCTTGTCGGTGTCCAGCGCGTCGGCGATGACGGTGTGCCAGGACTTGTAGCCGTCGGCGCAGGCCTGGCGGATCGCCTCGCTGTCCCCCGACGCGTCGAGCGCGACCGTCGCCAGCGGGCAGCCGCGCTGGAAATCCGACTCCTCCAACGAGGTCGCCAGCGCGTCGACCACGTTCTCGATACCGGTGACGATGTCGGGCGCGTTCGCGGCGATCGTGCGCAGCTGCTCGCAGAGCCGGTCGGCGGACTGGCGGATGGCCTCGGCGGCCAGCTGCTCCTTGCCGCCGGGGAAGTGGAAGTAGAGCGAGCCCTTGGGCGCGCCGACGGCGGCGACGAGCTGGTTGAGCCCGGTGGCGTGGTAACCCTGCTGGTGGAAGAGGTCGGCGGCGGAGTCGAGCATGCGCTGCCGGGTGTCGGTGCGGCGAACCATGTGGCCGACTGTAGCTCAAACTATGACGACCGGTCTAGTAAATCTCGGGTGATCCAACTCCGATCTCGCGTGATTGGAGGCGTAACTCGCGTGATCAGACGCCGCACTCATGAGTTCGGCGTCTGATCACGTGAGTTACGTGTCTGATCACGTGAGTCGCGTCTTGCCGCTCACAAGGCAGGTAACGTCCGACCCGTGTACACGCCCTACGCCGAACTCGACCAGGTCCTCACCGGCCTGGTCGCCTCGGCCCGCGAGATCCTCGGCGACACCTACGTCGGCGCGTACGTCCAGGGCTCCTTCGCGCTCGGCGCCGGTGACCTCCACAGCGACTGCGACTTCATCATCGCGACCACCGAACCGCCGAGCGGCCGGGTCGAAGCCGACCTCCGCGTGCTCCATGACGAACTCCCCACCGGAGAAGGCTTCTGGTGCAAGGAAATCGAGGGCTCTTACGCGGACATCGCGTCACTGAAGACCAGTCAGGGGCTCGGCACTCCGTGGCTGTACTGCGACCACGGCCATCGCGTCCTGATCTGGGACACCCACTGCAACAGCCTCCACACGCGCTGGATCCTGCGCCATAAGGGCATCGTGCTCGACGGCCCGCCGATCGCGAGCCTGGTCGACGAGCCGCCGCCGGACGCGATGCGCGCGGCGATGCGCGAGGAGCTGCACGGCTTGGTCGACGGCGTCCGGACGTGGGCGCCCTTCGACATCGCCTGGACGCAGCGCTACATCGTGTCGACTTGTTGCCGCGTGCTCTACACGTTGCGCACGGCCGAGGTCGAGTCGAAACGAGGCGCCCTCGAATGGGCGCGCGAGCGGCTCGATCCGCGCTGGCGCCCGTTGCTCACGCAGGTGCTCCAAGACCGCGAACTCGGCTGGGACCCCGGCGATCCGCCGCGTCCGGGCAGCCTCGAAGCGGCCTGCGAATTCGCCGCGTACGCCGAGTCGCTAGACGCCGATCGCCGACGCTGACCCGCCGAACTGTTGCCGCAGCTCGCGTTTGAGCAGCTTGCCGGACGCGTTCTTCGGCAGTTCGCCGACGAAATGCACCGACTTCGGCACCTTGTGTGCCGCCAGCGACTTCTTGGCGAACTCGATCAGTTCCGCTTCGTCGACGGGTTCCTTCACCACGACCACCGCGGCGATCGCCTCGATCCACCGTTCGTGTGGCAGGCCGACGACGGCGACCTCGGCCACGGCGGGATGCGCGTACAGCGCGTCTTCCACCTCGCGCGACGCGACGAGCACGCCGCCGGTGTTGACGACGTCCTTGATCCGGTCGACGACGAACAGATAGCCTTCTTCGTCCTGCCGCACCAGATCACCGGAATGGAACCAGCCGCCCGCGAAAGCCTCCACCGACTCCTCGGGCTTGCCCCAGTAACCCGTGCACAGCTGGGGAGAGCGATAGACGACCTCGCCGAGTTCGCCCGGCGGGAGGTCGTTCATCTCGGCGTCCACCACCCGCGTCTCGACGAAAAGGATCGGGCGGCCGACGGAATCCGGGCGTGCGTTGTGCTCTTCGGGCCGCAGGACCGTCGCGAGTGGACCGATCTCCGATTGACCGAAGCAGTTGTAGAACCCGACTTCCGGCAGCCGCGCGCGGAGCGCGTTCAGCACCGGGACGGGCATGATCGACGCGCCGTAGTACGCCTTGGTGAGGCAGCTCAGATCCGCGTCCGCGAGGCCGGGATGGTTCGCGAGTCCCACCCAGACGGTCGGCGGGAAGAACAGGGAAGTGATGCCCTGGCGGGGAATCCGCGCCAGGATGTCGCCGAGATCGGGCCCCTCGACGAGATGGTTCGTCGCGCCGACGGCCAGCCCGGGCATGAGGAACACGTGCATCTGCGCCGAGTGGTACAACGGCAACGCGTGCAGCGGCACGTCGCGGTCGCTCAGATCGAGCGCGGCGATGCAGGACGAGTACTCGTGCACCAGCGCGCGATGGGTGAGCATCGCGCCCTTCGGCCGCGAGGTCGTCCCGGACGTGTAGAGCAGCTGGACGAGGTCGTCGTCCGAGACCCCGGATTCCTCGTGCGGCACGACGGCTTCGTCCAGTGCCCACTCCAGAACGTCCACTGTGGACACATGCTCGATACCGACGTGCTCGGCCAGCGCGGGGTCGACGAAGGCGACGGCGGGCTCGGACTGCGTGAGCAGGTACTCGAGTTCCTCGCCGCGGGCGTTGAAGTTCACCGGCACGTGCACCAGCCCGGCCCGCGCGCAACCGAGGTACAGCAACAGATACGCGTCGGAATTCTTGCCGAAGGCCGCGACCCGGTCACCGTGGACGAGCCCGCGATCGAGCAGCTTCGCCGCGACCCGGCCCGCCGCGCGGTCGAGTTCCGCGTACGTCCACACGCGATCGGCGAACGTGAGGGCGACCCGGCCCGGGACGCGGCGCGCGCTCCGTTCCAGAACGCGGCCGACGGTGCTGGGGTAGCCGGGAACGGTCATCGCGGCGGTCTCCTTCGTCCGGGCGTGGCGTTCTCACAGTAACCTCGTCGGCATGGCCAATCCCACCGGAGAGCAGTTCGAGATCACCCGCGGCAACGCGCGAGCCGTCGTCACCGAGATCGGTGCCGGGTTGCGCGCGTTCGAGGTCGGCGGGGTGCCCTACGTCGAGGCGTTCGCCGAGGACGAGAAGCCACCGAAGGGCGCCGGGCAGGTACTGCTGCCCTGGCCGAACCGCACCAAGGGCGGCCAGTGGGACTACCACGGCGAGAAACAGCAGCTCCCGATCACCGAAGAGGCGCGCGGCAACGCGATCCACGGCCTGACCAGGCACGAGGAGTGGGAGCTCCTCGAACACGCGGAGTCGTCGATCACCCTGGCCATCGACGTCCCGGCGCAGGAAGGCTGGCCGGTGCCGCTGCACGCGACGATCACCTACGAGATCTCGCCGCGCGAGCTGGTCGTCACGCATGAGATCCGCAACGAGGGCGAGAGCCCCATCGGAGTCGGGCTCGGCACGCACCCGTACTTCCGCATCGGCGACGTGCCCACCGACGAGCTGACCCTGACGCTGCCCGCGAGCCGCGTCCGGCCGTATCTCGGCGACGAGCAGATGCCGTACGCCGACGAGCAGGACGTCGAGGGGACCGAGTACGACTTCCGGTCCGGCAAGCTGCTCGAAGGTGTCGACCTGGACACGGCGTTCGGCGGGCTGGCCGTCGCCGAGGACGGCAACCACCATCACGTCCTCTCGCACGAGGACCGGGAGCTGCTGGTCTGGGCCGGGCCGGATTTCCGCTGGGCGCAGGTCTTCACCCCGGACGACCTGGTCGGCCGCGGCCGGGCGGTGGCGATCGAGCCGATGACCTGTCCCGCCGACGCGCTCAACACCGGCACCGACCTGATCGAGCTGGAGCCCGCGTCGTCGTGGACCGGGAGCTGGGGAATCCGGGTGCGCTGAGATGTCGCTGCTCCGCCTGGGGCCCGCCGACGCGGGCGAGGTGCTCACACTGCAGCGCGCGGCGTACGTCCCGGAGGCCAGGGCGCACGAGAACATCGACCTCCGGCCGCTGACGGAGACCTTCGAGCAGACCAAAGCGGCTCTGGGTGATCCCGCGTGTTCCACCTGGGGCATCAGGGAATCCGGGCGGCTGGTGGCGAGCGTCCGGATCGTCGTGGACGGCGGCGCCGGTCTCGTCGGCAGGCTCATCGTCGCCCCGGACAGGCAGGGACACGGCCTCGGCAGCTCCTTGCTGCTCGCCGCCGAAGACGCCGCGCCGCCTTCGGTGACCGTGTTCCGCCTGTTCACCGGGGAGCGGAGCGCGGGGCCGCTGCGGATGTACCGGAAGCTCGGCTACGTCGAGACGCACCGCACGCGCGAGAAGCACTACGAACTGGTCCATTTCGAAAAGCCCCGCGTGCGGACCGGCGGCCCAGTTCGTTAGCGTGTCAAAGTATGTCTGACAAAGCACAGGTCAAGGCCATCGTCGGTGGTTACGTCGTCCCGGTCGACGGTGATCCCATCGACGGCGGCACGGTCCTCATCGAGAACGGGAAGATCGCCGCGGTCGGCACGGACGCCGACGTCGACATCCCCGACGACGCCGAACTGATCGACGCCGCGGGCAGCTGGGTGCTGCCCGGGTTCATCGACGCGCACGCCCACCTCGGCGTGCACGAAGACGGCGAAGGCTGGTCCGGGAACGACACCAACGAGATGACCGACCCCAACGGCGCGCGGTTCCGCGCGATCGACGGGATCGACCCGTACGAGCCCGGTTTCGACGACGCGCTCGCGGGCGGCGTCACCAGCGTCGTCATCAAACCCGGCTCGGGGAACCCCATCGGCGGGCAGACGATCGGCGTCAAGACCTGGGGCCGGACCGTGCTCGACATGATCTTCGCCGAGGGCGTCAGCGTGAAGAGCGCGCTCGGCGAGAACCCGAAGCGCGTGTACGGCGAGAAGAAGCAGACGCCGTCGACCAGGCTCGGCGTCGCGTCGACCATCCGCGACGCCTTCACCGCCGCGCGCAACTACGCCGCCCAGCGCGAGCACGCCGCCGGCGAGGGCAAGCCGTTCGACGTTGACCTCACCAAGGAGACGCTGGCCAAGGTCCTGGACGGGGAGCTGTACTGGGACCAGCACGTCCACCGCGCCGACGACATGGTCACCGCGATCCGGCTGGCCGACGAGTTCGGCTACAAACTGGTGATCAACCACGGCACCGAAGGCCACCTGATCGCGGATCTGCTCGCCGAACGGGACGTGCCGGTGATCCTCGGGCCGCTGTTCACCACCAAATCCAAAGTGGAGCTGCGCAACCGCACGCTGCGCGCGCCCGGCATCCTCGCCAGGGCGGGCGTGAAGATCGCGATCACCACGGACCACCCGGTCGTGCCGATCAACTTCCTGGTGTACCAGGCCGCGCTGTCGGTGAAGGACGGGCTCGACCCGGAGACCGCGCTGAAGGCGCTGACCGTCAACCCGGCCGCGATGCTGGACCTCGACGACCAGGTCGGCTCGCTGAAGCCGGGCCTCGACGCCGACGTGGTCATCTGGTCGGGCGACCCGCTGGACGTGATGAACCGGGCGATGCGCGTGTTCGTGCGCGGTCGCGAGGTCTACCACTTCGACGAGGAGACCGGGGTCGGCGTCGCCGAAGACCGGCGTTACCGCGAGGCCTGAGCCGGATCTCAGGCTTGGGGTGTGATGTGAAAGCCACTTTCGCAACCTTCAACGTTGCGAAAGTGGCTTTCACATCATGGAGGACGGGCGTTGCGCGAGTTGCGAGAGCGGTCAGCCTTTCCGCAGTTCCCGCGCGATCACCATGCGCTGGATCTGGTTCGTGCCCTCGAAGATCTGCGGCACCTTCGCCTCCCGCATGTACCGCTCCACCGGGAAGTCCTTCGTGTAGCCGGCGCCGCCGAGAACCTGCACGGCGTCGGTGGTCACCTTCATCGCGCCGTCGGTCGCGACGAGTTTCGCGATGGACGCCTGCCGCTGGAACGGCAGCCCGCGGTCACGGCGGCGGGCCGCGTCGAGGTACATCGCGCGGGACGTCTCGACGGTCGCGGCCATGTCGGCCAGCAGGAACTCCAGGCCCTGGAACTCGATGATCGGCCGCCCGAACTGCGTGCGGCCCTTCGCGTACTCGAGCGCCTCGTCCAGCGCGGCCTGCGCGAGCCCGACGGCGCACGCGGCGATGCCCAGCCGTCCGGAGCTGAGCGACGACAGCGCGATCTTCAGCCCCTGACCCTCCTCGCCGATCCGGCGTTCGGCGTCGACGGCGGCGTCTTCGAACATCAGCTGTGCCGTGGTCGAGCCGGTGAGGCCCATTTTCCGCTCGGGCGGCGCGGCCGAGAGGCCCGGCGTCGCCGCGTCGACGAGCAGGCAGCTGATGCCCTGCCCGCCCTCGTCGCTGGTACGCACCATCGTCGTGTAGAAGTCGGCCTCACCCGCGTGGGTGATCCACGCCTTCGTGCCGTTCACGACGTACTGGTCGCCGTCGAGCCGCGCGCGCGTGGACAGCGCGGCCGCGTCGGAGCCGGCGTGGGTCTCCGAGAGCGCGTACGCGCCCAGCAGGCCGCCTTCGAGCATCGAGGGCAGCCAGCGGTCACGCTGTTCGTCGGTGCCGTGGTGCGCCAGCGCGAAGCAGGACATCGTGTGCACGGAGAGCCCGACGCCCACCGACATCCACGCGGCGGCGATCTCCTCCAGAACCTGCAGGTAGACCTCGTACGGCAGCTCGCCGCCACCCCAGCGTTCCGCGTACGGCAGGCCGAGGAGCCCGGCCTGTCCGAGCAGCCGGAACTGCTCGCGCGGGAAGTGCGCGGTCTCTTCGTACTTGCTCGCGATCGGCGCGAGTTCCTCGCGCGCGATCTCCTTGGCCAGGTCGATCAGGTCCTGGGCCTCGGTGCTGGGCAGCAGACGGTCCGCCGGCATGGCTCCTCCGAGCTGAACGGTACTAAAAACAGTACTGTGGGCTGATTCAGCGTACAGTAGACGGTGCTGGGGGTACACCGTTCGCGTAGGGGATAGTGATCCGATGACCTCGCGCCGCCAGCCCACCGCGCGTCAGAGAGCGCTGCTCTCGGAACTCGAAGCGCTCTTCCTCGCCGAAGGGTTTTCCCAGTTCACGCTGGACGACCTGGCCGCGAGGCTCCGCTGCTCGAAGTCGACCCTCTACGCGCTCGCTCCCAGCAAGGAGCAGCTCGCGGTGAAGGTCGTCACCCACTTTTTCAAGGGGGCCGCCGAGCTGCTGGAGGAGCGGATCGCCGGGATCGACGACGCCCGCAAGATCCTCGGCGAGTATCTCGCCGGGATCTCCGAATACCTGAATCGCGCCTCGGCCGCTTTCATGACCGACATCGCCGAATTCGCGCCGGCGCGGGACGCCTATCAGCTCAACAGCCGCGCCGCGGCCGCCCGGATCCGGTCGTTCATCGACCGAGGGGTCACCGACGGTGTTTTCCGTGAGGTGCACGCGCGGCTGATCGCCGAAATGGCGGGACTGATCATCGAGGGAATCCAGACCGGCGTGATCGGCCAGCGCACCGGGGTGACCGACGCCGAAGCGTTCACCGCGCTGTCGGAACTCCTCCTTGGCGGTATTGCGACAAAAAATGTCCTGAACTGACAATTCTGGTGGTGGAACCACCGCCTCGGCTAGCATCGCGCCCGTGATCGTGGTGGGTGGAGAGGCGCTGGTCGACCTCGTTCCTGGTGAACCGTTGGATTCCACTGTGGACGGTGGGTTGCGCGCGCTGCTGCCCCGGATGGGGGGTGGTCCCTACAACGTCGCGCTCGCCGCCGGACGGCTCGGCGTCCCGACGGGTTTCCTCTCGCGCGTCTCGAGCGACCGTTTCGGGGTCGCGCTGGTGGACCGGCTGCACGCCTCCGGCGTCGACACCGCGTTGCTGCAGCGGGGAAACGAGCCGACGACGCTCGCCGTGGTCGCGCTCGACGAGAAGGGTTCCGCCCGGTACACCTTCTACACCGAGGGCACCGCGGACCGGCTCGTCGCCGACCCCGGCCCGCTCCCCGAAGATGTGACGGCGCTCTCCCTCGGCACCCTCGGCATGGTCCTGGAGCCGGGTGCGAGCACCTACGAAACGCTGTTGCGCCGCGAATCCGCGCGCGGCGTGCTGACCGTGCTCGATCCGAACATCCGTGCGGCGCTGATCGAGGATCCGGCGGCGTACCGGGCGCGGTTCGAGTCCTGGCTGCCGCATGTCCGCCTGCTCAAGATCTCCGACGACGACACGGAATGGCTCGCCGAAGGCGCCGACCCGGTCGACGCGGCAAAGGTCTGGACCTCTTGCGGAGTCGATGCCGTCGTGCTCACCCGAGGCGCGCAGGGGTTGTCCGTCATCACACGAGCGGGCGAAATCGCGCAGGTCCCGTCACGCCGGGTCGACGTCGTCGACACGATCGGCGCCGGTGACACCGTGCAAGGCGCCCTCCTGGCGTGGCTGTACTCGAACGGCGTGCGCGACGTGTCCACTCTCGACGCCGACGGCTGGCGGTCGGCGCTCGAATTCGCGGCGAAAGCGGCGTCGATCACCGTCTCGCGGAGTGGGGCGGAACCGCCGACGGCCGAAGATATGGCATCCGCCGTGTGAACCTGGTCCCAAAGGGGCTGTTGTGAGCAACTCACCCGCTGCGCGTTGACCCCATTCTCGACTAGCGTGGAGGGGAATTCATACCCCAGCGGGGCGGTGTGCAGCGAGGCCGTGGGTCACGCGCGTGAAAGAGGGCGTACCTGTGGAACCTACAGGCGCCGCCGGCCCGTGCTGAACGTGAGAGGGACTTACATGTCCGACGCGACGACGGCTGCGGGGCAGTCCGGCGAGACCGCGACGCTGCGCCTGCCCAACGGCGAGCACGAGTTCAAGGTGATCCACCCGGTGGAGGGTGCGCCTGGGATCGAGCTGGGGAAGCTGCTGGCGACGACCGGGTACATCACCCACGACCCGGGGTTCGTGAACACCGGCGCCGCGTCCTCGGCCATCACCTACATCGACGGTGACGCCGGCATCCTGCGCTACCGCGGGTACCCGATCGAGCAGCTGGCCGAGAAGTCGACCTTCATCGAGGTCTCGTACCTGCTCATCTACGGCGAGCTGCCCACCCAGACGCAGCTGTCGGAGTTCACCGAGAAGATCCAGCGCCACACTCTGCTGCACGAAGACCTGAAGGCCTTCTTCAGCGGCTTCCCGCGCGACGCGCACCCGATGCCGGTGCTGTCCAGCGCCGTATCCGCGCTGTCGACCTTCTACCAGGACTCGCTCAACCCGTTCGACGAACCGAACGTCGAGCTGTCCACCATCCGCCTGCTGGCCAAGGTCCCGACCCTGGCCGCGTACGCGTACAAGAAGTCCGTCGGCCAGCCGCTGCTGTACCCGGACAACTCGCTCGGCCTGGTCGAGAACTTCCTGCGGATGACCTTCGGCTTCCCGGCCGAGCCCTACGAGGTCGACCCGGACGTCGCCAAGGCGCTCGACCTGCTGTTCATCCTGCACGCCGACCACGAGCAGAACTGCTCCACCTCGACCGTGCGCCTCGTCGGCTCCTCCGAGGCGAACCTGTTCGCCTCGATCTCGGCCGGCATCAACGCGCTGTTCGGCCCGCTGCACGGTGGCGCCAACAGCGCGGTCCTGGACATGCTCGAGGGCATCCAGGCCGAGGGCGGCGACGTCGCGAACTTCGTCCAGCGCGTGAAGAACAAGGAAAAGGGTGTCCGCCTGATGGGCTTCGGGCACCGGGTCTACAAGAACTACGACCCGCGCGCGAAGATCATCAAGAACACCGCGGACGAGATCCTCTCCAAGCTCAAGGGCGGCGACCAGCTGCTCGACATCGCGAAGAAGCTGGAAGAGACCGCGCTCTCGGACGACTACTTCATCGAGCGCAAGCTGTACCCGAACGTCGACTTCTACACCGGCCTGATCTACCGGGCGCTCGGCTTCCCGACGAAGTACTTCACCGTGCTGTTCGCGCTCGGCCGCCTGCCGGGCTGGATCGCGCACTGGCGCGAGATGATCCAGGACCCGGCCACCAAGATCGGCCGCCCGCGGCAGATCTACACCGGCTACGCGTCGCGGGACTACGCGCCCATCTCGGAGCGCTGACCCTCCCTCCCGCAAGTGCAATGAAAGGTCCTTTCCTCGCAAAATTTGCGAGGAAAGGACCTTTCATTGCATCCGGGACTGCGCCCACCGGCGGTACCGCTTAGGGTTGCCGGAGTGACCAGAGAAGCCCCCGTAGTGCTGTGGTTCCGCCGCGATCTCCGCCTCGGAGACCACGCCGCCCTGCTGGAGGCCTCGAAGCACAGCAAGCACGTCCTCGCGCTGTACGTCCTCGACGACGCGCTCCTCAAACCCTCCGGCGCCCCGCGCGTCGCGTTCCTGCACGGCTGCCTGAAGGCGCTGGACGACCAGCTCGGCGGACGGCTGATGCTGGTCAAGGGCGATCCGGTCAAGGAGGTCGTCAAGGCCGCGCGCGAGGTCGGCGCCGCGACCGTGCACGTCAGCGCCGACACCGGCCCGTACGGCCGCCGCCGCGACGACGAGGTCGAGAAGGCGTTGGCGGAGCACGACATCGCCTGGGTCGAGACGGGTTCGTCGTACGCGATCACGCCCGGACGCATCACCAAGCCGGATGGCGACCCGTACCGCGTGTTCACCCCGTTCTACCGTGCGTGGGTGCGTCACGGCTGGCCGCGCCCCGCCGACACCGGGAAGTCCATTGTGGACTGGGTGGAGCCGCCGCGATCGGTCAAGCTTCCGAAATCCCCTTCGCTCAAAGGGATGGAGCTGCCCGATCCCGGCGAGAAGGCGGCGCTGGAGCGCTGGCACGAGTTCCTGGACGACGGCCTCGAAACCTACGACGAGGATCGCGATCGTCCCGATCGTCCCGGTACGACAAGGCTTTCACCGTATCTGCGCTGGGGTTGCGTCCACCCGCGCACCCTGCTGGCCGACCTCGCCGGGAACGAGGGTGCCGGCGCCAAGGCGCTGCGCGGCGAGTTCGCCTGGCGCGAGTTCCACGCCGACGTTCTGTGGCACCGCCCCGAAACCGCGCGGAAGAACTACGATTCCCGGTTCGATGCCATGGAACACGAGAGCGACGACGAAGCCTTCCAGCGGTGGTGCGAGGGACGCACCGGGTTCCCGATCGTCGACGCCGGGATGCGCCAGCTGCTCGCCGAGGGCTGGATGCACAACCGCGTCCGGATGATCGTGGCGAGCTTCCTGGTCAAGGATCTGCATCTGCCGTGGTGGCTCGGCGCGCGGCATTTCATGCGGCATCTGGTCGACGGCGATCTCGCGTCGAACCAGCTGAACTGGCAGTGGGTCGCGGGCAGCGGCACCGACGCCGCGCCGTATTTCCGGATCTTCAACCCGACGACGCAGGGGGAGAAGTTCGACCCCGCCGGTGACTACGTCCGCCGCTACGTCCCCGAACTCCGGTCCGTGCAGGGCAAGGCCGTGCACAAACCGGAGAACGTCAAGGACTACCCGGCACCGATGGTCGACCACGCGCACGAACGTCAGGTCGCGTTGGAGCGCTACGGCGCCATCAAAGGTTAGCCGCGAAGGGCTTCCGAAAGCTTGATCCGGCTGCCGACCCGCAGGACGCTGTTCTGGTAGATCCGCGCGCCCAGCCAGGTGAACAGGGCGATGGCGCCCACGGTCAGCCCCAGCGACGCCACGATCTCCCACACCTCGACGGTGCCCGCCGCGATCCGCGCGGGCATCAGCACCGGGGAAAGCAGCGGCACCAGGGAAAGCACCTTGGTGGCCGTGCCTTCCGGCGCCTGGGCCAGCAGGTTGAACCCGACGACGAAGCCGAGGATCAGCACGATGTTGACCGGCCCGATCACCGACTGCGTGTCCTCCTGCCGGGAGACCAGCGAACCCATGGCGCCGTAGACGGTGGCGTACAGCAGGAACCCGAGCAGGTACCACACGACACCCCACAGCAGTGCGCTCGTCGCGACACCGGACAGCGTCAGCACGTCGGTCGCCGAAGCGACGATGAACCCGGCGCCACCGATGATCACCAGTTGCGTCAGCCCGACCAGCCCGAGCCCGATCACCTTGCCCAGCAACAGATGCCACGGCCGCACCGTGGACAGCAGGATCTCGACCACCCGGCTGGACTTCTCTTCGACCACACCCTGCGCGACCAGCGTCCCGTAGGTCACGATGCTCATGTACAGCAGCACCGCCACGATCAGCCCGATGACCATCCGCTGCGATTTCTCGGGGTCCGGCGGTTTGATCGAGTCGACCTCGACCTGCGTCTGATGGACCGTGCGCATCACCTGCTCAGGGGATTCCTGGGCTTCGGAAAGGATGCCGTTCAACACCTCCTGCTGGGAAACGCCGTTCAGCAGCGCACGCAGCTTGGTGTCCAATTCGGACTTGACGAGCACCTTCAGCTCGGTGGCGTTGCCGGACAGCAACGCGTCGAGGTCGCCGTTCTCGACCTGCGAGCGGCCCTGCGCCGGGTCGGCGACGGTGACGGTCTCGATCTTCTCGCCGATCGCCTCGCCCGCGGTCTTGAGCTGCTGCGCGATCCCGGCGGTCTGGCCGGTGAGGCCGACCTTGCTCTTGTCCTCGTTGCCGATCAGCGTGGACTGCAGCAGGACATAGCCCATCAGCATGACCAGCAGGACGGCGGTGCCGATCACGAAGGACCTGGTGCGCAGCCGGGTGTTCAGCTCGCGTTTGGCGATGAGCCAGACCGCGCGCCATGAGGAAACGGTGTTCATGCGGAAACTCCCTGTGCCGCCGGCTTTTCGGCGACGGCGTCGCGGAAGAGCTCGGTCAGCGAACGCCTGCGTTTGGTGAATTCGGTGACCGGCCCGGTGGCCAGCGCCGCGGCGAGCACGGCCTGATCGTCGGCACCCGTCTCGAGTTCGAGGATCGTCGTCGGGCCGTTCTGCTCGATCGTCCGGACCCCGGGGACGGCCGAAGCCCAGCCGGGTGCGGCGCCGGGCGCGGTGACGACGAGCCCGTTGCCCGCACCGGCGGTCAGCTCCCCGACGGTGCCGGAGGCGACCATCCGTCCACTTCGGATGATGCCGACGCGGTCGCACAGCCGCTCGACCAGATCCAGCTGGTGACTGGAGAACACCACCGGCACCCCGGTCGCGGCCTTCTCCCGCAGCACCCCGCTCATCACGTCCACGGCCAGCGGGTCGAGGCCGGAGAACGGCTCGTCCAGCACGAGGACCTTCGGATCGTGCACCAGCGCGGCCGCGAGCTGCACGCGCTGCTGGTTGCCGAGGCTCAGCTTCTGGACCTCGTCCTTGCGCCGTTCGGTCAGCCCGAGCCTGGCGATCCAGTTCTCGGCGCTGCGGTGGGCGTCGTTGGCCGACATCCCGTGCAGCTCGGCGAGATAGACCAGCTGCTCCAGCACCTTCATCTTCGGGTACAGCCCGCGTTCTTCCGGCATGTACCCGATATGCGTGCGGGTCTCGTGGGTGATCGGGGCGCCGCCGAAGCGCACCTGGCCGGAGTCGGCCGCCAGCACCCCGAGCACGATCCGCATCGTGGTGGTCTTGCCCGCGCCGTTGCTGCCGACGAAGCCGAACAGCTCACCGGGCTGGACCTCGAAGCTCACCTCGTCCAGCGCGACCTTCGCGCCGTAGCGTTTGGAGACCTTGTCGATCTCCAGCTTCCCCTCGCTCATTTCCACTTCCCCTCTTCGAAATACCGCACCAGCGCCGCGAATCCCCGATGGACGCCGGAAATCGTGCGGTTCCGTTCGATCAGCCCGTCCAGCTTGACGTTGCTCACCACCGAGGTGGCCCGGTAGACCAGGACCGCCCTCCCCGCGCCGGCGAGGACCCCACCCGCCACCAGCACGACGGCGACCACGCCGATGGACATCTTGTGCCGCTTCTTGTCCCCGGTCATGCCGGAGCCACCCCCTCGAAGTCTTCGGGATCGTCGTCCGGCAGCCGCCACGCGAGCCACAGCGCCGGTAGCGACGTCCCGAAGACGAACAACGCCGCTGTCATCGCGGACAGCAGCGAACCGGAATCCGGTTGCCCCGCCGCGTAAAGCCCGTACCCGAGATCCACCAGCATCAGTACGCAGATCCCCTGGAACGCAGCGTAGTGCGCGCGGTTTCGCAGCAGCAGTTCGCGTTCGTCGAGATCCTTCGCCGCGGAGCCCGGCCTACCGACGGCCTTGCGCAGCACCGTCGCCGCGCCGACGCAGAGACACAGCCCCGGCCCCATCAGGCCCACGGCGAACCACAAGGTCGGCTCGCGCAGCAGCGCGGCACCGGCGATCACGACCAGATGGCCGATCACGGCCGCGACGGCGAGCCGTCGGCGATCCGAGCGCGTCCTGGTGGTGGTCATGCCGGGCTCACCCCTTCGAAGTCCTCGGGGTCGTCGTCCGGCAGCGACCAGCCCAGGATGACGGCCGACACCGTGGTGCCGGTGATCAGCAGCGCGCAGGCCATCATCGCGCCGCCGGCCTTGGGGCCGGGGACCAGGAGGCCGTACAGCACCGCGAACAGCATCATCGTCACCAGGATCTGGTAGCTGACATAGGTGACGCGGTGGCGCATCTCCCGCTCACGCTCGTCGAGCCGCATCGAGAAACCGCCGCTCATCTTGCCGGTGAGGATCCGCAGCAGGTACTGCGCGCCACCGGCCACGGCACCCCCGCCGAGCCAGCACACGAGGAAGCCTCCTGTCTGCCCTGTCTGGTAGAAGACCGCTCCGGCGATCAGGACCAGATCGCCCGCCACGACCAGCGCGCTCAACGCCCGCCGCCGTTTCCGCGTGCGCCACGTCGGCAGCTTCAGCGCTCGCTTGCGTTCCACCTCGTCCAGCCGTTCCTGCTGACGGTCCCAGTACGCCGCGAGACGGCCTCGTTCCTCGCTCATGTTCCCCCCTCCCGGTAGACCTGAGTGGACAGCGGCGTGAACGGTTCGCGGCTGAACACGGCTTCGACCGGGAGGTCGAACACCGCGCAGATGCGGAACGCCAGGTCCAAGCTCGGGTAGTGGTCTCCCCGTTCGAGCGCGCCGATGGTCTGCGGATTGACCTCGACGGCCGTCGCGAGGGCGGCCCTGCTCAGTCCACGCTCGGCCCGGAGCACGGGAAGCCGGTTGTAGATCGGCAGCTCTTTGCCGCGTCTGACCGGGCTCATGGAACATACTGTTGCAAAAACCCAACGACTCGTCAAGCTGAGGGCATGACTCGCCGCATTGAGAGGACTAAATGCGGGAGGTCAGGCGAGGCCGGCGAGCGACTTGTCGACAAGTTCTCGGACGTGGGCGCGGGCGGCCGCCGCGTCGGGGGCGACCAGGCCGAGCCGGGTGCGGCGGTCCAGGACGTCCTCGACGTCGAGCGCGCCCTCGTGTCGTACTGCCCAGACGACCTCCGCCGCGCTGATGTCGGTCCCGTCGAACAGGGGCAGCCCCAGTTCCGGGTCGACCTCGCCGAGCGCCGCGACCCGCGGCGCCTCGGTGCCGTACTTCGCGACGAGCCGAGGCGGCGCGTCCACAGTGGATAGACGATCGCGCGGGGTCGCGCCGAGCAACGGGAGCCGGGACGTCGTCGACGGCCCGGCGAGGAGCCCGGACCGCTTCAGCGCGGCATCGACGGCGTCTTCGGCCATCTTCCGGTACGTCGTCAACTTCCCGCCGACGACGGTGAGCACGCCGTCGGCTCCGGTCACCACCGCGTGCTTGCGCGAGAGATCCGCGCTGCGTCCGCCACCGCCTTCGACCAGCGGCCGAAGACCGGCGAACGAGCCCGCGACGTCGGCGCGGGTCAGCGGGCGGGTGAACGCCGTCGAGGCCACTTCGAGCAGGAAGTCCACATCGGACTCCGGCACGGTCGGCACCCGCGGCACCGGCCCGTCGATCGGCTCGTCGGTGACCCCGACGAACACGCGGCCGTCCGGTTGCGGCAGCAGGAAGACGAAGCGGTTGTTCTCGCCGGGGACGGGCACGTTGACCGACGTCGCGCCGATCCGCGCCGCTCCCGTGGCCAGGATGAGGTGCGAGCCGCGAGACGGCCGCAGCCGGACCGACTCCGCCAGCTCGCCCGCCCAGACACCTGTCGCGTTGATCACCTGCCGGGCGTGGATCTCGATCTCGTGCCCGGTGAGCCTGTCCCGCGCCAGTACCGATTCCGCGTCGAGCCGGAGCGCCTCGACCCTCGTCAGGATCTTCGCGCCACGTGCCGCGGCCGTGCGGGCGAGGCTCACCACCAGGCGCGCGTCGTCGGTCAGCGCGCCGTCGTAGGCCAGCAGTGCCCCGCGCAGGCCTTGCGGGGAAAGGCCGGGCGCGAGCGCGAGCGCTTCCGCGGCCGGGATCGACCTCGGCCGGGGCAGCACCGACGCCGGGGTGCCGGCCGCGCGGCGAAGGCCGTCGCCGGCCACGAGACCGGTCATGATGAAGGCCTGTTGACCGCGAGAGGTCTTGCGGTACATGGGGAACAGCTGCGGGATCGCCCTGGTGAGATGCGGGGCGGTGCGGGTCATCAGGATACCGCGTTCGACGGCGCTTTCGTGCGCCAGCGCCAGATCGCCCTTGGCGAGATACCGGAGCCCGCCGTGGACCAGCTTGCTGGACCAGCGCGACGTGCCGTACGCCAGGTCGTACGCCTCGATCAGGGCGACCGAAAGCCCGCGCGCGGCCGCGTCCAGCGCGATGCCGGTGCCGGTGACACCGCCGCCGACCACCACCAGATCGACCCGCTCGCCGCCGGCCAGCGCCGTGAGTTCCCGGTCGCGCCGCAGAGCGTTGAGCGAGCCCGGCGTCACGGGCGCAGCGCCGCGTCGAGCACGTTGGCGAACTCCGCCATCAGCTTCTTCTCGTCCACGTCCGCGATGGCGGGACGGTACGAGAAGGCGAAAGACTGGATGAGCAGCAGCAAGGTGCGAGCCTGCGCGGCCAGGTCACCCTTGCGGATCGACCCGTCCTCGTGGCCCGACTTCAGCAGGTGCAGGATCACGCCTTCGGCGAAGCGCTGGGTCTTCCCGAACCGTTCGACGATGTAGGGCAGGACCAGTTCGGAATCGAGGTCCAGCAGGGTGCGGAACAGCGGGTCGCCCGACAGCGCGGCGACGGCGGCCGAAGAACTCTGGACGAGCTTCTCGCGGAAGTGGGCGGGCTCGACCTCGGGTTCCGCGGCGCCCTGCAGCAGGCCGCCGAACTCGCGGGTCATGAGGGTCGCGAGCACACTGCGCACGTCCGGGAACCGGCGGTAGACGGTCATCCGGCTGACCTTGGCGGTCCGGGCGATCTCGGCGAGGGTGGTCCGCCGCACACCGACGGCGAGCACGCACTTCTTCGCGGCGTCGAGCAGAACGTCGTCGGACACACGTGTCGAGGCCTGGCGGGATCGGGTGTCCGCCAGCGCCGAAACGCCTGTTTCCGCAGGTGAGTGACGTTTTACGTCCATATGTAACACTGTAGTCGTGACCGAGCTTATTGACCACCGGTTAAGACGATCCTGGACGCCCGAGGCCGGTGACGCCGCCCACCTTCCGGCCAAGGCCCTGAGGTGGCTCGTCCAGCGTATCGGGCCGTTGGGCTCCGCGGCGCCCTTCGCGCCCGATTCGGCGCTGTCCGTGCCCGAACCGGTGCTGGACGAACTGCCCAAGCGAGACCTCGAAGAGCTCGTCGGCGCCGAGCACGTCCTGACGGCGCCGGGGGAACGGCTCGCTCGGGCCAGTGGTCTGTCCTATCTGGACCTGATACGGCGACGGGGGTTCGGTGATTTTCCGGTGCCGGACGCCGTCGTCCTGCCGGACAATCCCGCCGAAGTCCAGTCGGTGCTGGAAATCTGCGCACGGCACGACATCGGTGTCGTCCCGTTCGGCGGCGGGACGTCGGTGGTCGGCGGGGTCGCCGCAGTGCGCGGTGACAAGGCCTCGGTGATCGCGCTCGACCTCAGCCGGCTCGATGAACTGGTCTCCGTCGATCCCGTGTCCCGGATCGCGGTCCTGCAGGCGGGGGTCACCGGCCCGGAGGCCGACCGGCTGCTCGCCGCGCACGGTTTCACCCTCGGGCACGTGCCGCAGTCCTACGAACGCGCCACCATCGGCGGATTCGCCGCGACCCGGTCCGCCGGACAGGCCTCGTCGGGCTACGGCCGGTTCGAGGACATGGTCAAGGGCGTCCGGCTCGCGACCCCGCGCGGGGAATGGAAACTCGGCGTCGCGCCGGCGTCGGCCGCCGGGCCGGATCTGCGGCAGCTCGCCATCGGCAGCGAGGGTGCGCTCGGCGTGATCACCGAGGTCGCCCTCCGTGTCCGGCCGGTGCCGGAAGTCCGCCGCTACGAGGGTTTCGTCCTCGACGGCTGGGAGAAGGGCACCGACGCGGTCCGCGAACTCGCCCAGGGGCACGTGCTCGCGGACGTCACGCGACTGTCCGATGTGGACGAGAGCGAGGTTTCGCTCGCGCTCAACGACAGTGTGAAGACCAAAGCGCTGCGCCGGTATCTCAAGGCGCGGGGAGTGCACGCGCCGTGCCTGCTGATCGTCGGCTGGGAAGGCACGTCGAAACGCGAGGTCGCCCGGCGACGGCAGGAGACCGCCGGTGTGCTGAAGGAGTTCGGCGCCGTCCGGATCGGGGCCGCACTCGGCGAATCCTGGCGACGCGGCCGGTTCTCCGGGCCTCGGCAGCGGGATGCCTTGATGGACAACGGTGTCTGCGTCGAAACCCTGGAAACCGCCGCGTACTGGGCGGAACTGAGCGACCTGCGGGACGCCGTCCGCGCCGCGCTCACCGCGACGCTCGGCAACGCCATCATCATGTGCCACGTCTCGCACGCCTACGAAACAGGCGCGTCGCTGTACTTCACCGTGCTCACGCCACGCGACGAAGCCGACCCGATCGCCCAATGGCAGCGGGCGAAGGCGGCGGCGTCGGAGGCGATCACCGGCATCGGCACGATCTCGCATCACCACGCCGTCGGCGTCGACCACGCGCGGTATCTGGCGGCGGAGATCGGCGAGATCGGCGTCGAAGTGTTGCGTGCGGCGAAGAAGGCCGTCGATCCGAGCGGGATCCTCAATCCCGGGAAACTCGTCTGATCAGCGTCCCGGCCTCGACCAGCGTGCAGTCCAGACCGTGCGTTTCGGCGGGGATCCCGTCCAGCGCCGCGGCCCGGCGCTGTTCGAGGTCGGCGACGCGGATATGCCTGCCGTCCACCAGGATCGGCAGGCGGATGTCCGCGGCGCCGACGTACGCCACCACGTCGTCGAGCACGGTTCCATCGTCGAGCGTGATGGCCGGGGCGGTCAGCCGCACCAGGTTGTAGCGCATGCCGTTGCCCTCGCATTTGTCGAGCACGGCCAGCTGTTCGGGCGTCGCGAACCACACGGCGTGCTCCTCGACGACGCCCGGCGCGGCGGCCAGCGTCGCGGGGCGCTGCCCGTCGCGGAACCGCAGCCCGGACGCCCAGACCGCGGCGAGGTCGGTGCAGCGCGCGTGACAGACGACGACCGGGCCTTCCAGGCCCATGTTCTCCCGCAGCCAGGTGATCTTGGACGGGCAGGCGTTCGAGCCGTAGGCGAGCACGGCCTGGCGTTCGCGCCAGCCCTCCGGCGCGGTGTCGAGACTGTGCCCGGCACCGTCGAAGTGGACGAACGAATGCCCCGGCCGCGCTCCCGGATACGGATCGGCTGGGAAATCGGCGTCGGTGAAGAGTTTCACCACGTCACCACGCTGCGGAGGACGTCTCCGGCATGCATGCGTCCGAAGGCCTGCTCGACGCCGTCGAGGGCGATCCGCTCGGTGACGAACTTGTCGAGCGGGAGACTGCCCTGGAGGTAGAGGTCGATCAGCATCGGGAAATCGCGTGAGGGCAGGCAATCGCCGTACCACGACGATTTGAGCGAGCCACCGCGCGAGAAGAAGTCGATCAGCGGCAGATCCAGCCGCATGTCCGGGGTCGGGACGCCGACGAGCACCACCGTGCCCGCCAGATCGCGCCCGTAGAACGCCTGCCGCCACGTTTCGGGCCTGCCGACCGCGTCGATCACGACGTCCGCTCCGAACGAATCGGTGAACTCGCGGATCGCCTCGACGACCTGGTCTTCGCTCAGTCCCTTGCTGTTCAGCGTGTGCGTGGCGCCGAAGTCCTTGGCCCAGGCGAGTTTCCGGTCGTCGGTGTCGACGGCGACGATGGTCTTCGCACCTGCCAGGTTCGCCCCCGCGATCGCGGCGTCGCCGACACCGCCGCAGCCGATGACCGCGACGGAATCGCCGCGGCTCACCGCACCGGTGTTCAACGCGGCGCCGAGGCCTGCCATCACCCCGCAGCCGAGCAGTCCGGCGACGGCGGGCTCGGCGGCGGGGTCGACCTTCGTGCATTGTCCACTGTGGACGAGCGTCTTTTCGAGGAACGCCCCGACGCCGAGTGCGGGCGACAGGGCGGTGCCGTCGGCCAGCGTCATCGGCTGGGCGGCGTTGAACGTGGAGAAGCAGTACCAGGGCCTGCCCCGGCGGCAGGCGCGGCAGGTGCCGCAGACCGCGCGCCAGTTCAGGATCACGTAATCGCCGGGTTCGAGGTCGGTCACGCCGTCGCCGACGGCCTCCACGAACCCCGCGGCCTCGTGGCCGAGCAGGAACGGGAACTCGTCGTTGATCCCGCCCTCGCGGTAGTGCAGGTCGGTATGGCAGACGCCGCACGCCTTGACCGAGACGACGGCCTCGCCGGGCCCGGGATCGGGCACCGTCACGGGCTCCAGCGAGACCGGCTCACCCTTGGCGCGGGAAACGACGCCCTGGACCTCGTACGGCATGCCCACCTCCGAGTAGTCGACTTCGCAGCTTGCCACGAAGCCGACCCGGATCGCGACATCCGCTCGGGTGCGGTATCGGTTCAGTGCCCAGGCGTGATGATGTAAGCGATGCCGCCGGGACCACTGGAAACGCCGCCATTCGTGTTGTACCGCTTGGTGCGCTGCCAAATCGTTTCGAACTGGTGTCGCTTGTAGACATTTCGGACCCGGTCGTTGCTGCTCGCGGCCGGGTCGTTCGCGATCACGTCGCCGTCCTTGGTGAAGCCGACGACGACCATGATGTGCCCGGCGGTGCCGTAGCCCGCGCCGTCGAGTTCCTCGGCCTTGAACGACTGCGACGTGATCACCGGGATGCCGCGCGCGATGTACTTCTCGAGTTCGTTCAAGGAGTGCAAACGGGTGATGTGCCCACGCAGTCCGAGTGAAGCGGCGTACGCGGTGTTGAACGGCCAGTTGCCGGTTCCGTCGTAGGCGTAGTCGAACGTGTAGCGGGCGGCGTACGCGACGGTCGGATCGACGTAACCCTCCGGGATCCACTTCATGTCTTCGGGCTTGGGCCGTTTGCCCCAGTACTCGGCGACCATTTCGGTGGACGTCGGGCTGCACCAGTTCTCGCCGCCACCGCCGTACTCCGGGAACTGTCCTTTGTGGAGGTTCTGCGCGTAGGCGGGCACCTTGAGTTCGATCCCGGTGGCGCGGCCCGGCTTGGTCGCCTGGACCTCGAAGCGGTCCGGGACCAGCGACGTCATCGCGCCGACCGACGTCACCGACGGGGTGGCGCGGGAGCCGGCCTCCCGGTACAGGCTGACCCGCAGCTGGTACGAGCGAAGCGCGACGCCCGCCTTCATGACCAGCGTGTCGACGTCGACCGCGGCGTTGGCGTCGCTCTGCCCGTCGACGCTGGTGCGTTTGATGTCGGCGTCCCCGCTGGCCCAGCGGCCCATGACGTACCAGGAGGTCTCGGCGCCCGACGCGGTGCGGCCCTTCGCTTCCACCTTGACCCAGGTCTTCGCCGGCGTCTTCGCGTTCCACGAAGCGACCAGCTGGGAGGCGTCGAAGCCCTGCGTGTGGCTCCGCGACGTCCACTGGCCGTATTCGTAGGTCTTCGTGGTGCCGAGCACGGGTTCGGTGTGCTCGATCGTGCCGATCGGGCGGTCGATGCGCAGGGCGCCGTGGTCGAGGCCGAGCCCTTCGAGCCTGCCGTCGCGGAAACCGGCGTGACCGGACCATTCGTGGTAGTCGATCGACTCGTCGTCCGGACGGCCGGGACCCGCTTCCGCCGTCTGTGCCGTCACCGCGGTCATCGTCGCGATCGTCAGCAGCGTGACCAGCCCTCGTCTGCGCATCCCGGCTCCATCCCTCGATTCCACCCAGTAGGGAAGGGATTTTCGCCGGTCGCGCGAGGTATGTAAACAGTTGCCTACAAGACGGCCTGCGTCTGTGTCACTTTCGCGACCAGCTTGCCCTCGTCGTCGCGGATTTCGGTTTCCACCACGATGAGCTTGCGGCCCGCGTGCAGCGGCTTCGCGGTGGCCGTGGCGTGCCCGGACCGGACCGCGCGCAGGAAGTTCGTCTTCGACTCGACGGTGGTCGTGCCTTGGGCGCCCTCGGGCAGGTTGAGGAACGCGCAGACCGCGCCCGTGGCATCGGCGAGCGCCATCAGCGTGCCGCCGTGCAGTACCCCGCCGAGCGTGCAGAGCGTTTCGTCCCAGGAGATCCGGGCGCGCACGGCCGCGGGGGAGTGCTCCAGTACCTCGATGCCGAGCCGCTCGGTGAGCGGCATGGTCCGGTGGAAGAGCGCGGTGCCTTCTGCGTCGATCATGGTGCCGAGCGTGCCCGGCACCGCGCCCCGTGTCGATTACCCCCGAGGTAACCCCCGGCATTTCGTCCTCTGAATGCGATCCTTGCGCGTGCAACTACCGCATTCAGAGGACGAAACGCGCGGGAATCAGGCGAGCGGATGGGGCAGCAGGAGTTCCGTGTTCTGGTCCTGAGCGGTGCCGACCGCGCCCAGTGAGGCGTGGATGTCGTTGTACGAGAACTCCCGGTACAGCGACGCAAGCGCTTGCGTCGAGGTGTCCGAGTACGACGCCTCGTACGGCGCTTCCGCCTCGATCAGCGTCGTGAACAGCGACAACGTGCCGTCCGCGTTGTCGGCGACCTCGATGATCCGCGCGTGCTGCGGGAAGTCGATGTGCGAAGCGGTGTTGATCTCCCAGAAGCCCTGCTTCGCGGTCTTGCCGGCGTGCGGGGTGATCTTGTTGTGGTGCGTGTGCCCGTTGACCCACGCCAGCACGTTCGGGAACCGGTGCAGCAGCGAGACGAACGTGTCGCCGTTGAGCCGCAGCTCCAGGGGATGCCGCGCGTCCGGCAGCACGTTGCCCATGGTGTCGCTGGTGTGGTGGCTGAACAGGATGAACAGCTCGTCCGTCACGTTCTGCGTGACCTTGCGCCCGAAGAAGTCGTAGTACGTCGAACTGTTGCGCTTGAGCGTGTTCTCCACCCAGGTAAACTGCCCGAGCCCGATCGATCCGTCGGCCAGTCCGGCCATCGTCGTGGTGTCGAGGCTGATGCCGGTGATCCCCGGCGCGATGCGGAAGGTGTAGTACACGTTCCGCCCGTCGGCGTTGTTCCCGCTGAACCCGTGGCCCACCGGGCCGGGGCCGGTGTTGGCGGAGTCGAGGTGGTGCTGGACGAACTCCGCGGTGCTGAACGGCCGCCGTCGCTCGTCCGGGGTGATTTCGCGGATCGTGCCGGAACCGCCGAACAGCTCCGTGATCGGCACGCCCGAGCCGGATCCGATCGCCTTCGCGAGCTTCCGCGACGTCGTCTCGTCCTTGCCGATCACCTTGAAACGGCCGGTGTACCAGGCGTCCATCCCCGGCAGATCGGGCACCGTGCCGACGATGCTGTCGTCGTGGTTGCCGAAGGTGCAGAACCACGGGACGTCGAGACCGGGCGAGGTGAAGGTGTTCGACGCCGCGCCGAGCAGGCCGGGCAGCTGCGGGAAACCTTTCTTCGTGTACGCGTCGTCCAGCGTCTTGCCGGGGTTCCAGTAGTGCGAGGACCCGGACGTCTGGACGCCTTCGTGCACGTTCGGGTCGCCCGAGGTCGGGTTCACCGTGCCGCCGTTGAGCACCTTGAGGAACCATTCGAGCTCGATCAGCTCGTGGTTGTCCGTGTTGTCGCCGGTCGTGACCATGAAGTCGATCGCCCGCCCGGTGAACGGGCCCGTCTTCAGGCTGTTCACCCGCTCCACCAGCGCCGTCGTGGCGACCGGGCCGAGGGTCTCCTGCGGCCGGTGCGCCGAGCCGACGAACGGATGCAGGTATTCGAACCGCGCGGGGCTTTCGGCGTCGGTGAAGTGCAGGTCGGTGAACTGCGCGAAGGACGCCATCGCGCGGCGCCGGTCGTCGCGGCCGGACTTCGGCGCGGCGAGATCGCCGCGGATCACGAGCGGCCAGCCGGGGCCCGCGGTCAGCCGCGTGTAACCGGGACCGCTGGTCAACGGGGCCGCCGCGGCTTCCAGTGTGGTGCCCGCGGTGCGGACCGCGCGGGACGCGGTACGCGCGAGCGCGCGGTCGAGCGCGTTGGCGGTCGGTGTGCACAGCAGCAGGCCGACGCCGGCGGCGCCCGCCGCGGTGAAGGTGCGCCTGGAGATGACGGACATGGCGGTGCCCCCAGTCGTCGCGGGTGGGTGTCGCGGAAGGACGATGCCGGACGACGTTAGCCGTGGGGTGAACGCCAGAAAAGGGTAATGCGAAAATTTGTCACGTTCGGCCGAATACGCAAGTAGCCAAGCGGGCTGGTTACGCTGGCCGCTCGACGAGCGAGGAGGTGGCCCGGTGGGTGCTTCGGCTTGGTCCGTCCGCGGCCGGTTCGACGGCGACCCGGAAGCGGCGCTGGACGCGATGAAGGCGCGCGTCTTCGAGGAGGGCGACTACCTCTGGGAAGAGGACGAACTCGGCCGCCCGGACTCGATCGACGAGCTGTACGAGGTGGAGAGCGTCCAGGAGTCCGGGACCCATTCCGTGCTCGACGTCCACGAGTTCATCAGCGCCACGGGTGAGGACGACTTCGGCACGATCCGGCCCCTGACCGACGCCGAACTCGTCGCCGCGTTCGGCACCGAGGAGCCGTCCGTGGCGGACTTCGACGAACTCGACAAGGCCGGTCGGCTGCCGTACGAGCGGCGGCCTCGGTGGAGCGCGAACTGCGCGCTGCTCTACGAGAACGACGTCGCCGTCGAGCTGGCGATCTGGGGTGTGTCCGGCGACTAGAGCCGGGGGGCGCGTCTGTCGTGACCGGACCGGTCACGCGCGACCGTGTGGATTTCGGGTCCTCGCGACCACCGGGTTGGGCACCTGAAGTACATGAAGGCCCCCTTCATTGCGTCTAGCGCAAGGAAGGGGGCCTTCATGTACTTGGGGAAGGTGCCACTCACGAGGTTTGCAGGGCCGAGTTCGACGGTGGTGCTTCGGGCGCGTCGGTGACGCGGCACCGCACTCGCGTGATCGAGGCCGGAACTCGCGTGATCAGCGGCGGAACACCTAGTGCGGCATCCAGTCACGCGAGTTACGTCCCTGATCACGCGAGTCACGCCTTCGATCACGCCGCGCCTGCACGGGCACGGCCGCCAGGAGCTACAGCCGGGCCGCGAGCCCGTCGAGGATCACCTCGACACCCAGCTCGAACAGCTCTTCGCCGCTCTGCCGCGCGAAAGCCGGCCCCAACCTGCCCACATGCGGATAGGCCTCAAGCCGCGCGAGGAACCCTTCGTCCGGCTTCCGTGCGGGAAGCGTCTCGACCGACGCGAGTACGTGCGCCGTGAGCAGGCGCGAAATCCCGGCGGTGTCCTCTTCGGAGAAACCGGCCTCCAGCAGGATCCGCGCGGTCGTCTCGATATGGCCCAGCCGGTGCGGCCCGGTCGGCGGCCGCTCGCGCAGCAGCGCGGCCGAGTCCCGGTGACGCAGCAGCAGGGCGCGGAACTGGCGGAGCCCGCTCGCGAGCTGATCGCGCCACGGCAGCGATCCATCGATCTCGAAGGCGTCGGCGCAGATCGCCTCGGCGACGAGATCCAGCAGCTCAGCCTTGTCCTTCACGTGCCAGTACAGCGTCGGTGAGCTGACGCCGAGCTTCGCCGCCAGTCGCCGGGTCGTCAGCTCCGCGAGGCCGGCGTCGTCGAGCAGTTCGACGGCCGCCTCGGTGATCTTGGCGAGGTCGAGCGAGCCTTTGCGTGCCACCCGGCGGACTCTATCAGTGATAGATTTATCTCTATCGCTGATAGAGAACGGGGGAAGTGATGCTTTGGACACCGAAGATCCGCCTGGTCACGGTGCTCTGCTCGATCGTCTTCGTGCTCGGGACGACGCTGCAGAACTACGTGATCATCGATCTGGATCTGATCGAGGCGAGTATGCGGCTCAAGGGGGCCGACACCGCCGAAGCGCCCACGTACCTGAGCGCGTTGCGGCTGGTGGGGAACGTCTTCATCGCCGGCAACGCCTTGGGACTGTTGGTGTGGTTCGGGTGGCGTTGGTTGTTCTGGCCGGTGCTCGCGTTCAACGTCGCCCAAGCCTTCGGCGTGTTCGTCGTGCCGTTCGAAGTGCACCGGGCGGCGATCGCCGAACACGGCTGGCCGGGCGTGCTGCCTTCGCTGGTCACCGACGGTGGCGCGGTGATCCTGTCGATCGTGCTGATCACCGCTTACGTGCGGTCGTTCAGGCGGAAAGGCGACCCAGTTCGGCTTTGACGGCCTCGACGGCGGCCTTCGTCTCGGTGGCCGGATCGGCGCCGTCGCGGGCGATCCGGCCCAGCGCGTCGACGAGCGCGGTGTTCGCCGCCGGTGTCCACAGTGGACCGGCGGCGCGCCCGTTCTCCTTGACCAGCTTCGCGGCGTCGCCCGCCGCGGTGACCTTGTCGAGCACGCTCAGCCGCGCGGGCAGATGGAAACCGAACTTGGTGGCGAACTCCTGCTGGAAGTCGACGCGCTCCAGCCACAGCCATTTGACGAAATCCTTGGCGGCGTTGGGGTTCAGGCTCTTGGCGTGCACCATCGCGCTCAGCCCGCCGACCGGCACGGACGGAGCGCCCGCCGCGTCGAGCCGCGGGAAGGCCAGGACACCGAAGTCGTCTTTCAAGGTGTCCTGGATCTTCGGCAGATTCCACAGCCAGGTCCACTGCATCGCGGTGATCCCGTCGATGAACGGGAGCGGATCCGGCCAGTCCGTCGCGGCGCCCAGCAGCAGCGAACCGTTGAGCTCGTGGAGTTTCGCGAACGCCGTGGCGGTACGCGGATCGTCGAAGCCGACGGATTTCCCGTCCTTGACGTAGTCGAGCCCGGCCGACCACAGCAGCGGCCCGGCGAGCGCCGCCGCGCCCGCGTCGTTGCCGGCGAACAGGCCTTTGACGCCGTCCTTGGAGAGTTTCTTCGCCGCGTCGACGAGTTCGTCGAGCGTCTGCGGCGGCTGAACCCCGGCCTCCTGCAGGAAACTCTTGCGGTAGAAGAGGACTTGTGTGTCCAGCGCTTGAGGAATGCCGTAAGTCTTGCCGTCGACGGTCTGTGCCGCGAGCACCGAAGGGTTGAAATCCCCGCGCACGGGCCCGATGACGTCGTCAAGCGGGACGAGGAGGTTCTGTCGGACCCGCTCGACGGTGACCTGGCCTTCGAAGACGTCCGGGACCGGGCCCGCCTGCAGTGCGGTGTTGAGCTTCGTTTCGTAGTCGTCGGGATTCCACTGCACCGCGACCTTGGACTTCTGGTACGCCGCCGCGTAGCGCGTGACGGCTTCCTGGACGCCCGCCTCGGGATACGGGTGATACCACTGCGTGAGATCCACCGGTTTCGGTTTCGGCCTGGTCACTCCGGCGGAGTAGGCCGTCGAGGGTGGCGCGTTTCCTGTTTGGACGGTGTTGGACCCGCAGGCGGAGAGCACCGTCGTCCCCGCCAGCGCCAGGAACGTCCGCCTGCTTGTCTTACGCACCAACAAAACCCTTCGCCGAACGCCGTGAAGGCCATCTCCAGGGACCAGAGTCCCTCAAGATGGCCTTCACTGAAGCGCAGGCGCGCGGGAGATTAACCCGTTAGAGCTGACTGACGTCGAGTTTGCCTTCGGAGTGGAACGCCCGCAGCCGCTTCTTGTCGAACTTGCCGACACTGGTCTTCGGGACTTCGTCCACAAAGGTCCAATTCTCCGGAAGCTGCCACTTCGCGACTTTGTCGGCCAGGAACTCGCGCAGCTCTTCGGCCGTGACGCTCTGGCCCTCCTTGAGCACGACGGCGACCAGCGGGCGCTCGTCCCACTTCTCGTCGGGGATGCCGACCACGGCCGCCTCGGCCACCGCGGGATGCGCCATCACCTGGTTCTCCAGGTCGACCGACGAGATCCATTCGCCGCCGGACTTGATGACGTCCTTCGCGCGGTCGGTCAGCGTCAGGTAGCCGTCGGGGCTGATCTTGCCGACGTCGCCGGTGCGCAGCCAGCCG
Source organism: Amycolatopsis sp. CB00013 (assembly GCF_001905755.1). Taxonomy (NCBI): domain Bacteria; kingdom Bacillati; phylum Actinomycetota; class Actinomycetes; order Pseudonocardiales; family Pseudonocardiaceae; genus Amycolatopsis; species Amycolatopsis sp. CB00013. The sequence continues at coordinate 408,817 of NZ_LIWC01000002.1, read as the reverse complement.
TCGTGGAACTTCTCCGGATCGGGCTCGTCACCGGCCTTGCCGCCGTAGTACGACGCCGCGATCCACGGGCCCTGCACTTCGAGCTCGCCGACACTTTCGTTGTCCCACGGCAGTTCCTCGCCGTTGTCGCCGATCAGCCTGGCGCTGACGGACGCCGGGAAGCGGCCTTGGGTGTAGCGGTAGTCCCACGCCTTCTCGCCGGTCGCGGAGGCGGGCGGACGCGCGACGCTGCCCAGTGGCGACGTCTCGGTCATGCCCCAGGCGTGCAGGATCGGCACGTTGTAGCGGTCTTCGAAGGCGTGCATCAGCGACGGCGGCGCCGCCGATCCGCCGACGACGACCTCGCGCAGATGCGAGATGTCCTGCGGGTTCGCGTCGAGGTGGGAGAGCAGGCCCTGCCAGATGGTCGGGACGGCCCCGGCGAAGGTCGGCTTCTCCGCGTCGAGCATCTGGGCGATCGGCGCCGGCTGGAGGAAGCGGTCCGGCATCAGCAGCGAGGCGCCGACCATCAAGGCCGCGTACGGCATGCCCCACGCCATCGCGTGGAACATCGGGACGATCGCGAGCGCCTTGTCGTGCTGGGCCAGCCGCATGCTGTCGGTCATCGTGACCTGCATCGAGTGCAGCCAGATCGACCGGTGGGAGTACGCGACGCCCTTCGGGTCACCCGTGGTGCCCGACGTGTAACACATCGCGGCGGCCGACCGCTCGTCCACCTCGGGCCAGTCGAAGGTGTCCGGCTGGCCGGCCAGCAGTTCGTCGTAGGAGTGCACCTGGACGCCGTCGGGCGCCGGGAGGGTGGAGGCGTCGCCGTTGGCCACGATGACGTGACGCACGGTCTTCAGCTCGGGCAGCTGCTTGGCCAGCAGCGGGACGAGCGTGCCGTCGACGATGACGACCTGGTCTTCGGCGTGGTTGGCGACGAAGACGAGCTGCTCGGGGAACAGCCGGATGTTCAGCGTGTGCAGCACCGCGCCCATCGCCGGGATGGCCAGGTACGCGGCCATGTGCTCGGCGTTGTTCCACATGAAGGTGCCGACGCGCTGGTCGCCGGTGATGCCGAGGCTCCGGAGGGCGTTCGCCAGGCGAGCGGCGTGCTTGCCGAGTTCGCCGTAGGTCTCGCGACGGGCTTCTGAACCGGTCCAGGTGATGACTTCACTCTCGGAGTGCACCGTGGTGCCGTGGCGGAGCAGCCTGCCCAGTGACAGCTGCCCGTCCTGCATCGTGCTCAACATCGCGTACTCCCGTGGTGCTCGTTCTCCGGTGAACTGGGGTTGCGCCGACTCTAATCCGGGAGGGGTGAACCGGTCAGTAACATCGCAGGCAACCGTTCGGTCACAGTGTCGCGCTAACGGGTGTTCGCCGGTTCGGACCAAGATCATCAATAATTCGTATTTTTCTTACCATGAAACGAAAAATGGCTGACTGTGCGAAGTGGTGACATCGCTCATAAGGGTGATGAACGACGGTGAATCGCCGCTCGAACGGCGTGTTTCCGCAGGCTGGGGCGGGTTGCCCGTGGCGTGGTCGAGGGGTAATAAGTGCGTGTCGGTTTCACGGCCGAGGAACGGGTGGCGTTTACTGGAGCCGTGGTACAGAGACGGCTGGCCAGCGCTTGCTCTCGCAAGCATGGTTAAAGGCCGTCGGCCGCGAAAGCGGAGACCTGAGATGAAAGGACTACTACGTTGGCTCTGCCCACGTTGACTCCGGAGCAGCGCGCCGATGCCCTCGCCAAGGCGGCTGAGGCTCGCAAAGCGCGCTCCGAGCTGCTTGCGTCGATCAAGTCCGGCAAGGAGAGCATCGACAAGGTGCTCAAGCAGGCCAAGGAGAACAAGACCATCGGCAAGACGAAGGTCACGCAGCTGCTGAAGGCCGTGCCCGGCCTGGGCGCGGTCAAGGTCGCCGCCCTGCTGGAGCAGGCCGGCATCGACCCCGACCGGCGTGCCGCCGGCCTGGGCGAGCGGCAGCGCGAGGCTCTTCTCGAGGCGCTGAAGTAACGCTTCCGCCAGGTCACGGGGAAGGTGTTGCCTGAGAGGCTGTTGCCCGGGCAACACTTTCCCCTGGTCTCAGCCGGAGCCTGGGACGCTGGTGGGGTGACGACCAGTACCGCACCGGCGACCCCGGCAGACCTGGCCGCCCGCTACGAGCGGGGCGACTTCCTCCTGGCCACGGCACGGCACGCGCTCCTCGCGAGCGGGGCCGTGGCCACCGCGACCGACACCGAGCCGTCGCGGCTGTCCGGGGCGCTCCCCGGGCTGTTCACCGACTCGGGTGCTTCGATCGCGGTCGGCGTGCTGCCCTTCGACACCAGTGACACCACGTCGACACCGGGGCATCTGGTGCTCCCGCGCGCGGTCCACCGCGCGTCGTCCGACCATGCGGCCGTCCCGCCGCGCACCTCGCTTCCGCGGCCGGTCAAGGTCACTTCCGTGCCCGAACCGGAGGCCCATGTGGCCGCCGTCCGTGCGGCCGTCGCAGCGCTGAGCGACCGTGACCTGCGCAAAGTCGTCCTGGCCCGCGCTCTCGATCTCGACTTCGACGCGGCCGTCCCGGTCGCCGAAGTCGTCCGGAACCTGGCGAACGGGAACCCCCGGCACACCACGTACGCCGCGCAGCTGCCCGACGGGCGCACGCTGGTCGGCGCGACCCCCGAACTCCTGCTCTCCCGCACCGGCGGTGCCGTCGTGTCCCGGCCGCATGCCGGGTCGATGCCCCGGTCGGCGGACCCGGCGATCGACAAGGCGAACGGTGAGGCGTTGCTGGCGTCCGAAAAGGACCACGTCGAGCACGCCGTCGTGGTGGAGTCCGTCGTCGAGATCCTGCGGCCGTTCTGCCGCACGCTCGACGTCCGCGGCCCCGAGCTGGTCTCGACACCGGCGATCTGGCATCTGTCGACGACGGTCACCGGCGAGCTGATCGACCAGGACGTCACCGCGCTGGACCTCGCCGCCGCGTTGCATCCGACGCCCGCGATCTGCGGCACGCCGACCGATGCCGCCCGCTCGCTGGTCCAGGAGCTGGAGCCGTTCGATCGCGCGTACTACGCGGGCGCCGTCGGCTGGGTCGACGCGGCGGGGGACGGCGAGTGGGCCGTCGGGATCCGGTGCGCGGAGATCGCCGACACCTCGATGCGGCTGTACGCCGGCGGCGGCATCGTGCCCGCCTCCGACCCGAGGACCGAACTCGACGAGACCTCGGCGAAGTTCCGCACCCTGCTGGCCGCGATGGGCCTGGAGATCTGACGCGTTTCGTCCTCTGGATGCGGTCCTTGCGCGCGCAAGGACCGCATCCAGAGGACGAAACGCGGGAGGTCAGAGCGGGGCGAAGTCTTCGGTGACCGAGATGTCGTCCGACGTGATCAGCGCGACGGCGGCCCGGTAGCCCTCGGCCGCCTTCAGGTCCGCGAGCCGGGTCCGGTCCGGGTCGAGGGCCTCGTGGGTCGACCGGACCAGCCTCGCCTGCTCGTCGTAGCCGGAGAACGTGATGCTCTGCAGCGGGATCTTGAGGCCCTTCCCGGTGGCCTTCATGACCGCTTCCTTGCGCGTCCAGTAGGTGAAGAACGCCGTCGCGCGCTGCTCGTCGGAGAGCCCGGAGATCGCGGCCAGCTCGGCCGGGGTCAGCGCGTACTCCATGAGCGAGTCCTCGGCCCGCCTGGTGGCCGTCTCGACGTCGAGGCCGACCGGGGTGCCTGCGGTGGCCGCGACGCCGATGAGGTCGCCGGAATGCGAGATCGACAGCATCAGCGGAGCGCCGGGGACCTTGGGCCGTCCGTGCGGTTTGCCGCAGTCTTCGCAGGTCGCGTCGAAGCTCACGGCCTCGACGGCCAGGCCGAGCCGCTCGGCGGCGACGGTCTTCGCCAGCACCCGGCCGGTCAGGAACCGGCGTTTGTCGATGTCCTGGCGGTAGTTCGCGTACCGGCCCTGCTCCAGCTCGTCGAGCAGGGCCAGGAACCGGGGTTCAGCGGGCAGGGGCTCCGACCAGCGGACCGCGCATTCGATCACGTCTCATTCTTACCCGATTCCACGGTCGCCTCACTGGCGTTTTCGTCGAGCAAGGTCGCTTCGTCGAACGGTGACTCGCCGTTCAGCGTACGGTCCAGCTGCTCCCGGTCGATCTCGTTGGTCCAGGTGCCGATCAGCACGGTCGCGACGGCGTTGCCCGCGAAGTTCGTCAGCGCGCGGGCCTCGGACATGAACCGGTCGATGCCGACGATGAACCCGACGCCGTCGACCAGCTCCGGCCGATGCGACGACAGCCCGCCCGCCAGCGTCGCGAGCCCCGCGCCGGTGACCCCGGCCGCACCCTTCGACGCGATGATCATGAACACCAGCAACGAGATCTGCTCGCCGATGGTCAGCGGTTTGTCGAGCGCGTCCGCGATGAAGATGGACGCCATCGTCAGGTAGATCGCGGTGCCGTCGAGGTTGAACGAGTACCCGGTCGGCACGGTGATGCCGACGACCGGTTTGGAGACGCCGGCGTGCTCCATCTTCGCGATCAGCCGCGGCAGCGCCGATTCGGACGACGACGTCGACAGGATCAGCAGGAACTCGCGGCCGAGGTATTTCAGCAGCTTGAAGATGTTGACCCTGGCGAACACGCCGATGATCAGCCCGAGCACCACGAACACGAACAACCCGCAGGTGATGTAGAAGCCGAGCATGATCACCGCGAGGCTCTGCAGTGCCTTCCAGCCGGTCTCGCCGACGACGGCGGCGATCGCGCCGAACGCGCCGACCGGGGCCGCCCACATGATCATCGCCAGGATCCGGAACACGAGCCGCTGGATGTGCTCGATGCCGCGGCGGATCGGCTCGCCCTTGGTACCCAGTTTCTGCAGCGCGAACCCGGCGAGCAGCGCGACCAGCAGCGTCTGCAGCACCTCGCCCTCGGTGAACGCCGAGACCAGCGTCTTCGGGATGATCCCGAGCAGGAACTCGACGGTGCCCTCGCTCTTGGCGATCTGGTCCTGTCCCTTTTCGGCGATCTCGGGGGTCAGGTGCAGGCCGGTGCCGGGCTGCAGGATGTTGCCGACGACCAGGCCGATGACCAGCGCGACCGTCGACATGATCAGGAAGTAACCGATCGCGAGCCCGCCGACGCGGCCGACCTTCGCGGCCTTCGCCACCGAGCCGACGCCGAGCGCGATCGTGCAGAAGATGATCGGCGAGATCATCATCTTGATCAGGTTCACGAACCCGGTCCCGAGCGGCTTCAGTTCCTTGCCGAGGGCGGGGAACAGGATGCCGACCGCGATGCCGAGCCCCACCGCCACGATGACGGCGATGTAGAGGTAGTGGGTGCGATCCCGCTTCGTCGCGGGTGCTGCCGTGCTCATGGGTGCCCTTCGACGAGACGGGAACAGGTTGCGAAAACTTATGACAACTCCTCGGCTAACGACAACCGAAGCGGTACGCTGAACTAAGCGAGCGCTTAGTCACTGTCGAACAGGAGCGGGCTGACCATGGATTTCTCTCTGAGCGTCGAGGAACGCGAGGTGCGCGACTGGGTCCGCACGTTCGTCCAGCGCGACCTCATGCCGCGTGAGCAGGAGGTGCTGCGCCGCGAACGCGCCGGTCAGCCCGGCCTGACCGCCGACGAGCTGCGCGACCTGCAGCTGAAGGCCAAGGAGTCCGGGTTCTGGGGTGTGCAGACGCCGGAGGAGTACGGCGGCATGGGCCTGTCCGCGGTGATGACCGCGCTGCTGGAGGCCGAACTCGGCCGCACGTTCGTGCCGTTCCGCTTCGGCGGCGCCGCGGACAACATCCTGTACTACGCCAACGACGAGCAGAAGGAGCGCTACCTGCTCCCGACGATCTCGGGCGACCGCAAATCGTGCTTCGCGATCACCGAACCCGGTGCGGGTTCGGACGCCAAGGCCATCCGGACCTCCGCCCGCAAGGACGGCACCGACTGGGTCATCAACGGCGAGAAGACCTTCATCACCGGCGGTAACGAGGCCGACTTCGTGATGGTCTTCGCGATCACCGATCCGGAGAAGGGCGCGAACGGCGGCGTCACCTGCTTCCTCGTCGACCGTGACGCGGGCTGGAAGTCCGAATACATCGACACCATGGGCGAATGGGGCCCGGCGGCGCTGGTCTTCGAGGACGTCCGCGTGCCGGAGACGCAGATCCTCGGCGAGCTCGGCCACGGGTTCGACCTGGCCATGCAGTGGATCGGGGCGGGCCGCTACCTGCTGCCCGCCCGCGCCATCGGCTCCTGCGAGCGGCTGATCTCGATGGCCATCGAGCACGCCAACACGCGGGAGACGTTCGGGCAGAAGATCGCCGAGCGCCAGGCCATCCAGTGGATGATCGCGGATTCCGGCACCGAACTGGAGGCGCTGCGCTGGCTGGTGCTGCACGCCGCCTGGCAGGTCGACCAGAAGCTGGACTCGCGGCACGCGCAGTCGATGGCGAAGCTGTACGGCGGGGTGAAGGCGAACGAGATCGTCGACCGCGTCCTGCAGATCCACGGCGGAATGGGCTACACGCGGGAACTGCCGGTCGAGCGGTGGTATCGCGAACTGCGGCTGCTGCGGATCTACGAGGGCACCGACGAGATCCAGCGCCGGACCATCGCGCGCAACCTGCTCAAGGGGCACGTCAAGGTCGGCGGCACGCTGGGCTGACGCTCGCCCGTGCAATGAAAGGTCCTTTCCTGGCGAAATTCGCCAGGAAAGGACCTTTCATTGCGTCGGCCTCTAGTCGTCCTTCTGGTTCCGCATCGCGATCGGGACCCCGGCCAGGTCCTCCTCGTTGCAGAGAAGTTTCACGTCGTAGTAGGGCGAACCCTTGCGGTCGTCATAGTCGAGATGGACGGCCAGCACATCGACCGGTTCCCCGAGCCACTCCTGAGCCTGGCGTAGCCATGTCGCGCACCGTTCGAGCGCCGTGGGCAGGTCGTCGTCGCGGAAGCCCACCGGGCGGTAGGGGACGTCCTGCACCTGATCACGGGGGTTCGAAGGCACCGGCAACGCCGGCGAGAGACCCGAGTCGTCCAGTTCGAGTTGGATCGTTTGCTCAGTCACCCTTCGAGCGTCCCCCAGAGAAGCCGTCTGAGCAAGGCGTACAAGCCTAAAGTCGCCGCTAAACGGGCACTCGCCACACTCCCGAGACCACTTCACGGCAGTTTTGCAACGCCGTGACGTCCAGCTGCCGTTCGCAGGCGAGCGCCCGCAGTGCCAATCCGGCGTAATGGGCGGCCAGCTGATCCAGGGTGAGCGGCCCCGCCGGCGAATACCAGCGCGCGACCCCGCTGCACATCTCCACCAGCGCGAGCCGGGTGACCGACGGCTGGTCGGTGTGGAAGACGCCGGCCGCGACACCGTCTTCGATGGCGTCCGCCCACAGCTTTTCGTAGGCGTCGCGCAGCCCCACCACTTCGGCCCTGGCGCCCGCGGTGAGCGCGTGGACCTCGTTGTCGACCACGCGCGTGTCGTCCGGCTGGATGGCGTGCGCGAGCACGTGCAGTGCCACCAGGGATCCGAGCCGTGACACGGGATCGGTGAGCCCGGCGGTCGCCTGCTCGGCCGCGTCGGACAGGCGCCGCAGCGACTCGTTCATGATGGCGACCAGCAGGTCCTCTTTGGTGCCCATGTAGTGGTACAGGCTGGCGGAGGACAGCTCCGCCTCCTGGGCCAGATCCCGGATGCCGGTGCCGTGGAACCCCTTGGTGGCGAACAGTTTCACCGCCGCCTGGCGGACCCTTTCGCGGGTGTTCACAGCCATGACTCCGTGGTCCTGTCCCAAGAACCGGCGCGGAGGTCTTCCGCCTTCTTGAGCTCGCCCTTCGCGACCCGTTCCGACGGTGTCATCGGCAGTTCCGTGACGATGGTCCAGAACCGCGGGACCTTGAAGTAGGCCAGCTTCGCCGAACAGAACTCCGCCAGCTCGGCCGGTTCGCACCGGTGACCCTCGTTCTCGTCGAGGACGAGGTACGCCTTGACCTCTTCGCCGCGGATGTCGTCCGGCACCGCGATGACGGCGGCGAGCTTGACCGCGGGATGCAGCTGCAGCGCCCGTTCGACCTCGTCGGCGGAGATGTTCTCCCCGCTGCGGCGGATCATGTCCTTGGTGCGGCCCACGTAGTACACGCGGCCTTCGCCGTCCATTGTGGCCAGATCACCGGTGTGGAACCAGCCGCCGTCGAAGGCGCGCCTGGTCGCTTCGGGATCGTCGTGGTAGCCGTGCATCAGGCCGACGCCGCGGATCAGCAGTTCGCCGGTTTCCCCGCGCGGCAGCGGTTTCCCGTCCGCGTCCGCGATCATCACCTCACGGGTGGGCGCCGGCCTGCCGAGGCAGCCGGTGCCGACGGTCTCCTCGTGATCCGCCGGGTACATCCGGATGTCGCCGCCGGTCTCGGTCATGCCGAAGGCCTCGAACCATGGCGCGCCCCAGCGTGCTTCGAGCGCGGCGTGCAGGTCACGCGGGATGGCCGAAGCGCAGATCGCGCGGACCTGGTGCGCCTTGTCGAGCTCGCTTTCCGGCTGGCGCAGCAGAAGGGTGGGCATCAGACCGAGGCAATAGAACCAGGTGACCCCGTGTTCGCGGATCTTCTCCCAGAACGTCGACGGGTGGAAGCGGTCGAGCACCACCAAGGTCGCGCCGCCCGCGAGCCCCAGCGCCACGTTCCACTGTGGATCGATGTAGTGGAACGGTTGCGCGGTCAGGATGACGTCGTCCGCGCCGACCGACGGATGGTCCGTGGCCAGGCTGATCGCCAGCGTCGTCCAATACCTGTTCGGCAGCACGCAGCCCTTGGGCGCGCCCGTGGTGCCCGAGGTGTACTGGATGTTGACCGGACGTTCGCCTTCCGACCAGAAGGTCATCCAGGCACCGTCCCGGGGCGCCGCGAGTTCGCCGGGCGTGAGCACGCGTTCCAGCGAGGTCTCCGGCGCGATCTTGCCCAGCAGCTCCAGGAATTCCTCGGCGACGACGGCGAACCTGGCGCCGGAATGCCGCAGCACGTGGGCGCCGTCGAACTCGCGGTATCCGGTGTTGACCGGGACGAGCACCCCGCCGATCTTGGCCAAGGCCAGCCACAGCAACGGGAATTCGGGCTGGTTGCGCAGCATCACCGCGACCCGGTCGCCCGGGGTCACGCCGAGGTCGAGCAGCGCGCGGGCGTACTCCGTGCTGCGCGCGTCGACGTCGGCGAAGGTGAAGCTTTCCCCGGTGGCGTCGAAGATCCACGCCGTCTTGTCCGGCCAGATCGCGGCGGCCCTCGTGGTCAGGCCGGAGAGGGTGTCGATCCCGGCGAGCGAGGTCATGACCGGCTCCGGAAGGCCTCGGACGAAGCGGCGACCTCGGCGGAGTGCTCGGTGATCAGCGCGTGGCTGACTTCGAGTTCGAGCGCGGCTTCGAGCGAGCTGTCGATGCCGGAATCGAGGGCGCGTTTGGCCATCGTGGCCGCGGCGGCCGGGTGGGAGGCGATCTTGACCGCCCACGCGAGTGCGGTGTCCATCAGGTCGTCGGCGGGTACGGCGGCGTTGACCAGGCCGAGTTCGTACGCCTCGGTGCCGCTCACGCGTTCGCCCAGCAGGAGGAGTTCCTTGGCCTTCAGCGGGCCGACCAGCAGCGGCAGCAACCGCGACGCCGCACCCGTGACGCTCAGGCCCAGGGAGACCTCGGGGAAGGCGAACACCGCGTCTTCGGCGGCGAGGATCAGGTCGCAGCCCATCGCGAACTCCGCGCCCGCACCGATCGCGTAGCCGTGGACGGCGGCGATGACCGGCTGGCGGAGGCCGCGAAGGCGGCGCGTCACGTCCTGTAGCCGGTCGAGCCGCGGGCGTGAATCACCCTCGGGGGTGGGCTCTTTGAGGTCATGGCCGGCGCAGAAGGCGCGTCCGCGACCGGCGAGCACGACGGCGCGCGCGTCCGACTTGGCGGCCGCGTCGAGCGCCTCCAGCAGGTCGTCGACCAGTTCGGCGACCACCGCGTTCAACCGTTCGGGGCGGTCCAGCCAGATCACAGCGATTCCGTCGTCGAGTGCGTAGTCCACGGTGCTCATGACGCCGAGCCTAGACGACCGATCGATCGATCGATAGAGTCGAAATCATGCGGGTCGACACGGTCTACGAGAACGCCCGGTTCCTCACCGGAACGGGGGAATCCGTAGCGCTTGCTGCGCTGAACGGACGAATTGTGGCGTTAGGTCATGATGCCGCCGCGCTTTCCGCAAAGCGCCGCGTGGACCTCGGCGGCTCGGTGGTGGTGCCCGGATTCCACGACGCGCACAACCACATGGCCTGGTTCGGCATGGCGCTCGACGACGTCGCCCTTTCGGATTGCCGCAGCGTCGACGAGGTGTACGACGCCGTCGCGCGGCGCGCGGCCGAAACCCCGCCGGGCGGCTGGATCATCGGCAGCGGCTACGACCAGAACAAGCTCGTGGGCGGTCATCCGACGAGGCAGGGCCTCGACCGGGCCGCCCCCGGGCACCTCGTGCGGCTCAAGCACACGTCCGGGCACATGACCGTGGTCAATTCGGCGGTGCTGGAGCAACTCGATCTGGGCAACGTGCCCGTCGGCGGTGACGTCGTCCGCGACGAGGACGGTTCGCCGACCGGGCTCTTACGGGAGCAGGCCCAGCTCATGCTGCGGCCGCTGACCTATCCGACGCCGGTCGAGCGGGTCGTCCGCGGGCTGGACCGGGCGAGCGAGCGCTACCTGGCCGAGGGCATCACGAGCGTCCAGGAGGCCGGGATCGGCGGGGGTCTCGTGGGGGAGACCCCCGCCGAACTGGCCGCGTACCAGCTGGCGCGCGAACGCGGGGTGCTGCGTGTGCGGAGCACGGTGATGGTCGCCGCGAGCGTGCTCCACGACCTTGATGCGGGTGCGGGCTTCGGCCTGGACCTGGGGATGCGCACCGGCTTCGGCGACGAATGGCTGCGGATCGGCGCGATGAAGCTGTTCGCCGACGGCTCGCTGATCGGGCGCACCTGCGCGATGCACGAGCCGTTCGCCGGCGAAACGGACAACGTCGGCTACTTCCAGGTGCCCGAGGACGAGATCGCGCGGACGATCGCCGCCGCGCACAAGGCGGGCTGGCAGATCGCGACGCACGCCATCGGCGACCGCGCGATCACCGTCGTCCTCGACGCCTACGAAGCCGCGCTGAAGGCCGACCCGCGTCCCGGCCACCGGCACCGCATCGAGCACTGCGCGGTGCTGCGGCCCGAGGAGCTGAAGCGGCTGGCGTCGCTGGGGCTGATCGCCTCGCCGCAGGGCCGGTTCGTCAACGAGATCGGTGACGGGATGCGGGCCGCCCTCGGCCCCGAACGCGAGCCGTGGTGCTACCGGCTCAAGACCCTGCTCGACGCGGGATGCGTGCTGCCCGCCAGCTCGGACCGCCCGGTCGTCGAGGGCGCGCCGCTGCTCGCGCTGGCCGACATGGTGCGGCGGAAGACCGCGTCCGGGGTGGTGCTGGGTCCCGATGAGCGGCTCACCCCCGCCGAAGCCCTGCGCGCGTACACCTACGGATCCGCGTACGCCGCTTTCGCCGAGAAGGACCTGGGCACACTGGAGGTCGGCAAGCTCGCGGACTTCGCCGTCCTCTCGGCCGACCCGACCGACGAGTCCACTTTGGATTCGATCCACGTCGTCGCCACCGCCGTCGGCGGCGACATCGTCTACGAACGGAGCTGAGACCCATGCCGGTGCGGGACGCGGTCGCGGACGACATCGAGGAGATCTGCGCGCTCATCGAGGAGCACGCGGTCTACGAGGACAAACACGATCTGAAGCTCGACAGGCAGGAGATGGCCGGGTTCCTCTTCGGGCTCGATCCGAAGGCCTGGGTGCTGCTGGCCACCCCGCCGGACGAGCCGGGCAAGGTCGCGGGCTTCGCCTTCTGCAGCTGGAACTTCTCCACCTGGGAGGCCCGGCCGGGGATCTGGCTCGACGACCTCTTCGTGCGCCCCGAGCACCGGCGTTTCGGCCTCGGACGGGAGCTGCTCGACGAGCTGAGCGCGCGGACCCCCGGCCGGGTCGAATGGGACATGCAGGAGGGCAACGAGAAGGGCGAGGCGTTCTACGCCCAGCTCGGCGCCGACCCCGTCCCCGGCTGGATCCGGTACCGCTGGCGGCCGCACGCTGGGTGATCCGCGACCGGGCGGCAAGCCGTAAACTCGCATCCATGGGTGAAGGGGCAAGTCGCAGGTCGTCGTCCGTGGAGGACTACGTCCGGGTGATCTACGGGCTGGTCGAGCGCGGCGAGGCCGTCACCAACACGTCGCTGGCCGGACGGCTGGAGGTCAGCCCGTCCTCGGCGTCCGGCATGGTCACCAAACTGTCCCAGCTGGGGCTGGTCGCGCACGTCCCGTACCGCGGGATCGAGCTGACCACCGAGGGCAGGCTGCTGGCCCGCTCGGTGCTCCGCCGCCACCGGCTGATCGAGACCTACCTGGTGTCCGAACTCGGCTACACCTGGGACGAGGTGCACTCGGAGGCGGACGCGCTCGAACACGCGGTGTCGGACAGGCTCGTCGAGCGGATCGCGGCGAAGCTCGGCAACCCGATGCGCGACCCGCACGGCGACCCCATCCCCGCCCCCGACGGCAGCGTCGAGGAGATGCCGATGCGCATCCTCGACGACCTCCCGCCCGGCGCGGTCGGCGAGATCGTCCGCGTCTGGGACACCGATCCGGAACTCCTGCGCTACCTGACCGAGCATTCGATCGGCCTCGGCGAGCGGATCGAGGTCGTCGAGCGCCAGCCGTTCGGCGGCCCCATGGTGGTCAAGGTCGGCTCGCCGCCCGACGCGGCCACCCACGCGATCGGCAAGGAGATCGCGCAAGCCCTGTCGGTCGCGCTACGCTGAGGCTCGTGTCCACTGTGGACGCGTTTCGGCGGGGGCGCGCGGTGGGAATTTTCCCTACGTCCCTGCATAATTCGGCTCCTCCGCACGTCACCCACATGCCGCGCGGAAAGGTGATCTAAGGCCCTTCCGATCATGTGTCCCCCCGCCTAGGCTGCGCATTTCCGGGTGGCTAGCGAGCGTGCGAAGGCGATGAAGATGACCGGTCAGCGGACACACACCATCGACCGGGGGGTGGCGGAAGGACGTGAACTCAGGCGGCTTTTGGAGACCGGGCCGTTCGCGGACGCCCTCAGGGCGGCGATCAGGGCGAGGGGCCTCGGGCTCGATCGGATCCGGTACCGGCTGAGGGGACGGGGGTGTTCGGTCAGCCTCGCGACCCTGAGCCATTGGCAGTCGGGACGTTGCCGTCCCGAACGGCCGGAATCCCTGCTGGTGCTCAAGAATCTCGAGGAGGTCCTCGGGGTGCCGCCGGAGTCGCTGTCGCGGCTTCTCGGGCCGCCGCGCGGGCGGGCGGCCCGGTGTACGGTGCCCGGCGAGGGCCTCGTGATGCAGAGAGGCCGGGACACGTAAGGAGCGCGAGTGCGGGCGGTCGTCTTCGAGGAGTTCGGGGTGCTGCCCGAGGTACGCGAGGTGCCGGATCCGGTCGCGCCGCCGGGCGGGGTGGTGATCGCCGTCGAGGCGACCGGGGTGTGCCGCAGCGACTGGCACTCCTGGCAGGGACACGACACGTCGGTGAAGCTGCCGCACGTCGCCGGGCACGAACTCGCCGGCCGGATCGCGTCGCTCGGCGAGGGCGTCCGGGGCTGGTCGGAGGGCGACCGGGTGACCGTGCCGTTCGTCTGCGCGTGCGGCACCTGTGCCCAGTGCGCCGCCGGTGACCAGCAGATCTGCGACCGCGAGTTCCAGCCGGGCGCGACCCATTGGGGTTCGTTCGCCGAGTACGTGGCCATCGAAAACGCCGAGGTCAACCTCGTCGCACTCCCGGACTCGCTGTCCGCAGCCGAGGCGGCGGCGCTGGGTTGCCGCTTCGGGACGGCGTTCCGGGCCGTGCTGCGCCAGGGCGGCGTCCGGCCGGGTCAGTGGGTCGCGGTCTACGGCTGCGGCGGCGTCGGCGTCTCGTCGATCCTGCTGGCCGTCGCGGCCGGTGCGTCCGTCGTCGCCGTCGACCCGTCCCCGCACGCCAGGGCGATGGCGACGCGGATGGGGGCAGCTTTGGTCGTCGATCCCTCGGCGTTCGACGGGCATGAGGCGGTCTCAGCGCGCGTCCGGGAGCTGACCGGCGGCGGCGCGCACGTCTCGCTCGACTGCCTCGGCTCGCCGACCACCTGCGCCGCCTCGATCGGGAGCCTCCGCAAACGCGGACGGCACGTCCAGGCCGGTCTGATGCCGCCCGCGCAGGGCATCGCGCCGATCCCGATGCACCGGGTGATCGGCGGGGAACTGGAGATCGTCGGCATCCACGGCCTGCAGGCGCACGAGTACCCCGAGATGCTGCGGGTGGTGGAGACGGCCGGGATCGACCTCGAAGGCATGATCGGCAAGCGGGTCGGCCTCGACGACGTCCCCGCGGTGCTCGCGGAGATGAACGATCCGGTGCCCGCGCGGGCCGGGGTGACCGTGGTCGAATTCGCACAGTGACCGGGTGAACGCCTTACGGTCAACCGGCCGATCGGAGTAGTCCGAAAGGTGGCTTCCGCGGCCGCTTTGTGGCAGCTTGCTTGGCCGTGACAGTCATGGATGCCCCGGTGGGGCCACGATTCGGCCGTCGCGTGCTGCGCTGGTTCACCACGGCCGGTGTCATGGTGCGGGGCCACCGGATCATCGGCGCGCGCCCTGGCAGACTCGACGTGTGGACGCGCTGATCCCCCGACCGCGGACCGAAATCGCGCCCGGCGCGGTGCATGTTCCGGACTGGCTCGACCTCGACGGGCAACGACGCCTGGTCGAGGCCTGCCGCGGCTGGCGCGGCTATCGGCGGACGCGGCTGCCGAACGGCGGCGTCATGTCGGTGCGGACGGTCTGTCTCGGCTGGCACTGGCATCCGTACCGGTACGCGAAGGTGACCGACGACGGCTCTCCGGTGCTTCCTTTTCCTTCGTGGCTGGGAGACCTGGGGCGACGGGCGGTTTCGGCCGCTTATGGTCCGACGTCGTACGAGCCGGACATCGCGCTGGTGAACTTCTACGACTCCGCCGCGAAAATGGGGCAGCATCAGGACAAGGACGAGGCTTCGCTGGAGCCCGTGGTGTCGCTGAGTCTCGGGGACGCCTGCGTCTTCCGGTTCGGGAACACGGCCGATCGCGGGCGGCCCTATACGGATGTGGATCTGCGCTCGGGGGATCTGTTCGTGTTCGGCGGGGAGTCGCGGCTGGCCTTCCACGGAGTGCCCCGGGTGTTGCCGGGGACGGCCGATCCGGCGCTGGGTCTGGTGGGGCGGTTGAACATCACCTTGCGGGTTTCGGGCCTCGTGAGTGGTAAGGACGGTTAGAGGGGCCGGCCTTGCTCGGGGTTGCGAAAGCCACTTTCGCAACGTCTGATGTCCCGAAAGTGGACCGGTTTGTCGATGAAGGATTTGGGACGTTCACTGTCCCAAATCCTTCATCAACGAATCCAAACGTGGAGAAGCCAGGACGTACAACGCCCGAGTCCTCGGGTTCGACCCACACCAGTGGGTAAGCAGTACAAGTCCCTCAAAGTGGCTTTCGCGACACACCACCAGCACCTCCACGGACGGTAAGGACGGTCAGAACTGTCCTTAACACTCACGAGAGGCGGAAAAGCACCCGCTGCCCCGGCCGCACCTGCGCGGCCAGATCCAGATCCGCTTCCTCCACCACCGCGATCACCGGATAGCCCCCGGTCACCGGATGGTCGGCCAGGAACAGGATCGGCTGCCCCGAAGGCGGTACCTGCAACGCCCCCGGTACGGCGGCCTCGGGGGGCAATTCGCCACTACGCGCCCGCGACAGCACGGGACCGTCCAGCCGCACGCCCACCCGATCGACGTCGGCGGTGGCGACATAACCCGCGGAGACCAAAGTGGACAGTGCGTCGGGAACGAACCACGAAGCCCGGGGCCCCGGAGTCACGCGCAGAACCGGGACGTCCGGCAAGGGCGCGCGAGGAGCGAGATCCACCCCGGGGTGGGGCAGAACCCGTTGCCCCACCGGCAAGGTCATCCCGGCGGAGAGCGCGGGCGGACCGAGTTTGCCCAGTGTGTCGGTCGCCCGCGCGCCCAGCACCGAGGGAACGTCGATGCCGCCGCGCACGGCGACATAGCACCGCAAACCGTGAGAAGCCATCCCGAGGACGAGTTCCTCGCCGGGGCCGACCGGGATCGGTGAGCCGGGGCCGAAAGCCCGTGTGCCGACGGTGATCGAGCACGGCGCGCCGGTGACGGCGACGGTCGCCGGAGCCGGGAACCGCAGGGCGAGGCCGCCCAGAACGCATTCCAGGGCCGCGTGGCCCTCGGGGTTGCCGACCAGCCGGTTCGCCAGCCGCAGCGAACCGCGGTCGGCGGCGCCGGACCGGCCGACGCCGATCGCGGCCAGCTCCGGTCGCCCGAGATCCTGCACGGTGGTGAAAACGCCGGGCCGGAGCACTTCGATCTTCGCGGTCATGAAGTGAACCGGATCCTGGTGCCCGGCGCCAGCAGATTCGGCGGCTCCCGTTCGACGTCCCACACCGGCAGCGTGGTGCGTCCGATCAGTTGCCAGCCGCCGGGCGAGGCGTTCGGGTACACCGCCGTGTACTCGCCCGCGATCGCGACCGAGCCGGCAGGCACCCGGGTGCGCGGGCTCGTCCGGCGCGGCAGGTGCAGCGCGGGATCGAGCCCGGTCAGGTACGCGAAACCCGGGGCGAAGCCGCAGAACGCCGAGACGTAGGTGCCGTCCTCGTGCCGCCGGACGACGGCTTCCGCGGACATGCCGGAGGCGGCGGCGACGTCGGCCAGGTCGGGCCCGTCGTAATGCACGGGCACGACGATTTCGGCGGCCTCGCGCGGTTTGGTGTCCACTGTGGACCGATGGAGGACGTCCTCGGCGAGCCGGTCATGGTGGGTGCGGCCGGGGTCGAACCGGATGAGCAGGGTCCGCGCTGCCGGGACCAGTTCGAGGACGCCGTCCGGCGGGTCCTGCTCCAGTGACGCGTGCAGCCCGAGCACCTCCGACGGATCGTCGAAGTCGACCATGGCCGCACGCGCCCCATAGGGCAGCACTCGCATCATGCGGCCTCGATGAACGATCCGATGTGGACACCGGAGGCGTCGAGTCCCGCGCGGATCCGGCGCGCCAGTTCGACGGCGCCGGGGGTGTCGCCGTGCACGCACAGCGAATGCGGTCGAAGCGCCAGTTCGGTCCCGTCGGCGGCGACGACCTTGCCGGTGGTCGCCATCGCGACCGCCCGCTCGGCCACCTCGTCGGCGTCGTGGAGGACGGCACCCGGCAGTTTCCGGGAGACGAGAAGGCCTTCGGAGGTGTACGCGCGGTCCGCGAACGTCTCGGCGTACGCGGGGAATCCGGCCTTTTCCGCCTGCTTGGCCATTTCCGATCCCGGCGGGCACAGCAGCGCGAGCCCGGGACGGAACCGCCGGATCCCCTCGACCACGGCGGCCGCCTGCTCCGGATCGACCGCCGCCGTGTTGTACAGCGCCCCGTGCGGTTTGACGTACCGCACGCTCGTTCCCGCCGCGCGGGCGAACGCGTCGAGCGCGCCGATCTGGTAGAGCACGTCGTCGGCCAGATCGGCGGGCGCGACGTCCATCGCCCGCCGCCCGAAACCCGCCAGATCGCGATAGGCGACGTGGGCGCCGATGACGACGCCCCGTTCCGCCGCGCGCTCGCAGACCCGCCGCATCACCGACGGGTCGCCGGCGTGGAAGCCGCAGGCGACGTT
Organism: Amycolatopsis sp. CB00013; assembly: GCF_001905755.1. Lineage (NCBI taxonomy): Bacteria > Bacillati > Actinomycetota > Actinomycetes > Pseudonocardiales > Pseudonocardiaceae > Amycolatopsis > Amycolatopsis sp. CB00013. The sequence goes on along the minus strand of NZ_LIWC01000002.1, from coordinate 391,099 downwards.
CGCGCTGGTGACGATGTCGAGCATGGCGTCGTCGTCACCCATCTTCCAGGCGCCGAAACCTTCGCCCAGGTCACTGTTGAGATCCATCAGGCCACCCTGAACTCACTGTCGAGCTTGTCGGTCACGAACATGTAGCCCGGCGCGTGCGTGATCGCGAACGGTGGCCGCGAAGCCATCAACGCCGCCTGCGGGGTCACGCCGCACGCCCAGAACACCGGCACGTCGCCGGGGGCCGCGTCGACCGGGTCGCCGAAATCGGGCTTGCCGAGATCGGTGATGCCGAGCGCGGCGGGGTCGCCGATGTGCACCGGCGCACCGTGCACGGCGGGCATCCCGCGGGTGATGCGCACGGCGTCGTCCACGCGGTCTTCGGGGATCTGCCGCATCGAGACCACCATCGGCCCGTGCAACCGCCCGGCCGGGACGCATTCGCGGTTCGTCACGTACATCGCCACGTTGCGGCCCTGCTCGACGTGCCGCAGCGGGATGCCGTCGGCGGCCAGCGCCGATTCGAAGGTGAAACTGCAGCCGATCGAGAACGTGACCATGTCGCTGCGCCACAACCCGGTCGCGTCCGCGAGCTCGCCCGCCAGCGCGCCGTTCTGCCAGACGCGGTAGCGCGGCAGGTCGGTGCGCAGATCCGCGCCGGGCGCCAGCCTGGTCGACGGGTCGCCGGGGTCGCTGACGTCGAGCACCGGACAGGGCTGCGGGTTCCGCTGGCAGAACAGCAGGACGTCGTAGGCCCAGTCCTCGGGGACGGCGATCAGGTTGGTCTGGGTGAAGCCGTTCGCCCAGCCGGTGGTCGGGCGGGCCGTGCCCGCGCGGAACAGGGCTCGGGCCTCGGCGGGGGACAACGTCGCCGGGTCGTCGAAGGTGGTCATCGCGGTGCCTCCTCTTCCGATTGTGGTCACAGCAGTTCGCGGCCGCGAGTCTCGGGCAGGCCGAGCAGCGCCAGCACGGCGATCCCGTAGCCGACCGCGCCGAACACCATCGCGCCGCCCGCGCCGAGGAATCCGACCACGGCGGGGAACGTCGCGCCGATGGCCCGGCCGAGGTTGTAGGTGAAACCCTGCCCGGTCCCGCGCAGCGCCGACGGGTACAGCTCCGCGAGGAACGCGCCGAACCCGCTGAATATCGCGGACATCGAGAACCCGAGCGGGAAACCGAGGAACAGCACGAGCGTGTTCGCGCCCGCCGGGATCTGCGTGTAGGCGACGATGAGGCCCGCCGACAGCACCGAGAACAGCAGGAACGTCTTCTTGCGGCCCAGGAGATCCGTGAGATAGCCGCCGGTGACGTACCCGATGAAGGCGCCGGAGATGAGGAACGCGAGATAGCCGCCGGTGCCGATGACGGTGAGGCCGCGGGTGGTCTTCAGGTAGCTCGGCAGCCAGGTCGCGAGCGTGTAGTAACCGCCCTGGACACCGGTGGCGAGCAGCGCGGCGAAGAACGTCGTGCGCAGCAGGTCGGGCTTGAAGATGCCCGCCAGCGAACCGCGTTCCTTCTTCGTGGCGCGGGCCGCTTCGGCGACGGGCGCGTCCTGGACGTTGCGGCGGACCCACAGCACCAGCAGCGCCGGGATGACGCCGGTCCAGAACATGACGCGCCACGCGACGTCCGGGCTCCAGATGCTGAAGACCACCGTGTAGACGACGACGGACAGCGCCCAGCCGACCGCCCACGCGCTCTGCACGAAGGCGACGGTCCGGCCGCGGTACTTCGCCTGCGAGTACTCCGCCACCAGTGCGGCGCCGGCGGCCCATTCACCACCGAAGCCCAGGCCCTGCAGGGCGCGGAAGATCAGGAGCGTCTCGAAGTTCGGGGCGAACCCGCAGAGCACGGTGAAGACCGTGTACATCGCGATGGTGATCTGGAGGGTGCGGACCCGGCCGATGCGGTCGGCCAGGACGCCCGCGCCGATCCCGCCGATCGCCGAGACCACCAGCGTCGTGGTGCCGAGCAGGCCCGCCTCGCCGCCGGAGAGGCCGTAGTAGGCGGTGATCGCGGCCAGGCCCAGCGGGAGGGTCTGGTAGTCGAACGAGTCGAGCCCGTATCCGCCGAACGCGCCGACGAAGGCCCGGCGGCCTCGCGAACCGAGCGTGCGGAACCAGGCGAAGGGGCGTGTGTCTTCGGTAGTGGCTGTCGCGTCCATCGGCACCTCCAGAGGTGGATCCCATCGTGGCACGGGTCACATGGGAAGCCACTGTAGGTATTGTTCAACAATTCCACAAGAGGATCCTTGGCTCGGTCTCTTGTAGCCGGTTAGGATCGGTCACGTGACGATCGCGGAGGGTGGTCCTGCCTCGGTTCAAGGACTCGAAGCGGATCGCGGCATGGTGAGCCGCACCAGTACGGCCGAAAGGGTGGCGGGTGTCCTCCGCACGCGCATCGCGGAAGGGTTCTTCCTGCCCGGCGTCCGGCTGTCGGAGCACGACATCGGCTCGGCGCTCGGCGTCTCCCGCAACACGCTGCGCGAGGCGTTCCGGCTGCTCACGCACGAACGCCTGCTGACCCACGAGCTCAACCGCGGCGTCTTCGTGCGGGTGCTGCCCGTCGAGGACGTCGTCGACCTCTACAAGGTGCGCAAGGTCGTCGAGTGCTCGGCGGTGCGGGCGGTGACGGAGAAGCCGCCGACGTTCGCGAAGCTCGCGCGTCTGGTCGAGGACGGCAGGGTCGCCGAGCGGAGTGAACGCTGGCAGGACCTCGGCACCGCGAACATCCGGTTCCATTCGGCGATCGCCGAACTGAGCGGCAGCGAGCGGATCGACGAGCTGATGCGCGGCATCCTGGCCGAGCTGCGGCTGGTGTTCCACATGATGGCCGACCCGCGGCGCTTCCACGAGCCGTACCTCAAGCGCAACGCGGAGATCCTCGAACGCCTCGAGGCCGGCGACGGCCTCGGCGCCGAAAAGCTCCTCGCGCAGTACCTCACCGACGCCGAAAACCAGCTCGTCGAGGCCTACGCCGAGCGCTCCCCCTGACGCATTTCGTCCTCTGAATGCGGTGGTTCGGGATGCGAACCACCGCATTCAGAGGACGAAACGCGTGGGGGTGCTAGGGGGTGACCCACTTCTGGTTCGCGCCGCCCCCGCAGGTCCAGATCTGGAGTCTGGTCCCGTTCGCGGAGCTGTTCCCGGTGGCGTCCAGGCATTTGTTCGCCTGCGGGTTCACGATGTCGCGCGCGCCGCTGATCGCCCATTTCTGCGCGCCGGTTCCGTTGCAGTCCCACAGTTGCACGGCCGTGCCGTCCGCGGTTCCGCCGCCGGAGACGTCCATGCACTTGCCGAGCGCGCGGAGCGTGCCGTCGCCGCCGACGGTCCAGTTCTGCGCGGCGTTCCCGTTGCAGTCGGTGAGCTGGATCGGGGTGCCGTTGGCGGTGTTCGCCCCGGCGACGTCGACGCATTTGCCGCCGATACCGGTGATCCGCCCGGTCCGCCCCGCGGTGTCGCTGGAGTTGACGTGCACGTAGTCGACCACGAGCCGCTGCGGGAAGACGGTGCTGGAGTTCGGGTCGCCCGGCCAGTAGCCGCCGACCGCGAGGTTCAGGATCAGGTAGAAGGGGTGGTCGAACACCCAGCGGTTGCCGTTGAGATCGGCGGGAGTGCGGGTCTGGTAGAGGTTTCCGTCCACGTACCACTTGATCTGGTTCGGCGCCCAGTCGACGGCGTAGGTGTGGAAGTCGTCGGAGAAGTTCGGGCCGTTGTAGGCCGCGCCGATGCCGCCCGCGCCGGAGTAACCGGGGCCGTGGAGGGTGCCGTGCACCGTGTTCGGCTCGAAGCCGACGTTCTCCATGATGTCGATCTCACCGCTGTTGGGCCAGCCGACGTTGCCGATGTCGGCGCCGAGCATCCAGAACGCGGGCCACATCCCTTGTCCGCGCGGCAGTTTCATCCGTGCTTCGAACCGGCCGTAGGTCTGGGTGAACTGGCCCTGCGTGGACAGCCGCGCCGAGGTGTACTCGCAGCGCCCGTACCAGCAGTTGTAGTTGCCCGGGTTCTCCTTCTTCGCGGTGATGACCAGATTGCCCTGGCCGTCGAGCGCCGCGTTGTTCGTCCCGGACGTGTACCACTGCCGCTCGTGGTTGTTCACGTTGTCGCCGGTCTCGAAATGCCATTTCGAGGTGTCGATACCCGCGCCGGCGGGTCCGTTGAAGTCGTCGGTGAACGTGGCGGCCATGACCGCGGCCTCGGCGGCCGGGGTCTGCGTGGTGGCGGGGAGTGAGCCGAGGAGAACGCCGGCGGCGAGGAACGCCGCCCAGCGGAAGCGGGAGGAGATGGACATCGTTGTCGCCTCTCTTCGCAGGCGGGAAACCACTTTGTTGTGCCTGACAACAAAGTATGCATGGTCTCAACCATTGCGACAAGACGTATTTTTCGACCTCGAATTAAGGTCAGGCGGCGGTCCCCCGCTTCGACCCGGCGGTCCGTGGGTCCGCACCCTGCTCCAGGAGGGCGGCGACCGGGAGGGTGGCGGCTCCTATGGCGACGGCGTCCGGCCCGAGCTGCCCGAGTTCGATCTCGGTCTGGTCGAACACGTGCGCCAGCGCGTGCTCGCCCGCCACCCGCCGGATCTCGGGGAGGTAGTGCTCGCCGAGCGCGAGCCCCGCCCAGCCGCCCAGCACGATCCGCTCCGGGTTGAACAGATTGATCAGATTGCCGATCCCGGCGCCGAGGTAACCCGCGGTCTCCTCCAGCACCTTGGCCGCGGCCTTGGCCTTGCCCGCCGATTCCAGCAGGGCCGCGAACTGTGTCTGCTCGTCCTCGTCCGACGCCGTCTTTCCGCCGCGCGCCTTGCGATAGCGGGCGAGGACGCCCTCCGCGCCGACGTAGGACTCCAGGCAACCGCGCGCTCCGCAGCGGCATTCCTGCCCACCGTAGACGATCGTCGTGTGGCCCCATTCGCCCGCGCTGCTGGTGGAACCCCGGTACGTGGTGCCGTCGGTGACCACGGCCGCGCCGACGCCGGAGCCGATCAGCGCGATCACCGCGTGCCGGGCGCCACGGCCGGCGCCGAACCACATTTCGCCCTGGCCCTGGGTTTTCGCGCCGTTGTCGACGAACAGCGGCAGCTCGACGCCCTCCGCGCGCAGGAGTTCGGTGAGCGGAACCTCTTTCCAGCCGATGGTGGGCGCGTGCACGCGGAGCGCCTCGCCCTGCTGGACGGTGCCGGGGACGCCGACGCCGACACCGAGCACGGTCGACTCGTCGATCCCCGATTCCGCGATCACTTCCCGGAGTCCGGACGCCACCTGGGTGACCGCCGCGGCCGCGTCGGGGCGCCGGGAGGCGAGAGGATGTTCGACGGTGGCGAGCCGGTTCATGGTGAGGTCGAACAGCTCGACCTTCACCCCGGTCTCGCCGATGTCGACGCCCGCGACATGGCCGTACGCCGGGTCGACGCGGAGCAGGACGCGCGGCCTGCCGCCGTCGGATTCGACCAGGCCGGCCTCGATGATGAGGCGTTCTTCGCCGAGTTCGGCGGTCACGTTGCTGACGGTCGCGGCGCTCAAACCGGTCAGACCGCTCAATTCATGGCGGCTGAGCGGGCCGTCGAAGTAGAGTTTCGACAGGAGGAGGGAACGGTTGTGCCGCCGCAGGTCACGGACGGTGGTGCGCTTGGCAGGCATGCGGATACCCATCTTATGGCGGCGGACCTTTCCAGGATGCCCCACGACCTTAGCCTCCGCCATGTATCAACTGGTGAAATAAGGCGGGAAGAGGGTCATGACGGGGGAGGACGAGCTCATCGGCTCCTTGCCGCCGGACTTCCGGTGGGGGGTCGGCAGCTCGGCGTACCAGATCGAAGGCGCGGTCTCCGAAGACGGACGAACACCGTCCATTTGGGACACCTGGGCCCAGTCGCCGTGGTCGGTCGACAACGGTGACACCGGCGAAATCGCCTGCGACCACTACCACCGGATGCCCGCCGACATCGCCCTGCTCAAGGAACTCGGCGTCGACACCTACCGGTTCTCCGTCTCCTGGCCCCGCGTTCAGCCGCGCGGACGCGGCGGCGTCAACCCCGCCGGGATCGCCTTCTACGACCGGCTGGTCGACGAACTGCTCAACAACGGCATCGATCCCTGGCTGACGCTGTACCACTGGGATCTGCCCCAGCATCTCGAAGACGCGGGCGGCTGGCCCGCGCGCGACACCGCCGTCCGGTTCGCCGATTACGCGATGCTCGTGTTCGAGCGGCTCGGCGATCGTGTCCGCCACTGGACCACGCTGAGCGAGCCGTGGTGCACGGCCATGCACGGGTACGTCCACGGCGTGATGGCGCCCGGCCGCCGGGACGCGAAGGCGGGGATGGCGGCGGCGCATCACTTGCTGCTCGGCCACGGTCTCGCGGTGCGGCGGATGCGTGAACTCGCGAAACCCGGCACGAAGTTCGGCATCACGCTCAACCTGAGCACCGCCGACCCGGAAACGCCCAGCGAGGCCGATCGCGAAGCCGCCCGCTTCGAGGACGGGCTCGGCACGCGGTTCTACCTCGACGCGCTCGTGCACGGCCGGTACCCGGAGGACGTCCTCGAGACCCTTGCGCGTCAGGGCATCCGCCTGCCGTCCGAGCCGTGGGATCCGGCGATCATCGCGGCACCGCTCGATTTCCTCGGCGTCGACTACTACTTCGGGACGCGGTACTCCGGCGTGGAGGAGAACGGGAACGCGGTGGAGCATTTCGGGTTGCCCGCGTTCCGCAAGGTCCCGTTCGGAGTGCCGTCGACGGTGCTGGGCTGGGAGATCCTGCCGCACAAGCTCACCGAACTGCTCGTCCGGATCGGCCGGGATTACCCGGGCTTGCCGCTCTACGTCACCGAAAACGGCGCCGCGTTCGCCGACGTCCCCGACGAGACGGGGTTCGTCCGCGACGACGACCGCGCCGCGTACCTGTCCGCGCACATCGCCGCCACGGCCGCCGCGCGGCAGGCGGGCGCGGACGTCCGCGGCTATTTCGCCTGGTCCTTTTTGGACAGTTTCGAATGGGCGTACGGCTACGCGAAACGGCTCGGCCTGGTCCGGGTCGACCGGGAGACGCAGGCGCGGACGATCAAGCAGAGCGGGCTGGCCTACCGCGACGTCGTCCACCGGGTGCGCGGCAGCCGGCGGTAGGGCCTGCTCCACCATCGAACCGGCGGTCCGCTCCATTCTTCCCGATGGCCCGGCGTTCTAGGTTCGGCAGCGGAAGTTGTTGCCGGTACCGGAAACCGTGGGGGACAGTGATGACCGTCAGGCTAGAACGACGTGACCAGCCGGAGACGGCGCCACGGAAACCGTGGTGGCGAAGGCCCTGGGTGGGGCCGATGGCCGTCATCGTCGTGGTGTTCCTGGCCTTTTCGATGCCGCCGTATCTGTCGCTGGACCCGTCGCAATCGCGGGTGCCGCAGCCGCCGGGGTTCACGTCGCACTACTGGTTCCTCTCGGCGCACGTGCTGTTCGGCTCGATCGCGATGATCTCCGCGCTGCTCCAGATCTGGCCGTGGTTCCGGGCGAAGTATCCGGCGGTACACCGGAAGCTCGGCCGGGTGTACGTCTTCGCCGGGGTGCTCCCGGCCGGATTGATGGCGCTGACCGTCGGCGCCATGAGCCCGTTCGGCCCGACGACGCGGGTGGCCAACGTCGTGGCCGGGGTGCTGTGGCTGGCCTGCACGTTCGCCGGCTGGCGCGCGGCACGGCAGCGCCGGTTCGCCGACCACCGCCGCTGGATGGTCCGCAGTTTCGCGCTGACCATGTCGATCATCGTCAGCCGGGTGGTCGGGCCGATCGCGATGATCTCACTGGAGCCGCTGATCCCGACCACGTTCGGCGGCAGCGGGCTGGCCTACCTGCAGTCGGTCTCGGCGATCACCGCCTGGTTGAGCCCGACGCTGGTCCTCCTCGCCACGCAGTGGCACCTCGACCGGCGTCCGGCTAAGAAGAAGCCAGCGATCGCGCGATGATCGTCCGCTGCACTTCGGACGCGCCTTCGTAGATCCGCGGCGCCCGGACCTCGCGGTAGAGGTGTTCGAGCAGATGCCCTCGCCGCAGCGCCCGGGCACCGTGGATCTGCACGGCCGAATCGACGACGTACTGCGCGGTCTCGGTGGCGAACAGTTTCGCCATCGCGGCCCGGCCGGCGAGGTTCCGCTCGCCCGCGTCGTACGCGGCGGCCGCGGCGTAGACGAGCAGGCGCGACGCTTCGGTGCGGGTCGCCATTTCGGCGAGGGTGTGCGCCACGGTCTGCTGTTTCAGCAGTGGCCCGCCGAACGCCACCCGGGTCTGGGCGTGGGCGACGGCGGCGTCGAGCGCGGCCTGCGCCATCCCGACGGCGAACGCGCCGACACTCGGCCGGAACAGGTCCAGCGTCCGCATCGCCACGCCGAAGCCACGGTCCTGCTCGCCGAGCAGTTCGTCGCGTTCGACGCGGACGCCGTCGAAGACCAGGGTGCCGATGGGATGCGGGCTGACGAGGTCGAGGTGCTCGCCCGACAGCCCGGCTCGATCGGCCGGGACGACGAACGCGGAGACCCCGCGCGATCCCGCTTCCGGTGTGGTGCGGGCGAAAACGCTGTAGAAATCGGCCTCGGGGGCGTTGGAGATCCACATCTTCTCGCCGGTGAGCCGCCAGCCGTCGCCGTCGGGTTCGGCGGCGAGTTCCAGTGCGGCCGCGTCCGAACCCGCGTTCGGTTCGGTGAGCGCGAAAGCGGCCACGGCGTCGCCCGCTGCCACGGCGGGAACCCACTTCGCGACCTGCGAGTCCTGCCCGGATTGCAGCACTGGATACGTGCCCAAACCCTGTAGCGCCAACGCCGTCTCGGCCTCGGTGCTCTGGCTGGCCAGGGATTCCCGCAGAATGCAGAGATCCGTCGCGGCGGCCTCCCGGCTCGGGCTGCCGCCGTCGACCCCGGGGAACAGCCGGGCGAGCAGGCCGAGCGCGCCCATTTCTTTGAGCAGCGGCCGGTTGACCGCGCCTTCGGTGCCGGATTCGGCCAGCGGACGGAGCTTTTCGGCGCCCAGCCGACGGACTTCTTCGGCGAAAGACTGCTGCTCGGGGCTCAAGGCGAAGGCGGTCATCGGTCGCTCCCAGGTCGCCAGCGGGCGTGCGCGGTGCCGGGTTCCCCCGAGCGCAGCAGTTCCAGCCGTGGTTTCGGCCCGTCGGTGCGGCCGCCCTGCGGTTTCCGGCTGCCCGCCGCGAACTGTTTCGGCCACGGCATCGGGTAGCCCTGCTCGGCGGCGGCGTGCAGTGTCCACTGTGGATCGTAGAGGTGGGTTCTGCCAAGGGCGCACAGATCCGCGCGGCCCGCGAGGATCAGCGAGTTGACGTCGTCGTAGGAGGAGATCGCGCCGACGGCGATCACCGCGACTCCGTACTCGCGGCCGATCTCGTTGCGGATCCGGTCGGCGTACGGAGTCTGGTAGCTGCGGCCGTACTCGGGTTTCTCCTCGCTGACGACCTGCCCGGTCGACACGTCGATGCCGTCGGCGCCGTGCTCGGCGAACGCGCGGGCGATCTCCACGGCGTCGTCGACGTCGATCCCGCCGTCGTACCAGTCGGTCGCGGAGATGCGGACCGTCATCGGCCGCTCGGCAGGCCACGCCGCACGGACGGCGTCGAAGACTTCGAGCGGGAAGCGCAGCCTGTTCTCCAGTGAGCCGCCGTAGTCGTCGGTGCGCCGGTTGGTCAGCGGCGAGACGAAGGACGACAGCAGGTAGCCGTGCGCGCAGTGGAGTTCGAGCAGGTCGAATCCGGCGCGGGCGGCGGCGCGGGCGGATTCCGCGAACTGGTCGCGGATCCCGTCCAGTTCGGCCTTCGTGAGTTCGCGAGGGGTCTGGTTCGCTTCGCTGTACGGGATCGCGGACGGGGCGCAGATCTCCCAGTTGCCTTCGGGGAGCGGCTGGTCGATGCCGTCCCACATCAGTTTCGTGGAACCCTTGCGCCCGGAATGGCCGAGCTGGACACCGATCCGCGCGGGCGAATGCCCGTGGACGAAATCGGTGACCCGCTTCCACGCTCGCTCTTGTTCCTCGGTGTACAGGCCGCCGCAACCCGGGGTGATCCGGCCGGTCTCGGAGACGCAGACCATTTCCGTCATCACCAGGCCGGCGCCGCCGAGCGCCTTGCTTCCCAGATGTACCAGGTGGAAGTCGGTCGGGACGCCGTTTTCGGAGGAGTACATGTCCATCGGCGAGACGACGACGCGGTTCGGCAGGTCCAGGTTCCCGATGCGGAACGGCTGGAACATCGGCGGCCGAACCTCGCAGTCCACAGTGGACGCAAGCCAATTGTCGAGTTCCGCCGTGAATTCGGGATCGCGCAGCCGGAGGTTGTCGTAGGTGACACGGCGGCTGCGGGTGAGGATGTTGAACGCGAACTGCGCCGGATCCTGATGGGTGTACTGGCCCATGTTCTCGAACCATTCGAGGCTCGCCTGCGCGGCACGCTGGGTCGAGGTGACGACCGGCCTTCGTTCTGCTTCATAGGCTTCGAGCGCACTGTCCATATCGGACTGTTCGTGCAGGCACGCGGCGAGCGCGAGGGCGTCCTCCATGGCGAGTTTCGTTCCGGAACCGATGGAGAAATGCGCGGTGTGCGCGGCGTCGCCGAGCAGGACGACGTTCTCGTGCCGCCAGCTCGCGCAGCGCACGGTGGCGAAGGCGGTCCACTTCGAGTTGTTGGCGAACACCTGGTGGTCGCCGAGGACGTCCGCGCACAGCTCGCGGATGACCTCGATCGACTTCTCGTCGCTCTCGCCCGGCGCCAGTGAGGTCGCGGCGATCTCGCCGAACGCGCGCTGCCAGACGTCCTCGTGCAGTTCGAGGATGAACGTGCTCGCGGTGTCGCCGTACGGATAGCCGTGGATCTGCATGATCCCGTGCGGGGTTTCCAGGACGTAGAACTTGAAGGCATCGAAGACGAGGTCCGTGCCGAGCCAGATGTACTTGCAGCGCCGGGTCTGCAGGCTCGGCCGAAAGCTCTCGGCGAGGGCGTTGCGGGTCGGCGAGTTGACGCCGTCCGCCGCGACGACGAGGTCGTATTCGGCGCTCGCCTCGGCCGCGCTCGGCGCCTCGGTGCGGAACCGGACGTCGACGCCGAGCTCCGCGCAGCGTTCCTGGAGGATGCCGAGAAGTCGTTTACGGCTCATCGCGGCGAACCCGTGCCCGCCGGAGGTGTGCACCGTGCCGCGGAAGTGGACGTCGATGTCGTCCCAGCGCGCGAACTCGCGGCGCATGGCCGCGTGGATCACCGGATCGGCGTGCTCGATGCCGCCGAGGGTTTCGTCGGAGAACACCACCCCGAACCCGAAGGTGTCGTCGGGCGCGTTGCGCTCCCAGACGGTGATCTCGTGATCGGGATGGAGCTGTTTCGCCAGCGTGGCGAAGTAGAGCCCCGCCGGGCCGCCGCCTAACACCGCGATACGCACGTCGCTCAGGGTATGTCGCGGTATGTACGACCGTCAACGATACGGGATATGCTGACCCGTATGGAGCGCATCAACCCGCCCGAACTCGGCCGCCCCTCCGGCTTCTCGCACGCCGTCGCGGCGAGTGGCCGGTTCGTCTTCCTCGCCGGTCAGACGGCGTTGGACGAGGAGAACCGCATCGTCGGCGACGGCGTGGTCGAGCAGTTCGAACGCGCGCTGTCCAACCTGCTGACCGCGTTGCGCGCGGCGGGCGGGCAGCCGTCGGACCTGTGCAGCGTGACCGTCTACATCGTCGACATGGACGACTACCGGGCCCACGCGCGCGAGATCGGCGCGGTGTGGAAGCGGCTGGCCGGGAGCGAGTACCCCGCGATGGCGGGGATCGGCGTCAGCCGGCTTTGGGACGTGGAAGCGCTGGTCGAGGTGCAGGGCTTCGCGGTCGTTTAGGGCAGTGTCGTTAGAGCAGGGTCCGCGAAACATGCGCGGCCGCGGCCTCGCCCAGTCGCGAGTGCAGCGTGAAGAACAGATCGGCGGCCCGGATCCCGGCCCAGCCCGGCGGCAGCAGTTCGGCGGGCAGGCCCGGGTCGAGGTAGGGCAGCCGCCGCCAGTCGGTCAGCACCCGGACGTAGTCGGCGAACGCTTCGGCCTCGTCCGTGGTCTTGCGCCGCTGCCACCGCCGGAGCGCGGCCGCGTGCTCGTCGACGAAGGCGGTGTACAGCGCTTCGAGCTGGTCGAGGTCCCACCAGTCGCGGATCTTCTCCCGCACGTCGCCGAACGCGAGATGCTCGGCGTGGAAGAGATCGGCGTAGCCCTCGAGTTCGAGCCGCCGGAGCATGTCGGACGTCGCGTCACGCAGATGCGCGGGCGCGATCCAGACGCCGGACGACGCGGTCCCGAAGCCGAGCCGGGCCAGTTGCGTGCGCAGAACGTGCCTTTTGTGCCGTTCGGCCTCCGGGACGGAGAACACCGCGAGCAGCCAGCCGTCGCCGGGGGTGGCGCGTTCGCGGCGGAAGATCCGCTCGTCGCCTTCGCGCAGGATCGCCAGCGCGGTCTCGGAAAGCTCGTACCCGGCGGCCCCGTCGCGGCGCACCGCGGACAGGATCCCCCGCCGCTTCAGCCGGGAGATCGACGACCGGACGGCCGGTTCCTCGACGTCCACACCGGCCAGCAGGTCGATCAGGGAGCGGACGGAGAGCCAGCCGCCCTCGCCGCGCGAGTAGAGGCCGTACACGGTCACGATCAACTGGCGCGGTTGCGCCGTTCGCCCCGCGCCGTCGACTTCGGTTGCCTCCGACACGGCCGTCACCCGGTCACCATACAACGACGATGAGCTCAGGTTTCGGCCGTGACCGAAGCGTTCCGCACTTAGCGTCACGATATGGAGAATCCCCTGATCGAAGCCCCCGTTCCGCCGGTGCCCCGGGACGTCGAACCGGGCGGCGTCCGGTGGTTGCGCGCGAACGTCGCCCGGTTCAGCCGCCCGGAGGACCACGCGCGGCGGCGGGCGCTCGTGCTCACCGAGCTGGCGCCGATGGGGTCGTTGCGGGACAAGGCTTTCGCGCTCGCCAAGGTGATGCGGGACGAGGTGGAGCGGGTTCCGGTCGCCGTACTCGCCGCGGAACTAGGCCTGCCCGACGTTTCCCGCGACATCGCGACGCTTTCCGGCGCGTACCACCCGCATACGGAAATCGGGGACGACGCCGAGGAAGCCATGCGGCGGCTGGTCGAGGCCTGCGGCGGTGCCGTCGACGAGCGGACGGCCGCGCGGATCGGGCTCCTGGTGCAGGCCTGCGACGCGACGGCCAAACTGCTCGGCAAGGCGCTGGCCGCCCATCGGCCCGGTGAGGACGTCGAAAGCCTGCTCGACCGCGTCTTGCGTGACGATCCGCCGGTCCGGATCACCCGGCGGTGGGTCGGCGGCGAGGTGGTCGAGGTGGACCTGTCGGAGCATCCGTTCGGAGCAGGGCCGAAACACTGCCCCGGGGAAGCGTCGGCGCGGCAAGTGGCCGCGGGAATTCTCGACGCCCTGCTGTGCTAAGACTTACCCCGGTCATCTGGAACTGGGGAGTCTTTCGATGCTGTATTTCAATGGTTTCTTCGGCGTTCTCACGCTCGGTCTGTGGATCTTCTGCATCGTCGACGTGATCACCACGGACGAGGGATCGTGCCGCAACATGCCCAAGGGGATGTGGCTGCTGCTGGTGCTGATCGTCCCGCTGATCGGCTCGATCGTCTGGCTGGTCGCCGGGCGTCCGCAGCACACCGCCCGCGCGCCGCGTGGACGGTACGAAAGGGAGACGCCGGCGTTCCCGGAGTACGACCGTCCGGGCCGTTTCGCCGCGACGAGCGCGGCCGACGACGAAGAGTTCCTCCGTAAGTGCCGGGAACGCGCCGAGGAGCAGCGCCGCAAGGCCCGTGAAGGCTGAGTAGCCTCGGCGGAGAGATCGACACTGGAGGAAGAAGAATGTCCGAAGCACTCGACTGGAACAAGAACATCATCAAGGAGTTCCGCGAGAACGAGGGGAAGGTGGGCGGACCGTTCGAGGGCGGCTCGCTGCTGCTGCTCACCACCGTCGGGGCGAAGAGCGGCGAACCGCGCACGTCGCCGCTCGCGTACGGGCAGGAGGACGGCAAGTACATCGTCGCCGCGTCGTACGCCGGGGCGGACAAGAACCCGGCCTGGTACCACAACATCGTCGCGAACCCGAAGGTCACCGTCGAGGTGGGCACGGAGAAGTTCGAGGCGACCGCGGCCGTCGTCCTCGAGGACCGCGCCGAGCGCGACCGTCTGTACGCGTTGATGACCAGCCTGATGCCGGGCTTCGCGGACTACGAGCAGAAGACCGACCGGGTGATCCCGATCGTCACCATCTCGCGCTGATTCGGCGCGCGCCGCTGGGGCGGCCGGACCGAAGGTCGCGAAAGCCACTTTTGTCGCTGTCGTGCGTGGGCCGAAGGCTCCTTTCACCGCATCGGATGCCGTGAAGGCCTCCTTGGTGAACCCGTATTTGCTGACCCGCTGGTGTGGCCGGGGCCGAGTGTGGAGGATTCGGGACGTTGTGCGTCCTGAATCCTCCACGGTCGACCCCATCGGTGAGGCAGGCGGGCAGTGAAGCTCATGCTGGCTGTCGTCTTGGGCGAGTGGGGAAGATTCCGGCCGTCCAACGTCCAGGATCTTCCCCACTCGGTCGTCCACCCCCGGGGCGCGACCGGCACGATCAAGGTTCAAGACCAGGACGGCCACCGCGACGATGAAGGAATCGGGACGCTCAATGTCCCCATTCCTTCATTGTCATCCCTCGACGGCAACCGGACTCTTGCTCCCACGCAGGTCGGACGTAGGTACACAAATGAAGGCCTCCTTGAGGGACCCAGAGTCCCTCAAGGAGGCCTTCACAGACTAGGCACACAGGCGCGCGGTGTGAGCAAAGGCGTGACTTGCGTGATCAGGGACGTAACTCGCGTGACTGGAGGCCGCACTCGCGTGTTCCGTCGCACCGACGCGGTACTTGCGCGTGCAACCACCGCATCCAGAGGACGAAACGCGAGGGGGTCAGCGCGCGCCGCTGGGGGCTTCGACGGCGTTCGGCCGCTTGAGTTCGGCTTCGGCCGCGCGCAGCGCCTTGCGCTCCTGGCGGCGCGCGATCAGCTTCTTGCCGGTGAGGATCATCGGCTGCTCCACCCAGCGGTGGATCAGGTCCGCGATCCCGAGCCCGACCGCGAACACGGTCAGCGCGCTGATCATCCGGTGCTCGCCCAGCGGCGGGATCGCCGCGACCACGGCGAAATGCACCGGGCCCTGCAGCAGGTAGAGGGAGTACGAGCGCTCACCGACGAACCGCATCACCTTCGTCGCCAGCAGCCAGCGAAGCGGCCCCGGCGAGACCAGCACCACCAGCAACATCGCCGAGAGCAGGCCGTAGGCGATCAGCAGGCCGAGGTTGCTGCCGGTCTCCCACCACAGGCTTTCCATGTTGACGTGCAGCAGGGCGAAAGCGCCGAACACGGGGATCGCCGCGAGCGGATGGGTCAGCGGTTTGATCACCGCGTAGGACCGGCGGTAGTGCATCGCGATCGCCAGCACGCAGCCGATCAGCAGGATCGCGTAGTGCACGGTCGAGCGGTAGATCGGCACCTGCGGCCCGTTGAGCACCCAGCCGCTGGTCACCCCGACCAGCCCGGCCATCAGCGCGAACGCGGCGAACGCCAGCGCGAGCTTGCGCCAGGCCGCGGCCAGCCCGACCGCTCCCGCGACCACCAGCAGGAACGGCCAGAACAGGTAGAACTTCTCTTCGATGCCCAGCGTCCACGAGCCGCTGAAGAAGTTGTCCGGGCCGTTCGGGCTGCTGGCGGGGAAGAACTCGTTGAAGAAGGTCAGGTAGTACTTCAGCGCGTGCGGGAACTCGCGGGTGAAGAACTCCCCGCGCAGCCACACGAACACGATGATCCCGCCGAGGATCACCAGGTACGGCGGCAGGATCCGGAACACCCGCCGCAGGTAGAACGCCGAAAGCGAGATCCGGCCGGTCCGGTCCTGCTCACGCAGCAGCAGGGTCGTGATCAGGAAACCGGACAGCACGAAGAAGATGTAGACACCGACCCAGCCGGACAGCCAGCTCCACTTCGGACCCGCGAAGTGGAAGAGGATCACGATGGTGGCCGCGATCGCGCGCAGCCCGTCGAGCGCGGGGAACCGACGCATGGCGAGGAACTCGTCATGGTCCAAAGTGCGCACAGTGCCCCCTAATGGCGGTATCGGCCCGGAAGTATACGGGTGCCGCCCACTGTGCCCTCGCCCCGGCTCGGGGCCTCCTACCAGCGGATTTCGGAGATCACCCAGCGTCACGCGCGGGTTCGACGTTATGGGTCAGCCGGAAACGGTTCGCCGGATCGACGGCCGCCTTGACCTCGGCGAGCCGCCGCAGATCGGCCGGGGAGTACACCTTGGCCGCTTCGTCGCCCGCGCCGCTGTCGCCGTAGACGAAGGTCAGGAGCTTGCCGGTCGACTTGGGCTTCAGCGCGTCGAACAGCTTCCCGTGGGCCGCCTTGATCTCGGCCATGCCCGCGTCGTCCACTACGGACAGTGCGCGGACGGTGAAGCGGGCCTCACGGTCCCAGCCGACGCCGGGGTGCTCGGGCAGGTCGGACAGCGCGCCGCCGAGCAGGTCCAGCAGGACGACGGTCGGCACCGGGGCGCCGGGGCCGGCGTGTTCGAGGATCGCGTCGAGCATCGTGTCGTCCAGTTCGGACACGGTGGCGTTGTCGGCGCGGTAGCCGTGCGGGAACGGCGGCTCGTTCGCGATCTTCCCCGATTCGGTGAACGGGATCTCGGCGAGCGTGTCACCCAGCAGGGGGGCGGCTGCGCGCAGCGGGGCGACCAGGCGTTCGCCCTCGGCGGCATCGCCGAGGTAGGCGATCCGGATCTGCGCGACGTGCTGCCCGCGCAGCGGCTCGGGCACCATCGGCAGGTCGGGCATCGGCACCATGCCCAGCGACGACGTCATCTCGCGCGGCAGGTCCGCCGCCCAGTCTCGCCAGGCGTGGAGCACGGCGGACAGCGATTCGGTGCCGAACTGCAGGCTCCCGCCGTACAACCGGGTGACCGGGACGAGCCGGAACTCCAGCGCGGTGACGATCCCGAAGTTGTCGCGGCCGCCGCGCAGCGCCCAGAACAGCTCGCTTTCGGCGTCCGGGGTGGCGCGGCGGAGTTCGCCGTCGGCGGTCACGACCTCGATCGCGGTCACCTGGTCGGCGGCCAGCCCGTACTTGCGGCCGAGCAGGCTGAACCCGCCGCCGAGGGTGTAGCCGACGACGCCGACACCGGGGAAGGAACCGCTCAGCGGCGCGAGCCCGTGTTTCGCGGCCGCCTCGATGACCGCACCCCAGCGCACGCCCGCGTCGACCCGTGCGATGCCGTCTTCGATCCGGATACCGGTCATGCGGTGCGTCGTGACGAGGACGCCGCCCTCGAAGGGGACGCCCACACCGTGCCCGGTCGAGTGGACGGCGATCGGGAGATCGTGCTCGGCGGCGTGACGGACGGCCTCGACGACGTCGGCGGCCGAAGCGGCGGGCACGATGACGTCGGGTCGGCGGGGTACCGCGGTCTGGAAACCGGCGAGTTCGTTGTCGTAATCCGGGTCGCCGGAGCGGAGCATCGTGGTCATGCGACCAGCTTGATCCCGATTCGGCCAGAAGTCCAAGATCTTGTTTGTCTGGCAACTATAATCATCGCTTATGGAACTGCGTCAGCTCGAATACTTCGTCGCGGTCGCCGAGGAGGCGAACTTCACCCGCGCCGCCGAGCGGCTGCATGTCGCGCAGCCCGGCGTCAGTGCCCAGATCCGCCGCCTCGAACGCGAGCTCGGGCAGCCGCTGCTCGACCGGTCGGCCAGGGCGGTGCGGCTCACCGAGGTCGGCGCCGCCGCGCTCCCGCACGCCAGGGCCGCGCTCGCCGCCGTCGCCGGGGTGCGGCAGGCGGTCGACGATCTCACCGGCCTGGTCCGCGGCCAGGTCGCGATGGGCATGGTGTCCTCGCGCGGCCCGGTCAACCTGCCGGATCTGCTCGCGCGTTTCCACGAGCGTCATCCGGCCGTCGACATCACGCTCGCCGAGGCGACCTCCGACATCCTGCTCGCGGGCGTCGCCGACGGCCGGTTCGACGTCGCGCTGATCGGCGTCTCCGGCGAACCGCCGCCCGGGATCGGCCTGGAGGTCGTCCTCGACGAGCCGATGGTCGCCATCTCCGGTCCGGACGATCCGCTCACCGGGCAGGCCACGATCACGTTGTCGGAACTGGAAAGCCGGTCGCTGGTGAGCCTGCCGAAGGGCACCGGCATGCGCGCGATCGTCGACGCGGCGTTCCTCGCCGACGGCGCGCAGCCGCGGGTGACGCTGGAAGCGGGCGATCCGAACGTCGTCGCCGAACTGGTCGGACGCGGTCTCGGGGTCGCCGTGGTGCCGATGTCGCTGGCGACGCACTACACGAAACTGCACGCCATGAAGATCACGCGGCCTGCCGGATTGCGCGCGAAACTGGCGCTGGCCTGGCGGACGGAGGGGCCGGTCAGCCCCGCCGCCCGCGTGTTCATCAGTCAGGCACGGGCGCTGCTCGGGTTGTGAGCCGCCACAACGAGGTCACCTCCTTCGTGTCGGCTCGTCGATGTCTCGGCCGGATGTCCTCCCTGCCCAGCACTTCGAGACCGGACCGCTCGAACGCGTCGAGGAGTTCTTCGCGCCGGCGCAGGCCCAGAAGTTCGGCGAGGTCGGAGAGGATCAGCCACGCCTCCCCGCCGGGTTCGAGATGCCGCGGCAGCCGGTCGAGGAACGCCTTCAGCATCCGGCTTCCCGGGTCGTAGACGGCGCGTTCGAGCGGGGTGTGCGCGCGGGCGGGCAGCCAGGGCGGATTGCAGACGATCAGCGGTGCGCGGCCCGGCGGGAACACGTCCGCTTCAAGGGTTTCCGTGCCGGTGCAACCGAGGCGCTCGAAGTTCTCCCGCGCGCAGGCGAGCGCGCGGGGTTCGTTGTCCGTCGCCACCACGCGTTCGACTCCCCGACGTGCGAGGACCGCGGCGAGCACACCGGTCCCGGTGCCGATGTCGAAGGCGAGTTCTTTGGTGGGCAAGGGAGTTCTCGCCACCAGATCGACGTACTCGCCGCGGACGGGGGAGAAGACCCCATGGTGCGGATGGATCCTCGCGCCGAGTGCCGGGATCTCGACGCCCTTCACCCGCCATTCGTGCGCGCCGACGACACCGAGCAGCTCGCGCAAGGACACCAGCGAAGCGGTTTCGGACGGCCCGTAGACCTCGGTGCAGGCCTCGCGGACGTCCGGCCCGCGGCGCAACGGCAGGACGTGGCCAGGGTCCAGCGGGACCAGCAGCCTGCCGAGGATCCGTGCCCGGCGTGACCGCTGGTTCCGCTGCTCCTGAAAGGGTTTCCCGGCCGTCGTACCGCAGCGCCGGGACAACGCGGCGAGCAGGTTCCGCGCGCCGGGGAAGTCGCCGTACCAGACGAGTCCGGTGCCGGACACGGCTAGCCGGAACGCCTCGTCGGCGGTGAGGCGATCGTTGACGTCGACGAGACGTTCGGGGCGTTTCGTGCCGACGGTGGTCAGCCAGCGCCGACCACCGTCCCTTGTGGACAGGGGGTTCATGGTTTCCGTTCCTGTTTTCGCCCGCGGCGAAGAGACCCCGCGGGCTCCGTGGGGTGATTTCAGGAACGGCGGTTAGTGGACCACCGCGGCATGAACCGGTGTCGACACGAAACCGAGTTTAGCGGAACGACGCGGCGTGATCGGCCGCCCAGACCTCGAAGTCCAGCCCCGGCCTGCCGGTGACGTCCTGGACGGTCGAGGTGACCTCTCCCGGTTTCGTCACCAGTCCCCGGAATCCGGTCAGCATCGTGTCGACGACGAAGTCCGGCATCCTGGTGAGCAGGGCGGCACGTGCCTCGTCGAGCGGGAGCTCCTCCCAGCGCGCCGGGCGGCCCGCGGCCTCGCCGATGACGCGGACCTGTTCGGCCTGCGTGAGCGGTCGCGTTCCGGTGAGCGTGTACTTCGCTCCGGCGTGCCCGTCGCCGGTCAGCGCTTCGACGGCCACCGCGGCGATGTCCTTCTCGTGGATCAGCGGCATCGACGCCTCGCCGTACGCGCCGCGGACGACGCCGTCCGCGCGGATCGACGGCGCCCAGCCGAGGGTGTTGGTCGCGAAGGCGTGCGGCCGCAGGAAGGTCCACTCCACGCCCGCGGCTTCGATCGCCTCCTCGACGGTGCGATGCCAGGCTCCGATGGCGTTGTCCTGCTCCGTCAGCGAATCGTCGACGGCGCCCGAAGAAAGGAACACCACGCGGTTCACCCGTTCCCCGAGCAACGACACCGTCGGCACCAGGGCCTCGGCGGCGCCGGAGAGCATCAGGAACACGGTGTCGACGCCGTCGAGCGCCGGTGCGATCGTTTCCGGTTTCGCCAGGTCGCCGCGAACGCCGTCCGGCGGCGGATTCCGGCTCAGCGGCCGGACCGGGACGTCCCGCTCCCGCAGCTGGGCGACCACCTGCGAACCGACGTTGCCCGTCGCGCCGGCGACCAGGATCGGCTTCATGCCGCCACCCCCGAGAAGACCGGGCGGTACCGCTTGACCGACCCGCCCGACATCCCCGGGTAGGTCTGCACCTTCTTCCACACGTCCGTCGTCCCGATGCCGTCGGCGCCCGGGGCCGCGAGCGCGGCGAGGTGGGCTTCGACGCTCGCCCATTCGGCGTAGTTCAGCACCTTGGTCCCATCGGTGCTCACGTGGAAGAACCCCGAAATCCCGCCCTCCGGCAGCGCGGGTTCCGACGCCATCGCCTCGAAGACGAGGTCGATCCAGTCGCGCTGCCGCCGCTCGTCGGGCCCCTCGAATTCGACCGAGACGATCACGAGGCAGCCGGGCGTCCCCTCGCGGCGCTGTCCGCGGTAGAGCCGGAACACGGGCGCGCCGTCGAGATCCCGGATGGCGTCTTCGCTGGTCCACTGCTCGTAAGTGAAGGCGCCGTCGTGGCCGATGCCTTCGTACGCGGTGAAGGAAACGAGCCCTTCGTGGCTCTTGTACGCCGCCCGTGCCGCGTCGGCGTCCGGCCATTCCCGCGCCACCGCGACGGTCGCGTCATCGGGCGTCGGCCAATGTCCTTTGTGGATGGTCATTTCGGAGGTCCCCTGTACTGTCATGCCTCCAGCATGAAACTTAAACAAGGGTTCAAGTCAAGCTAGGATCAGGGACATGTCCGAACTCCCGGCCGAACTCACCATCGGGGAGCTGTCGCGGCGCAGCGGTGTCGCCACCTCCGCCCTGCGGTTCTACGAACGTCAGGGCCTCATCAGCAGCAGGCGGACCAGCGGAAACCAGCGGCGCTACCCCCGGAGCACGCTTCGCCTCGTCGCGTTCATCCGCGCGTCGCACCATCTCGGCATCCCGCTCGAGGTGATCGGCGGCGTACTCGACTTCCTGCCCGAAGGCGCCGCGCCGGATCACGCGTTCTGGCGGCGGGCATCCGCCTGCTGGAGCGCCGAGCTGAACAAGCGCATCGAGCAGCTGGAGTGCATGCGGGACCGGTTCACCGAATGCATCGGCTGCGGCTGCCTGTCCTTCGACCAGTGCGTGCTGGTGAACCCCGGCGACTTCCTCGCCGCCAAGGGGCCCGGCCCGGCGCGGCTGATCACCGACTGAGCACGGCCAGTTTTCGTTCCAGCAGCCGTTTTTCGGCGCTGTTGCCCACCTGCCGGATCGCCTCTTCGTACTCCTGGACGGCTTCCGCCGGACGGCCCGCGCGATGCAGCAGATCGGCGCGGATGGCGTGGTACAGGTGGTATCCCGCGAGGTCGAGGGCGTCGATCAGGCCGAGCGCGAGTGACGGGCCGCGCAGTTCGGCGACCGCGACGGCCCGGTTGAGCGCGACGACCGGCGTCGGGTTCATCGCGAGCAGCAGGTCGTACAGCTCGACGACCTGCGACCAGTCCGTGCTCGCCGTGTCGGCGGCGTCGCTGTGGACGGCGTTGATCGCCGCCTGGATCTGGTACGGCCCCGGCTGGTTCCGGCGCAGGCAGGCGCGGACCAGCGTCTGCCCTTCGGCGATGAGCGCCTGGTCCCACTGTGATCGGTCCTGCTCCGCCAGCAGCACGACGTCGCCGTCCTCGCCGGTGCGCGCGGCGCGGCGCGATTCGGTGAGCAGCATCAGTGCCAGCAGCCCGGTGGCCTCCGGTTCGTCGGGCATGAGGCCCGCCAGCAGCCTGCCGAGCTGGATCGCTTCGGCGCACAGGTCCTCGCGCACCAGCCGCTCACCCGAGCTGGCCGCGTAGCCCTCGTTGAACACGAGGTAGATCACGGCGAGCACCGAACGCAGCCGGTCCGGCAGATCGGCGTCGCCGGGGACGCGATACGGGATCTTCGCGTCGCGGATCTTGCCCTTCGCCCGGACCAGCCGCTGGGCCATCGTCGTTTCGGGGACGAAGAACGCGTGCGCGATTTCGGCGGTGGTCAAGCCACCCAGCAGTTTCAGCGTCAGCGCGACCTGCGCGGGGACGGCCAGCGCGGGGTGACAGCAGGTGAAGATCAGCCGTAGACGGTCGTCACGCACGGGACCCTCCTCCACTGGTTCACTGTCCGCGTTGAGCAGCGCGGCCTGGGCGTGTTTGTCGTCGCGCGCGGCTTCCCGGCGCAGGCGGTCGATGGCCTTGTTGCGGGCGGTCGTGATGATCCAGCCCGCCGGGCTCGGCGGTGGACCGCTCGACGGCCACCGGTCCACCGCCTCGGCGAAAGCGTCCTGGACCGCGTCTTCGGCGATGTCGATGCTGCCGAAGACGCGGACCAGCACGGAGACCGCGCGGCCGTACTCCTGTGCGAAGACGCGACCGACGTCTTCGGTGGTCATACGCACGTAGGACCTTCGTCGCCCTGGAACGGCCGGACTTCGACCGGGAGATGGGTGATCTCGGTGACGCGGCGGCCCCAGTCGAGCGCGGCGTCCAGATCCGGTGCCTCGACGATGGTGAAACCGCCGAGATGCTCCTTGCCCTCGACGTACGGGCCGTCCGTCATCGCGATCTCGCCGTTCTCCTTGGCCCGCAGCACGGTGGCCGTGGTCGGCGGGTGCAGCCCACCGGCGAAGACCCAGACGCCGGCGGCCTGCATCTCCTCGTTCAGCGCCTGGATCTTGCGGGCGATCGGTTCGAGGAATTCCGGCGGCGGGATGGGGCCGTCGGGCTGATACAGGCTGATCAGGTACTGGGTCATGGCGTCCTCCTCGTCCGAGTGGGTCTTTCACTCCCTATACGAAGGGCGTCCCGCCGATTCGACAGCCGACGGGAATTATTTCTTCCCGCCACATCGTCGCAGGTCGAACCGGGATCCCTGGGTCAGACAGGCCGCGATCCGGTGCACCTGCTGGCCGTAGCCGCGGCCCTTCACCGCGGTCACGGTCCCGTCCCGGCCGACCTCGCACGGGTTGCCCTCGGTGCAGCTCTCGCCGTCCCGGTTGTGGGTGTTGTTGACGCCCATGACCGTGTTCCCGTCGAGAGACAGAAGCGCCGAGCCGGAGAGGCCGGGCCTGCTCACGCAGGTGTCGCTCGCGGCGTAGCGGACCGCGGCGTCCTGCTGGTACCCCGCCTCACGCAGGTGCGGCACCACCGCCTCGATCGTGCACTTCGGGCGGCCGCTGGCGTAGGACATGAGCAGCCGGTCGCCGGCGAGCATCGGGCTGGTGGTCAGCCGGAAGACCTTCGCGCCCTCCCTGGCCAGTTGCGCGTAGGTCTTGTCGAGCCGGTACAGCGCGACGTCGGTGCCGGTCATCGTCGCGTAGACCAGACGGGTGGCGCGGGCACTGGCCTTCGGATAACCGTCCCGGCCGGCGATGGTGACCGGGCGGGGCAGGTCGGCGGGCCGGTCGATCAGTGCCTTCCCCGGTGCGGGCCGCCCGCTCGGTACACAATGGCCGTTGGTCAGCACCAGCGCCGGGTCTTCGGGACGCGAGACGGGGGCACGCACCACGGCGCCGTTGCAGTCGCCCACCGCGGCCGTGCCCTCCACGTTCGGGCCGGGGTCGTCCGGCGGGACGTCGGTTCCGGTCATGATGCCGTCGATCCAGGCCGAGTTCTTCGCGACGTCGGTGTACATGTCGGGGAAGTCGGCGCCCCGGATACCCGGTCCGATGACCGTTCCCGCCAGCGCCCAGCCATCGCCCGAACGGATCAGGGCGGGCCCTCCGGAATCCGTCGTTCCCGGCCCGACCGGCGGATCGGTGCGGCCGACGCACAGCGGCAGGGTGCTCCCGTCGTCGTCCCAGCAGCGGTCGAGCGGCACGACCTCGGTATCCGCTTCACGCAGCTTGCCCGGGAAGCACTTCGGGTCGGCGAAGTCGTCGCAGCCGGTCGAGGCCGCGCCCCAGCCGAGGATGCGGACGGAGGTCCCGACGGCGGGGGAGCTCCCGGCGAGCCGGATGGGCTTGGCTCGCACGGGTTCGCGCAGGTGCAGCAGCGCGATGTCCTCGCCGGGCGGGTTGTAGGAGAGGTGGCGCCGGTAGAACTTGTCGATGTCGGTGACCTCGCCGCCGGCGGTGGTGTCCAGCGAGCCGACGCGGACCTTCCAGCCGCGGGGGACGCCTGCCGTCGCACCGTTCGGGGTGTTGGCGCAATGGCCGGCGGTGACCGCCCACTGGGGCGCGATCAGCACCGCCCCGCACCGATGACCGTCCGGGCGGGGAGAGTCGTACTGAAGCGAGACCATGAAGTCGTAGGGCGTGGCGGACTCGGTGCCGCCGATGACGGCCGCCGCGGGGGCGGCGGTCGCCGTCATCAGGGTCAGCGCGAGCGCGAGGGATCGGATTCGCATGCGGATCACGCTGGCCGGTCCGTGTCCGCGGAACTCGATGAGCACGTAACAGTTCCGTGCGCGGTCTGACTGGTACTGCCGGACCCAGGCTGAACAGACCGTGCCATCTCCGTGCGCGGCCCGGTTTCCTGGACTTGTCACCCCGAGTCCACTTAGGAGAAACAGAGATGACGAACTCCCCGGCACCGCACGCGAACAGGGTCGCCGTCGTCACCGGAGCGTCCAGCGGGATCGGCGAAGCGGCCGCTCGGCGGCTAGCCGCCTCCGGTGCGGCTGTCGCGCTCGTCGCCCGCCGGGCCGACCGGCTGGAAACCCTCGCCAAGGAGATCGAACGCGATGGCGGCACCGCGCTCGTGCTCGCGGCCGACGTCGCCGACGCCGACGCGATGCGGGCCGCCGCGGCCGAGGTCGAAGCGAAACTGGGCCGCGCGGACCTGCTGTTCAACAACGCCGGCGTGATGCTGGCCGCGCCGATCGACGAACTCGCCACCGGCGACTGGCAGCGCATGATCGACGTCAACATGACGGGTCTGATGAACGCCATCGGCGCCTTCGTCCCGCAACTGGTCGCTTCGGCGGCCGAGAAGGGCGTCGCGGACCTGGTGAACACCTCATCCATCGGCGCGCAGGCCGTCTTCCCGTCCTTCGCCGTGTACGTCGCTTCGAAGGCCTACGTGACGCACCTGTCGAAGAACCTTCGCGCCGACCTCGGTCCGAAGGGCGTGCGGGTCGCGGCGATCGAGCCGGGCCTGGTCGAGACCGAACTGCAGGGGCACGTCACCGACGCCGGTGCGCTGGAGTGGCTGGACGGCGTGCGCGAGACGCTGACCTGGTTGAAGCCGGCGGACATCGCCGAGACCGTGGCGTTCCTGACCTCGCTCCCGGCACGGGTGAACCTCCAGCAGGTCACCGTGATGCCCACCGCGCAGGTTTGATCACGGGAACAGGATCCGGGCGATCGCGCGGGCGGCGGTGTCCGGATCCTCCTGGAGCTCGGCGCGCAACGCGCCGGTGAGCCACAAATTCGCGAACCCGTGCATCAACGACCACGCGGCGACCCCCGCCATCGCGTCGTCGCTGACCGACGACGCGCCACTGGTCAGCAGGGCCCCCGCGCGGTCACGGGCGGTGGTCAGCGCCTCGTCGTCCTCACGATGGAGCTCGGGGCGGAACATCACGTCGAAATGCGCGCGATGCTCGATCGCGAAGCGCACGTACGCCACTCCGACCTCGACGAAGCCCCGGTCGCCCTCGGCCGCGAGCGCGTCCGCGAGCAGGTCGAACCCCTCGGCGGCCAGCGCGGTGAGCACCCCGGCCTTGTCGCCGAAATGGTGCACCGGCCCGGCGTGCGAGACCCCCGCGCGCCGGGCGAGGTCGCGGAGGCTGATCCCCGCCGAGCCGTGTTCGGTGATGGCCGCGACGGCGGCGTCGAGCACGGCCCGGCGGAGGTCGCCGTGGTGGTAGGGACTCATGACGATGAATCTAGTCATTGACAAGATGGGCTGCAACAGCGCATCTTGTCAGTGGAAAGATTCGCTGCTGCTTGGGAGGCATGGTCATGGATCCCGGTCTCGTACCCGTATTGATGCTGATCGCCGTCACGGCGACGTTGTCCCTGCTGGGCGTCTTCGGCGTCCAGCGGCTCAAACCCTGGCCGGTGGCCGTGCGCGGCGGCGTCGCGGCCCTGTTCGTCACCACCGGCCTCGCGCATTTCATCGGCATGCGCGAGGAACTCGTCGCGATGGTGCCGCCGGCGCTGCCCGCGCCGGAGTTGCTGGTCACCGTCACCGGCGTCCTCGAACTCGCGGGCGCCGCGGGCGTGCTGTGGTCGCGCACCGCGCCGTGGGCGTCCGCCGGGCTGACGCTGTTGTTGCTGGGGATGTTCCCGGCGAACGTGTACAAGGCGCTGCACGGCCCGGTGACCTCGACGATGGACGAACTGGTGCCGCGGAGCCTGATGCAGGTGGTCTTCCTGGCCGCGACGGTTTCGCTGGTGGTGCATTACGCACGTACGCCGGACAGACCCTTTTCCCAAAGGAGACCTTAAGTCTTTCCCAAGTTCGGGGCCCTTCTCGGAGAACCGCCCTACCCTCTGAGAATGAAGATCTCATTGTGGATCGGATTCTGTGGGCTGTGCATCCTCGCCGGGCACATGCTTCTCGGTGCTGTCGGTGTCGTACTGCTGATGAGCTGCCTCCCGGCGGGGCGCGAACACGAATCCGGTGACAGGAAAGCGCCCGCACGACTGGCCTGAGCTCAGCCCAGCGCGCTGGCGAAGGCGAGGCCGCCCAGAATCGGAACGGCGATCGCCGCGAGCAACATCGTCCGCCGGCTCGGTTTGGGACTTTCCAGTAATGCGCGGACACCGGCCGGAACCAACGCGAGACAAAGCCCGGCGGTGCCGATGATCGACACGATTTCGGTGCCTTTCAGAACACCGAGCGGCAGAAGCCCCATCGTCGCCATCCCGATCGACCCCGCGACACCGAGCACTTTCGCCCGATAGGCGGCGAACGCGAGTATGTACCAGCCGAACATGATCGTGAACGACAGAAAACTGAACAGATGCAGATCCTGGTACGACTCGCTGACCACACTCGCGGCGAACCCGGCTCCACGCCGTTCGGCAAGGCTGAGGGCGGCTTGGTCGATCCCGGCGTGGAAGGTCCGCTCGAAGAGTCCGAAAAGGACGAACAGGCCGCCCCACGCGGCCAACGCGGGCCTGGTACGGCCGATCTTCGTGGCGAGCGCGACCATCGCGGGCAACAGCAGGACATTGCCCGCCAGGAAACACGTGTACGCGGCGGTCATCAGCGCGGGATGCTCGCTCATCGCTTTCAGCTGGTCGGGGAAGAAGAAGTTGAAGGGTGACCGCAGTAGCGTTCCGGTGAGCAGCAGAAGTGGCGCGAGGATCATCGAGACCGCGGCGATGCGGCGGCCGGGGAAGACGTGGTCGGTTTCCATGCTGTGAGCGTGCCGTCGGCGGTGGGGGGGGCGGATCGGGTCAGGGGCCGATTTCGCGGGTCAGACCGTGGGTGGAGTTCTTGAGTGGTTGCAGTGGCCTGCCCGTTGCCGCTTTTCGGCGAGTGCAGGATGTCGGCGGCTGAAGTCCTCGCTCGTCGCCGTTCTCCGACAGCACCCGAACAGAGAGGCCTGTCACCGCAGCTTTCGGGTCAGGCCCAGCTGTCCGACCGTCGCGCTTTCTGGTGACAGGTCGGAACAGCGAGACTCGCCAGTGGCGGTTTGCGGCTGGATCCAGCCCACCTGCCGCCGTTTTCCGGCAATCCCCCGGAACGCTGAAGCCCCAGCCCCCGTTGCCGTTTTCCGGCGACGGCTCAGAACGGTGGTGGCTCGTCGGCTGCCGGGCGGGGTCCGTGAAGGGGCGGTGGTGTGCTGTCGTAGCGCTGCCCGGTGGGGGTGGTGATGGTGAGGGTGCCATCGGATGCGAGGTGGTAGGTCCAGCCGGGTTCGTCCTTCAACCGGTGGTCGCGGCGGCAGAGGTCGATGAGGTCGGTATCGGTGGTGTGGCCGCCGTGTTGCCACGGCACCGCATGATCGATGTCGCAGGCTTGGGCGGGTCGGTGACAGCCGGGTCTTCGGCATTCGCGGTCCCGCACCCGCACGAACTCGGCCAAACCCGCGCTGGGCCGGTACCGGTCCCGGCCCAGATCGAGAACCTGGCCGGACAGCGGATCGGTGACGATCCGCCGCAACGCACTGTTCCCACCCTCGGCGATCTCCCTCGCCAGCGCGGCGGGGATCGTGCCATGCCCCGCCAGCTCCGCCGGATCGTCATTCAGGCCGAGATAGGTGAACAAATCCATGTAGAGGAACACTTCGCTGCGTTCGCTCGTGCCGCCTTGGCCGCCGAGCAAAAGATCGAGCGCGACATCGGCGCGGAGCTGGTCGAGAGTACGAGTCTCGCCACCGGTTCTGAGAGCGCGTGCTTCGCGGTCGATCCGCTGATAAGCGGCAGCGACCTTCTCCACCGGCCCATCCTCGACCTCGATCGACGCCACCCCTGTCTCGCCCTGCCGCAACGTGAGACGACGACCTTCACGATGCCGCTCGGCCCGTTTACCGGCGCCCTCGGGATCGATCGTGTTCGCAGCATGGTTGGCCGCCTTCCGGACCTGATCCGGGTTCTTGTCCCCGATCCGGTCTTCCAGCACGGCGTCGACCGCATGGGCATCTTCGTCGGACAGCCACGCGGTGGCCGTCGCGACCTTCATCGCACTGAACCCGGCGAGTTTCCCCTCGTCCATCAGATTCAACGTGCGGGGCAGGCGGGTGGTCAGCGCGTCCGCGGCGGCGACCATGGCGCCCGCATGATTGTCCGTGACAGACAATGCGAACGCGACCTCCTGCGCCACACTCCGCACGCCCTCACGATGCCGGTTCAACTGCGCGAGCGCCCGGAACCGGACCGCTTCCAGGCGTGCGATCCCGGCCGACGCGGCTTGCGCCAACGCCACGGAATCCTTGTCGTCCAACATATTCGCGGCATCGTTCACCGCGGCCAGCACCTCGGGATCGGTGAGGCTTTCCACGAGCGCCACAGGCGCGGAATGTGTATCCACCCCACGAACATACGACCCACCACCGACAATTCCCGGCCCCACGAACGACAGACGCATTGCCGATTTTCGGCAATAGAAGATTCAGTGGGACTGACAGTGGCGGTCGCCGATTTTCGGCAACAAGAAATCGTCGCAGCTTTACCGATCCCGGAACCCCCCAAGCGCCACCATCCGGTGCCCAGCGAGAAGGCCGGACACCGGACAGCGGCGTTCCCCGCTCAGCTACCGTTGAGCGCCACCGCGACGTCCCCGATTGGCCGCGGGAAGTCGCCGATTTTCGGCGACAAGAAATCATCGCATCCTTACCGATCCCCGGCCCCCGGAACACCACCATCCGGTGCCCAGCCCGAAGACTGGACACTGGACAGCGGCGTTCCCCGCTCAGCTACCGTCGAGTTCCACCGCGACGTCCCCGGTCGGCAGCGGGAAGTCGCCGATCTTGGCGGCCGCACTGGTCAGCAGATTGACACTGTAAAGAGCCGACGGTCCGGAGGCCGGGTTGAGCACGGCGAAACCGCTCACGGAGGACGTCGCCGATTTCCGACAACAAGAAATCATCGCAGCCTTACCGATCCCCGGAACCCCCCAAACACCACCATCCGGTGCCCAGCGAGAAAGCCGGACACCGGACAGCGGCGTTCCCCACTCAGCTACCGTCGAGCGCCACCGCGACATCCCCGATCGGCAGCGGGAAGTCGCCGATCTTTGCCGCCGCACCGGTCAGCAGATTGACGCTGTAGAAGGCCGACGGACCGGCGGCCGGGTTGAGCACGGCGAATCCGCTCACCGAGGTCGTCTTGCCGTTGGTCAGATCGCTGTAGATGTCGAAGCCCGCGATCGGGCCGGTGTCGACGCCGAGCGCGCCGGTCGGGCTGAGGAATCCGTTGTTGGCGGGCGCTTGGACGAGTACCTGGTCGGTGGCCGTGCCGATGTCGAACAACGTGGTCGCGGTGTCGGGGTTGAGATCGTTGTTCGTGTAGGCGGCCGCCGTGACACCCCTGGTCGGTCCGCCCGCCGGCGGAGTGGTCAGGATGGTGTCTTCGATCGTGACGTGGTCACCGAGATTGTGCCGCAGGTTCTGGCCGTAGTCG
Organism: Amycolatopsis sp. CB00013; assembly: GCF_001905755.1. NCBI lineage: Bacteria > Bacillati > Actinomycetota > Actinomycetes > Pseudonocardiales > Pseudonocardiaceae > Amycolatopsis > Amycolatopsis sp. CB00013. Next base: position 360,669 of record NZ_LIWC01000002.1, on the reverse strand, counting down.
CTGATCACCCGGAGCCGGTCGGCGGCCGGATTGAAGTCGACGCCGAAGTCCTTGCCGTACAACGGAACGCTCAGTTGCGAGACCTTCGTGACGATGACGTCGGGTGCCGCGGGCGGGAATTTGATCGTGTAGATACAGCCTTTCTCGCCCACGCCGTACAGCAAACCGTTCTGGACGCGGAAATCGAGCCCGATCAGGCGCGTTTCCCCGCAGGTGAGACCCTGAACGAGCCGGACCCAGTCGAGGACCTGGGGTGTGTCGGTGTAGAAGGTGGCCATCAGCTTGCCGTCCGACGAGATCGCGAACGCCCGTGGCCCGGCGGCCTGCGCCGAGTTCGCGGTCCCGACGACAAGCGTCGTCGCGAGCGCCACCACGGTCAAGACCTTCGTGAGTCGTGCCCTCATCCGTACTCCCCTCAGCGGAAACTGTGCGAGCACAAGCTATTCGGCGGCACTGGACGGCCATTGGACGTCGATTGGACCCGGCATCCGGCGGCTTGCGGACGAGCGAGTCCGGCGGAACAGTGGGAGCGATGAACGTCCTAGTCTGCTCGGCGATCCTCTGCGCCGGTCTCACGTTCGCCGTTCCGGGCGAGGCGGAAGCGGCCCGGGAATGCGCTTCCGGTGCCAAGGTCATCAAGCCGGTCGTGCTGGAAGATCCGGGGAGGTGGACCTACACGTTCGACCTTTCGTGGTGCGCGGAGGGCGGGAGCATCGTTTGGGCGGAACCCTCGGTGGCGGCGCGAGTGCACAGCCCGGCCTGTCGCTGGGTCGGCCGTGTCGAGGAGTCGATCAGGCAACTCCCGGACAAGACGTGGAGCGTGTTCGACATGAGCGAGTTCTCCTGCCTGGACAGCGCGGGCAAGGAACACGGCGTCAACCCGTGGGTCGTCGTGACCTTCCACCCGGCGGGCGCGTACGACATCAGCGGTGACATAGCGGTCTAGGCCCGGCGGATCGATTCCACCGCGGCCGACGCCTGTCTTCGCAACGCGTGATAGCCCGCCTGGTCGGCGAGGGCGAGTGCCTGACGGGCCTGCCCGAGGTCGCCGGTGACGCCGGCGAGCCCGATGAGCGCGTCGACCTCCGGATACCGGTCGCCGGTTTCCCGTAACAGCACCAAAGCCTGCCGGTACCGGCGGACGGCTTCCTGCCGGTGCCCCGAGCGCTGGTGCACGCGCGCGAGTGCGACGAGCGCCTCGCCCTCACCGCGTGGTTCGCCGGTCTCTCGCGCGAGGCGCAGCCCTTCGCGCGCGTGGTCGAGCGCGTCCGAGCGACGGCCGAGATCGCAGTACACCGAGGCGAGCCTGCCGAGCGTTTCCGCTTCTCCGGCGCGATTCCCAGCATCGCGATGCAGCGCGAGAGCCTTCGTGAGCAGCCCGGCGGCCTCCGTGACCCGGCCGCGGGCGTGCTGCGTCTGCCCGAGGTTGGCCAGGTTGATCGCCTCCCCGTAGCGCGAGCCGATGCCGCGATACCGGCGCAGCGCCTGGACGTAATGCCCGGCAGCCCCGGAAAGATCGCCCATCTCCCACTGCACCAGCCCCAGATTGCCCAGCGCGACGGCCTCCCCGGCGGGAGTTCCGGCGCGTCTGCTCAGCTCCAACCCTCGGGAAAACCGTGCCGCGGCCGCCGGGAGCCGTCCGGATTGCCAGTACACGCAACCGAGATTGCCCAGCACCGCGGCCTGCGCCTCCACCCAGCCCGCCCGCCGGGCGAGCACTAGCGCGCCGGTGTAGTCCCGGACGGCCTTTCGATAGCGCCCCTGGCGGAAACCCAGATCCGCCAGGCTGAACCGGGCGGACGCGCGGGCGCGGAGATCGCCGTCCTCCTCGGCGGCGGACGACGCGGCCTCGGCGGTCGCCCGCCATTCCACCTGGCGCGACGACATCCAGAAGTAGCCGCGCAGGGCGTCGGACAGCAGCCAGGCGACCGAAAGCGGTCCGGTCCGCGCCGCGTCTTCGGCGACGGCGGCAAGACTTCCCAGCTCGGTTTCCAGCCACTCCGCCGGTGCGGCGGGAACCGGGCCGTCGGGCACGGCCAGCGGGATCCGGAACATGTGCGGGTACAACAGTTTCGCCGCGACGTCGACGCCACGCAGGTACCACTCGTGCAGGCGTCGCCTGGCGGATCCGACCTCCGCCGGGGATTCCTGCAGGCGATCGGCGGCATAACGGCGGAGCAGGTCATGGAAGTGATAGCGATCCGGCGCGTGCTGCTCGACGAGATGCGCGCCCGCGAGCGTGTCCAGCATCCGCCCCGCCTGGTCCGAACCGGTGAGGATCTCGACCGCTTCGACGCCGATGTCGTTGCCCGGCACCAGGCTCAGCAGCCGGAACAGGCGGCGTGTTTCCGCGGGCAAGGCCGCGTACGAAAGGTCGAACGCGGTCCGGACGGCGATCTGCTCGTCGCCGGGCACGGCGAGGGCGGCGAGCGGATTGCCCTTGCGCAGCTCGATGGCGTAGTCCTCGATGCCGTTCCCGGGATCGTCGGCGAGATTGGCCGCGGCGATCCTCAGCGCCAGCGGGAGATACGCGCACAGCCCGGCCACCTCGACGGCCGCTTCGTGTTCGGCCCGGACTCGCTCGACGCCGAGCAGCCGCGCGAGCAGTTCCAGCGCTTCACCGGGATCGAGTACGCCCAAGGTGATCCGCCGGGCACCGTGGAAGGCGACCAGCCCGGCCATCCGGTCCCGGGCGGTGACCAGCACCAGACAGCCGGGGCCGGCGGGCAGCAGCGGCCGGACCTGCTCGACGTCGACGGCGTTGTCCAGCACCACCAACGCCTTCCGGTCGGTCATCAGCGTCCGGTACAGCGCGGACGCGGTCTCCGTGTCCGCGGGAAGCCGTTCGGCGGGGATCTCCAGCGCGGCCAGGAACCGGGTGAGCACTTCGAGTGCGGTCGCGGGGGCGCCGCCGGAATGGCCGCGCAGGTTCGCGTAGAACTGCCCGTCCGGGAACCGGTCCTTCACCCGATGCGCCCAGTGCACGGCCAGCGCGGTCTTCCCGGCGCCCGCCGTTCCCGTGACGGCCGCGAGCGCCACCGCGCCACCGGAGCCGCCGGGACGCGGTACCAATTCGTCCAAAATAGACAGTTCGCTCGCCCGGCCGGTGAAGCCGGGTGGTTCGGCGGGCAACTCCCGGGGGACCCGGGTGGCGGGACGCGGGCTCGGGAGCGGTTCGCCGTCTTCGAGCAGCGCGGTGTGCGCCGCGACGAGTTCCGGCCCGGGTTCGACGCCCAGTTCTTCGAGCAGCCGCTCACGAACGTCCTGGTAGAGCCGGAAAGCCGTCGCCCGCTGGCCCGCGCGGTGGTACGCGCGGAGCAACCGGGCCTGCGCGGGTTCGTCCAGCGGCTGATCCGCGGCGGCTTCGACCAGTTCGGTCAGCACTTCGTCGGCGGCGCCGATCGCGAGCATCGCGTCGCCGTAGCGGGCGAGCAGCGCACGGCGTTCCGCGAGCAGGGCCAGGACCTTCGGATGCGTTGCGAGCAAAGGAACGTCGGCCAGCGGCCTGCCACGCCACCGGCGCACGGCCTCGCCGAACAGGGACGCGGCACGGCCGGTCTCGCCGTCGCGCTGGGCGTCGTTCGCTTCGGCGACGAGCCCGCGGACGTGGGGCAGGTCGATTTCGACGGCGTCCCAGCGCACCGCGTAACCGCCGCCGACATGCGGCAGGATGTCGCTCCCGGATCGCGACGGGCGGCCGGGTTCCAGCAGCCGCCGCAGATGTTTGACGTGTGTCTGGAGGACGTTCACCGCGCTGCGCGGCGGCCGGTCACCCCACAGCGCGTCCACCAGTTCCTGCTTGGACATCGCCTCGCCGCCGGCGAGCACGAGCAATCCCAGGACGGCGCGGCGGCCCGGTGGTCCCAGGTCGACCTCCGCCCCGGCCAGCCACACGCGCAGCGAGCCCAGCACCTGGATCCGCACAGCCACCGGCAGGAACGTAGCGAGCCCTTCCGCGCCGCACAAGGAAAAACGACGGAAAGGGCCCCGCTGCGCCCGGCTTTGGGGCCGCTCAGGCTAATGCCCGGCGGGCTGGAGGTCGTGGCCGTTCCAGGTGAACCGGGCCGTGGTGACCGCGTCGTCGCCGTCACCGCCGGTGATGAGCTGGTGGATCCCGACGCCGCCGAGTTCTGCGTAGGTGCACCATTCGTGGTCCGACGTCAGCATCAGGTCGAGGTCGAGTGCGGACAGCAGGCCGAACACCTGCCCCCGGTTGGTGGTGTCGACGCCGACGAACACCTCGTCGAGCAGGATCACCCTCGGCGCCTCGGGCGCGGCCTGATAGTGCGCGGCGACGGCGGCGAACAGCGGCAGGTGCAGCGCGATCGCCTTCTCCCCACCGGAAAGCGCGCCGTGCAGCTTCTTGGTCAGCAGCTGCCAGCCCGCCCCGTTCGCGCGGTCCACCTTGACCACGAACCGGTGCCACGACGTGTAGTCGAAGACCTGCGCGAGCTGCTGTTCCCAGCTGGTCGCCGTGTCGTCCGCCTTCGCCTGCTCGACGCGCTCACGGAAGAACTTGTGCAGTGACACGCGGTCTTCGGCGGTCAGCTGATCCGGATCCTTCAGCAGCAGATCCCGCGCGGTCTTGGTGCCCGGCGGCAGATCCGGGGAGACCTGCCAGACCAGCCGGACGGCGACCCGCGACGCGGTCCGCACGCGTTCCAGCCGCGCGTTCATGCCGTCGACGAGGTCGTTGGCCTGCCGGATGCGGGCCGCGAGATGACGGCGGGTGTCGCCGGTCAGGGTCTTGTCGAACAGGTCGCTCTCGCGATCGGTGATCTCGTGCCTGCTCTGTTCCGCTTCCGCGTAAAGGATCTTGAGCAGTTCGGCCGCGCCGACCCGCAGCCCGTCGACGACGGCGGTGAAGATCTGGACGTCCTCGTCGGTCTCCAGATCGAGTTCCGCGCGCGAGCTGAGCGTGTTCCGGCAGGTGTGCACGGCTTCCGACAGCCGGTGCAGTGCTTCGCCGAGGTTGCTCGGCGCGTGCGGCACGGACGGCCACGCCGCGGCCACCAGCCGGGCCGTGTCGAGCGCCGCACGGACACTCTCGGACGCGGACAGGGTGGCCTGGAACTTCGGCAGATCCTCGATCCCGCCGTCCGCGGGGAAGATCCCGGTGGCGAGCTTCCGGAACCGGAGCGCGGCGGCGTCCTGCTTCTTGGTCGCGTCCTCGCGTGCCCGCGCGTCGGTCGTCCGGCGGACGCCGAGCGCGCCCAGCGACACCGCGAGCTCCTTGGCGTCGGCGTTCGCGGCGCGGAGTTCGCCCGAGAGTGCACGCAGTTTCGTGCGCAGGCCGTCGATCTCGGCGAGCACCTCGCGCTGGCCGGTGCCGACCGTCCCGTCGATCGCGTCGAGCATCGCGGTGAGCTTGGTGCGTTCGGCCTCCGCGTCGGCGGCCTCGTCCTCGCGCCGGGCGGCGTTCCCCTCCGACCGGTCCGCCTGCTCGGCGCACAGCTCGGCCCGCTGGGTCGCGGTGAGCAGGTTCCCGTGCTCGTACAACCAGTTCTCGCCCTGGTCGGAGTACGTACGCAGAGCCGTGGCGAGCGCGGCCAGCGGCGCGCGTTCGGTCGGCAACCCGGATTCCGAAGCCTGCGCCGTCAGCTCGTGCAGCGCGGTCTTGGCCTCGATCTCCAGCGCGGAGACGGCGCTCTCCAGATGCCGGACGGCGGCGTCGGCGGCGGTCAGCTCGGCCTCGGCCGTGGTCAGTTCCCCGGTCGCGGCAAGGAGATCGTCGTGACCGGGGCGGGCGGCGCGTTCGATCTTGATCAGCTCACGCCTGCCGCGCAGGGCGGCCAGCTCGCCCTCCAGCTCGGCGATGGTCTTCTCGCGAAGGGAGATCTTGTCCCGCAGCGCGGCGATGCGGCGTTCGCGGGCGCGCAGCCGCGCGGAACCACCGATGTAGGCCGGGGCGTCCTTCGTCCAGCTACCCGACAGGCTGCCCATCCGCCAGCCACCGTCCGCGCCGATCGCCGCGGGACCGGCGGGGAGGGTGTCGTCGAACGCGATCACTTCCAGGATCCGGCGGATCTTCGTGGGGGAAACCTCCGCGTCGGGTTCCGGCGCGAGGACGTCGGCGAGCGAACGACCGGAGGCCACCGGCAGCGTTCCGGACTCAGCGAGCACGTCGTGGCCGTCGACGACCCCGTGGGAGTTCACCCAGGCGTCCAGCAGACCGGCGCCTTCGAGCGCGGCCTCGATCCCCGCGTGGCTGCTTTCCGGGACCGAACCGGCGAAATCGACCAGCCGCCACAACGGCGCGCCGCTCATCTCGGCCCGGTCCGCCGTGCGGGTGCGCGGCGGCTCGGGCGCGAGGATGTCCTCCGTTTCGAGCACGCCCGCCTCGACGAGGAGTTCGTCGTGCTCGGCGCGCGCGGTGGCCAGCGCGGCACCGGTCGCCGCCTCCCGCCGGATGATGTCTTCGAGCACGGTCTCGGCGACGACGCCGAGCCTGCCCAGCAGCGAGACCTCCGCCTCGGCGTCCCGGACGACCGCTTCCACGTCGGGGAACCGCAGCTCGCGGCAGCCGATCGCCCATTCGGCGAGCCGGGTGCGCAGATCGCTCAGCGCGAGTTCCCGCGTCGCCGTCGTGAGTTCGACCCGCTCCTGCGCGATCGAGAAATCCGCTCGTGCGCGGTCCAGGTCCGCTTCGGCCTGGTGACGTCGTCCGACGGCGCGTTCGTGTTTGTCCAGCGTCCGGCCGAGCGCCTCGACCTGGTCGCGTTTGCCGCGGACGGCGGCCTGCAGCAACGGGCGGAGCCGGGCCGGTTCGTCCAGCCCGGAGACGAGTTCGTCGTGCACGCCGGCCAGGTTCGCGCGGGTCGCGGCGGCGCGGACCTCGGTCTCCAGCGAGCGGACGAGGTCCGCCTGCCGTTTCGCGACCTGCTTCGCCGCCCTTGAGCGCTCCTCGTCGGCGTCCGCCTCGGCACGGAGACGGTCCGCGTCCGCGCGCAGTGCCTCCGCTTTCTCACTCGTGGACAAGGTCCGTTGCCGCAGTTTGTCGAGCTCCTGGCCCTTGCGATACGACTCGGATTCGGTCAGCCCCGACAGCCGCGCTTCGGTCTCTTCGACGTCCTTTTCCAGCTTCGCCGCCCGTTCCTCGGCGGCCTCCTTCTTCGCGGCGACCTCGTCGTGCTCCTCGGCCGATCGGCGGGCGGCCGCGGCGAGTTCGTCGAGTTCCGTGGTGGTGTTGATGAGGTTCGCGGCGCCCGCGCGCAGCACACGCTGGGCGTAGGTCTTCTGCCGCGCGGCGAGCGCACGGGTCGCGTCGACCTCGGTCTCCAGCGAGCCCAGCCGTTCGCGTTGCGCGTCGAGCCGTTCGAAACCCTCGGCGAGATCCGCGATCTCCTGCTGCCCCAACGGCGGAAGCGCGCGGGAGAGCAGGTTGGAGAGCAGGCTCGGGTCGAGCCGCTGCGAGAGTTTGGGCATCCGCAGCTGGAGCAGCGCGGTGATCAGCGCGTCGTAGCGCTGTTCGCTCAGCGTGGGGAACAGTTTCGCGCGGATCTCCGCGCGGTACTCGGCCGCGCCGTCGTGCACGGTCCCGTGCTCGCCGAGGGCCTCCTCCAGCGCGCCCTTGGTCAGCGGCTGACCGGCCTCGTTGACCAGCGGCAAGCCGTCGCCCACACGCAGGTCGGTGGTGAAGAAGTCGGCGTGCACCGTGCTGGTGTGCGTGCTGGCCTGCAGTCGCGCGCCGCAGGTGAACCACTTCTCGCCCGCCATGCCGAATTCGAGCCAGACGTACCCGACGCGCGTGGCGCCGGAAGCGCCTTCGCCCATCAGGTTCCAGTGCATGCTGCGCTCGCTGGTGCCGAAGGTCGACAGCCGGTTGGCGCGCAGGCTCGCGTCGAACAGGAACGGCAGCAGCAGCTCCAGCGCCTTCGACTTCCCGCTCCCGTTGGGGCCGCGCAGCAGCAGGCGCCCGTCGTGGAACTCGAAGATCTCGTCGTAGTAGCGCCAGATGTTGAGGATGCCCGCACGGGAGGGGATCCACCTCGTCACGGTCACGGCGCCTCCTCGGTGCGGTCGGTGTACCTCGCGGCGGCCGGGAGCGGCCGGACGAGTTCGGCTTCGGCGCGGACCAGCCCGAAGCCGGTCAGCACGGCGAGCGCGTCGACGGTCAGCCGTCGCACGCCGTCCTTGCCCCGGTAGGTCTTGGCCCAGCGGGGGAAGCGTTTCAGCAGTTTGGCGGTGGCCTTCTGCAGGTAATCGATGGTGCGCGGCTCGTCGAGCGCGTCGAGCAGCAGGAGCGCGGCGACCTTGGCGTTGCTGCCGTCGTCCGGGAACCGCTCGTCGGTGGCCAGCCCGTCGACGTCGACGAGCAGCACACCCTCCGCGCGCTCTTCGAGGACGAAACCGCCTTGCTCGGCGGCACGCCGCAGCAACTGGCGCCCGGTCGGGGTGCCGAGGTACGCGCGTTCCTCCGCGGTCAGTTCGGCGAAGTACAGCACCGGATCGTCGACGAGACGGCGGAACACTGTGTGCCGCAGCCACAGGTTCCGCTGGACGTCCGACGCGCTCGGGGTGTCCTCGTGACGGCCGGAGGAAAGGCCGTAGCGCTGCTCGTGCGACACCGCTTCCAGCAGCTCCTCGAACCGCAGCGCGACATCGTCGGCGGGCACGGCGAGCTGGGAAGGACCGACCGGCGCGGCGAGCAACCGCAGCAACAGCGTCGCGTCCACCCGGAACAGCACCTTCGCCGCCGGATCGTCCACAAAGGACTCCGGATCGCCGTCGGCGGCTTCGAGGACGCCGAAGGACTCCAGCAGTTTGAGGACGTCCACGAACGCCAGCCGCTCCGCCCTGGTGGCGACGTCGAACGTGGTGACGAGGTCGTCGGCTGCGCTCGCCTGTGCGACGCGGCCGGCGAGGAGTCCGATAGTCGTCACCGGCACGGTCAGCAGTTCGGCCGCCACCACGCACAGCAGGACGTAACGGCGGCGGTCGAACGCGGCGCGCCCGGAGCGCAATCGTCGCGCCGGGCGGGTGGGGTCGGCGGCCGCGCGGACCTTGATCAGTCGCGCGTAGCCGAGCCGCGGTTCGACCGTGAGCGTCCAGCCGCAGTAGTAGTCGAACCACTGCCGGATGGGTTCGCGGCGGCGCCGGATGAGGTCGAAGGTCTCGGGGGAGCCGCGTTCGCCGATCAGCGGGGTGGCCAGCAGGGCCCGGATCCCGCGCGCGACCTCTTCGCGTTCCGCGATGACCAGTTGGTTGGTGAGGCTCACGCACCGCCTCCGGCCGTGCTGATTTCGATTTCGTAGTCGGGGCCACGGAAGACGCCGCTCGTGGTGGTCAGGCGCGCGACCGCGCCGTTCCGCGGTGGTCGCAGGACGATCTCGATCTGGCCGTCGGACGTCGTGCTCCGCCGGGCGCCCTCCGCGCCGGGAGGCCTGCCCAACGCCTGACCCAGCAGGTCCAGCAGCCGCTCGAAAACGGTGTGGTCCAGCTTCTCGAACGCCGAAAGCCGCACGACGCCGCCGGTGTCGAGCATGTTCCAGGCCGCCTCGAGCTCGGCGCGTTCCTGCAGGGCTTTTTCGGCTCTCGCGGCTCTGATCGCGCTCACGTCGCGAACCCGCCCGGTCCGGGTGAACCGCTCGGTGCGGCCGGCGGAGCGGAGCAGTTCCGACACCTCGACCGGTGGCGCGTCGAGCCACGAGGCCGTCGTGCTGACCACTTCCGGGTCGGCGTGGGCGAGATGCGCGTGCCGCGCGGAACTCAGCCCGAACATCGTGGACCACAGGCGATGCAGGTCCTCCTGCGCCGGGACGACGGTGAACCACCGCGCCAGCTCGCGGAAATCGGCGACCGCGCTGCTCGCGCGCCGCCGCGACTCGGTGATCCGGTCGAGCACCTGGAGAAGCGTGATGATCGCCCGCCGCGCGAGATTGTGGAGGTCCTCGACCCGCGGCGTCGCCCCGTCCTCGGGCAGGAACCACGCGCGCAGCCCGTCCCACCGCGCCTTGCGGACGTCGAGCCAGCGCGCGTCGGGCTTCGGCAGCGCCGCTCCGTTGAGCGCCCGCCGAAGCACCCGCTCGATGCCGTGGTCGTCGATCTCCTTGATGCGGGTGGCGATGGTGTGGGTGTGATGCTCGAGGTCGTTGAGGAACTCCTGCAGATACGCGACCGTCGCCGCCTTGACCTCGTGGAACGTCGCGAGGTCGGCCTCCGCGTGCAGCAGGCGCTGGAGGTCGCCGTTGAAGCGCTTCGTGTTGTCGCGGAACGCTTCGAGATGGCCCTCGGCTTCGGAGAGCGTGCTGAACACGCGCCTGTCGGTGCCGTCTTCGAGCTGCTTCGCGAGCTCACCGAGCCGTTCGCCGAGCGCTTCGAGCGCCGCCGTCTGAAGCGCCCCGGTCGCGTTGAGCACCTCGTTCGCGCGGACCACACCCGCGTACGCCGCCTCGCCCTGCCGTGTCAGCGCGTACTGGAGATTGCGGCGCTCGTACTCGGACGCGGTCCGGTAATCACCCGCGTGGCTCTGGACGACGTCGAGGTGGCCCTGGCCCTTGAGCTGGTCCAACGCTTTGACGAGGTCTTCGTCGTCCAGCGTCTCCAGCCAGCCGACCTCACGCAGCCGCGTGCGGACGTCGTCGATCCCGAGCGCCGTCTCGAGCCGCTCGTTCGCCTCACCGAAGGCGTGCAGGATCGCCAGGGGGAGCCCTGATCTGCTCCCGTCGGTGAAACGGAACAGCTCGGGCGGTACACGGAACGGATCCATGCGTCCTCCGGCGGATGGTGCGTGGAGGTACACGTTAGGGGGTCACCCAGGCGAGTCCGAACGGCCCATCTTTTTCACTCAGAGTGCTCACGTCGTGAACATCTCGAGGCGCACCGTGGTCCCCTCGACGGTGACCTTGCGGTAGACGTGACGACCCTCGACAACCCGGTCGTCGTTCAGGACCCCGGGCGCGAAGTTCGACCCTTCGAGCAGCTTGGGCACGTCCTCCGCCGGCAGGGTCAGGACGACGACGTAGCGCGAGTCGATGCCCCGGTCGTACTGCGTCTCCAGCACCTTGCCGCTGGCAGGCATCGAGATCCCGCCGAACCGGAAGGCGTCTTCCGGTGTCGGGCTTGGCTGGGGCGTCGCGCAGCCCGCGAGAAGGAGGACGAGGACCGCGAGGAGGGCTTTCACCTAGCGTGAGACGCACGGTGGACGTAAGCGTTCCGTCACACTTGGACGGGGATGACAGGGGCGGTTCGACACGTTGTACTGGGTGTCAACGACCGAAGGAGATCTACAGTGACGGAAAAGGCTGTTCTCGCGGGCGGCTGCTTCTGGGGCATGCAGGACCTGTTCCGCCGGCACCCCGGGGTCGTCTCCACCAGGGTCGGCTACACCGGCGGCGACGTGCCGAACGCGACCTACCGCAACCACGGCTCCCACGCCGAAGGCATCGAGATCGTCTTCGACCCTGCGCAGCTGACGTATCGGCAGATCCTGGAGTTCTTCTTCCAGATCCACAACCCGACGACCCTCAACCGCCAGGGCAACGACATCGGCACCAGTTACCGATCGGCGATCTTCTACACCGACGACAAGCAGAAGCAGGTCGCCGAACAGACGATCGCCGACGTCGACGCCTCCGGGAAGTGGCCGGGCAAGGTGGTCACCGAGGTGACCCAGGCCGGTGACTTCTGGGAAGCCGAGCCGGAACACCAGGACTACCTGGAGCGCATCCCGAACGGCTACACCTGCCACTACGTGCGGCCGGAATGGCAGCTCGGCGAGCGCTGATCGTCGCGCTGCACGTCTCCTCCGTGCATGCGTACGAGGGCCGTCCCGCCTTGGGGGCGCGTCCTGATCCGTCCCCGGTCTCGCGCGACCACGTCGAGGTGCGCGCGGGACTGGGGCTGGTGGGGGACCGGTACTTCAACCACTCTGCGGTTGCGGCGAAGTATTTCGAGGCCCCCGGACTCGGACGCCAGCCCTCCAGCTATGCCCTAAGCATGAACCAAGACGTCGCGCTAGCATGAAGCGGGACACGCCCGCAGGCTGCGGTAGCCGCAGGTGGAGGCCCGCTGTTCAGTAGACTGACAAGGCTCCGTGCCGTCACTGCAACAGCTATGAAAGGCAGAATCTCTTGTCACCCCGGTCGATCTCTGAAACAGAAACCGTTGTCAAGAGGATCCTGCCTTACCTCGTGCGCCGTGGTTATGACATCGATAAGGACGTTTCGTTCGAAGTTCCGACCGAGGATACCGTCACCAAGAAGTTCGTTGACATTACTGTCACTGCTGGTGGAAGGACTCCGAAGTTCCTGATCGAGGCAAAGCGTCAATCGCACAAACTGACCGAGGCCGATCGGCAACAGGCGATTGGCTATGGTCTATCTTTTAAGGTGCCGTTCGTTGCACTGACGAATGGGCAAGACCTCGAGCTTATCAATACGCACACAAAGGGCGCCCTTAGTGTGAATGGCAAGCGAAGCGGGCGCGCGATGCTTCCGCACAAGTCGCAAATTTCGAAGGTGGTTGCACGACTGCGGGCGAACCCAAATGTGGCGTCACTTGATGAGAGCGACGAGACGCTTCCGTATCGACCGGGACTTCCCCTTAAGCAGTTGAATGCACTGTTCGCGCGGTGTCACAACAAGATTCGAAATCTAGAAAAGAACGAAGATAACGCTTTCGCGGACTTCTCGAAGCTTCTCTTTCTGCGTCTTTTGGAAGAGAAAGCGGATGACCCTACGAGTGATATTGAGTTGCCTTATTCGTCCCGGTTTCATGAACTCGCCGAGCGACCGGAAGCGAAGGCGGACGAGGTAAAGAGGCTCGTCGACGGTATGATTCATGACAACCGGACGACTTACGGTGACGTCATTACCGAAGGTCTGAAGTTGAAGCAGGCAAAGACGTATCTCTACCTCGTGGTCGAGCTGTCTAAGGTGTCGTTCACTGACAGCGGTTTGGATACAAAGGGCGCCGCCTTCGAGTACTTCGTGCGGGCTACGCTTAAGGGCAAGAAGTTGGGTCAGTATTTCACTCCGCGCCCGCTCGTCGAACTGATGCTCGAGCTCGTCGGCAGGCAGATGATCGTCAACTCTGTCGCCGTGGGGCAGGGCATGAAAGTTTTGGATCCTGCGTGCGGGACGGGTGGATTTCTTGTTTTCCTTATGAAGGATGCGCTTGACGAGATCGACCGCCGGCGAGCGGCTCGTGAGTTGTCTCCAGCTGCTGCGACGCTGGTTCGACGGAAGCTGAGGGAAGAGACCTTCTTTGGAATCGACGCCAATCCTGGTGTCGCCTCGTCTGCGAAGATGAATATGATCATCTCGGGAGACGGTCACACGAACATCGAAGCGGCGAACAGTCTGGAAGTCGGAACCAAGCTGTGGTCGCTCGACGAAGGTGTCTATGATCTCATTATCAGCAACCCTCCTTTCGGTACTAGTGAGTCCGACTTGTCTGCGGCTGATCTGAGGGCATACCCCGCACCCACGAAGAAGGGTCAACTGCTCTTTCTTCAAAGGATGGTAAAAGCTGTCAAGCCGCGGGGTACTGTTTGTACAGTAATTGACGACGGCGCTTTGAATACTGACACCGCAAAAGATACGCGTGAATTCATTTTAAGTAGTGCCCGGGTTCGGGCGGTCGTAAGTCTTCCTGCGAGCACTTTTAAGCCCAATAAGATAACAGTCAAATCGAGTCTCCTTATTCTCGAAAGATTTGACGAGAGAGAAGAAGACCCGCTCGAAGATTACGACGTTCTCTTTGTTGCTCTGGAAAGTCTGGGATTTTACGCTTCTGGCGAGAGTGTTCGCGGATTTGATTTTGATCGGCTCTGTTCTGATATGGCCACGATTTGGGATAGGGGCGATCGCGGAGAATTCAATGGCGATCACTGGCGTGCTTTCAAAGTGTCTAGTGCGGATATTCGGGCAAATGCGGCGAGGCGTTTGGACTTCAAGTACTGGGATCTGCGTGTTCGAGACAAGATTAAAGATATGCTTTCTCGCGGCGGAAAGACGCTTCACGAGCTGAACAAAATTGCCACCGATCGCGGCAAGAGTCCTGTGGCGGCGCTATACGTTGATCGAGAAGACGGTTATGCACGTGTGGTCAAGGCAGGATCATCGATCACGAACTATGGAGAGGTTGTCGACTCCGGCGACTGGATCGAGAAGACTGTGTACGACGACATGCCTGGCAAGTGCAAACTTGAGTTCGGCGACGTTTTGCTGTCCTCGACGGGTGACGGGACTCTTGGAAAGAGTGCTGTTTACGAATCGAATGATCCTGCTGTCGCTGATGGTCATGTGACAATTTTGCGAGTGGATCCTGCAGTTATTGACCCGCACTATCTGTCTGACTATCTACGAGTCGGCTTCGGGCGTGTGCAGTCTAATCGTCTTTTCTCTGGTTCAACTGGGCTAATCGAGCTGACAGTTGAGCATGCCAATTCTATTGTGGTGCCGATGGATATGACGGTCGATATGCAGCGGAAGGTCTCAATGGAGCTTCGAGCTACCGAGAAGCGGACGCAAGAGGAACAGGAACATTCGCAGAAGCGCCTTTTCGCTGCTCGTGCCGAGTTCAGCGGATTCGTGATCCCTGGTGCAGGTGACAGTGCGGTGGACGGCGAAATAGAACCGATTTCCATGGAAGGCTGATTTTCAAGACGCGACTTGCCCTTGGGGATAAGTGATTTCTTTCCCTCTTGTCGATTGGGGTCGCTTGATGCTCGGGATATTAGTCTTGCGCTTCCCGTCCAGATTTGAGCCTGCGACATCGCTCTTATGGATCACGGAAGTGGCTGCTGGGTGGCTATAATCGACCTGAGTCACTGCCGGCACTGGCCGCCAACTACCGAGCATCGTTGGTCAACCCTGCCGGTCGTTGGGTGTCGTTTGGCGATTCTTGGCGCGGCGTGGTGCCCCTTGAAAGGCCATCGGGATGCTAATGACTACACGTGAACGCGACATGTGCTCTCCATCGGTCATCTCGGAGACTTGTACTTGTCGGGAGTGGACATCTTCTTGCGGCGCCTGGCGTCCCCATGGCCTGCCTTTGTCATGGTCGACTGCGCGGGGCCGGCGCTCGCCACAAACAAGTCCCGTACGGGTTTGTCCGTCGACGAAGGGTGTGATGCTGAGCGGCTGCATAGGGATCGCCCGTGATCAATTTCGGCAACGAGGCGGCTCGGTTTCGTGGCACGGTGATCTGAGTGGTTGTGGAACGCAGCATGCCAGCGATGAGGTCGCGTGGCGCTCATCGCACGCCGAGTATTGAGTTGCCCACGGACGAGGCTAAAGATGGGGCGGCGTGGCGCAAGTTCCCCGATCGCCTCTCCGTTCGGTGAGATGTGCCCCCGGCAGGATTCGAACCTGCGACACCCGCTTTAGGAGAGCGGTGCTCTATCCCCTGAGCTACGAGGGCATGTACTGCCAGGCGCAGCCTACCGGGTGACGCGAGCCGCCCGAGCGCGAGGTCGCAAGTCACACCCGGGCGGACCAAGCGGCCGGCCCCGAATGCCCCGAACGGCGGTTGCGCGCCAGGTGCCCCAAGATCGGAGGCCGGACAGCGACAGTGGCCGTCCAGTGACACTCGACCTGCGGATCCGCCCAGGAGCAGCGACACTCGATCCAGGCAAAACAGGGTCTGAATCGAGCGCTAGATCGACACAGATGACCCGCGCGGGTCACTCGTACGTGTCTGGTTTCGAAACCCTGAACAACAGTAGGTAATCTTCGTTAACGGGACGCGAGACGCCGCTCCCCCGGCTGCCGGAGGGCTTCGTTGATCAAGCTCATGTTCGCCGACGACGAGGAACTGGTCCGTTCGGGCCTGCGTGCCATGATGTCGGGCGCTGCCGATATCGAGATCGTGGGCGAGGCGAGCGACGGGAGATCAGCGGTCGAGGTCGCCCGGAGGTACCACCCCGACGTCGCGCTGCTCGACATCAAGATGCGGGCGCCTGACGACGGCATCCGCGCGCTGAGGGCGATTTTGGCCCTGCCGGATCCGCCGACCGTGGCCATGTTGACCACGTTCGACATCGACGACTACGTCAGTCTCGCGCTCAGGCTCGGGGCGAACGGCTTCCTTCTGAAGGACATCGACCCGGCGGCGCTGCTCAGGGCCGTCCGCGACCTCGCGAGGGGTGGCGCGGTGCTCGACCCTGGGGTCGCGGCGCGCATGGTGCAGTCGCATCGGGACGAGCAGCGGGCCGCGCAGCCGGCGCGCAAGCTGCTCGCGTCGTTGTCCGAGCGGGAGCGTGAGGTCGTCGGGCTGATCGGGCAGGGGCTGTCCAACGCCGAGATCGGCGGCCGCCTGCATCTGTCCGAGGCCACGGTCAAGGGTTACGTCTCGGCCGTCCTGTCCAAGATCGGCGCGGCGAACCGGGTGCAGGCCGCGCTGCTGGCCTACCGCGGTGGCCTGCTCGACCAGTAATGATCCTCACCGCCCTCGAGTTCCTCGGCTTGATCGCGTTCGCCGCTTCGGGGGCGCTCGCGGCGGTGCGGTCCAGGTTGGACGTCTTCGGAGTCGTGGTCGTCGGGTTGACGACCGCGCTCGGCGGCGGGGTCATCCGTGACGTCCTGCTCGGGATCACGCCGCCCACCACGCTGCGGACCTGGCCTTATCTCGCGGTCTGCGGCGGGACGGCGCTGATCGTGTTCGTCTTCCATCCGCAGATCGCGAAGCTGCGGCGTGCCGTTCTCCTCGCCGACGCGCTCGGGCTCGGGGTGTTCGCGACGGCGGGGACCACCATCGCGTTGAACGCGGGCGCCACCCCCTACGCGGCGTGCCTGATCGGCATGACGACGGGTATCGGCGGCGGTGCGGTGCGTGATCTCCTGTTGCGGGAAATCCCGCTCGTGCTGCGGAAGGAGATCTACGCGGTCGCGGCGCTCGCGGGGGCCGTGCTCGTCGTGATCGGTCACGCTCTGCGACTGCCGCCGGGGCCGGTGACGGTGGTAGCAGCCGCCGCCGTCGTGGGGGTCCGGATGCTCGCTTTGTGGCGGAGATGGAACGCACCTGTTGCAAAAGGGCCCGAGACCGGCTGAAACGTCTTCTGGACTGCCGGATTTCCTTTGTTGGTTCTGTGTGTGTTCTTAGGCGAGTCTCAGCACTCTGCGTAAGACTGTCGCCATGCGCATCCTCGTAGTGGACGACGACAGGGCCGTCCGTGAATCACTCAGGCGATCCCTTGAGTTCAACGGGTACCAGGTGGAACTGGCCGGGGACGGCGCGCAGGCCCTGGAAGCGATCATCGCCAACAGACCGGACGCGATGGTCCTCGACGTGATGATGCCGCGGCTCGACGGCCTGGAGGTCGCCCGACGCCTGCGAAGCACCGGTGACGACCTGCCGATTCTCGTGCTGACCGCGCGGGACACCGTTTCCGACCGAGTGTCCGGTCTCGATGCCGGGGCCGACGACTATCTGCCGAAGCCCTTCGCGCTCGAAGAGCTGCTCGCGCGCCTTCGCGCGCTTCTGCGCCGGGCGATCCCGGATCCGCAGGCCGGTCAGAACGCCGAGGTCCTCTCGTTCGCGGACCTCACCTTGGACCCGGGGACGCGCGAGGTGCGCCGCGCCGGGCGGGAGATCAGTCTCACCAGGACCGAATTCGCCCTGCTGGAGCTGTTCCTCTCCTACCCGAAGCACGTGCTGACCCGCAGCCGGATCCTGGAGGAAGTATGGGGATACGACTTCCCGACGTCGGGCAACGCGCTGGAGGTCTACGTCGGCTATTTGCGCCGAAAGACCGAGGCTGGGAACGAACCGAGGCTGATCCACACGGTGCGGGGAGTGGGCTACGTCCTGAGGGAAACCCCGCCGTGACCGAGCCGGTCCCGGTCGTCGACGTGTCCGAAAAGGATCCGCGCGGCGACCGCTGGGGCACGCGGCGCTTCTCGCTCCGCGGCCGGGTGACGCTGCTCGCGGCCGCTTCGGTGGCGGGCGCGGTGGCGCTGGTGTCCCTTGGCGCGTATCTCGTCGTGGCCGACAACCTCTACCAGCAGGTGGACGACAACCTCCTCGCCCGCGCGCAGGCCGCGGTCGATTCGCCGCAGGTGCAGACCGAACTGCAGCAGGTCCCCGGCGCCTTCCTGGCCAGCGCGGACCTGCAGATCGGCCAGCTGACGGTGGGGCAGAAGATCCGGCTGACCTATCCGCAGTCCGGCAGCCGCCCGCCGTACGGCGACGACGAGATCGCCGTCGCCTCCGGGGACAAGGCGTTCTCCCTGCGCACCGACCCGAAGACCGACAGCCGGGTCGTCGCCCTCCCGCAGGGCGCCGGCCAGGCGATGGTGCTCGCCCAGTCGCTCGGCCCGACCAAACGCACCCTGAACGAGCTTTCCGTGGTCCTGTTCCTGATCGGCGGCGCAGGGATCCTGGTCGCCGCGGCCGCGGGAACGGCCGTCGCGAGAGCGGGGCTGAGGCCGGTCGACAGACTCACGTCGGCGGCGGAACGCGTCGCCACCACGGGCGACCTGCGGCCGATCCCGGTCAGCGGCGACGACGAACTCGCCCGCCTCACCCAGAGTTTCAACACGATGCTGGGCACGGTCGCCGAATCGCAGGAACGCCAACGGCAACTCGTCGCCGACGCCGGCCACGAGCTGCGCACACCGCTGACGTCGTTGCGCACGAACCTGGAGCTGCTCCTTTCCGCGAGCAGGCCGGGCGCGCGGACGCTGTCCGACGAGGACCGCAGCGACATCGAGGCCGACATCCGCGGCCAGCTCGACGAGCTGACCCAGCTGATCGGCGACCTCGTCGAACTCGCACGCCAGGACGAGCCGCGGATCGAGCACGAGCGGGTCGAGATGGTCGACGTCGTCGAGCGCGCGCTGGACCGGGCACGCCGCCGCGCGGGCGAGATCGAGTTCGACGTCTCGCTCCAGCCGTGGGTGCTGACCGGCGACACCAGCGCGCTGGAACGCGCGGTGCTGAACCTGCTGGACAACGCGGTGAAGTTCTCGCCGGAAGGGTCGACCGTCGGGGTCCGGCTGTACCCGGTCGGCGACGGCACGGCGGTACTCGAAGTCGAGGACTCCGGGCCGGGGATCGCCGACGAGGACCTGCCGAAGGTGTTCGACCGCTTCTACCGCTCGTCGGAGGCGCGGACGCTCCCCGGTTCCGGGCTCGGCCTCGCGATCGTCCAGCACGCGGCGCAGCGGCACGGCGGCGACGTCTACGCGGGCCGCGCGTCCACCGGCGGCGCGCTGATGACCTTGCGGCTCCCGGGAGCCCCGGCCTGATGGGTGACTACGACAAGGGCCTCGAACTGCTCCGGCTTCTCGGCGGCGTCGAGAACCCCGCGGTACTGGAGCTGTTCGACGCCGTCGGGGCGACGGACTACGGCAGGGAGGCGGTCGCCTTCGTCTACGGCGGCGTCTACCAGCGGCCGGGGCTTTCGCCGGCACAGCGGCAAGTGATCACCGTCGCGGCGCTGGAGACCTTGGGATACGCGGAGGCGCAGCTTCGGTTCCACCGCGACGCCGTGGCGAACGTCGGCGGTGACCTGGCGCAGGACGACGAAACGACCAGGCGGCTCAAACGGATCGCGGTGTACACGGCGAAGGGCGGCGTGGCGCCGGAACTGGCCGACGTCCTCCAGGAAGCGAAGGATGCGGGGGAGCTCCGGGAGGCCGTCGAGACGATCCTCCATCTCGCCGTCTACGTGGGCTTCCCCGCCGCGCTCAACGCGCTCGCCATTACGCTGACGGGTGATGAGCACCGAGAACGAGCCTGAGCTGCCGCCCCGCCGTCTGCTGTGGACACTGCTGGTGGCCGCGGTGCTGCTGGCCGCGGACCAGCTGACCAAATGGTGGGCCGTCGACGCCCTCACCGACCACGCGCCGATCCCGGTGATCGGCGACTTCATCCGGTTCCGGCTGCTCTACAACCCGGGCGCGGCGTTCTCGCTGGGCGCGAACTCCACCTGGATCTTCGCGATCCTGGCCGCGGCCGCGGTGGTCGCGCTGCTGTGGATCTCCCGCAAGGTCCGTTCGACGGGCTGGGCGATCTCGCTCGGGCTGCTGCTCGGCGGCGCGACGACCCATCTGGGAGACCGCCTGTTCCGCGAGCCCGGCTTCGCGCGCGGTCACGTCGTCGACTTCATCGACTACAACGGCTGGTTCGTCGGGAACGTCGCGGATATCGCGCTGTTCTTCGGCGCGGTCTCGCTTTTCGTGCTGAGCTTCCGCGGCGTCCCGATCGAAGGCGTCAAGGAGACGGCGGAGGAGTAACGAGGCAGAACTCGTTCCCTTCAGGATCCGCGAGCACGACCAGTCCGTCTTCGGGGTGCGCGAGTACGCGCGCGCCCAACGCGACGAGTCGTTCGATGTCGTCTCCGGTCAGGTCCAGATGCACGCGGTTCTTGACGACCTTCGATTCCGGCACCAGGTTGAAGAAGAGCCGCGGTCCCGATGCCGCTTCGACCAGGACCGAAGGATCCTCTTCGGGACCGGAAAACCCCAGTGAACGAAGGCGATCAAGCTCCTCTTCGGCATAGGGTGCGACTTCGTAGCCGTCGAGCGCGGCCGCCCAGAAGCGGGCGAGTGAAGCGGGATGCCGGCAGTCGAAGACGACGTCGCGAAGCCTGGCCATGGCCTCATGGTGGCAGGCGGCTCGGCTCGTCGCGCCATGTTTGATCGTGTAGGATTTTGTGTAATTGATCCAGTGTAGCTATCGGAGGCGTCTTGCTCGCGCGGCAACGACAGGCGGTGATCCTCGAGGAGGCGCGCCGGACCGGGGCGGTCCGGGTCAGCGATCTCGTCGTGAGGCTCGGCGTTTCCGATATGACGGTGCGCCGCGACCTCGACGTGCTCGCGAGCCGGGGCCTGGTCGAAAAGGTCTACGGCGGCGCCACCTCCATTGTCGGCAAGAGCACCGACGAACCCGGTTTCGAGGCCAAATCCGTGCGCCAGCGCGCGCAGAAGGAGGCCATCGCCGCGCTCGCCGCCGGGCTGGTCCGGCCGGGCACCGCGATCGGCATCTCCGCCGGCACCACCACTTGGACGCTGGCCAGGGCACTCGACGAGGTCCCCGGCCTGACGATCGTCACGAACTCCATCCAGGTCGCCGACGTGCTGCGCGGCGCGAACCAGCCGGACCGCACGGTCGTCCTCACCGGCGGCGTCCGCACCCCGTCGGACGCGCTGGTCGGGCCGGTCGCCGTGCAGAGCCTGCGGTCGCTGCACCTGGACGTCGTCTTCCTCGGCGTCCACGGGATGGCCGACGGCCCCGGGTTCACCACGCCGAACCTCACCGAGTCCGAGACCGACCGCGCGCTGGTCGAGGCGGGTCGCAAGCTGGTCGTGCTGGCCGACCACACCAAATGGGGCATCGTCGGGATCTCCACCATCGCCGGGCTCGAAGAGGCCGACGTCGTCGTCTCGGACGACGGTTTGTCCGACAACGCAAGGGAAACGCTCATCGAGCAGGCGGGTGAGCTGATGATCGCCGAAACGGCGGAGACGGCTGAGGCTGAAGAAGCGTGAAGCGCACGGTTAGGCACCTGGCCGACGGCCGGGAGATCATCTATTTCGACGCACCGGGCGCGCCCGAACGCACCGCCGAGGACACGCGTGACCTGCCCCAGGTCGCCGCCGCGTCGGAGATCCGGCGTGACCCGCTGACCGGCGAATGGGTCGCGATGGCCGCGCACCGGCAGACACGCACCTACAAGCCGCCCGCCGACCTGTGCCCGTTGTGCCCCACCAAACCCGGGAAACCCAGTGAGATCCCGGAGCCGGACTACGACGTCGCGGTGTTCGAGAACCGGTTCCCTTCCTTCGCCCGCAACGTCCTCGGTGATTCGTCCACAGTGGATGGAGCGGGGCTGGTGCCGGTCGCGCCGGGTGTCGGCCGGTGCGAGGTCGTCTGCTTCACCAGCGACCACGACGGTTCTTTCGCCGGGCTGACGGCGAAACAGGTCCGCGCGGTCGTCGACGCCTGGGCCGACCGCACCGCCGAACTGTCCGCGATGGACGGTGTCGAGCAGGTCTTCCCGTTCGAGAACCGCGGCGAAGAGATCGGCGTGACCCTGCACCATCCGCACGGTCAGATCTACGGTTACCCGTTCGTCACGCCGAAGACCGAGCGCCTGCTGGAGGTCGCCCGCGCCTACGAGGCGGAGCACGGCCGTCCGGTGATGGGGGACGTCCTGGCCGCCGAGCGGGCGTCCGGGGAACGGGTCGTGGTCGCGGGTGCGCACTGGACGGCGTTCGTGCCGCCCGCCGCGCGCTGGCCCGTGCAGGTTCAGATCGTGCCGCATCGCCAGGTGCCCGACATCCCCGCGCTTTCCGACGCCGAGCGTGACGACTTCGCCGACGTCTACCTCGAAGTCCTCCGCCGCTGCGACGGGCTCTACGACCGGCCGCTGCCCTACATCGCGGCCTGGAACCAGGCGCCCGCCAAACGCGACCGCGAATTCGGCTGGCTGTACCTGGAGGTCTTCTCGGTCCTGCGGGCGAAGGACAAGCTGAAGTACCTGGCGGGTTCGGAGTCCGGGATGGCCGTGTGGATCAACGACGCCACCCCCGAGCAGATCGCGGACAGGCTGCGCGCCACCCGCTGACAGGGCCATACTCATGTGCGATGCACAGCTTTGGCTCAGGAACTTCTCAGGACCATCCCGCAAGGTGAAGACATGACCGAGAACGACGCCGAGAAGGCGCGGCCCGCCGGCGATCGGCCGGACGCGGAGCAGAGCGCGAACTGGGCGGCTCAGCCCGCGCCGCAGCAGCCCGACGCGACCGGCCTCGGCGGCCATGCCACTCCGCACACCGGAGCGCAGCAGGCCTACCCCGCGGAGCAGCAGCAGTACAACCCGTGGTCGCCTCAAGCCCAGGCCCAGCAGACTCAGACCCAGGAACACCAGGCCCAGGGCCAGTACACCCAGGGTCACCAGATCCCCGGCCAGCAGACGCCGTTCACCCAGCCGGGTCCGTCGGTCTACGCAGTCCCGCAGCAGCGCCAGGCGCAGAAGTCCACCTCGGGCAAGCTGCTCGCCGGTGTCGCGGCGATCGCGCTCGTCGTCGGCGGCGTCGCGGGCGGCACGGTCGGCTACCTGACCGGTGACGGGTCCGGAGGCTCCGCGGTGAACGCGCTCGACGCGCCGAAGCCCGCCCAGCAGACGGGCAACCTACCCGCCGGTTCGGTCGAGTCCGTGGCGCAGAAGCTGTCGCCGAGCGTGGTCGAGCTGCAGGTCTCCGGCCGCTCGGGGGCGGGCGAGGGCTCCGGCTTCGTGCTCAGCACCGACGGTTACGTGCTGACCAACAACCATGTCGTCGAGGTCGCCGCCGGTGGCGGGCAGATCCAGGCGGTGTTCCAGGACGGCAAGAAGGGCACGGCGACCGTCGTCGGCCGCGACCCCACGACGGATATCGCCGTGGTGAAGGTCAGCGGCGTCAGCGGCCTGACCCCGGTGGAGCTCGGCCGGTCCGACGATCTGCGGGTCGGGCAGCCGGTGGTCGCGATCGGTTCGCCGTTCGAGCTGACGGGCACGGTCACGTCGGGCATCGTCAGCGCGCTGAACCGGCCGGTGAGCGCCGGTGGCAACGGCGACCAGACCACGGTCATGTCGGCGGTGCAGACCGACGCGGCGATCAACCCCGGCAACTCGGGCGGCCCGCTCGCGAACATGGCCGGCCAGGTCATCGGCATCAACTCGGCGATCTACAGCCCGAAGTCCGCGCAGGGCCAGGGCGGCGAGAGCGGCGGCAACGTCGGCATCGGTTTCGCGATCCCGATCGACCAGGCGCGCCGCACGGCCGACGACATCATCAACACCGGCCAGGCCACGCAGACCTTCATCGGCGCGCGAGTGCAGACGGCGCCGACCGGTGGCGCGCAGCTCGGCGAGATCACGCCGGGCAGCCCGGCGGAGAAGGCGGGCCTCAAATCCGGCGACGTCGTGACGAAGCTGGACGACCGGTCGATCCCCAACGCCGACGCGCTCGTCGCCGAGATCCGCACCAGGGCGCCGAACGACAAGGTGAAGTTCACCCTCAGCGGTGACAAGGTCATCGAGGTGACCCTCGGCGGCCAGCCCGTCACGCCGAACTGAAGACGCTCGGCCGCAGTGCGCGGCCGAGACCAACTCCGGCTCGAACCCCCAGCGGGCCGGACCTCGGAGGCCACGTGCGACCGGCTGCCAATCCCGGTCGCGCGTGGCCCCTTTTATTGAGGGGTAGGGCAAACATGTCGTGTCGGGTGACGTGTCCGTGAAGGCCCCCTTCCCTCGGCTCACCGAGGAAACTCGACCTTCACACCTTCCCCAAGTACGTGAAGGACCCCTTCCTTGCGCTAGACGCAAGGAAGGGGTCCTTCACGTACTTCAGGCAGGCAAGGGTGACGGCAGGGTTCCGACGCAGAGGCGTGACCACGCCACATTTGCCCTACCCCTCAATAACGCGCCTTCCGCCTGAAGAACACGGCCACGAGCACGCCGAGCCAGACGACCGCCAGGGTGACGAGCAGGCCCGTGACGGTGTCGGCGTCGTGCAGGCCCGGGTTCCGAGCGCCGCCGAAAGGCCGCCACAGCAACGGGAACGCGAGCAGCGTCAGGACACCTGTGAGCACCGCGCCCGTCTTGACCGGTGTCTTCCAGCGGTCCGGGAGGAACCTGCTCAGCGCGAAACCCACGGCGCCGACCAGCGGCGCGATCAGCAGATCGTGGACCAGAGGACCGCCGGCGAGCCAGCCGAGCGTCCCGAAGACGTCCGGGCGCAGCGGGAACGCGTACTCGGAGAACAGCACCGCGCCCCACGCGAGCGCGGCGAGGCCGGGCAGGAACAGCAGCAACCGCAACGTCTTCACAGCGTCTCCAAGCGGGTGACCCATTTCGTCTGCAGGACACCGGGCCGGTTCGGGGCGATGATCCGGCACGGGAAGCCGTGGTCGGCGTCGAGCACCTCGCCGTTGAGTTCCAGCGCCAGCAGGGTGAGTTCGTCCGCGGTGTGCTCGCCGGGGAGATCGCTGATCCCGTACGGCCCCGCCTTCTCCAGCGAGAACACGCGGACCGGCCTGCCCGGCGTACTTCCGGCGTGCCGCAACAAGTCCGGCAGCGAGACACCGCTCCAGTGGGCGGACTCGCTCCAGCCCTCGACGCACGCGATCGGCAGTTCGGCCGAAGTCCTCGGCAGGGCGCGGAGTTCCTCCAGCGAATAGGTTTTCGTGCCGCTCGGGGTCACCACCGAGAGCCGCCAGTTCGGGTCCTTGGCCGCGTCCAGGACGCCGGCCGCCGCGGCGGTCCGGTTCACCGGCAACCCCTGCGGACCTTTGCCGCTCCGCCACGACAGCCCGGAAACGGTGCGCAGCAAAGGAACCGTCGCTCCGGCGGTCGCCACGACCGCGACACCGGCGGCCAGCCAGGTCGTGCGGAGGAAGGCGCGCCGCGAGGGTTCGGGCTTCGTCGTGAGCGAGCGGCGGACGATGGGAAGTTTCACGGCGATGTGCACCAGGATCGAGCCGATCGCCACCCACGCGACCGCGTAGTGCAGCTGCGGGAAGTAGAAGTTCCACGGATAGTTCTGCGCGACGTTGAACAGGCCGGTGACGAGTTCGAAGAACGCGGCCGCGGAGAGCACGAGGATCGACAGACGTTCGAGCGCGTGCGGCAGCGAACGGATCACCGGGCGTTCGAAGAGTTTCGGGTAGACACTCCAGAGTTTGGCCAGCAGCAAGGGAATCGACGCGATCCCGGAGATCACGTGCGTGCCCTGTGTGACCCGGTACAGCCAGACCGGACGGCTCGGCCAGCCGAACCACGACGGCGGATGCTGGATGAGATGACTGATGAGGCCGGTGACGAAGCACAGGGTGAACGTGACGGCGAGGGCGAGCCCGATCCGGGACGTCACGCGCTCCGAAGGCGTGTTCATGCTTTCTCCAGACAGGCGAACCAGCGGTGGCCGTGGCTGGTGGACCAGGCGACGCGGAACGCGGTACGGGCGGCGAGGTCCGCGATCGCTTCGACCCCGACCCACGCCCAGGTGAACCAGGCGCCGTCGTCGGGGCGCAGGCGGACCCGGTCCTGGCGGAGGCCGCGGCCGGGCGGGTCGAGTTCGACGAGCACCGTCCCGCCGGTGGTGATCAGTTCCGCCATCCGCGTCAGGAGGCGGTGCGGATCGCCGCCGATGCCGATGTTCCCGTCCGCGAGCAGGACATGCCGCCAACGTCCTTCGCCGGGGAGCCGGTCGAAGACGTCGCGGTGGAGCGCGGCGGCGCCCCGGTCGTGCGTGAGCCGCACGGCGGTGGCGGAGATGTCGACCCCGAGCGAGGCGACGCCGCGTTCGGACAGCGCGGCGGTGAGCCTGCCGGGCCCGCAGCCGACGTCGAGCGTCGGGCCGTCACAGGCGTCGAGGAGGACTTCGTCGCCTTCGCAGGGGATGGCCGTCCAGCGGTCCACCGGCAGGTCGACGCGTTCACCGGTCGCCAGTTCCAGCCAGCAGCGGTGGCCGAGCAGACCGCGGTCGAAGGCGGTCACCGGACTTCGGCCACCGCTCGGGCGAACCGGCCGTGCGGTGCCACCTCGGCGACACGTCGTGCGTCCGCGATCGTGTCCACATCGGACAGTGTGGGTAGCTGCCCGGGGTGCAGCCCCACGTCCGCCAGTGCGCGCAGGGTCTGCCGTCCGGTGTCGTCACGCGACATCGGGACCCCGGCGAGCGCCTTGGCGTGTAACGGATGCTTGAGTCCCAGTGCCCACCAGCCACCGTCTTCGGCAGGCCCGAGGACGGAATCTTCGGACCTGTTCGCCGCTGCCGCCAGGAGTGCCGGAGTGACCTGAGGCGTGTCCATGCCGATCTGCAGGACCGGCTCCCCGGGGCGAGGGGCGTCCGTGTGCGCGTTGACAAGACGCATGTCGAAACCTTGCCCGCGTTGGGGGATCACGCCGGCTTTTCGGAGTGCTGTGGCGATTTCCATGCCGCGGGCAGCCTTGCCGAGGTCGCCGGTCATGGCGACGACCACGCGTGCGTCCGGGGTCCGAAGGGCGGCATCGAGGGTGTCGAGCAGTGAGGCGGCCGCGATCTCGGCAGCCTGTTCCGGTGTCGCGGGCGGGCACAGCCGCGTCTTCGCGAAACCGGGCACGGGTGCCTTGGCGACGATCAACAGGCAGAAGGTCATCGGCTCAGCACCCGCCCGAAATCCCGCGTGGCGCGCAAGGTTCCCCGGAGTGAGCCGGAGACCTTCGACTTCGTGCCCTTGGCGCGTTCGCCGTAGGACACGTCGAATTCGGTGACCCGCCAACCCGCGCGCTTCGCCTTGATCAGCAGTTCGAGCGGATAGCCGAAGGCGCGATCGGTGACGCTGAGATCGAGCAGCGCCTGCCGTCGGACCGCCCGCAGCGGCGCGATGTCCCGGACGGGCAATCCCTTGTGCCGCAACAGCGACGAGATCAGCGCGTTTCCGGCTCTGGCGTGCCACGGCCAGACTCCCGGCCCGGTCGGCACCCGTCGCCCGACCGCCAGATCCGCGTCCGCGAGGCCGTGGACGAGCATCGGCAGTTCGGCGAGATCGAGAGAACCGTCGGCATCGGCGAAGCAGACGACGTCCGCCGTCGCCGCTTCCAACCCGGTGTGCACAGCGGCCCCGTAGCCGCGCCGGGGTTCGTGGACGACCTTCGCCCCGAGCCCGGCCGCGATCTCGGCGGAACCGTCCGTGGAGCCGTTGTCGACCACGATCGCCCGATACCGCTCGGGCAACGCCGCCAGTACGCCGGGCAGGGCACCGGCCTCGTCGAGACAGGGGAGCACGACGTCAACCTGGTCATCGTTCACGCAAAGCACGTTAAGTCCGGGATAGACGGACGAGAACCCTTGCCGTGCTTACCGAATCATGACGTCGGCGAAATTCTTACCGAGTTCTGACGGATCCCGCGCCCGGCCCGCCGGGCGGCCGGGACGGGGCTAAGGTGCCCGGCCGTCACGGTTTCGCGATCCGCCTCGCCACGAACGCCCCGGCGAGCGCGACCAGCGCGGCCCCGGCGATCCACGGCCACACGGGCACGGAGTCGTCCGCCACCGCGGTCTCGGTCCGCACCTTCGGGGCGGCGGCCGTCCCCAGACCCGCCGTGGTGAGCGTGAACGGGACGGAACCCGACACGGGGTGCCCGTCGGCGGAAACCACGCGGTACTTCACCGTGTAGACGCCGGCGGAGCCCAGCGCTCGAAGGGGTGCGGTGAGCTTCTCTCCGGTGACCACAGGCGGTCCGCCTTCCCAATGCGACGTGCCGTCCGGACCGAGAACGGCCAATTCGGTGAAGCCGCGGTCGAGCGGTTCGTTGAACACCAAGGTGACGGCGGCGGGCGCGGAAGCGAGCGAGGCGTCTTTCGCCGGATCACTCGAAACGAGCACGCTGTGCGCCATCGCGGGTTGGGCGCCGGCGAGCGCCATGAACAGCACCGAAGCGGCCATCACGGTATTTCTCCCCGATGACGGGAAAAGCGGCATGGTCGGGTCCTCGCAATCGCGTCGGTGGACCGGGAGTGGACGCCCATGGTGGGCGACGGAATGGTCGGACGCGTTGCGGTGGAGAGGGTTCGTGCGACAACCGTGTTAACGAAAACTCACCGCTTCTGACGAAGAAGCACTCGAAATCGGACAGGCTTCACTCGTTCGGCCGCACGGGCCGGGCATTCGGCGGAGGAATTCACAGCCGGACGGAGTCATCGGGCCGGGTTCCTTTACCTGGGCTTCATGTGACGATCATGCCAGGTAACGCGGCAGCTGGTTTTCTTCTCGCCCATCGAGCCGTTCCCCATTTCTCCTTCGTAGGAGAGGACTATTCGTGGCTTTGCGAGCTATCGTCCCGCGCCGGGACCAGCTGATCGCGGCGAGCCTCACCGGCGCGGTCGTGATCGTGGTCGGATACGCGTCGGGTCTCGGGCTGAAACCCGGGACGGCGGCGGAAAACCCGCCGCCGGTGATCGCCCAGCCCGCGCCGTCCGGCCCGTCGCCGGTGCCGGACGGGAAACCGCCGCCTCCCGCGCCCATTCCTTCCCTGCCGGCGGTTCTGGTCACCGACGCCCCCGCCCCGGTGGCGCCGCCCGGGCCCGGTGGCGGTGTCGACGCCGGCCCTTCGGCGCCGCCGCCGGAACCCGTGCCGCCGACGCATCCGCATCCGGAGCCGCCGACCACACCGCCGCCGCCACCGGAGGAGCTTCCGGTATGTCAACCCGGTGCGGTGCAACAGGTTCTGGACACGGTCGCCGCGCTTCCGCTGCTCGGCGGCGTCACCGGAGGCCTCGGTGTGACGGGAGCGGACGGGCTCGGCGCGACGCTGCTCGGGTACTGCCGCGCGGCCGACGGCACGGTCGTCCTCGAAACCGTTCCCGTTCCGGTTCGGTGAGCCATGGTCAAGACCTGGTACGTACTCGCCCGGTGCGTGGACTACTTCGGCATGACCCTGTTCACGGGTGGCCTGTTCTTCCTCGCGTTCCTGTGGCCGGACGGCGCGGGGCAGGGCCGCGCCCGCAAGGTCGTCGGAACCGGTTGGCTGCTCGGTTTCGCCGGTACCGTCGCCGGTCTCGGCCTGCAGGGCGCGTGGGCGGCGCAACGGCCGGCCGTGGATCTGTTCGACTGGGACCTGCTCGGGCAGGTGCTCGACACCCAGTTCGGACGCGTCTGGTTCGCGAAGGCACTGCTGTGGCTGCTGGCGGGTGTCGTCCTCGCCGACTTGATGCAGCGCGGCCGGAACGCGGCGACGTCGACCGCGTGGCGGGTCGGCGCGGGCGTGGTGACACTCGGGCTTCTGCGCACGACGGGCTTGACCGGGCACGCGGTCGAAAGCGGGCGACCGTTGCTCACCCAGGTCGCGGATCTCGTGCATCTGGCCGGGATCTGCGCCTGGATCGGGGGACTGGCCGTCCTGTTGTTCGGCGTGCTGTCCCGGCGTGACCCCGGCGACCTCGCCGCCGTCGTGCCGCGTTATTCCCGGCTGGCCATGGTCTCCGTCCTCGCCGTCATCGTGGCGGGTGTCGTGCTGGCGTGGCAGACGGTCGGCGGCTGGGATCGACTGTCCACAACGGACTACGGGCGCACGCTCGTGATCAAGTTGCTCGTCCTCGCGGTCGTCCTCGTGCTCGCACAGGGCAGCAAGAGCTGGGTCGCCCGGCGCCTGGATTTCGCGGTGGTCCTGCGCGGGGACGCCGCCACCGTCCGCCCCTTCGTCCATTCCGTCGCCGCCGAGACCGCGCTCGTCATCGTGGTCCTCGTCGCGGCGAGCCTTCTCGTCACGGCCAGTCCCGGCCGGTGACCGTCCAACCGAAAGGAGTGTCCTCAATGGACAACCAGGAGACCGGGAACCCCACGGCCGAAGCGCCGCCGCCGGTGCCCGCCCGGCGCATCTGGCCGGTGGCGGTGGCGATCCTCGCCCTGGGTGTCGCGCTGTTCAGCCTCGCCACCCTGCGCGGCGGGCAGCAGGCGGACACCGCCAAGAGCGCCGACGTCGACCTGGCCGCGCTGTCGAAGCAGGGGCCGCTGGCGGTTCCGCTGTACCAGGGCCTCGCCAAGGAGAAGGCGGCGACCGCGTCGGCCAAGACCGTCGAGATCATGGGGTACAAGTACAGCCCCGCGAGCCTTTCCGTCGCCGTCGGCGACACGGTGACCTGGACCAACCACGACACCGCGCCCCACAACGTCGTCATCACCGACGGCCCGGAGAAGTTCACTTCGCCCACGCTGCAACAGGGACAGACCTTCAGTCACACCTTCACCAAGGCCGGGGACTACTCCTACTACTGCTCGGTGCACCCGGACATGAAGGCGTCGGTCAAGGTGGAGGGTTCGGGTACTCCGCCGACGTCGTCGCCGACGAGTGCCCCGCCGACCTCGAAGCCGACTTCGAGCCCGACGCACTCGATGCCGTCCACCACCCCCGGCGGCGGGTCCTGTGTCCCGAAGGGGGTGCTGCAGCCGATCATCGACCACGTCAAGGCGGCGCACCTGCAGACCTCGCCGGGGCAGCAGGTCCAGGACATCCTGAATCTCGACCAGTACATCAAGACCCATACGGTGTGGCTGGAAACCGTCCTCGCCCCGGTGCTGGACGGATCGGCCGACAAGGTCGTCGCCGACACGCTCGCACCGATCGTCGCGCATCTCAAATCCGCGCATCTGGAGACGTCACCCGGTCAGCAGGTCGCCGATCTGCTGAACCTCGACCAGTACATCAAGACCCATACGGTGTGGCTCGAAACCGTGCTCACGCCGTTGCTGAACCAGGCGAGCTGCTAGCCGGGGGCCCGGCCGGTAAGCGGCCGGCCGGGCCCTTCGCCAGTATCCACGTTCCCGAGTACGGAGACGAGCGATGTCCGACACCGAACTCCTGCCCGCCCCGGCCGAGACCGGCCGCACGCTTCGTCCGGACCGTTGCGTCGTCGAGCCGTCGCTCAGATTCCTGCGTTTCCCCTTGGCACGCGCCAGGTTCACCGCGACCGCGGGATATCTGGACGTCTCGGAGGATCCCGCGCTCTTCGTCGAACTGGACGTCCCTTCGCTACGCACCTATCCATGGCCGTTGAAGTACTTGATCCGGCACGACGCCCGCGTGCTGACGTTCACCTCCGGCGAGTTCGTCGTGGAGGGACGGCGCGTGTGGATCGACGGATGGATCGGCGACCGCCCGCTCGTGCTGTCCGGCGAGCTGCGTCCGGTCGACGAAGAAGGGATCGTCTTGTGGGCCAAAGGAATCCTTCCCCGGCCGCGCCGCGCGCCGTGGTACGTCCGCCGCGTCCACGTCGAGATCGCCATCGAGTTCGTCCGATGAAGCGGCTCGCCGGCCTCGTCCTGACGGCGGCCTTCCTCATCCTGCAAGCCCTCTGCCTGGCACCACCGGTGGACGCGGCCACGCAGCAGGTGATGATGCAGGACTACGCGTACGGCCCGGCGGCGCTCACCGTGCGGGCCGGGGACACCGTCACCTGGATGCAGCACGATCAGGCGCCCCACGACGTCGTCACGACGAGCGCCCCGGTCGCATTCCGCAGTCCGCAGCTCTCGGCGGGGCAGAGCTGGAGCTACACCTTCACCAAACCGGGTACGTATTCCTACTACTGTTCGGTGCATCCGGACATGCGCGCGACGGTCACCGTCCTCGCCGCGGAAACGCCGACGAAGCAGCCGTCTCCCACACCTTCGAAACAGACCACGGCCCGGCCGACGGCGTCTTCGGCTCCGTCGTCGAGCTCGCCTCCGACGAGCAGCAGCGCGGCGCCCGTGAGTGAGACGCCGGCGCCCGCTGCCCCGGTCACCCAGGAGGCGGCGGCCACCGGCCCGTCACTCGACCCGATGCTCCTGGTCGCCGGGGTCGTCACCGCGGTGGCGGTGCTGTGCCTGCTCCTGGTCGGGTCGCGACCGGGCGGGTGAGGGAAGGTCTTACCGAGTTCTGACGGACGGCGCCGACGCGTCGTTTCGCGCCGGGAACGCGGTTACGGTGCCGGTGATGTCCACTGTCACCGCCCCTTCCCGTACCGGTCGCCGGGCCGATCTGATCGCCGTGGGGCTGGCGATGCTCGTGGTCGCCGCCGCGATCGGCGTCGGCCTCCACTACAACCGTCCCGGTTCCGGCGTGGTGATCTACGCGTTCGCGCCGCCGCTGTTCGGCTTGTGGCTGCCGCATGTGGGGCCGGGTTCGGTCGCGGCCGTGGTGCTCGCGCTCCTCGTCGTCACCAAAGGCCCCTCGCTCGCCGCGCGGCTGCGGTGGCGTCCGCTGCTCGGGCTCGGCTACGTGACCGCGTTGGTGTGGACGTTCTCGCTGGCGATGATCGACGGCTGGGCGCGCGGTTTCACCGGCAGGCTCACCACGGAACACGAGTACCTGCACGAGGTCCCTGGCATCACCGACATCCCGGCGATGCTGAACGAGTTCTCCTCGCGCATCCTCGACTTCCAGCCGGACTCGTGGACGACGCACGTTTCCGGGCATCCGCCGGGCGCGACGCTGGTCTTCGTCTGGCTCGACCGGCTCGGCCTGCAGGGCGGCGCGTGGGCTTCGACGGTCGTCGTGCTCGTCGGTTGCCTGGCCGTGGTCGCGGTGCCGGTGACGCTTGCCGCGCTGGGCCGGGAGGACGCCGCGAGGACGGTCCTGCCGTTCGCGGTGCTCACTCCGGGTGCGATCTGGATCGGGGTGTCGGCGGACGGGCTCTTCGCGGGGGTCACGGCGACCGGGATCGCGCTGCTGGCGCTGGCCAAGCGACGGCGGATCCTCGCGCTTCCCGGCGGTCTGCTGCTCGGGTTCGGGCTCTTTCTTTCGTACGGTCTCGTGCTGCTGGGCGTGCTCGTGCTGGCCGTCGTCGTGCTCACCCGCGAGTGGCGGATCCTGCTCGTCGCCACGGCGGGCGTTGCCGTGGTCGTCTTGGCGTTCGCGCTGACGGGTTTCTGGTGGCTCGACGGCTATCACCTGGTGGTGGAGCGCTACTACCAGGGGATCGCGACGCTGCGCCCGTATTCCTACTGGGTGTGGGCGGATATCGCGGCGGTGCTGATCGCGATCGGTCCCGCCGTGATCGCCGGGACACGACGAGCGGGCGCGGACTTCCTGGCCGGGCCGAAACGCTCGTTCCGCGAGCCGGTCACGCTGATCGTGCTGGCCGCGGCGCTGACCATCGCTTTCGCCGACCTGTCCGGCCTGTCGAAGGCGGAGGTCGAACGCATCTGGCTACCGTTCGAGGTGTGGCTGCTGCCCGCGGTGGCGCTGCTGCCGTCGAAGGGGCGGCGGTGGTGGCTCGCCGCGTCGGCGGCCACGGCGCTGGTGGTGAACCATCTGGTGCTGACGAGCTGGTGAGGTGGATGGCATGACAGAACAGGGCCGGGTGCTCGTCGTCGACGACGACGAGACCGTGCGGGACGTCGTCCGGCGGTACCTGGAGGTCGCGGGCTTCGAGGTCGACGTCGCCGGGGACGGCACCGAAGGGCTGCGGCTGTTCTCCACGACCGGGCCGGACCTGGTGGTCCTCGACGTCATGATGCCCGGGCTCAACGGACTCGAGGTGTGCCGCCGCCTGCGGCAGGTGAGCCAGGTGCCGGTCGTGATGCTGACCGCGCTCGGCGAGGAGGAGAACCGCATCGCCGGACTCCAGCTCGGCGCCGACGACTACGTCACGAAACCGTTCAGCCCCAAGGAACTCGCGTTGCGGGTGGCGTCGGTGCTGCGGCGGGCGCGGATGCCGCGCCCCGAACCTGCCGCCCGCGTGATCACTGACGGCGACCTGGCGTTGCAGATGTCGGCCCGGCAGGCGGCCCTCGGCGGCGTCGAACTTCCCCTGACGAGCCGGGAATTCGATCTGCTCGCGTTCTTCCTCACCCATCCCGGGGTGGCGTTCTCCCGCGCCGATCTGCTGGAGAAGGTCTGGGGCTGGGACTTCGGCGACCAGTCCACCGTGACCGTCCACGTCAGACGGCTGCGGGAAAAGATCGAGAAGAATCCGGCGAAACCCGTCCGCGTCGCCACCGTGTGGGGCGTCGGCTACCGGTACGACCCGGTGCGGCGATGATCGGCTCCGGGGAGTCGCTCGGCGAGATGCTGGCGCACGCCTGGCACATCCTGCCGTTCGCGCTGATGTTCGCGTTGCCGGTGGTGCTGCTCGGCGGGCTGGCCCTGTACCTGCTCCGGCACGGTTCGCTGGCCAGCACGATGACGATCCTGGTGCTGATCCCGGTGCTCGCGACGCTGATCGCGGTGCTCGGGATCAGCGGGTTCATGTTCACCCCGGCGCTGACCACGATGACCCTGGTCTGCCTGCTGGTCGCGCTCGTGACCGTGCCGGCGGCGCTCGTGCTCGGCCGCGCGATCGCGCGCCGCAGTGTGTGGGAACGGGAGGCACGGGAACGAGAGCGTGCGGCCGAGGCGTCGCGGCGCGAACTGGTCGCGTGGATCAGCCACGACCTGCGGAGCCCGCTGGCCGGCATCCAGGCGATGGCCGAGGCCGTCGCGGACGGCGTCGTCGCCGACCCGATCGAGGTCACCGGCTACGCGCGGCGGATCAGCGGGGAGACCACGCGGCTGTCCGGCATGGTCGGCGACCTGTTCGAGCTTTCGCGGATCACCGCGGGCGCGCTGCAGCTGACCATGGCCGCGGTGCCGCTGCGCGACGTCGTGAGCGACGCCGTCGCCGCGCAGGCGCCGCTCGCCGACCAGAAACGCGTACGGATGATCGAGTACGCCAACGTGTGGCCGGTCGTTTCCGGCAGCGACCCGGAACTGGCGCGGATCGTGCGCAACCTGGTGTCCAACGCCGTGCGGCACACCCCGCCGGACGGGACGGTCGCCGTCCAGATCGGCATCGAAGGCGGCGAGGCGCTGCTCGCGGTTTCCGACGGCTGCGGCGGGATCCCCGACGACGAGATCGGCCGGGTCTTCGACGTCGCCTTCCGAGGGACGCGGGCGCGGACACCCGAACGCGGTGGGCTGGCGAGCGGCGGCGGACTCGGTCTCGCGATCGCGAAAGGCCTGGTGGAAGCCCATCGCGGCCGGATCGGCGTCCAGAACCACGGACCCGGCTGCCGGTTCGAGGTCCGGCTTCCGCTCGCCATGCCCTGACCGTGTCAGCGGCATGTCACCGCGGTGTCAGCGCGGACGGCGATCGTTGCCGCCATGACGACTTCAGCGAAGCGATTCTTCCGGCGGACGGCGATCACCGCGGTGGCGGCCGCACTGCTGGCCGGGGTCGCCCCCGGCGTGGCCGCCGCGGACGACCGACGGGACCGGCCGGAGCTGCGGGCGATGGTCGAGGGGATCGCCGCCTCCGGTTTCGCCGGCGCGCAGTTGCGGGTGCACGACGCGCGAGGTGACTGGACCGGCAGCGCCGGGGTGCGCGAGCTGGGCTCGGCCGCCAAGCCGCCGACCAACGGACGGTTCCGGATCGGCAGCAACACCAAGACCTTCGTGGCCACCGCCGTGCTGCAGCTGGTCGGGGAGGGCAAGGTCGGCCTGGACGCGCCGGTGGCCGGGTATCTGCCCGAGTTCGGCCTCGACCGGCGGATCACCGTGCGGATGTTGTTGCAGCACACCAGCGGCCTGTTCGACTACACCGGCGCGATGCTGCCCGACGGCACGATCGTGCCCGGAATCCCCTTGACGGGCAAGGAGTTCCTGGACAACCGGTACCACACCTACCGGCCGGAGGAGCTGGTGCGCTTCGGCCTGTCCAAGCAGCCGCTGTTCGCACCGGGAACGGACTGGACGTACACGAACATCAACTACGTCCTCGCCGGACTGGTGATCGAGAAGGTCACCGGCCGCCCCTACGGCGACGAGCTCCAGCGACGGATCTTCCGGCCGCTCGGACTCCGGGACACCGTGGTGCCCGGCACCTGGCCGGGTATCCCCGGGCCGCACGCCCACGGCTACTACCGCTACGAGGAGAAGCCCGGCCAGTGGAAGACGGTCGACATCACGAACCAGAACCCGTCGTGGGCGTCCAGCGCCGGTGAACTGATCTCGACCACGAAGGACCTCCACACGTTCTTCTCCGCACTGCTGGGCGGAAAGCTGCTGCCCGCCCCGCTGCTCGCCGAGATGCGCAAGCCGCACCCGAAGGGCGGCTACGGACTCGGGCTGTACGTCCAGGAAGCGAGCTGTGGCACCGTCCTCAAGGGAATGGGCGGTTTCCACGGCTACGGCACGCTGATGGCCAGCACGCCGGATGGCAGCCGGACCTACGAGCTGTCCATGACCTACGGCGACTCGGCGGCCGATCTGGGGCAGGCCTACAACAAGGCGGACCAGCTGCTCACCGACAAGGTGCTCTGCGGCAAGTAGCTCAGAGCCGCAGGAACCCCATGTCAGGGAAGTGGGCCGGCGCGATGATCGCGCCGGTCTCTTCCGCTTCGGCGAGAAAGCGTTGCCGGGTACGGAGAGCGAGATCCGGGTCGACGTCGCCGAGGAAGCCGACCCGCGAGTCCGTCAGCTGCGCGGGAGTGTGCAGGACGTCGCCGAGCAGCAACAGGCGCTCGTCGTCCGCGGTGATGTCGAGGACGTAATGGCCGGGCGTGTGCCCGGGGGCGTGCCGCGCCACGATCCCGGGCGCGATCTCGACGTCGTCGCCGCTGATCGCCTCGGTCAGCCCCGCGCCGCGGGCGGTCTCCATCCCGACGCGGCTCCATTCGCCCGTCCCGGCGGGCGCGATCAGCGCGTCCCAGTCGAGTTGGCCGAAGACGACCTGGGCATCGGGGAAGGTCAGGTCGCCTTCGGGGGCGATCCAGCCGATGTGGTCGTTGTGCAGGTGGGTGAGGAAGACGGTGTCGATCTCGTCCACCGGGCAGCCGGCCTTGTCGAGCGCGGCCGCGAGGTCGCCGCCCGTGCCCATCGGCGGGGTGGGGTCGCCCTTGGCGGGCGTCATCCCCGGCGGGAAGGCGAATTCGCGCGGGCCGAGGCCGGTGTCGACGAGGATCGTGCGGCCGTTGCCGCGGATCAGGTACGCGCCGGTCGGGACGTGCACGGTGCCGTCCTCGTCGAAGACGTCCGGGTGGGCTTCGGGGTCGAGACCGGGGAAGAACGCGAGCGGCAGCCGGATCAGGCCGTCCCCGAGCGCTTCGATCTCGATGTCTCCGACGGTGATGCCCACCAAAACCCCCAAAAAAAGTCGATTCCGTTGCCGGGAACGACAACCGGCCGGGGGCCCGGTCTGTTCCCGGTTTCAGGAACCGACCGGTTCTCGCAGCTCAGCGGTGGCGAAACCGGCGATGCCTTCGGCGAAACCCGTTCGCGCGGTGAAGCCGAGGAGCCGTTCGGCGCGGGCGGGATCCGCGACGACATGCCGGACGTCGGCGGGACGGGCACCGCCGGCGATCTTCGGGGCAGGCCCGTCACAGGCCTTCGCGAGCTCCTCGGCGAGTTCGCCCACGGAGTGGGGTTGCCCGGAACAGATGTTCAGCGGCGTCAGGTCGCCTTCGGGGCCGTCGGTGCCCAGCGCCAGGACGTTCGCCCTCGCCACGTCGTGGACGTGCACGAAGTCGCGCTGCTGTTTGCCGTCCTCAAGCACGATCGGCGCCTCACCGCGCAAAAGCGAGGACCGGAACAGCGACGCGACACCCGCGTACGGGGTGTTCTGCGGCATCCGTGGTCCGTAGACGTTGTGGTAGCGCAGCGCCCAGACCGTTCCGCCGGTCTGCCGGGCCCACGCCGCCGCCAGATGTTCCTGGGCGAGCTTCGTGGCCGCGTAGGTGCTCCGCGGCTGCAACGGCGCGTCTTCGGGAACCAGCCGCCAGCCGAGCTCGGCGCCGCAAGCCGCGCATGTGGGCTCGAAACGTCCGGCATCCACATCGGACTGTTTCCGCGCCGACGGCGCGACGATCCCGTGGACGGGGCACTCGTACCGCCCCTCGCCGTAGACGACCATCGACGAGGCGAGCACCAGTTTCCGCACTTTCGCCCGGTGCATGGCCGCGACCAGCACAGCGGTCCCGTAGTCGTTGTTCAGCGCGTACGACGGCGCGTCGGACGGATCGACCCCGTGTCCCACGACGGCCGCCTGATGGCAGACCGCGTCGACGCCGTCCAGCAACTCGGCGACCAGCTCCGTGTCGGTGACGTCGCCACGCAGGAACCGGTGGCGGCCGGTGTACCCGGGCGGGCGCGGCGAACCGTGCGCGGTGCCGAGGAGGTTGTCGAGGACGACCACCTCGTGGCCTTGATCGGACAGCAGATCGGCGATGTGGGAGCCGATGAACCCGGCCCCGCCGGTTATCAGTGTTCGCACCGCTCCGACGCTAGGGGCGATTTCCGGCGGCGGCGCCGGATCACCGGCTCACGTCAGGGAATCGTCACAACTACGCGGCACCGCCGAAGCGAAGATCAGCCGAAACCGGATACGGTGTGCCTATGGAACGGAGCGCACAACGGCTGGGCCGCGCACTGGTGGTCATCGTGGACGATCGCGTCGCCCACGGCGAACACGAGGACAACACGGGACCGTTGGTCACGGAGCTGCTCGAAGAGGCCGGATTCATCGTCGACGGCGTCGTCGTGGTCGAGGCCGAGACGGCCGCGATCCGCAACGCGCTCAACACCGCGGTGATCGGCGGCGCCGACCTGGTGATCACCGTCGGCGGCACCGGGGTCTCCCCGCGCGACCGCACCCCCGACGCGACGGCCGGTGTGCTCGACCGCCCGATCCCGGGCATCGGTGAGGCACTGCGCGCGTCCGGCCTCGCCGCCGGCGCGGTGGACGCGGGCATCTCCCGCGGGCTCGTCGGCGTCTCCGGCAGCACGCTGGTGGTCAACCTCGCGGGTTCACGCGCGGCCGTCCGCGACGGCATGGCGACGCTCTCGTCGCTGGTGCCGTACGTGATCGACGAGCTGTCCGGGCTCGAAGAGGCCTAGTTCTTGGGCGCGGGTCCGGGCTCTGTCCCGGGCTCGCCCTTTTTGTCCTGGTGCAACACTCCTTCCACCTTCTCGGTGACGTGGCCGATCTTGTCCTCGAACCGGCCGCCGGTGACCTTGTTCGCCCCGGCAGACGCCGCCGAGACACCCTTGGCCGCGACGTCGCCCGCCTTCTCGGCCAGCGGCCCGGCCTTCTCGCGGACTTCGCCCGCGACCTCTTCCGCTTTGTGGATGGCCTGGGCGGCCAGCCCCTTCGCTTTGTCGACAATGCTCATGCGCTGATGGTCCCACCGGTCGGCGGACCTCGCGACCGGTGCGAAAATGGACGTCATGCCAGGTGAAGACGAGGACAAGCGCTCCGCCGCGGCGGCGAAACGACGGGTCGACGAGATCTTCGGCGACGTCCTGCCGGACACGACCTCCGACGAGCGAGAGCCGGGGCGGCGCACCCCGGACTCCGACTCGTGGTTCCTGGAGAACCGGCCGCCTCATCACGACCGGTGAACCGGGTCAGCTTTGGCGGTTCTGCTGCGCGCGGAGCAGGTCGCGGATCTCGGTGAGCAGTTCGACGTCGGTCGGCTCCGCCGGGCCCGCCTCCTCGCCGCGCTTGCGCCGCTCCTGGACGTGCTTGACCGGCAGCACGATCACGAAGTAGACGACGGCGGCCACGATCACGAAGTTGATGGCCGCGTTGATCACGCCGCCGAAGTCCATGAACGTCGAGTCGTTCGCGCTGAGGATGTTGAACCCCAGCCCCTTGGCGGCGTCCGAACCGCCGATGGCGTTGATCAGCGGTTTGATCAGGCCGTTCGTGAAGGCCGTGACGATCGCCGTGAACGCGGCGCCGATGACCACCGCGACCGCGAGGTCGACGACGTTCCCGCGCATCAGGAAGTCCTTGAAACCCTTGAGCAAGACGCTCTCCTCTTCACCTGGGACGGTTCGCCGACCGTCCCGTTCCATACCGGGGGGACGCAGGCGCCCGCCGCCATGGGCAGGCGCGAGCTAGCGGAGGGTAACCGTTATGGACCGTTCCAGCGAGATGGCGGCGACTCGTGTCGCGATCGCGGAAGGCAGGGAAAGCAGCACCAAAGGTCCTTTGCTCCCGGTGCTGGGAGCCGTCGGGTCGCGGGCCGCCTGAGCCCCCACGGCCGCCACGACAGCCATGCTGGCCAGCACAGACGCTTCGCGCCCGGCCTCGGCGGCCGCGACGACGTCGACCCGCTGGCCCGGCCTGAGCAGCTCCGTGACGCCGGCGTCGGCGAGCCTCACCGGGACAGTTGAACTCTCGGGATCACCCGATCCGGGGATGGCCGCGTCCAGCAGGCGGACGTCGGTCAGCGGTTCACCCGCCCGCGCCGCACCGACGAGCAGCCGTCCCTCCACCGTGGCGGGCAGGCCGATGGCGCCCTGTGGACGGACGTCGTCCGGGAGATCGACGAGCTTGAGGTCGGCGGCCCTCAGCACCGACCCGGCCGGGAGGTCGCGGGCGGAGACCACGGTCGCGGTGCCGGGCGCACCGCGTGCGGAAGCGGGAAGGAAGAGCGCGACCAGGCCGCTGAGCAGCAGGGACAGGGCAAGCCAGCGGCGGAGCAGTCGCGCGGGCCTGCCGCGAAGTCTTCGCAGGACGGGCAGAGCGTGGAGCACGGGATTCCCCCTCGTCGATCGGTGATGATCTCGACGCTAGGGGCGGCACGCGGCCCTGGAAAGAACGAAAACCCCCGGCTGTGGATAACCGGGGGCCTGTGGACAACTCGGGACGTCAGGAAGCGGCGGCGGCCGTTTTCGTCGTACCCGTGGAGGAGGATGCCGCGCTCTTGGTCTCCGACTTGGACTCGGTCTTCGACTCCGACTTCGTCTCGGTCTTGGCCGGGGCCGCGGTCGTGTTGGCCTTCGAGTCGCGCGAATCGTTGCGGTAGAAACCGCTGCCCTTGAAGACCACGCCGACCGAGCTGAAGACCTTGCGAAGCGGTCCCGAGCACTGCGGGCACACGGTCAGGCTCGCGTCGGAGAACGACTGCACGGCCTCGAAAGCGTGGTCGCATTCCTTGCAGGCGTACTGGTAGGTGGGCACTGCTGCTCCTTCGTGCATTGGCACTCAGCCGACAAGAGTGCTAACGCCTAACGGTACCGGGGCATTCCGACGCAGGTCAAACAAGGTTTCCCAAGGTCACATGAGGACCTGGTCACGCCCTCTGTTCCGTACCTGTTCCGTGCCGGACCGAGATCGGCTCTGGTCCAGGGTACGAGCCGTCATGAGCTGGGCGGTCTCCGAGCGTGCGCCCTTGCCGGGCTGATTCGTCGTACAAGTCTGATCGAAGTCTTGTGTCGATCAGGCGTCGTAGTTCTGCCCCTCTGTCCTGACAGGCTGGCTATCGGTCGACATGACAGCACGCGGTGGCAGTCTGGCCCTGTTTCCTCGCCCCTGCCGCTGTTAGCACCGGGCTGCCAGGGTCAAGGGGGAGCGCAGCTCATCGCGCAGCGACACCGTAGGCGCCCTTGATGCTGGCAGGCTGGTGTTAAACGATCGTGCGGCGAGGAACTGGTCACTCGGCGGCACTCGGGACTCCGTGTCGTAAGGCCTATTGATACAGATTGATACAGACATGCCGGGCAACGTCCCAGGTGTGGGCACACCCGGGGTTTACGTTGACACGGCCGGGGTCCGTATACGGACTTCGGAAGCTCATCGCCGGAGCTGTCCAAAGAACAGCCCCGGCGACGAAACCGCAGGTCAGCGCTGGTACCAGGTTGCGACGCCTAGCAGGACCAGCACGACAACGGTTACTGCGTGGTTCACCGTCAGTGTCACCTTGCCGGTGATGCTGACGGTGAACCGGTTCTTCCGGCCCCGTTGAGACATGGGCCTTCACCTACCTCATCCCCTGAGGCACCGCGCGGGCGCTGTACCCGGCAGCGTCGAGAGTCAGGGCGCTTCCTCGACGGCCGTCCGAGGAAGCGACTGGAGCAGGCTTCGGAGCCAGAGTAGAAGCTCGACGGTGCGGCAATCGGGAAGACACGCGGAGATGGGTGCGCGCATGACGTGCGCATTAACGTTGTAGCGGCGGCGCGCTGCGGGAGCTGCCCTACGGCGGGCTCGCCCGGCGGCGCCTGCCGGGAGCGGAGCGGTAGGCCGACGTCGCCTTGTGGGCGTAGTCCGCCGGACGGGTGGTGACCCGCGCGCCGCCACCGGCGGCACCTTGATCCCATAGAGCCAAGTTCGGCAGCTCTGCCAGCCCGGGAGTGTGCAAGGCTAATTGGTCTTGTCTCGTCAGGCCAGTATGCTTGGAAGCTGACCGACACCGG
Organism: Amycolatopsis sp. CB00013; assembly: GCF_001905755.1. Taxonomy (NCBI): domain Bacteria; kingdom Bacillati; phylum Actinomycetota; class Actinomycetes; order Pseudonocardiales; family Pseudonocardiaceae; genus Amycolatopsis; species Amycolatopsis sp. CB00013. Next base: position 318,098 of record NZ_LIWC01000002.1, on the reverse strand, counting down.
CAAGACAGGCAGGAAATGGCGTATCCAGATCAAGATCAGATCGCGAGATGCGATCCAATATTAGACTGGATTGACGAGCATTACCTTCGGGCAGATCCCTATGCTTTTAGTGATTCTGACTTTCGTCCAATTTTGCGACTCCTTGCATCGAGGCTCGAAGTAGATCCTAATGGCATTTTTTGTATCGGCTCCGGCGCGGTCGGACTGTCGTTAGACCCCGGCAAGATCGCAGACGGTAAACTAAAAAGGTTCGATCATGAGTCGGATATAGATCTAGCGATCGTATCAGAGGTTCACTTCGAGACGGCTTGGCGAGACCTGAGAAGGGCGGCACAGCCGACATTTCAACCGTTAGATCGAGAATTTGCGGATAACCTAAAATGGCAGAAGAAACGCTTCTTCGATGGGGCTATACTTGCCAACGTGCTGCTTCCTTTCCTCTCGTTTGGACCACACTGGATTTCGGTGAGTACCGAGTTATCGGAGAAGGTGGCGATAGCGTTGGATCGTGAGGTTGCCGTGAACTTCTGGATCTATCGAGATTATTGGAGTGTGCGAAATTATGTCTCTTCTGGTCTCATGAAATGCAAGGAGAAGCTTCTTTGAGTGCGGACTCTGACGGTTTGGTATTCGACGAGCAGGTTGCTCCGACCAGCTCAAGTCTTAATATTAACTATTTTCAGCAAGTGCACGCTATTGGCGACCTGGTCTTGAGGGCGGCATTTCAGCGAAATCTTGTATGGAATGAGACTCAGCAAAGCTTGCTTGTTGACTCAATACTTCGCGGACTGCCTGTACCTGAGGTGTACATCCAAAGGAGTACATCTCCTGATGGCGAAGAAGAAACAATTGTTGTCGACGGACAGCAGAGAATCACTACCTGCTTGCGCTTCCTTGCCAATCGGCTGCGCCTCGTCCAGGATGACGAGGTAAAGGAAGAGTGGCGAGGAAAGATCTTTGCGGAACTTGAACCGGAGCAAAAGCAGCGCTTCCGTAGCTTTGAATTCATTGTTAGGAAGTTGCCTGACCTTAACGAAAGTGCTTTACGAGAGGTTTTTCGTAGGCTCAATCGCACTGTAGAGTCGCTCGAGTCGCAAGAGCTGCGGCATGCAGCTTATACGGGTCCATTTGTTAAGCTTGTTGAGCAGTTGGCTGCCCGCCGAGTATTCGGGGAGATCGGCGTTTTCTCGGCAAAGGACTACTTGCGGAGAAGGAACGACGAATTTTTCGCCGAGGTTATCTTCGCGACTGCATCAAACGCATTTCCTAATAAAAAAGAAGGCCTAGACCAACTCTTCGTGACGTACGAGAAGCAGGGTTTCCCTCCTGATCTTCAGGAGCGTTTAGAGCGCAGCTTCGGAAGGATACTTGAACTTCTTGCAATCTACTCGGTTAGATTAAAAAAGACTCGCTTCAGGAACAAGTCGGACTTCTATTCCTTGCTTGTATTCTTGATGGCTCACGCTGATCGTTTGCCATTGACAGGAGATCGAGTAGATCAGTTCATTCAGAGGCTTGCAGAGTTCTCTGACGCAGTCAATGAGCTGAAGCGCGAGCAGGCGAACGAGGATCAAGGCGAGTTGTTTGTTAAAACTGCTGTCACAGTTCCTGCGGCGCGTTACCTTCGAGCGGTTGAACGTGCAGCGAGTGACCGCCTAAATCGAGTTAGGCGAAATGAAGCGCTCAATGATGCTCTAGGTGAAATTTTTACGCAAGAGGGTAGTAAGCCTTTAGTGCAGAAGGACGCAGAGTGGAGGAATGTCCAGGAGGTTGACGAGGACTCTGATGACGAATTGCAGGAGGAAGCCGAAAAAATCCGTTCTCGGCAAGTTCTTCTGAGTTCAAGGCAAGACGACTTCTAGGCATCTTCAGACACATTGCAGCGTGTAGATGTGGTGTCATGGTGGTCAAAGTCGCGCTTGACGACGAGGAGGGGGGCAAGTGACCCCCTTGTTGGCATGCGGCTCTTCGTGCGGAGACGCGATGTCGTCGATACCGTGAACAGGTGGATTTGACGGCGTGGGCTAGTAAGTTGGCGGCTAGACGGCTCAGCGTGGATTTGCCGCGTCGTTGGGAGCATTCCCGGGGAGTATGCAAGCGGCTGAGTGCGGCGGAACGGCTGTTTTCTGCCGACAATGCGCAGGTGCTCACGGCAGCGGGCCTCGTTCACGACATTGGGTACGCACCCGACCTGGTGGCTACCGGGCTGCATGCGCTGGACGGCGCGCGATATCTCCGGGAAGCTGGGGCTCCGGATCGGTTGTGCGCGTTGGTGGCGCATCATTCGGCGGCGTATCTGGAGGCAAAGCTGCGGGGTCTGGCTGACGACCTGGCTGACTGGGGCGACGAGCGGACGCCATTGAGAGACGCTCTGTGGTGGGCCGACATGACGACCTCGCCGGACGGCGAAGTTGTGACCTTCGAGGAGCGCGCAGCGGAGATTCAGCAGCGGTACGGACCGGATGACGTCGTGTCGACGTTCATTCAGCTAGCGCGGCCGGAGTTGGCGGGTGCTGTCGAGCGGACGGAAGCTCGGTTGTGGGAGGCGGGCATCGACTATGTGTAGAACGGCTGGTCAGCACCCTTGAAGCCGCAGGCGATCCTGAACCGAATGGCGGGGTGGATGTTGAGGCCGTCCAGCTTGGCTGGTTCGACCCACAGAACCTCTTTGCTCTCGCTGCTCGTGCGTAGCTCGCCGGAGACCGGGCGGGCACGGAAGCAGAGTGAGAACTCCTAGCGGACCTCACCGTCGTCGTACTCGATGACGTAGTTAGGGGCGGAGAAGATCCTGATGAAGCCGGTGACGTCGACGGTCACATGAGGACCTGGTCACGGCACCTGTGCCGCTACGGAGCGGGGCCCGCTTCCTGCCAGGCGATCCTCATCTGCCGGAGGTGAGACATCTATCCCGTATAGATATTGTGTATCTAGACGGGCTAGATTCACGTGGGCGGTGAAAGCGACGAAGTACAGAGACGTGCGGTGGGCACTTCTCGACGAAGGCTGCGCTCACAGACCACAAGAACGTCTCCCCCGGAGTCGTGGACGACGTCATCAAGAAACTCCCGTGCCTACCGAAGGGGTGGCTGCAATGACCGGCACCTACGTCGTCTTGGCCAAACGCTGGAAGCGTGGCTGGGAACTTCATGTCGACGGTGTCGGTGTCACGCAGGCGGGCACTTTGTCCAAAGCGGAAGCCGTCGCCCGTGAGTACATCGCGTTCGCACTGGATCTCGATGACGAGAACTCCTTCGATGTGGACGTCGTCCCTCAGCTCGACGCCGAGTTGGCGGAGCAGGTCCGGTCGGCGCGTGCCGACGTGCGAGACGCGGAACGTCGGCAACGCGAGGCGGCGGCGAAGCAGCGTGAGGTGGCGAAGAATCTTGGAGCGTCCGGATTGTCCGGGCGAGAGATAGCCGCTGTGCTGGGTCTGACACCTCAGCGTGTGAGCCAGCTGATCGGTGGTTCCGCGGGAAGGGCTGCCGCGAAGAGCAGGACTCCTGCGAACAAGATCAAACAGAAGAGAGCGGTCGCCGGCGGCTGACGTCGGAGTGCGGGAAGGGCGGTCACCATGTCGCAAGAGGATCCGTTCGGCGGCAGGAACCCGACCAGTCACGAGCGGATGACCGGCCTGCCCTGGGACGCCTCGTACCTCGAAGGCCCCGCCCCCTGGGATTTCGGCGGACCCCAGCCCGCGGTCGTGCGGGCGGCTGGAAGCTTCACCGGCACGGTGCTCGACGCGGGCTGCGGGTCGGGCGAGAACGCGCTTCACCTCGCGTCGCGAGGGCTTCCGGTGCTGGGCGTCGATGTCGCCGAGACGGCCCTCGCCATCGCACGGCGAAGGGCGAGCCAGCTCGGGCTCGACGCCGAATTCTTGACGGCGGACGCGCTTCACCTGGAGCGGCTCGGGCGGCGGTTCGACACCGTGCTCGATTGCGGGCTCTTCCACGCTTTCGACGCGGACGAGCGCGTCGCGTACGTCAAGAGCCTCGAAGCGGTCACCAAGGGGACGCTCTACATCCTGTGCTTCAGCGACGGCGAGAACGCCGGGCCCCACCCGGTAAAACGTGAAGCGCTGACAAAGCCCTTCGGGGCAGGATGGCGTGTGAAGGCCATCGTGGAGGAGCGCGTCCGGACGAGGTTCCACGACGAAGCGGGCGCTCCCGCGTGGTTCGCGACGATCGAAAGAGAGCCGTCGGATGAGTGAGTTGCGAGATCTCCTGGCCGACGTCGCCGCCCGCGTCACCCGATACCGCGAAAGCGTCGCCGACGCCCCGGTCTTCCCGGACGACACGACGGGCGTCCGGGAGAAGCTCGGCGAACTGCCCGAAAAGCCCACGCCGCCCGCCGACGTGATCCGGCGGCTGGCCGACGCCGTCGAGCCGGCGTTGGTGGCGAACACCGGGCCGAGGTACTTCGGTTTCGTCACCGGTGGCGCGCTCGACGCCGCGACCGCGGCCGACATGCTGGCGACCGGATGGGACCAGCCCGCGTTCAACCAGGTCACCTCGCCCGCCGCCGCGATCGTCGAGGAAGTGGCGGGCGAATGGCTCAAGGAGGTCCTCGGTCTCCCGGCCGGTGCCTCGTTCGGCTTCGTGACCGGCGGACAGGGAGCGAACACGGTCGGCCTGGCCGCCGGCCGGCATCACCTGCTGGCGCGGGCGGGATGGGACGTCGAGCGCCGGGGACTGCAGGGGGCGCCGCCTCTGCGGGTCGTCGCCGGAGAAGAACGGCACGCGTCGATCGACCGGTCGCTCCGTTTGCTGGGCCTGGGCACCGACGCGGTGCGGCCGGTGCGCGCGAACGGCCAAGGTGCCATCGACATCGCCGATCTCGAAAGGACGCTTGACGGGCCCGCAATCGTTTGCCTCCAGGCCGGGAACGTGAACACCGGCGCTTTCGACGACTTCGCCGCCGCGACGGAGATCGCCCGCCGGCACGACGCGTGGGTCCACGTCGACGGCGCGTTCGGGCTCTGGGCGGCCGCCGCGCCCACGCTCAGGCGATGGACCGCGGGCCTGGACGGGGCCGACTCCTGGGCGGTCGACGGGCACAAGTGGCTCAACGTCCCGTACGACAGCGGCTACGCGTTCTGCGCCCATCCCGAGTCGCACCGGGCCGCCATGGCGGTGACCGCTGCCTATCTGACCGGCCAGGGCGCCGATGGGGTGCGAGCGCCGGGCGACTTCGTGCCGGAGTCCTCCCGCCGGGCGCGGGGATTCGCGACGTGGGCCGCGCTCAGCGAGCTCGGCCGCGAGGGCATCGCCGAGATGGTCGAACGATGCTGCGCGCTGGCCAGGAGGTTCGCCGGGAAACTCGAGGCGTGCGAGGGCGTCACCGTCGTGAACGACGTCGTGCTGAACCAGGTGCTCGTCGCCTTCGACGGGGAAACCGACCGCGTCGTCGAAGCCCTCCAGCGGTCCGGCGAGTGCTGGATGGGCGCGACCACCTGGCACGGACGGCGCCTGATGCGCATCTCCGTGTCGAACTGGAGCACGACCGAAGCGGACGTCGATCGCAGTGTCGAGGCGATCAAGGCGGCACGGAAGAGCGATCAGGAATCGAGAAGCGTCGAGAACCGGTCTCACCTAGCGTGACCGTCATGGACATCGCCATTCACGGAAGCTTCCTTCCTCAGACCGACCCCGAAGCCGCACTGGCCTTCTACCGCGACCTCCTCGGTTTCGAGGTGCGCAACGACGTCGGCTACGACGGCATGCGCTGGCTCACCGTCGGCCCGCCGGGGCAGCCCGTGTCGATCGTGCTGCACCCGCCCGCCGTCGACCCGGGCATCACCGACGACGAACGCCGGGTGATCAGCGAGATGATGGCCAAGGGCACCTACGCGGGGATCCTGTTCTCCTCCGACGACCTCGACGGCCTCTTCAAGCACCTGCAGGAGGCGGGCGCCGAGATCATCCAGGAGCCGACCGACCAGCCGTACGGCCTGCGTGACGGCGCCGTCCGCGACCCGTCCGGGAACCTGATCCGTATCCAGCAGCGCGTCTGACGTTCATCGGGTGCGGGCGCGGACGTGGATCCGCTCGCCCTGTTCGCCGAAGAGGCTGAGCACCTCGACCCGCCCGCGGCCGGTGGCGCCGAACCAATGCGGCGTCCGGCAGTCGAACTCGGCGGCCTCGCCGGGACCGAGTACGACGTCCTGGTCGCCGAGCACGAGCCGCAGCCTGCCTCGCAGCACGTAAAGCCATTCGCGGCCGGTGTGGGTTCGGGTGCGGGGCTCGTCGTCGCTCGCCGGGATCGTCATCTTGTAGGCGCGAGGCCCGTCCTCGTGCCGCGTGAGCGGGATGAGCGCCCGGCCGTCCGAAGGCGCTTCGAGCACCCTCGGTGAGGCGACGATCTCGTCGACGCGCAGGCCCAGTGCGGCGATCACCGGCAGCAACAGTTCGAGGCTCGGCTTGCGCTGCCCGGATTCCAGGCGGGACAGGGTGCTGGTGGAGATCCCGGTGGCGCGGCTGAGCTCCACCAGCGTCGTGCCTTTCTTGTCCCTGGCGCGGCGCAGCCGGGGCGCGATCAGTTCGATCGCCGCGGTGACGGCGGGTTGGCTCTCCATGCCGCCAGCAGAGCAGCTCGTCCCGGTTCCGGCAAAGTTCTTTGCCGAAACAGCCAGAATCTCCCGATGCTGGCGCCATGATCGAGACGAAACGCCTTCCCGCCGGGGTCTACCTCCTCGCCTTCAGCCTGTTCGCGATGGGGAGCGCCGAGTTCCTGATGGCCGGGGTCCTGCCCGCGGTCGCCGCCGATCTCGGTGTCTCCCTGTCCTCCGCGGGCGCGCTCATCACCGCGTTCGCGCTCGGTGTCGTCCTGGGCGGCCCGCCGTTCGCCGTGCTCAGCCTGAAATGGCCTCGGCGTACGGCGTTGATGACCACGCAGGCCGCCTTCGCCGCAGCCATCGCCGTCGGCCTGCTCGCCGACGACTACTGGATCCTCCTGGTCACCAGGTTCGTCGCCGGTCTCGCCTACGCCGGGTTCTTCGCGGTCGCCACCGTGACCGCGATCAGCCTGGTGACCCCCGACCGCAACGCCCGCGCCTCCGGCGTCGTCGTCGCCGGGCTCAGCGTCGCTATGGTGGCCGGGGGACCGGTCGGCACGCTGCTGAGCAACCTCACCGACTGGACCGGCGGCTTCTGGGGAGTCGTGACGCTGACCGTCGTGGGCGTGGTCGCGTGCGCCGTCGGCCTGCCCGCCACCGCGCCTTCGGCGGAACCCAGCCTTTCGGGGGAGCTGCGCGCCATGCGGACGCCGCGCCTCTGGGGCGTCTACGCGATCACCATCCTGAGCACCGCCGCGTACATGGTGTCCTTCAACTACCTGGCGGCGATGCTCGCGGACGTCGTTCCCGCGGTCTGGATCCCCGCGGTCCTCGCGCTGTTCGGGATCGGCGCCTTCGCCGGACTGTCGATCGGCGGCCGCATCTCCGACCGCCGCCCGCATCACGCTCTGCTCGGCGGCGGCGTCGGCATCGCGGTCTTCTCGGCGATACTCGCTCTTTTCGCCACTTCCGTCTGGGTCGTCGTGCCGACGGTGTTCTTGCTGGGCATCGCGGCCTTCGTGCTCAATCCGGCGCTCTACGGGCGGGTCTTCACGATCGCCGCGTCCGCCCCGACACTGGCCGGCGCGACCACCGTCTCGGCCTTCCAGCTGGGCATCAGTCTTACTCCCGCCTTCGCCGCCGGGGCGCTGAACCTGGGTGCTTCGCTGGCCGCCATCCCGTGGATAGGCGCGGGTCTGGCGCTGGTCACGGTGCTGCTTGTGCTCGTTTGCTAGCATGCGAGCATGGCTCAGGTCGAGAAACGGCAATTCAACGTCTATCTGCCGCCCGACCTCATCAAGCGGGTGAAGCACGCGTCCGTCGACGCGGACGAGTCGCTCTCGTCGTTCGTCGAACGGGTGCTGGAGGAATACCTGCTGCGGACCAGTGAGGAACGCGAGCGATGAAGATCATGCCGATCCGCTACAGCGCGGACGTCGAGGCCATGACACGGTTCTACGAGGTGCTCGGCCTGCGGACCGGGCCGGTGTCGCGCCCCGGCGGCTGGGTCGAAATGCCCGCCGAGGCCGGGATGCTGGCCATCCACCGGTCGTCCGGCGACGACGTCGGCCGCTGTGAGCTGGCCTTCGAAGTCGACGAACCACTGGAGGACGTCGCGGAACGCTTGCGGGCAGCCGGATTCGAACCGGGCCCGCCGATGGACGAGGGCTACGGTCACTCGCTGCGCGTCCAGGATCCCGACGGGGTCTGGGTACAGCTGAACCGGTACGACCGAGACCTCTACACATGACCGGAATCCGGCTGGCGGTCGGCATCGTCGCGCTCGAATTCGCGGCCGCCGTCACCGGTTTCGTCGCCTCCACCTTGCTGCCCGTCGTCGCCGGCGATCTCGACGCGAGGACCGACCTCGGACTCCTGATCGCCGGTTCGACGCTGGGGTTGTTCGTCGCGCTTCCCTTGGCGAGCAGGGTCCTCGGCCGGCTGGGCCCTCGCGGCACGCTCGCCGTCGGGATGGTCGCCTACCTCGGCGGACTCGCTCTGGCCGCGTCGGCACGGACGGCGTGGATGTTCGCCCTCGGCCAGTTCTCCGCCGGGCTCGCCAGCGGCCTCCTGGCGATTTTCGGTGTCAGCTCGGCGATCCGGCATCTCGACGACCGGCTGCGGATCCGCGTGATCGCGGCGTCGTCGGCGATGTGGATCGTGCCCGCCCTGGTCGGCCCGGCCGCGACGCTCGGCCTGGAACATCTCGTCGGCTGGCGGTGGACCCTGCTGCTTCCGGTGCCGTTCGTCCTTTTCGGACGGTTGCTGGTCGTGCGTGCCGCGCGCGGCGACGCACCCGATGCCGCTTCACGGCCCTTGCTGCGGACGCTTTCGGTGCCGCTGGGAGCGGCGATCGTCGTGTTCAGCGCGGGTTTCTGGCCGCTCGCGCTCGCCGGGGCGGCGATCACCGCCGTCGGGATGATCGCGATCCTGCCGCCGGGCACCGCACGGCTCCGGCCGGGGACCCCCGCAGCGCTCGGCGCGATGGTGCTGTTCGCGATCGGCTATTTCGGCGCGGACAGCCTGATCACCGTGCTCCTGACGAGCGGTTTCCAGCTGAGCCTCGGGCAAGCGGCGATCGTGCTGAGCGCCGCCCCGCTCGGCTGGGCGGTGACCAGCCTCGTCGCGGCCAAGTTCTCCTCGGCACGCTTTCCCGTCGTGGGCCTGAGCCTGACCGCCCTCGGCACCGCGGCCGTGGCCTTCGGTGGTTCGTTCGCCACAGCCCTCGTCGCCTGGACGGTCGCCGGAATCGGCGTCGGACTCGCTTACCCGGGCCTGTACATCAGGGCCACGACGGCGGACGCGAGCGGTTTCACCGCCGCCGAACTGGCGACCGCCGTCATCACCGCCGAATGCGTCGGGCAATTGCTGGGCAGGGCCGTCGGCGGTGCCTTGAGTTCCTCGGGCACCGGATTGTTGGCTTCCTACGGGCTTTTCGCGGCCGCCCTGGCGGCGGCCGCGTTCGCCGCGAGTCGTCAGTCGATGAGGACGTTCTTGTAGAACAGGTTCGCGTAGCGGTTGATGTTGTCCATGCTGCTACGCGATCCGAAGCCCATGTACAGCCGGGTTTCCCCGGCCAGGCTCCGGTAGATCCCGAGCCCCTCCGGCTCACGGAACACCAGCGACTGCCCCGCCTTGGTCAATGCGCGGCTCTTCACGGTGCCCGTGTTCATGTCGATGCAGGTGACGTAGGAGTTGATGTCGGCGGGGTCCGCGTGTCCCGTACCGTCCAATGTGTACAGATACTGGCCGTAGATCGTGTAGCCCTGGAACGTCACCGGCACGGTCGACAGCGCGGGTTGCGCGAAATGCGCCAGCGGCGAACTGAAGTTACCGGCGGCCGCGGACGCGAGCGGGTAGACGCTGTAGAACATCTTGCCGTTTTCCTTGCGGCGTACCGCGATCCGCTTGTTGATCGGATCGGTGGCGCAGGTGATCGTGTCGCTGCCGGTGAGGAACTTCTTCACCGAAGGCGTGCCACCGTTGACGAACTTGAACCGGGCCAGCGCCGTCCCGCGGCCGGCACTCGTGGAGCCGTCCGAGTCGCATTCCATCCAGATGTAGGAGTCGGTGCCCACCGGTTCGACGCCGATCGACACCCCGTGCCCGGCGTTGTTCAGATGCATCGAGCCCTGGATCTCACCGGAGAAGTTGACCTGGGTGACACACAGGTCGTCGCCGGTCCCGCCGTTGCGGGCGTTCACGATGAAGATGCGCACGTTCTGGTTGTCGAACGCGAAACCCTGCATCACGTGGTGCGATTCGTGCAAGATCTTGCTGCGGAACTCGTCATAGGACGGCTTGGTGAGGTCGAACCGCTTGGACGCAGGCACCGCGGCCGAAGCCGGTCCGGCGAACACCGCGCCGGTACCGAGCAGCGCCGTCGTCGCGGCGAGACCACCACCGGCCCGCAGCAGCGAACGCCGGGAGAACGGGGACCGGACGGGGTCCGTGGGCAGCTGCTCGGACATGGGCGCTCGCCTTCGTCGGGTTTCGCGGTCCGATCGAAGGTTGTTCACGCTCGTACAAGATTCGTACAAACCCGGCGGTGACCCCGGCACCGCGAAGCGACTGAGCGATGCCGGGGTCACCGATCTACCTCCCCTCACACAGCGCGGCGTTGGCGACGTCGATGGCGCTCGGGTCGGTCGGGAGCTGGTTCGTGTTGGTCACGACCGACGCGAACCTGCCGTCGTCGGTGGCCAGCGTCAGCGACGCGTGCCCGGTCGGCAGGGAACCGTCGTGTCCCCAGGCGACGCCGCCGCAGGACAACTGGATGCTGAACTGCCCGAGGCCGTACCCGGCGGGAGAACCCGGCGTCCACGGCACGACGGTGCGCATCTCCGCGAGGGCCCTCGGCGAGACGACCGTGCCCGAAACGAGCGCACGGTCGAACTTCGCGAGATCCGTCAAGGTGGATTCGATCGCGGCCGACGCACTCCACTTCGAGAGCTCGAACGAGGTCGTCATATCGACCCAGAAGTAGGCGCCACCGAGCTGGAAACCCTGGTATCCGGGCAGATACGGACTGGTGAGCGTGCGCTTTCCCGGCGGCGGGAACGAGGTTTCGGTCAGCCCGAGCGGTTCGATGATCCGCTCGGTGATCGCGTAACCGACGTATTTCCCGGTGAGTTTCTCGATCAGCAGGCCGAGCACCAGGTAGCCGACGTTGGAGTAATGGTAGGCGCCAGGCGCGGAGACCGGTTTGTCGTCCATCGCGGCCCGCACGAGCGTGGCCAGGTCGAACGTGCCGTCCGGTTTGGTCTTCGCGCCGGCGGGGTCGTGGGGGAATCCCGCCGTGTGGTTGAGCAGCTGCCGCACGGTGATGACGGTGCCGTCGTAATTCCCGGTGACGACGCCGGGCAGGTACCGCTCGATCGGAGCGTCGAGGTCGACGATCCCCTCGTCGAACAGCTGGAGCACGACGGCCGCGGTGAAGGTCTTGGTCTGGCTGGCGACCCGGAAATGGTCGCCGGCCGTGATGGGCCGCTGCCCGGGGGTGGTGGCCGAGCCGCTCGACAGGGTCCACGAGCCTTGGCCGTCGCCGGCGTGGACGGCCGCACCGGGGCCCGCCTTCCGCTGGAAGCGGTCGAGCATGGTCTGTACGGCGGCGTGATCGCCGGTCTCGGCCGCCACCGCGGGCGCGACCGGCACGGCGAGCGCGACGGCCAGTGCGACACCGGCGATCCGCTGGGTCTTCGTTCCCATTCTCTTCTCCCTCAGTCTTTTTCGGAGTTCGCCGAGGCGTCACCGATCGCGGTGAGGCCTTTCTCGACGACGTCGAGCACACCGGCGACGCCTTCGAGCAATTTCACGAGGTTTTCGCCGCTGACGAGCAGTTCGCCGAGTTTCGCCGCGATCCGGCCGCCGTGTTCGACGGCGATCGCCACACACTCCGGGATCGCCTCGGCGATGCTGGCCCCGAACGTCGCGGGCGCCGCCGCGATGGCCCTCGTCATGATCGGCACGATCTTCCCGACGGCCTCGGTGATCAGGCGGGTGACGATGTCGACGGCCTGCGCCACCACCTCACCGGCCGCGACGATCGCCTTCGCGTTGGTCGCCGCGGCCTCCGCGACCGTCTTGATCCCGTCGACCAGCTTCGTCGCCGTCGCGGTGTAATCCCGCTTGGCGTCCCCGGACCATTCGCTCGTCTCGTTCTCCGTCGTGGAGCCGTAGTCCTCGGCGACGGAGTTCGCGCCCCGCGAGACCCGGTCGTGCTCGGCGGAGGGAGCCGAAACCGACCCCGGCTCGCCGCGAAGCTGCCCGAGCGGCTCTTCGAGGAACGAGATCATCGGCGTCAGGAAGTCGCACCCGGCGCTGCTCAGCGCGGACAGCGGGCTCGCCGTCGAGCCGAGCATGTCGAGTGAGACGGCCGGTTCGCCGCGGAGCTCCGCGGACAGCCATTCCTTGCCGCCGACGGAATCCCGCGCGATACGCAGGTTCGCGAGCGCGGTGCTGACCTCCACCGCCGTCGTCATCGTGCGCCTCCGTCCCGGTTCAGGCGGGCGGCGTGTTCTTCGTCCGTGCTCTGATACATCCCGGCCGCCCTCCGCATGCCTTCGCCGACGTCGTCCATGACCGACGCGGTGCGGGTGAACGCGTCCCTCGTCCGGCTCATCGCGGCGCCGATGCCCGCGGTGAAGCACTGCGCGAACGGTCCGAGCGCCGTCGGCGGCAAGTCGCCGGGCAGCGCCGTACCGAGTGACGACAACTGGTCGGCATGCGCGGCGAGCCGGCCCGCGTGCCGGCGTAACTGGTCGGGATCGACGGTGTAGGACCGTTCCGCGGTCATCGCACGACCTCCGGCGAGAGGTGCCGGGTGAGCTGGGTGAGTGCCGGGCCGTCGCCGAGATACCCGGCCATCACGTCGGCCATCCGTTCGCCGGCGAGACGCTGGGCCTCGCGTGCGGTGGTCACGATCAACACGGCGAGCGCGTCGGCTTCGAGTCTGCGCGCGGCGGGCGTCAAAGCGACACCCTCGAGCACCCCCGCCGCGCTGACCGAAACGGTGACCTCACCCCGGGGTGAGCGTGCCGTCGCCCCCGCCTGTTCGAGACTTGCCCGAGCCTGGCGCGCGCCGTCCGCGGCGCGTTCGAGCCGGTCTCGGTAGTCGGCGAGCCATTGTGCCGGCTCCATGGTGTTCCCCTTCCTTGTTCGATGGAACGTGTCGTCACTGGCTGGCCAGTGCCGCCGCCTCGCGTAGTGCGTGAACGAGTTCGTTGTGCCGCAACGGGTTGACGCTCACCCAGCCGCGGTCGTCGTGGTCGATCCGGACTCTCCCCGAAGGACCGTCCAGCCAGGAGAGTTCGAGTGGCCGCTTCTCGGCGCCCGATCGGCGCACGACACCGAGCTGGCCGCGTCCCGTCAGCGAAGGCAGCACGGTGGCGAGCGCTTCGGCGGCCGGGTCGTCACCGGCGGCCCCCGGAGACAAGGTGATCGGCAGGGTCGGTGCGGCAGGCACCTCGGGAAGGAGCCCGGAGAGCGTGTCGGCCACCGCGTCGTACGCGACCCTCATGACGGTCACCGGGCTCGGCGCGCCACCGAGCGTCTGTCCACACAGGACCGCCCGGTCTTCGTGGATCATCGCCGCGAACCCCGTCAAGCTTCCCTTGTGGGCCAGCACCAGATCGACCGAGCCGTGGTACCCGCGCAGCGCGGCGACCAGAGCCCCGGCCAGGCCGGCGGGTCCGTCCGCCGTGGCGAGGCCACGCTCGGCCAGCGAACCACCCGCGGCGCTGAGCGATACCTCGCGTTCGCCCGCGATCCGGCCGAACGACGGAATCCGCAACGGAAACGGCAGCGGTACTCCGGCGAAGGTGGCGAGCAGATCCAGCTCCGCGAGTTCGAAGCGGCTGTCGTGTTCGTCGAACGGCGTCACGAGGCCTGCCCCCTGAGCTCGTCGCCGGAGCGCTGTTCCCGCTCTTGGTACTTGCGTTTGGCGGACGCCAGCATCTGCTGGTATTCCCGGACTTCGCGTTCCGCGGCCTTGACCTCGCCCGCGAGTCCGGAGCCTCCCGCGGCTTCCCGCAGGCGGTTCGCCAGGTACGCCGCGGGCGGCGCGGTTCCCAGCATCGGCAGCCGTTCCGCGAGCCTGCTCGCGGTGGCCACCAGATCGGCGGTGAGATCGCCGAGATCGGCCAGCGTCGTGATGCGCGCGTCGAGCAGTTCCAGCTCGACTTCGATGCCGCGCCCCGCGCTCATCGCCACTCCTGCCGGGGAAGGCCGATGACCGCCTCGCTGGCGGGTTCCGCGAGAGGGAACAGCGCGTGGTCGATCGTCGGCAGCTGGTTCGTGTGGTCGTCCTCGTCGGACCGGCCATGCGTGCCAGAGCCGACCGGAGCCGGCTGACCCACGGCGCCGGTGCGCGTCGCGGCCGGTTCGGCGGCCGTCTGCGCCGCCATCGCGCCGGGACCGACCGGCAACGCCGCCGCCCCCACTCGCACGCCGTTCGCGAGCGGGTTCACGAAGGCGCCGGCCGGGACTTGTCCGAGCCCGCCGGACCCGGTGAGGCGCTGCCACGAAGACCCGCTCGGGGTGATGCGCTCCGGCGAGGAGGCCGAGGCGCTCACCGTGGTGTCGCCGCTGTCCGGCATGGTCGAGGCGGCCGGGATCGTGCCCTGTGCCTGCCCGATCAGCCTGCTCGAATTCGTCAGGCTCGACTCGTAGGTCCGCATGGTCTGGACGGCGCGCTGCTTCCGCAGATCGGCCGTGCCGGTGTCGGCGTAGAAGCTGAAACCGGCTCCGCCGAAGGTCCAGTCCACGAACATGCTCGTCATCGGTACGGCCGGGTCGTCCGCCGGGGCGGGCATCGTGGCCCTGGCCCACGCCAGCGCGTCGGCCGCCTGTTGCGCGGCCCGCTCGCCGGCGTGGGCGAGCTCCGCGATCTTCTCCACCCGGTCGGCGAGTACGAGCAGCCGCCGGGCCGCCTCCTCCGCGCCGCTGCCGCGCCAGCCGTCCAGCAACGCGGTGTGCTGTTCGCGCAGCACCTCGGCGTGGTTGACCAAGGCCGCCCGGTGCCCGGACCAGTCCGCGGCGATCGTGCTGACGTCCGTGACGTCGGCGTCCTGCCACAGCATCCCGTGCAGCTCTTCGTGGCTGTAAGCCTCCCAGTTCACCTCGCCCTCCGGCGCGGTCTCGGTGCTCACCCCGGTTCCCCCCTCCCACTGACCGCTTGTCGATGCGACCCATGCTGGCGGCGGGCGTGCCGGAGCCGGAAGGTCGAGCGGCGGCCATTTACGGCCGGTGGGGCTGAGCTGCGAAAAGGCCCTAGAGCTGGGCGCGGTAGGCCTTCGCGAGGTGCTGCTGCAGGCGGGCGTGCCGGAACTGGTAGACCGCGCCGGACTGGCGCAGGACCCCTCGCCGGTACGCGTCGTCCAGGAACGCGGTGACGGCCCACGGCAGCTTGCGGAGCAGGGGGAGCCGCAAGCGGGTGAAGACCAGCCACTGCCCCCACGCGGTGAAGGTGATCACGTACGCGAAGGCCGTGACGAGCCCCGCGGTGAGGCCGAGCAGGGCACTGACCCTGAACGAGCGCACGAGGTGAAAGGACGGGCCCGTGATGCTCTCCAGCGCTGCCGCGGCTCCGAAACTGCCGAGGCCGATCGCGATCGCGAGCACCGGCGCGAACAACCCGACGACGCGCAGCACGGTCGAGCGGTTCGCCGCGAGCAGATCGGCGGGGCTGGTGGCGGTGGTCAGATTGGCGGGTACCTGGAGAAGGGTGAGGAGTGCCAGCAGCCCGCCGCAGACAGGGCCGAAGGCGAGCCCGAAAACGGTGACGTCGACCAGGATCAGGCGGAGGAGATGGCCGAGATCGTCGATGACGACGAGATCCGGCGACAGCGCCCTCACGAAGACGCCGACAAGGGTGACGGCGACGGCCGCCAGCACGCCGCCCGCCACACCCGCCGCGAACCTGACCGCGATCCTTCGCCGGAGGCGGGGCCGGCGTGCCCGCCGGTCGAACAGCCGCACCCGCACACGCGTCGGTTCGAGGGACCCGGCCTTGCGGACCACCAGGAACGAATACAGCAGACCGAACGGAACGGCGATCACGGCCCCGCTGGCCAGCCCGTCGACGAGGACGACCGGCCACCGGAACGGCAGGCCGGAACTGAGGGAATTGAGCGGGCTCAACACGAACCAGATGACGAGCGCCGTGGTCAGCCAAGTGGAGGCCGTGACCAGGAGGACACGCGACCAACGGGTCAGCGAGCCGCCCATCCGCCACCATTCGAGGTCGCCGGTTTCCCTCCGGTCGAGGTCGTCGGCGAGGAAGCCCAGCCAGTGGCGGACCTGTTCGAGATCCCAGCGCTGCCGGACGTCGCCGGCCTCCCAGACGGTGGGGACGAAGGTGTCGAGCAGATGCTCCTCGAGCGCCTGCGCCGTCGGGAAGCGGTCGGTGTCCAGCAGACTTGCCGGATCGCGGTCGCGCGAGTCGCTGTAGACCGTACGGGCGAGTCCGACCATGAGCGGGGTTTTCAGGACCGTGGCCAGGTTCGCGGCCGGCGCTTCGGGGTCGCGCAACGCGGCCAAGACCGGATCCCACGCCGTGGCCGTTCCGCCGGGAGTGACGCGTCGCGCCGTTCGGGGCAGGTAACCGGCGAGGTCGTCGACGCCGAGGTCGGTCAGCTCGACGACGGCGGCCGACGTCAGCGTGTGGACGTTGGTGACCGCACGCTCGTACTCGTCGAAACGACTGGTCAGGAACAGCGGACCGGACAGGGAGTTGAGCGCTTCGAGCGCCGCCCGGTGCAGCCCCTCGGCGATCTCGTCGAAGCCGTCGAGGACGGGCAAGATGTACCCGGTGTCGACCAGCACGGCCGCCAACGTCGAGCCGCCGGGAGCCTCGGCGGAGAGCCCGGGATGGTCGCGCTGAAGGGTTTCGACGAGCCAGGTGCGCAACGGTGTCGTGGTCGGGTCCCACGAACCGATGGTGAAGATCACCGGCACGACGCCGCCGCGACTCCGGACGGCCAGCGCGTCGAGCGCGAAACGCAGCGTCAGCACGGTCTTGCCCGCTCCCGCGCGGCCCAGCATCACCAGTTTCCGTGACGGGATGCCGCGGTAGATGTCCGCGATGTCGCCGATCTCGCCGGACAGGTCGAGCGGCGCGGCGGTAACCCCGTGCGGAACGCGGCAGATGTTGTCCCAGTGGTCGGCGAGGTCGGCCGCGATCCGCCACCGCACGGGCAGGGGGAACGGATCGTGCACGCGGCGCAGTTCCTCCTCGCGCCGGAGCCGGGTGGCGATGATCGTGGCCAGATGGTCCGCCGCTTCGGTCACCTCTTCGGGCACGATGACGAGGGAAGGGGCCGGAACCACCGGTGTTTCGACGGTGTCCTCGGGCGGCGCTTCGACGGGCTCGTCCGGCTGCCTGCCGTCGGCGGCGGCGAGGAGGTCGGCGCGTTCCTGCGGGGTGATGCCGAGTGCGTCGGCGAGCAACGTCACGGTGCCGACGCGCGGGTCGGTGCCCCCGCCGGTTTCGAGACGGCGGATGGTCCGCACCCCGACCCCCGCGCGGGCGGCCAAGCCCTCCTGCGTCAGACCTGCCCGGCGGCGGGCGTCACGAAGGAGAACGCCGAACCGACCGGCCACGGGCGACGTCCCTCCAGATGCGCTGTGCGACGGGTGATCATCCTAGTGGCGGGTGGGCCACGAACGGGAGACAGTAAGCCTGGTCGGTACCCGCGCGAATCCGCTCTTTCGTATTCGTTGATTCCGGTATGTTTCGTGACGAAATCGGCAAGAAAAGCGGGCGGCTGTGAAACGCAAAAGACCCGCACTTCTCAAAGTGCGGGTCTTTCGAACTGTGGACCCTGGGGGAGGTTACTACAATACAAAACAGCAGGTCATAAAGCTGGAAGCGCTACTGAGGAAACTCCCTAGCGCCTCAACACCCCCGCTGCCGAGAGCTCGCCGGCGGCGCCTCGGCACTGCGAGGCGGCTGAGCGAGGCTGAGGTCGCCGACCTGATCGAGGGCTACCTGGCCGGAGTGCCGGTCGCCCAGCTCGGCCGCCGGTTCGGTATCGATCGTCGGACGGTAAGTCAGATTCTCCGCCGCCGCGGTGTCTCGATTCGTAAGCGCGGCCTCCTCCCGGAGCAAGTTGACGACGCCGTTTGGCTCTACGAGGAAGGTTGGTCCTTGGCTCGAATCGGTACGCGATTCGACACAACTGCTGACACCGTCCGAGCACGGCTGCTGGAGCGTGGGCTCCGGATGCGTGATGCGCAGGGGCGGGAACGATCGTGAACGACGATGCCGCGTCGACTTAGCCAGTCGGGGCCTCGGGGAGACTAGGACGCACCCTTGTGGCCCTGGCCGGATCGATGCTTGCGAGCTCCTCCGCCGCGCGGAGCCGATAACCTTGCTCAAGGGTTGGGTCCATGACGAGTTTCTCGAACGAATCCGCGCCATCGTCGTCGCCGCCTGCGATATGTGTCCAGTCCGCTGCTTGGAAACGCATAGCAGAAGGTAGCGTGCTGTCGCCGACGATCCATCCGAGCGACGTCTGCCCGATGAGCACGCCTCCGGAGGCCTGACCGCCAAGCCGTGCCACTCCGCCAAGCCCGGCTAAGAGCGCAGTGTCGCTGAACAGTGCCCTCAGTTCGGCAAAAGAGTCCTTTGTCCATTCGATGACGCGGTAGGCCCCGGCCCAGATTCGGTACAGATCGTCCAGGTAGGGATTCGTGACGATCAAAGCGAGACCTGCGGCGAGACTGTCGGCAACGTCCCTGTAACCAGGGACGATACTCGCGGCTTCGCCCTTGTAATCGCCCTGCAGGTGCCCCCACTCGGTCTCCCACATCAGCCACGAGGCGGCGGCA
Source organism: Amycolatopsis sp. CB00013 (assembly GCF_001905755.1). Lineage (NCBI taxonomy): Bacteria > Bacillati > Actinomycetota > Actinomycetes > Pseudonocardiales > Pseudonocardiaceae > Amycolatopsis > Amycolatopsis sp. CB00013. Next base: position 299,218 of record NZ_LIWC01000002.1, on the reverse strand, counting down.
GCTGTCGATGAGTCCATCTTGAGTAGGCGTGTCAACGCGTTGAGGCGATCCTCGTCGTCGACATCCAAATCGATCGACAACGCCAATAACAGGTCACGCCCGGCCTCGGCGTCCTCGTGCCACACGGCCACACACGCTTGTAGCCGCTCAGCACTCTCGGACCAGGAAGCAGCGGCCATCTCCTTCAACTCATCAAGGCCCAGTGCTGGCTCTTCGTAGTTGTCTTCGAGGTCTTCAGTCACGTGTATAAGCCTAGTAGGGATCTCCGACAGAAATGCTCGATTATATCGACGGAGCCGCTCCATCGGCGGCGAGACGACGGGTTTATACCCTGCTAGAGGGCAATGAATTGGGCCGCTGCTCTAGTAAGCCCTCCTGTGCGGCTGGGGAGGCCAGTGCAACCCGTCGGTGCTGGTCAGAAGGATGGAAGCGCTGGTCCGACGCCTGTCCGCAGGCCCGGCATCGCTCCACTCTGCACCCAAACGGCCTAAGCCGCGACGTGCCAAGTAACTAAGCGATCAGCAGGCAGATGAGCCGATAGTCGCCTACCGTGCGGGCGACACCATGTACGACCTCGCCGACCACTTCGACATCAATCGGAAGAGAGTGAGCTCAATCCTCCTTCGCTCGGGTGCCCTAATCTGTGGGCGCATGACCACGATAACGTCGACGAGGTTGTGTGACTCTACGCAGTTGGTTGGTCACTCGCGCGGATCGGGACGAACCTAGACACCACTGTCAACACGATCAGAGCGCGGCTCCTGGAGCGTGGGGTACGGATGCGGAATACACAGGGCGTGAGCAGGAGGCGCACCTCACTGATCCTCGGGGTTTACTCAGAGCCGAGCCCATGGAAACGCTCGAAGAATGCATCGAGGCGGGCGAGCACACGCTGCTTCTTCTCGCCATGGCCACCAGCTGCAGAGAAGCGCGAGGCAGGCGGGAGGATCTTGATGATGGCGGTACCGGCAGTTGGGATAGCGCCATCGCGGAAAGCCTGGTCGATAAATGTCCGCGTCTCCTCAGGGTTGAGGCCTTCGTCGTTAATGATGGCGTCGAGCTCGGCTGCACGTCTGGCGTCAACGAAAGCCAGCCACTCATCGTCCATCTCGCCGCGCGCCGAGACGCGGTCGACGAAGTCCATGATGAGGTCTCTCTTGTTTCTCAGTGTCAAGCTAGAGTCGACGGCGCGCTCGATCCGCATGACTGCCTCGATCTCTCGGTCCGTGCCGTTGCCCCGGGCTTCGCGCCACTCCTGAACCAGCATAAGGATGTAGTCGACGTTGATCTCGACTTGCTTGATGAGCTCAATCTCAAAGACAACATCCTCGTTAATTGGCTCCTTTTCCTCATCGCTCTGCGTGCGAAACTCGGCGTAGAGGTTAAGGTAGACGCTACGATAATCCTGACTCTGGCGCTCAGTCAGGATCTCGTTGCCGCTGAATTCGTCGAACGCAGTGAGGATATTTTGTAGACGTAGAATGGAGCCAAATAGGGCGATAAAAGCCTTTTGCGCCGTTTCGCCGATGATCGGCTGTCCGAGTGGGAACCTTGTCAGGAGCTCTTGGACACGATCAGCGTATTCGCTGTAGTAATCGGCATACGGCTTGAGTAGCACAATGCCGCGCGCTTCCTTGTTGCCGAACAAGGCGATCGCATCGTTGGTCTCTTCTTCTAGGTTGCGGAAGGAGACAACGTTGCCGTACGTCTTAACCGAGTTGAGAATTCGGTTCGTGCGCGAATAGGCCTGAATCAAGCCATGGTTGACCAGACGCTTATCGATGAACAACGTATTGAGCGTCGTCGCATCGAAGCCAGTCAGGAACATGTTAACCACTATGACTAGATCGATCTCGCGGTTCTTCAGCCGCATCGACAAGTCTTTGTAGTAGTTCTGAAATCTGTCGGCCAAGGTGTCAAAGCTGGTGCCAAATATGGCGTTATAATCCTCGATTGCACCCTCAAGAAAGTCGCGCGACGACTGGTCGAGCGAGTTAGTCTCGAAACCTTCTTCGTCCAGATAGTCGTCGCCGATGTCTTCGTTTGCGGCGTGGGAGTAGATGACGGCAATCTTCAGTCGTCGATCTGGTGGCAGGTCTCCCTGCTGGGTTTTGAACTCGGCGTAGTAGCGCTTCGCCGCATCAATCGACGCAGTGGCAAAGAGGGCGTTAAAACCATGAACACGTTTGCCAGCGAGTGAGTAGTGTCGCGCGCGCTTCGTCTTCTGATCGAAGTGCTCCCGCGTATAAGAGACGACCTGACTCACCCGTTCGGGAGCAAGCAGTGCCCTTTCGGTATCGATTGCCGAGACCTGCTTGTCATCAAGGCCGTCGGGCAGCTTGATGGTGTTGACGTAGTCGATCCGGAATGGCAGGACGTTCTTATCGCTGATGGCGTCGACGATTGTATATGTATGAATCGCCATCTGATGCTGCTCGGATGAGCAGCTGGTTGGGTTACCGTGGAGGAAGCAGCCGAACGCTTGAGCGGTCGTCCGTAACTTAGGGTTACCGCTAGTGCTTGCGTTAACAGCGAAAATCGGTGTTCCCGTGAAACCGAAGAGGTTGTACCGTTTGAAGGCCTTCGTGATTGCTGAGTGCATGTCGCCAAACTGCGATCGGTGGCACTCGTCGAAGATGATCACAATGTGACCGCCGTAGATTTCATGGCCCTTATTGCCCCCGATGAACTTCGAGAGCTTCTGGATCGTCGTGATGATGATCCGGGCACCCTTATCCTCGAGCTGGCGCTTGAGCACCGCGGTCGACGTGTTGGAGTTTGCCGCACCCCGCTCGAACCGGTCGTACTCGCGCATGGTCTGATAGTCAAGGTCCTTGCGGTCGACCACGAAGAGTACCTTGTCTACACTAGGCATTCGACTCGCGAGCTGGGCCGCCTTAAAGCTGGTCAGGGTCTTCCCTGATCCAGTGGTGTGCCAGATATAGCCACCGGAATTGAGAGTGCCAAGCTGCTTGTAGTTGGTTGAGATCTCGATCCGATTGAGAATCCGCTCCGCCGCCACAATCTGGTACGGCCGCATGACTAGCAATAGTTGGTCGGCAGTCAGTACGCAGTACTTGGTCAAGATGTTGAGCAGCGTGTGTCGGGCGAAGAAGGTCTTGGCGAAGGCCGTCAAGTCCTGGATTGGCCTATTCTGGGCATCTGCCCACCACGAGGTGAACTCGAACGAGTTGCTAGTCTTTCGAGTCTTCTTGCCGCCCGGCTCGTTGATGTGCTGACGACGGGTAGTGTTGGAGTAGTACTTAGTCAGCGTACCGTTGCTGATGACGAATAGTTGGACGTACTCGAACAGGCCAGAGCTGGCCCAGAAACTTTCGCGTTGGTAGCGGTCGATCTGGTTGAACGCCTCGCGTATGTCGACACCTCGGCGTTTCAGCTCGATGTGGACCATGGGGAGGCCGTTGACCAGGACGGTGACGTCGTAACGGTTGGTGCGCTTGGCGCCGCCCTTACCTGCGTCGATCTCGTACTGGTTAATGACCTGGAGGCGGTTCTGGTGGATATTTGTTTTGTCCAGCAGCGTAACGTTCTTGGTTGTGCCGTCGTCCCGCTTGAGGACCTGAACATGGTCTTCCTGGATTCGGACTGTCTTCTCGACGATTCCCTCGTTAGCTCCAGTAATCTTCTCTGTGAAGAACCGGTGCCACTCCGAGTCGCTGAACGTGATGCTGTTCAGGCGCTCGAGCTGGGTTCGAAGATTGGACACGAGCTGCTGCTCAGAAGTGATAGACAGGTACTCGTAGGCCTGCCCCTGTAGAAGCTCGATAAAGTCCTTCTCGAGACCGGCCTCAGACTGGTATGCCGCGACGGTTGCAGCATCCGGAATGAACTCGGCAACGACAGTGCTCTCAGCACTGACGGCGATCTGATCGTATTTGCATGCCGACGCTTCACTCATGCTTGGTGCTCCTTAAATGTCAGAAGCTCGTCACGGTAGTAGTCGTACTGCTTCCGACGGGCATCGAGCTCGTCGCGCAGAGTCGATTCGAGAGCGGTGATGGCGTTAATAGTGCGCAGGAAGGCTCGCTGGGCAGAGATCGATGGTAGCTCGATCTCGAACGCTTCGAACTGGTCTTCCCTCCAGCGCCGGCGACTCTTCGTCGAACCGCGCTCGGTTCCCGTGACCTCTCCTTCGATGCGCTTGAGTGTGTACTCGTCCTTGAAGTAGAGTAGGAGCCATTCTGGCAGTACACGCGAAGTGTCAAGCTGGTACACCGGGAACTCGTTAGAGACAACCCCATCTGAAAGTTCCGGAGTGATGATCGCGAACGAACCCTCGGTTACAAACATTCTGTTGTAGATGAACTGTTGCGGCTTCACTCGGTACAGCGTCGTTCCTTTAATGGAACTGCCAAGTTTTGATTCTCGAGCAAAGGCGCCTTCGCCGTACCATCTCACCCCGAGGTTCTTGTAGGAAGCACTTCCCTGTACGCGCACCGGATCCACGTGCTGTGTCGCCACCTCGCCTAACCGTACAAGTTTTCGGCTAGACGAGATAGTATTGGTAGGATAGGGGGCTTCCGGCAATGTGCGAGCAAGTGCAATACGCTGACGTTCGCGGACTTCCAGCTCTTCTAAAATTGCCGCATCTAACGCAGTGAAACTATCCAGAATCTGGACTATCTCATGCTGTAGCTGCACTGGCGGGACGGGAATGGCGTAGTTCATTAACATTGAGGTCTGGATGGCAGCCATTGATCCGTCAGTACGACCTGCATGGCTCAATATTGTCTGAGCGCGGGCATGACACACATGAGCCAAGTATTCAGGAAGGACGCCGCTATGCGGTACGACTGCACGCATGTCCTGGTTGAGCGCGACTTCGAACGGGACGAGCCCAATTGGGAGTCGGCGACGTAAAATATTCGACCGCATTACGAAGGCCACTGATCCGGCTGGGACTAGCTTGGCCGACGACTTGGTGAGTGCTAGCTCGGTGATATGATCCTCGGTGCCCAGCACCGTGCTGTCGGTCATGTCCTTTGGTGATAACCACGGGACGGTGCCATTCTGCCAGTATTCGGGTACGGCCTTGGACGGCGTGCCACCGCCGTACCAAGTACCTAGTTCGCCAAGAGGGACAACCGGGACTTCGTGTGAACAGATTCTCGATCTAATGTTCTTGAAACGACTCACGACCCGCTCTCCAGCTCGACCACGATCTTGTCAAGAGCGGCGCGGAGCTTGGTCTGACGCGCTACAATATTAGCAATCTCTGAGTTTAGCTTACTGATATCGACAGAATCGCGATCGTCCGCCTTTGCGACGTACGTGGAAACCGAGAGAAGGTACTCGCGCTCGGCGATCTCGGTTGTTGGCACGAGTCTTGAAAAGCCGTCCATACCCTCGCGTGCTACGAACGTGTCCAGGATCTTCTTCTGGTTGGACGACTGAAGTTTGTTTTTGCTGCCGACATGCTCAAACTCTGCGGATGCATCAATAAACAGTACGCAATTATCCCGCTTCGACTTCTTAAGTACGAGGATGCACGTTGCGATGTTCGTGCCGAAGAACAGGTCCGGTGGTAATTGGATCACGGTATCGACGTAGTTATTGTCGATGAGGTACTTGCGAATCTTGCGCTCGGCGCCTCGACGGTAGAGAACCCCGGGGAACTCAATAATGGCTGCAGTACCGTTGACCGCAAGCCACGAGAGCATGTGCATCGTGAACGCGAGGTCAGCCTTGCTCTTGGGGGCAAGGACGCCGGCCGGAGCGAATCGTGGGTCGTTGATCAGTAGCGGATTGGCGTCGCCCTCCCATTTGATCGAGTAGGGCGGATTGGACACGATCGCCTCAAAGGGCTCGTCGTCCCAATGGGCCGGATCAATCAAAGTATCGCCATGAGCAAGGCTGAATTTCTCGTAGTTGATGTCATGCAGGAACATGTTAATACGTGCTAAGTTGTAGGTAGTCAGGTTGATCTCCTGGCCGAAGAAGCCTCGGCGGACCTTCTCCTTGCCGAGCACCTTCGCAAATTTTAGAAGGAGCGAACCTGAGCCGCAGGCGGGGTCGTAGACCTTGTTGACCGACTTCTTACCCACCACTGTGATGCGCGCAAGGAGCTCAGAGACCTCCTGTGGGGTGTAGTACTCACCACCTGATTTACCAGCGTTTGCGGCGTACATCTGCATGAGATACTCATACGCATCACCGAATGTGTCAATGGTGTGGCCATTGAAGTCGCCGAGATTCAGGTCGCCGATTGCGTCGAGCAGCTTGACTAGCTTTTCGTTGCGTTTCGCGACGGTGCTGCCGAGCTTTGCACTGTTGACGTCGAGGTCGTCGAACAAACCCTTGAGGTCGTCCTCGGAGTCAGTACCTTTTGCAGATCCTTCGATGTTATTGAAGATTCGCTCAAGAGTCTCGTTTAGGTTCTCATCGTCGCTCGCGTTTTTACGAACATTAGCAAATAGCTCGCTTGGTAGGATGTAGAAGCCCTTTTCGGCAACCGTCTCTCTCCTGCCAAACTCGGCTTGTTTGTCGCTCAGCATCGCATAGTCGAACGACTCAACTCCGGCCTTTCGCTCTCCCTCGTTGATGTAGGCAGCTAGGTTCTCCGAGATAAACCGATAGAAGAGGATGCCTAGGACATAGCTTTTGAAGTCCCAGCCATCGACACTGCCGCGAAGGTCATTTGCGATACGCCAGATCGTCTTGTGTAGCTCGGCGCGCTGAATCTCCTTAGCCTGGCTCATGCGGCGGCTTCCCTGCCTGCCGCGACTGTCAACGTAGCATTGAGAAATGGCAGGTTAGCGAACGCGTCAACCAGTGCCTGGCTTTTGGCATGCTTGTCGTTAGTATCTCGCACTAGGCTTACGCCGCTCACTGCTGCTCTCCGCTCAGTACCTGGAGCGCCGCCTGCTCGCGCTGCTGCGCATGATGTGAGCGGCACTTCGTGATCTGCATACAGTCAGCATGCCACGCGCCACCGACAAGCTTACGTCGGCCGACGTAGCGTTACGTAGCGATCCGCATTCGTACTGTTACAGCACGACAGGATCACGCCACCGTACGCGATCGACGCATCTGCCGCTGTGATGCTAGCTCCAGGGCGTGATTAGGCGGATGCCTACGATGCGTCCTCTTGCTGGCACCTTTCAAAATGATAATCAAGGCGATCCAGCTGAGCTTGAAGGCGTCAGCAAGCACCTTGTCCTCTGCCCTGGCTTCGGCGGGCCCAGGCCTCGACCAGCCTCGTGCGGTCAAGATCGACTCCGTCGATCTTGACCGAGCGCTGTTGGTGTTGTGACCCGTTGCAGTGCCAGCTCGACCCCGAGCTTGACTGTTACAGACGCGATCACCAGGGCTTCACGGCTCGTTGTTCCGCACTCGACCCAGGTGGGGCTATGTCCGCCAGTCCGTCGATCGCTTGAACCTCGGCCGACGCGACCGCGGAATCCGCGCTCGGTTGCCCAGCAAGGCTGTTGACCAGCTTGCCTGCCCGGCCCGACATACCGGTAGAGCCATCCATCGGCAGCGAATCGACGGCAAATCTGGTTCACCGTCTGCCGCTGAGCGACCCCAAGCGCTTCGGCGAGCTCATCGTTATCCCATGGCTGGGCTGTAGAGCGAAGTGTCTCGAGGATGCGCTCCGAGATGGTCACTCATGTCCTCCGGCCAGCTCGGCAGCTTTGGCGGTCTTTGCGACGCTGCGGAGCCGACCATCGAAGTGCTGGTGCAGTGCGACGGCCCTGTTGGCGCTCCACTGGATCGCTTGCTGCCGGGCAGTGGCGTCTGCCGTACCCAGGTCGAAGCCATCGAGGTAGGTGGCGATGCGGCTGCTGCGGTTGTCGTCGAGGCGGTCCCAGGCCAACCCGAAGCCGACTGCCTCTTCCAGCGGCTCCCGGTCCGCGGAGAGCTCGTCGAAGATCTGCTTGGTCGAGGGCTTGCTGCCGGTGTCGAGGTAAATCTCGACGCGGTAGCCCTGCTTGGTGAAGGTGAGGCAGTAGTACCCGAATGGCCCGGAGGCGAAGCTGCACCAACTGTCGGTCTGTGTCTTCGGAGTCCGGATGGCCGTGTAGGTCGCGGCGATCTGGTCGAAGACGTCTTCGAAGAACGCCATGCGCTGCTGGTTCTTCGGCGAGGCCGCGGCCTTGGACATCTCTTTTGCCGCTTTCGCCCAGTCGTTAGGCTCGACTACGACGTCCAGCACCGGCGCCTTCAAGGAGTCACCGATGTGCACCACGCTCAGCTCGATCCCGAAGGCGCGGACGTCACTATCGGTGCGTTCGTTGAGCCAGGTCAGCGCGCTGCGGTGCTCGTCGCGGAGCCGCGTGGTGATCCAAATGGCGGTTGAAGCCTCGAGGCCGCTGGCGTATACGAGCAACTGGCCGAGGTGGGAGTGATCGCTCGGCTCGAGCTGGTTCTCGATGATCACAGTCTTGCCGGCCGGGTCCGTGGCGTGGATATCGAGGCGGAAGTCGCCGACCAGCACCTCCTGGCCGACGACTGTAAGCGGAAGACCGATCACGTCGCTCAGTACATCGATGTTCGCGGCGAGCCAGGGAGTGAAGTCGTTGGCCTCGTGTTCCCACACCTTGCGGGGGTTGGCGAGGCGTTCGAGTCGGCCGAGTCCAAGGGCGTCAGGAGCCATCTGCCATAGGTAGCACCGCGGCTGGCCTGCGACCTAGGGCCGAATGCCTCAACCATCGAGCGTGGCAAGGCGTCTTCAAGATCACCCAGGCGGTGTATCGACTCATCCGCTCGTCGGTGGATAACCTGCGAACGGGAGGGCTGGAAAGTTGATCACAACTTTCTTGCTAGAGGGGTGGATTTCACATGTTCAACATGTCGCGCTTTGTGCTGCGCGCTGGAAGTCTTAGCGCAGCCTGCTGCCTTGCGGTAGGGCTCTCAATGGGGACAGCGGTGGCTGAAGCGCCGCCAAAGGTTGATCTGACTCCGGGGGCGCCCGGTGTCGAGCAGACAGGCTCGGACGCTTGGGTGGTCCATTTCAAGTCGACGAAGTCGCCGGACCGCGCTGGGGTCTGCCGGAACACGTTCATTCAGCCGTCCATCGTGGCGATCGGAACGGCTACGGCGGTGCACTACGGCTACAAGGCGTTCTGCACCGAGCCGGTCGAGTATACAGTGACAGCCAAGATCTTCACGAACGATCCTGGCGGCTACCTCGATGAAGCCGGGTCTGTCCGCGGTGCCGGCGTGTCTCAGCAGCCATCGGTGCTCGGGAACTCGTTTCTGTGCTCGAATAACAACAACAATGCCTGGACGCCGTACGCCGAAGGACAGGTTCGCGGCATGGGGTTCTCTCAGTCTGGTAATCCAGTTACGGTCGGCTGCACCTTCATCGGGTAACTAAGCCCACTCGCTCCGGCGTCGTCTGGCCAGCTCTCCCAGTTCGAATCGAACCAGGGCGGCGCCGGATGCGGGGTTGGTGCATGATCGCTACCATGAGTTATGACTATTTCGACGCTCGTAACCGCTGAGGTTCTCTCGCGTACGGACGAAGCGCAGGTATGGCACGGTGGCTTGTCTGCGAGTGAGAACTTTCTGCACCTCACTCTGATCGTCGAGAAGCAGCCAAGCAAAGGTATCGGGACGAGGCCGTTGGCGCTCGACGTTCAGTTCCCAGATCTGTTCGCTGTTTCAGTGGAGCACCCCGATGGGACGGTGACTTCGCTCGCGTACGGCGTCGCAAGTGGTGCCGACCCACTGGTGACCTCGTTGGTCGCGAACGTGGACGCGGCACCTGGGAACTACGTTTTGAAGACAGAGTCTGCCGCGCTCGACATTAATTACAGCAGGGCCTTCAGTGTTGGGTAGGCAGGGGGAATTCGGGCTTGTGGTTCGGGCGCCTTCGATCGCCCAGATCGCCAGCTGATCCAGGGTGACGCTCTGGATCAGCACTGCGGTGAGTGCGGTTACGCCGCCTGCCCGTCGAGTCGGCGAACGCGCCGGTCGAGGTCGTGAACTGCTGTTTCCATCTTCGCGAGTTCGGAGCCGACGGCGTTCTGAATCTCATCGAGCTGCTCGTCGATGTCGTTGAAACGTTGGTCCATGGCATCGAGGCGATCGTCGACAGCATCGAAACGCCTGTCTATGGTGTCGAGGCGGTTGTCAATCGAGTCGAAACGCTTATCCATGCCGTCGAGTCGATCGCCGAGGCGCTGTTCGGACTGCGACACGGTAGTCGTTACAAATTGCTTCAAATCTTCGAATAGCTGCTCATTTGTCATATATGTCCATTATGTAAAACTGGAACTGAAGCGTCAAGATCAACTTTCGTTGGCTGCGTAGCGCTAAGACCCATGTCCCACGAGGCAATCTGGTTCGGTATGTATGCGCACTTGCCGGCAGTCACGGACTGTTCATGGATATCGCCCTTTCGTGTTATTGGCCGGACGCCCACGCTCGCACTATCCACTCTGCGTGCTGCTCGCCAAAGCGGTGGTGCGTGCGCGTTACCGCGATCTGCTGCGAGGTATACTCGTTGATCATTTTAGAGGGGGCCTACTCCATGACCAAGTACGGCTACAAGTTCTATACCTTTAGCGTGCATAAGCCGCGCGACAACGATGCGCGACTGTCGCTCGGTGAACTCCGGGGCGAAAGTGCCCAGGCGCAGGGCATGTCGCCATCGCGTACCGATGCGCTGATCGCCCTGTTTGGCCTGCTCAACGGCATGTTGGGACGGCGAGTCGACGAGCGCACGAAGCATCTCACTATTCAAGATGTCCGACCGGCTGGACGGTCTGTCCGCTTCAAGGTCGATCTTGGTACTAGTGGCGTGAGTTCCACCTTCATCGATCCCGCTGCGGCGAACGCGAAGCCGATCTTCAAGCGCGCAGAGAAGCACATCGAGAGCAACGAGCGGCGTGGCCTCATCGTTGCTGGCACGAAGTCGACCGTCGGGATGATCGCCCTGGAGTCATGGTCCAATTCGACCGGGAGTAGCCAGCTCATGCCGCTCCTGAAGCGCGGCTTCAGCGCTCACACCGGCCTGGTCATCGACTTCGACGCCGTGGTTCACGAGCAGGCGCTGCACGCCTTTCTTGAAGAGGCGCAGATTGGCGCGATCACGCTGCGTCGCGCGGGACTGCCCCCGGATCTCGCAGACCAACTGGAGGTACGCGACAAGGAAGCACCGCTCGGCCGGCTAGAGATGAAGATCAGCCGCGGGAGGATCCCCGAGTTCAAACAGCGGCTTACCGACAAGTTCCGTAACGACGACCAAGCGCGAGCCCAACTACTCTCTGTGGGCGGTCTCGACTTCGACGAGGTCAACGTCAAGATGCAGGTCGGGGACCGCAGCACCACCCTGTCGATCGCGGCTGAGCGCATGCCGTCCTTCGTCTATCAGATCCCTGGTCGCGAGGCGCCCTCCGACGAGGAGTTCTACAGCGAGGTGCAGCAGATGGTGCCCGAGGTAGCGCGTGCGTTTGGCGCGATTGTCGGTGCTGGGTGGGAGACTGGGAACTGGTCCTCAAGCAGCCAGAAGACCGTCGTAGATCTGCCGACGCAGGAGGGGGCGCGTGGCGAGGAGAGCGGCGAAACTTAGGAGTAAGTTTTCCACGTTAGCCCTGATAAGCGATCACTATGCTACCCTGCGTGACGCTTCGTCGGGGCGTCCGCGGATCCGGGACTACGGCATGTTCGTGGGACTCCCGCTGGGTCTGGCAGCCATCTCCTGGCTTCGGGGCGCTAAGGCTGGCCACGTCCCCGAGGTGCTCGCCGCGGTTGCCATCCTCACCGGGCTGATCTTCAACGTGTTCGTGTTGCTGTTCGACCTCACGATGCGCGCCACCGACAAGACGGATCCAGCACACCAAGCAACTATCAACAAGCTGGCCGACGAGCTGCGAGCCAACATCTCGTATGCGGTCCTCCTTGGCTTGCTGCTCACGGGGCTGTTCGGCGGGCTCGCGCTCTTCACCGACACTGGGCAGCCGCTACCGGTACCGGTGAGCGCAGTGATCGTCTTCGTCGCAGTGCAGATGCTGTTGACGATCTCCATGATCTTGAAGCGAGTGCGGGCGCTGTACCGAGCGTTCCGGCGAGTTGGGCCGGAGAAGATCCCGTAGTCGCCGCTTCAGGGGACCGATGTGGGGGGCTTCAAGCCTGCCCGCGGCGATGGCGCGTGCCCCAGCTAGCACAGTCGCGCTGCTGCCTCTGCCAGAACTGCAGGGCGGGTACACCCTGTTCGGGAGGGGTGCGGTCGCTGAAGGGGTCGGGCAGCTTGTTGACCCGAAAGTAGCCAGCTCCCGGCTGGCCCCTTCGTGTGCCTGCGACGTGCACCACGAGCGAGTCGAGAGGTGGAAGGCCACGTGCTTCGCACCGCCAGTGGAAGGCTTCCATGAAGCTCGACACCAGATGCGAGTCGCCGCCTTGGTGTAGCTCCTGAGGTGCGGCTAAACCCGCGGCAGCGAAGACCAGGCTGTAGTGGATAGTCGAGCCGTTGTTGTGAGCGCCGTTGAAGATGACATGCTCGATGGCATCGTCGACCTGCTCGCTGGTGAAGTGCGAAGATGTCACGCTGCGCTTTCCTTATCGCCTGTAAGTCTATTGGGCCAGGTCAAGATAGCCGTAGTGGTCTTGCTAGAGGATCTTTGCCGCGAAAGCTACTACTGCTGCCAGCAACCCGAGCATGGCGGTGAGCGGCCCTGCCTGAATCGCTCGCGCCGCGGTCGACCGAACTCTCTGGAACGGCGTCGGGGGCACCACTGATGCTCCCGCAGGCGGCTTAGCGATCTCGGGGATAAGCCACGCTGTTGGGCCCGTGTAGTGCTGCAGCATCTGTCCGCACGCGCGGATGGCGCGGTGTACCCGCGTCTCGTCGTCCAGATCGTCAGACGCCCAGTAAAGCCACACCGCGAGGTACTCGCACCGCTCGAAACCAGGTTCACCCGGCTCACGCCCTGCTGACTTCGCTACGTTCTTTCGCAAGCTTCGAGCCCGAAGCCGCAACGTTTGTTTCGTGCTCGCCCGTGCAGCTTCGATGACGATGACCCCGCTGGGCGCGAAACAGCTCTCCACCATGTGGCAACGCCGCATAGTAGAGAGAGCGCCTAGTATCACTCGTACATCCATCAGTATTCGGCTCTCCGCGGATAGCATCTTCATGAGAAGAACCAATGCGACCGGGGCGAAGAAGAAAAAATTGACCACGCCCCGTTCGACTTCAAACCAGATATCTGCCAAGTTCAGCATGGGTGCCAGCGCCACTGGTACAACCAACGTCGAGCAGAGCAGCAGCGTCACCGGGAGTGCAAAACGGGACACGAGCTGATCATGCATTCGCTCAACCTCCTCGTCGGTGTACCCATATTCGATAAGTGTCGCAACATCACTATAGATATATCGTCTACGTAGCAGGGCTCTGTTCGCGGTCACCATCACCCGGGTTAACCTGCGGAAGATCTTGTCGAGTAGCGTCATTCGGCGGATGTCATTGACCCATTTGCGATGCTCGTCGGCAGTGTAGTCCTGGCGCGTGTCTCGTCGCATCGGGTAATGCTACTGAACAGTCAAGATCAATCTTGTTTGGCCGCGTGGCGCGAAGTGTTGCGTCCAAGACTACGAATGATCCAGCTGAGTTCATGGTCAGTGTCTTCATTCTTGGACGCTTCATGCCAGCTGGGTTCTGAGTTTGTTGCTTCTGTTGAGCGATAGTGCTCGTCAACTTTCGCAAACAAGATCTATCTTCGGAAAGAAGTTGGACATGCGCTCCTTGCGGGTGCTGAGTAGTTTCACTGCGTTGGGTGAACTGACTTGCTACCCATTGAGTCGATCTTGAAACTCGGCGATGGTGGTGTTGTCGAATAGTCGCGAATGTGTTCGGCGCAATATCGTTATGGTCCCCTCTCGCTGACAAGGATTCTGAAATGGCTGCATGTAAGACCGTCACACCTGCAAGCTGGCTGAATGATACCTCCGCCGCGCCGTGTCCGGCATGGTGCGACGGAGGTCATAAAGAAAACGACCACCCGGAAGATCGGATGCACTACTCGCCTCGGCTGTTGGAATTCCGCCCTACCTTGCTCGATCCGTACTTCTATCACCAGCGTAAGGATGGTTCTGGCCTTTACGATCACGGCGAGTGGAGTCTGTCCGTGTTCACGGAGCAGAAGTGGCGCGATCGTGAGGCAACCATTGTGATTGAGCCCGACATGATGCAAGGTCCAGTTGGAGAAGGGCTACGGCTGACCGTTGACGAGGCGAGGAAGCTTCGACGCGCTCTGAGTAGGGCGCTCAACCTCGCCTCGTCGAAGACCAAGGCCGAGCGGCGACCGCAGCTTGAAGTGGTCCCACAAGCGTCGTGATCCGAGGGCGGGCTGCGGAGGCAGTGCTGACGCAGTCGTGACGTCGCGGTGCTTCCTTCTCGTGGAGTCGACAACGAAGCTGGCGGGCATGCCGCTCTTCGAACTCACTGCCGATGCCCTCGAGGCCGTTCCGTCGTCGACGTTCGCCGAGGAGCAGGTACTCGAGCGGGCCGACCTGCAGCGGCTACTGCGGGCGCAGATCGACGCCGTGATCGAGGACGTCCTCATCGTGAGTGAAGAGTTCGCCGAGTTCGCTGGCGCACGGCGACGGATCGACCTGCTCGGCGTCGACCGTGAGGGCAAGCCCGTCGTCATCGAGCTCAAGCGCACGACTGACGGCGGGCACCTCGAGCTCCAAGCGCTGCGCTACGCCGCGATGGTCTCAACGCTTACCTTCGACGACGTTGCTGAGGCATACGAGCGCTACCTGCTCCAAGCGGAGCCGGACGCCGCAGGTACTGCCCGTACGCGGCTGTCGGAGTGGCTGGAAGACGTCGGTGGGGAGGACGCCGTCCTCACTCGGGACGTGCGGGTGGTGCTGGTATCCGCTGGCTTTGACCGTGAGATCACCACGACAGTCCTTTGGCTGAACGAGGTGTATGGGCTGGACATCCAGTGCGTCCGGCTCACTCCCTACAAGGTGGGGGAGCGGCTGCTACTGGATGTCCAGCAGGTCATTCCGCTACCTGAGGCGGCCGATCTCACTGTCCAGCTGCGGCGGCGGGAGTCACAGGCACGCGCTGCGCGGGTGAGCGACGGCCGCGACTGGACGCCGTACGCAATTACGACGCCTGCGGGCACGACTGAGCCACTCCGGAAACGGCAGGCGGTCCTCGCGCTGGTGCAAGGGCTGCACGCGGCGGGGGTGCCGGCCGCGAGGATCGCCGCGGTGCTGCCAAACTCGCGGTTCCTCAACCTTGAGGGAACACCGTCGGACGAGGAAGTCGTAAGCGAGTTCATCGCGGCGCACCCCAAGACGAAGGATCACCTGGGGCGCTGGTTCGTCGACGCACCGCTGCGTGAGGCGGATCGCACCTGGATCCTGAGCAAGATGTGGGGCCGGACGACCGAAACTATCTTGAGCAAGCTGCTCGAGCTTGCGCCGGAGGGGCAGCCGTTCGGGTATGAGGCCAAGCCGCAGGCGTGATTCTGTGTTGAGCTCGTTGGTGTGCTGCGCTAAGTGAGCCCTTCTTGCCGCGAACCTTTGCGGTCCGTCACATCGTTGGGTGTCATACCGCCAACTCGGTGAACGGCGACTAGGCTCCGGGAAAGTCCGTTGGCGCGTAGGGGCGCTGCTCTATTTGGTGAAAGGCTGTGCGGATGGCTCAGAAGGTTAGTGTCGAGATTATCGACGATCTCGACGGCGGCGAAGCGACGCAGACGGTGCCCTTCGGGCTTGACGGTGTGCAGTACGAGATCGACCTGTCGGATGAGAACGCCGAGGCACTGCGCGAGGTGCTCGACCGCTACGTCGCAGCGGGTACGCGCACTGGTGGGCGCAAGCTCCGGGTCGCGGCTGGCCAGTCGACCGCGGCGGGAAGCGGTCGCACCACGACGGCTTCCGATCGTGAGCGCAACCAGCAGGTGCGCGCTTGGGCGTCGGAGAACGGGTACCAGGTCGCTGAACGTGGACGCATCCCGAACGAGATCTATGAAGCGTTCGACAACGCCGACTCTGGTGACGCGCAGGTCGACGACGTCGAACTGGAGTCGGTGGAAGAAGCTCCCGCGAAGCCGGCGCGCAAGCGGGCCCCGCGGAAGAAGAAGACGGACAACGGCTAAACCTTGAGAAAATAGCTACCTGTCGTTCGTAAGCGCCGTGGTGCTCCGCTAGGTAGCTGCTTCTCGAGGTCTCCTAAAATAGAGAAGATTGATGAAGATTGATGCAGGGCCCGCCAGGTGGGCCCTGCACATCTTCTGTTATGGTAGGTTCTCTGCAAGCCACTCGATGAGCTGAGTAAGCTTGCCAACGCAGAGCGCAACCTTCATGGCCTGCAGCAACTTCTTGGCCCATAGCCTTGCTTCGCCTCTCTGTGATGCGTCGCCTGGGTCGAGAGATTCGATTTTGTTAATAGTCATTAATTTTCCTTTCGGGTTGATTCCTACGACTCGATGGCTTCTCCTTCGGGTTCGTCGGATGAGAGAACCGTATCGAGTTCTTGGATAGAGTCAATGCTTTGGAATCGCCGTTTGTAAGGCGCGAATTTTCTGAGTGTAAATGAATGCTTTTGCTGAAATTCCCACCTGGAAAAACGTGATATGTAACGATTGAGTCAAGCGCCTAGGCTGCGCTAGCTGAGTCAGACTGTTGCTTCAAGGCAGAGGCAGAGGCGTTCTCCTGCTCGCCTTCGAGTGGAAGCTACTTGTTCGACCGGCGCCGCCTGGGACACGTCTGCGAACGGCCGTGGACGCACGAGTGCGAAACTGAGGGCAACGTGACAACCCAAGGAGTTCGGCGTGGTCTCTGACGCCCTCGAAGGACCAGTCCCGGCGTTGAGCGGACGGGGCCAGGCAGTTTTCGATCTGCTGGACAAGGTCATCGGCGCGCAGGCACCGCTGGTCCGTAAGAACATCGCCCGGGCGCGACAGCGCAACCCGGAGGCGACACCGGCGGAGGTGGTCCGCACCTTGGAGCGGATGTATGTCGGTGCCTTGGCAAGCACAGGGGCCGCGGTCGGGGCCACAGCGGCGGCGCCCGCGGTCGGTACTGGTATCGCGCTGGCGTTGTCGGCGGGGGAGTTTGTCTCCTCGCTCGAGTTGAGCACCCTGTTCGTGCTCTCGCTCGCCGAGGTCCACGGGGTCCAGCTGGACGAGATCGAACGCCGCCGCACGCTCGTCATGGGCATCCTGCTCGGTCAGTCCGGCTCCGAGGCCATCATCGGCAAGGTCGCCGAGCGCACCGGCCAGCACTGGGCCCGTCAGGTCGTCGGCAAGGTGCCCGCGGCGACCCTGATCAAGATCAACAAGGTCTTGGGCAGAAACTTCGTTACCAAGTACGGCACAAAGCAAGGAATCATCGTGCTCGGCCGAGTGGTCCCGTTCGGCATCGGTGCGGCGATTGGCGGCGGAGCCAATGCCACCATGGCAGCCTTGGCTGTCCGGGCTTCTCGGCGTGCGTTCGGCCCGGCTCCGCAGGCGTGGCCCGAGGAACCGCCGGACGAGACCGCCAACGCTGGGTTGGCTTAGCCATGACTCTTCGTGGCGCCTAGGAGGCATCTCTGCCGCCAGTTCCCGACGTAACGTGCCTTGCCGCGACGCCGACTTCTTACTACCGAAGTCTGGTGGCCGGAGGTGAGTTCGGATGCATGACCAGCACATGTGGCGCGGCCTGGCCGTCACCTATGCCGTCGTGGCGATCATCCAGCTCTACCTCGGGGTATCGACCGGAGCGACGTGGGCGGGAGTCCTGGCGGCGGTGTGGCTGCTTGCGGCGCTCGGAAGTGGTGCGGCCGCTCGTTGGCAAGGCCACCACGCCCATGACGATGACGTTGCCTCCGACGAATCTGCCCGGGGCTGCCTGAGTTCGACGGAAGAGGAGTTGGTGCAGTGGGCAGCCCGCAGGGCTAGTGATCGGACACTGTGACCACCGTGCAACAGGTGCCGGATCCGACCTCCTACCGCGGCCAACATGAGTTGCTTGACTTTCTTGTGTTGGGAGGCGGCAGGGACAGCTCTCTTCGCGAGCTCTGTCTGTACTTCAACGAGGCCCCCGCTACGGGGCTGCTCTATACCGGTCGCGGGTTCGAGCGTTTGGACGGCGGGGGCGATCTGCCGCAGGTTCGCGACCGCATCACCAGCGCCGATGTCCTATCGCTCACCTTCTTGAGCGTCACGGATCGGCTGCCCGACGTCGCCTCCTCCACGATGGTCACCCATGCCGACGAGATCACCAGGCTGCTCGCGCAGCTGCCGGTCGACGTCGACATGCACGAAGTTGGGTGGCCGGTGTACGCACCCGGTTCGCCGGCTTCGGAACTGCATGAGCTCCTGCGACGGTGTGGCGGAACGGACCGCTGGGTGACAGCGAACAAGTTGCTGGCTCGTAAGCGACCGCGGCTCCTGCCGGTCTATGACAGCAAGGTGAAGGCGTTGCTCGGGGCGCCGAGCAGCTTCTGGGAATGCCTGTGGACGTGGTTCACTGGCGATCCGCGGCGGGTCGTCGGGCTGCGGGGCCTCCGAGACGAAGCCGGCGGAATCGAGGACATCAGCTTGCTGCGCTGCCTAGATGTCGTGCTGTGGATGCGTGCAGCAGGCTCTCGCATCGGCACCGACGAGCCTGGATCGGCGCAACGCACCAGTGCGAGGGCGTGGCGAAACCCCCGCAAGAAGCGGTGGTGACCGTTCGGCGATAAGGCTTGAGTGCTCGAGCAGAGGGCCCCTCGGTCATTTGGCCGAGGGGCTCTCTGTCTTAGATGCGGCGTCTCGCTATTGAGCTTGGCCATCTTCAGTGACTACATGGCCGTGCGCTCCGATGATGCGAACCCCATCGTCGTGCAACACCAGCTTGGGCGGCGCACCGTCGATGCCCGCGCCCGAGTACCACATCGGCTGCTTGGGCGGATTCACATACGAGGTCACGACCCCGGAGTCTTCGATGTCGATCCGGTTGTCACCTTCGGTACGTTCGTCACAGACGTAGACACCGGCCGCAGGAGCGGCTTCAGGTCGACCAGCTGGCCAGCCCTTCAAACGAAAATCCGGCTTGTTGTTTCGCGTGCACGGCGGAACATCTTGCGAGACGCCGTTTACCGAGATTTCCGTGTCGCCGAACTCCCAGCCGTGCACCCACAGTATCGGGCGTCCTTCATAGGAGTCGAAGACTATCTCGACATATCCACCCGGTGGAGTTCTTTCTGTAACATCGAACAGCTCTCCGGGCTTCAGGTCGAACGCCATGGGACAGTGACTGAGCCTGACGGTGATTGGAGCGCTCAACGCGCTGACTACCTGCACCGTATTGACGATCGACGACATGCTCACCGCTTCAGTGTAACGTCGGCTTCCTGCGCCGCAAGGTGGGACAAGCCGCCTCAGGGCACTGACCTGACAGGTCAGAACGACATGTATTTCTCGCACTTGGTAGTGCCCGAAAGGTTGTCGAGCCAAGCATGAACCGCTACGTGGCTGGCACCGTTGATCACGATCAAACCCGACCGGGCCCCGTCAAATCCCGATGCTCCGGTGCGAAAAAACGTCGACTTTCCACCTGCTGTCGCGGAGAAGTGGAGAGTCCCGCCCCCAGAACCGAGCCATTTAGAGAGGCCGACACCAACAATGCGAAACTTGGCAGTGTTCAGTCCTGAATTCATATCGACCAAGTAGACCGTGTCGCCGCAGTTTGGACGCTTCGGCGGGTCTAGAGCCAAGGCTGTGGAACTTGTTGTCAGTGTCAGCGCGAAAGCAAAAAGCAGTGCCGCGCACGAACGAGCAAACTTCATCGCGTTACTCCCCCTCAATTATCCCCCGACAGACAAGTTGGCTGCAACTCGCAGCTAAGCGGAGTCCGAATAATGTTGACTATAGGCCAGTCGAGTGAACAAAAAGGACTCACCGGAAACCGGCCTTACTTCGTATATTTCTTGCGGATTCCGCATAATCGCAGCGCCTAGTTGATCTTCTCAGTTGCCTGCGCCTGGTGCCGATTTCCGCTCACGAAGCGAGCAGACGCAGTGCAGCCCGCCCCGCGATGGCGCGCCGAACGAGCGCATGAGGGTGCCGGGAACATGCTGGGTCATCGTTGGGGAACCGCCGACAAACAGGCCCGCCGAGACCCCGTGCAGCCGTGAACCCCCAATCTGGCCCTCTTGGCGAGACCAGTCAGCGTTTTGAGGGCACATGAACCCCTGCCCTTGTATCTTTCGCTAGTTCGTCCCCGAGAACCCACACGAAAGCCACGCCCGCTCGCGGGAAGATCTGGCCATCGAAGCCGACGTCGATCGTCTTCGCCGCAGCGGAATCCGTAGATCTCTCGACCCGGGACGAGTCCGGGCTGGCGAAGTAGTCCAGCACGTTCACATAGCGGATGTCTGCTTGGCTGTAGTTGAGCTGCACGTGGAAGCCCTTTGTTGGGCGGGGAAGATCGAGGTACAAGAGGTGCCCGTGGCGTTGCACGAGTACTCGGCAGGTGTAGGAGAGCGTGATCTCTTCTCCGGTTGCAGCAGCCTTGCCGAGGCCCACGCTGTAGAGCTGTGCCCCGCGGCGCTCGGTGCGCCGGATCTTTTGCTCCTTGCCGTTGACTGATAGCTGTTCGAGTTCGAAGGCATCGTTGCTCTCTGCTTTCACGGAGCCATGCGGCTCGAAGTACCAGGCTGATGTGGTCGCTGGGTCGCGCAGGAGCTCGCGGTATTCCGCCAGGTCGGCGACGCAGGCAAAGCGCATTGTCGAGCTCGCCGGTCTGACGCGGTACTCCCAGCGAATCGTGGCAACGAACATGGAGCCATGACCTCTGACAGGCCCTGCCGCCCACGGATGTAGCGACACTGAAACGTCGACATCGCGCCACCGCTCGGGAGAGCGAATGACTTGTTCGCGCAGGTCAGCGTAGGCATCGCGTGCCAGTTCGGAGTCACGCACGCGTAACCCGATGGCGTTGGTGGCGATGCGGTCGAGCGTGTCGTCTGAGGCGATGCCCTTCAGTCCCTCGGGCCTGAAGGCGAAGCCGTCGAGGACAGCGTCGCGGATAGCCGGCGCCTCCTGCCGGATGGCGCTGCGGAAGTGCTCGGTGGCTCTTTCGTCCGCTTCCCTTCGGGCGTAGTACTCGAAGATGACGGCAATCAGCCCGGCGCTGAGCAGCGTGGTGCCGAGTTCGCTGGTGGGCCACCCGATGAGCCAGCTCAACGTTGGCGTCGTGGCCACGGCGTGTGAGAGAAAGAGAAGCCCGGTGCCAGCCACGGCGACTACAAGCCCCGCGAGGCGAAGCTTGGTCTTGTAGAGCTGGTCGAGAAGGTGGTTCATTCACCACCCATTGTAGCAATGTTTGTCTCATAGTTGAATAGTGAAACGAGAGCCCTGAGCGGCAACGACCCAGGACTCTCGCCACTTCGGTACACGGGAGCAGATCAGCCGCCGGTGCCACCGCCACCGCCGCTTCGGGCAACACTCATGTCGACACCTCCTTCTAAAACCGCAGGTCACGGGCCGCTTTCTCGGCCAGGCGAGACAATATCCTATTTTGGGATATTGACAAGTGTCGCGGTCGTCTTGCCCTGTGGAAAAGTCGATCTACTCCGCCGAGTACCAGCTACTCTGCACGCTCCTCCGCGAGTTGCGCCTCGAGGCTGGGCTGACGCAGGTGCAGGTGGCCGAGAGGCTCCAAGTGCCGCAGTCGTTCGTGAGCAAGTACGAGGCCGGGGAGCGACGACTCGACTTGATCGAGTTGATGCACGTGACGAACGCGTTGGATGCAGACCTGCGGCTATTACTCAATCGACTTGATTTCAAGTGATCATATGAGCTAAAGCCGCCAGCGGCACTAGTGTTCCGCGCTGCGGTGGGCCGACCGTAATGCGCGGTTGTGCAGATGCTCGCGCATCTCCTCCGCAGCCGCCGGTACCGTGCCACCCCAGCGTAGAACCAAAATAACTAACCAGATTGAACGGTCTGCTGGAGCACCAGCACTAACGTTCCCCCACTTGGGTGGCAACAGAGCATTCTGTATCCGACGATCAGGTGAAACCGTAACGATGGCGACTCTGGCGCGACCCTTTCGACGTGACTGCCTACCGTAAAGACAGCTGGTAGGCCACTATGAGACCGTGGCAGCTACCCAGCTCCCACGGCCGTGGGCTCGATAGGTTCGCGACGCATGAGAGAGCAGGCAACATGTCGGGAGCAGTGTTCCTTTCTCCGGCGTACGACCGGAGTGAGTATCTAGGCGCCGAAAGCCTCGGCATCCGCGCCATTGCAGCGGCACTCTATAACCGCGGAGTCGAGGTCGAAGTATTCGATGAAGTTGCAGAGATTGACTCGGCTTTGATAAGTGCCCTTCAGTCGGCAAGCTTGATCGGTATCGGAACTCTGTTTACCAGACAGATCCCTGCTGCATTACTGCTGGTTAAGCAAGCGAGGGCTATTGCACCAAATGCGCACATTACAATGGGGGGCCAAGGTGTGGCATTCCTGTGGGAGCAAGTGCTCAACGATTGCCCTGACCTTGATTCGTGCTGTATGTATGAAGGCGACGACATCGTATGTGAAATCTGGGATAGAATGCTTCAAAAA
The DNA here is from genome assembly GCF_001905755.1 of Amycolatopsis sp. CB00013. Lineage (NCBI taxonomy): Bacteria > Bacillati > Actinomycetota > Actinomycetes > Pseudonocardiales > Pseudonocardiaceae > Amycolatopsis > Amycolatopsis sp. CB00013. Next base: position 276,698 of record NZ_LIWC01000002.1, on the reverse strand, counting down.
CTGCCATTAATTGGGATTTCTGGCCTATATGTCCGACAGGTCGGAGGCCAAGTAGAAGCTCCCCCGCGAGCACGAAACCCAGTTGAAGATCTTGACAGCCTCCCATTTGTGTACCGCGGAACAAGGGTCGAGAACTACCGTGACGGTCACGCGACGATGTACACCAGTCGAGGTTGTGCGGCACACTGCTCGTTCTGCCAGTCTGGAAACTATGGTAACAGGTATCACAAACTCACCAAATGGAGACATAGATCCGCTTCTCATATAGTTACAGAGATCGAGTTTCTCCTGACGCTTGGTATAACCGCGATAAGTATCGTGGACGACGATTTCTTGGGCGGCGATGGAAGAGGGCGAGCCAGAGCTGAAGAGTTCGCGCAGTTAATCGATGATCGAGGTATATGCATCACATTTTCTATCGAGTGTCGAGTGGATGAAATCGATCAAAGCATACTGTCGACGCTACGACGAGCAGGTCTTCGGCATGTTCTTATTGGAATCGAGTCAGCCAACCAGTTCGACGACAATCTCTTCGCAAAGAAAGTTAGCACTGAAGAGATCGAGACTGCCATTACACTCCTGCGACGACTGGATATAGACTTCTCGGCAGGATTTATCATGTTCCACCCACTCTCCACGGTAGATAGGTTGCAGGAAAACCTATCGTTCATGGCGAAGCACAAGATAGGCACCTACCGTCGGGTGACCAATCGCCTCGAGCTCTACCCTGGCGCACCTCTGTTGTCGTACTTTCGGAGACGCGGCGTAGATTTCCGCGAAGATTCCTACCGCCTCTACTATGACTTTGTCGATCCTGTCGTGGCTCGCTACTATAGCGTAGCGCGCACAATCTTGCACCCCTTTATAGAGCTTGAAAGCGCTGCGGAAACGGCACGTTTTGCGGCCGATAATGCAAGTACATCCACCTCTCGGCGTGAGATCTACCTATTGACCATGGAAATTTCAGGCGCACTTGTCGATGCCGCCGATAAATGTTTAGCTCATATCATGGGTGGCAACGCTGATGCCGAGTTAGAACGCCTATCGCCACTTATTATCGATACCGTACGAGGGCTATCTGCACGAGTCGCAAATGTGAAGTCACGCGAGGCCGGCGAAGCTGATCTAAACAGAAAGGAGGTGGAGCGATGATTGCGTGCGTAGACGGTTGGGTGAATGGCAACGGCGGCGGAGGCTAACGACTAGCCTGCCACTTGCGTAAGAGGAGCGGATGACTACTAGAGGCGAGCGCAGCTGTCTCTATTGTCATCCGCTCCGGCGTTGACTAACCAAGATATCTTTTCGAATAAGGAGGAGGGATTATATGAGTTATACAGGTAGAGAGCTTATATACGGTGCTTTGTACATGAACAGTTGTCGTACAGCAAATATTGAACGGTTTATCGATCATCTTACGGAGTATCAAGACCTCGACGAGACTGTCTTACCTCGCGAGTTCGAGGAATTTGCACAACGCCTCGCATCTATTGTTGACGTCGACAAATTGATCGCTACGGATACTGATGCCCAGAGGCGACTAATAGCCACAGATTTGCGCCTTCTCGCGAGCGAAGGTTTTTCCGAGCGCAACCTTCCAGAATCGGTCGAACACGGCCTTACAAGTAGCGAGAAGACAGTTCGCGATCGCTTTGAGCAGCTCGGTCTACATCCTGTGGCGTCAAAACTCAACATTGTTGAAAGGTTTCCAGAGCCGTTTGATAAGTTTGACTGGGCGGCGTTCGCACCCGACCGCGAGGATGAACAGGAATTTGGCATTCCGCAAGGAATTTACTTCAAACGCTCACGACTTCGTCCTCTATATTCCCAGGCACTGTACGCGCACGAGGTTATTCATACGATAACTGGCCAGGTTGATCCTCACGTCTATGTGGGTGGTCTTGAAGAGGGTATTGCTGAGGTTATTGGAACATGCTACGGGGGGCTCGCCATGATGCCTCCGAAAGTGCTAAAGAATATGCTTGTTTATGGTCGCCATGGAGTAGAGCGACCAAAAATTTGGTCGCTCTACCGAGATCACACGAGGCAAGCCATGCTTCTGTATTGCGAGTTTGGCTTAACGGGCCTGTCCACGCTCGTGACACGGGGGCGAGAGGCGATTCATGCAGCTGCAGCGACTGTGCTTGATGGAAGCTACAAGAAATTAGACCTCCCGCGCGGAAAGTTTGACAGCGATACCTTATCAATTCTGGAATTCGCCTGCCTTGGCTTTATTCCATCCTATGCCTATTCACCCATCGACTGCCTGTTGGCACTTCATGTTCGCAGCGGCATGACCGTGACTGAAGTCTCTCATGCAGCCTCTATTGACCCGAGCATCGCTAAAGAGCGAATCTCGAGTATCGCCAGCGAGTCCGCACTGTTCGTATTGAATGGCAGCAAAGTCGGCTATTCAAACGTCGAGCGTTTGCTCTCTGCGGAAAATCAGGCGAGTGTCAGTATTTTGAGATACGTTCCGGGTAAATCGTAGGACTATGGATGTTGTCAATGGCAGGGAGGGATAGTTAGTGGCTAGCAAAGATTCAGTTGAACGCTCTACGGGGAAGCCAAAAAGAACTCTAACGGCAACACTAACAGACTTATACCAGAGTCGAGGGCTGCTTCTAGGACTATTGGCTACAGCGATAGGTCTCGTGCTGATATTGATCACGCCTCCTGCCTCTACTGTGATAACTCAGGACGCGACTGGCAAAACGATCGCGAAGGCTGCAGAGAACGTATTTACGAATCTGCACATTGATGATATAGGCGTCGCGATATTTCAGGCAGGCCTGACAATCGCGCTATTTCAAGTTCTATTGAATCGCGTGGCGGAAGATCGCTTTGCAGAGCGAGTTAGCCTTTCCCTGGTCGATCACGAGAGATCTCTCGAACTTGCAGTGGCTAAGTCTCTTTCTGCGGGCCGCAGCCTAGAATTACTCAAGCTAGCACCTCAGGAGCTTGACCAGGTTATCATGAACGCGGTACGACTTAGAACTGGGAACGCGGAGCTCGGATCTGTCATAGGACGAAAACTTAAGACTGGGGTTTTTGATTCGAATGAGACCTGGCGAAATTTAGTGGTTCGGGCCGAAATTTTTGATGTAGAGCGAGCGGCCGACACCGGGCGAAAATATGACTATTACAACGTCTATTATCAGTTCGGATATCATACTACCAACCTTCTGCGTAGCCGCTTTGCGCTAAAGGTGGCTAGATGGCAGGACGAGTATGACAAATTCTTGCGCGAAGACGAATTGGGGGCAGTTTGGAGGCTCCCTTCGACGGGGGAGCTTGACGATGACTGGAATTCTGGTTTCTCGTTAAGTAGCGTTTCGTACGGTGGACGACAGCTCAAGTTCCAGAAGAGTGATATCGAGCGAGAGTACGTAACATATTTGCCTGTTGGAGATTTTTCTGATCGCGACGACGTGTTCGTGCAATATTCGTTTAACGCGAAAGTGGTAGCCGATGGCAACCTCCTGAGCTTTGAGGTGCCGAAGCCTACCTTCTCTGCAACTTACTCGATAAGTATTTCCGTCGATGATATCGAGCGAGTTAGGGCATTCGACTACTTCGGCCTAACTCGACCGGCATCTATCGAATATTCGCCAAGTCTCGAAAACGCAAGAATTATAAGCATAACGGTCGACGACTGGATTCTACCAAAGGCTGGTACTGTTGTGGTTTGGAAGCGTAAGTTGTCTGGCGCATCGGCTTTACCTGCCGAGCAAGGCGGACAAGCCTGACGTGAACGGTAGGCATTTGCTTCTAGGGCGTGAAGCTTACAAATAGGCGCAAGGAAGGGGCTTCATGTAAGCAAGCTTTTGGGGTCTTTAATTCGACTGCGCTTTAAGGGTTACGGTTACTATGTGCTACGGTCGACTCTGTGCAGTCGCGGCTTTCGTGTAGCAAGCGCTGGAATCGCCGCGATCTTCTCCTCACTGAGGTGTTCCCAAACGATCCCCTTCGGCCGAGGCGCCGGTGCGCAGCGAAGGACTTCGTCCGGCGTCACGATGAGATCGACGCGAAAGTCGTGCTCTGTCTCGGGCAACTCCTCGTCGACGACCTGCAGCTGGTGCACGGTGGTGACGATCGTCGTGTGCGGGCCGAGGAGGCCAACCTCGGCAAGCAACCCCATCTCGATGTCGGAGAAGCCGGCGCCCTTGCCGACTCGGACGCCACGGTGGTCGACGGCCACGCTGCCACACATCACCAGGTCGACCGGCTGCATCTCCTCCGGCCCAACCGTCTCTGCGACTTCGGCGGCGCGGCTGCTCGAGGCGGCGTCGACGCCGACCTGAGCCGGGTCGAGCAGGTAGAAGGGCTTTGGGGTGGCGATCCGCGGCACCGCCATGTACAGCAGCTTCTGCTCGCGAAGCGCTGACTCCCGCACCGGAAGCTGGGCCTTATCGGGGTTGGCCTTCACGACCCGGGCCTGCCGCCACACGTCGAGTTCGGCCAGCCGCCGAGCAGCTTCTTCGGCGCCGATGAAGCTCGGGATATGGCCAGCTGCGCCCGGCGGCTCGACCGCGTGTGCCTGGTCGAGAGTGGCCCACACTCGTTCGCGTACTGCTCGCTTACCTGCCTCGACGTCCATGCCCTAGTTCTACCGGTTCATGGCGTGGCTATCAGCATGAAGAGCCGGTCATGCAGCTCTTGGACGGCCACTTCGTTGCGCCACGGCGCCAGCTTCCGCCCAGCTTCGAAGGCGAGCGTGAAGCCACCGCCGCCGCGGGAGGTCTCAAGCGCATCGATGGCCTGGTGCAGGCTGCTCGTGGCCGCTTGCAGCTCCTCTTGCTGGATGTACGCCAAGGTGAGGTTGCCGAGCACGATCGACTGCGACTTCTTCTTGTCATCAAGCGCGAGGGCGAGTGGCCGGAGGGTGGCTTCAGCTCGCTCCGGGAGTCCCAAGAAGAGGTAGCAGGAACCCGTCATACGGTCGATTTCCACCGCGGTCAGGTACTCGCCTGCCATGTCGATGTCATGCACGCGGTCGAGCTGCTGCCGCGCGGCATCGAGGGCCTGGTCGCAGTCCTGCCGCTGGCCGAGCATGGCGTTAGCTTCGGCCACGTGTAGAAGGGCGAGGCCGGCCAGCGCCGGGCTGGGGCCGAAGGCGGTATCCGCAGCTCGCTGAGCTAATGCCAAGCCAGCGGCAGGAGCCTTGTCGCCATACAGCGATAGGTAGCTGGTGCGGAGCGTCGCGTAGGCCTCGACGACGGTGTCGCCGCTGAGCCGGGCGGCGTCGATGGCCTGGTCGAAGTACTTCCGCGGCGCCTGGTGATCCCGCCGCTGCGAGGCGTCCCAGACAAGTTGGCCCAACAGGATGGCGCTCTCAGCCTCGAGCGCCACCAACTCACGGCGGGTCTGCTTTGACGCTGCCTGCCTCCTCAGGTACGCGATGTTCCCGTGAGTTTGAGAGGCGGAGGCCAGCAGGCTCGTCGACGGCTCGGCGCTGTACCGCATGTCGATCTGTTCGAGTTGGTGCCGGAGATCCGCGGGCGCGGGGTCGTTGGCTTGGCCCGCTGGTATGAGCGAAGTTCCGACAAGAAGATCTTCGAGTTCGCCACGCGAGATGCCGAGCAACTTGGCCAACTTCGGGCGCTTGTACGGCTGCGGCTCGCTCTTGCCCGACTCCCAGTTGCCGACTGTCGTGACGTCCACGCGGATCGCCTCGGCTAGGTTTTCCTGGGTAAAGCCAGCCGCCTTGCGGGCTCGGGCCAAGGCAACTCGCTTGGCAACCATATGTACCCCTCGTCGATACCGTCCGTGGCAGGCGCCCACATTACCGCAGGTCAGGCCCCCATAGTCGGGTTATTTTCGGGTAATTCTCGGGATAGGTTCTCTGGTTCCGGTCGCCGCACCCGGCCAAGGTCAAGTCGTGGCACCCGGCGCCGAGGTCGACGCCCGTCCTCTCCGGGAACGTCGCTGCTGGCCCCCGCATGAACCCTCGGTTGGCCGCGACAAAGAGTCCCTCGGTGCTGGGTGCCGCGCCAAGAAACGGACTACGGATGGAGCGGTCGCCATGACCGTACGAACGATCGATCTGCGTCGCCGAACTCAGGTCTCTTGCGCGTGGCAGCGACGCCTAAACCAGTTGTCGGCGACCGTCGTTGAGCGCTTGCCCGAGCCCGCGCAGCTCTACAGCTTGATCACGCTCACGTTCGTTCTGCATGAGCCCGATCCGGAGGCTGGCGATTGCGTTTGCTGCGCGGCGGCCTGGCCGTGCACCACGGTTCGCCAGGCATATCGGCTGCGCGAAGGATTCTGAAATGGTGGCCATCTGTATTCCCGGCTACACCGCGCGTGAGTCGTCGTCATGACGATCCGCATCTTCCTCGATCTCGACAAGCTGCACTTCGTCGTCAGCGGGCTGCGCCACCGGGCCCGGCTAGCGCGGGTGCCGAACCCCGGCGATTCCGTGACCATGCTCTGCGGCCTGGTCAACATCGTCGAGTACACCACTTCTGCCGAGCAGTCGGTGACGACGTGTTGGACGTGCGACCTGCACTACCGGCGCAGTCTCGGTTTCACGATTCCGTCGACGCACCCAGGCCTGAAGGCGGGCGTGGCGTCGTCGCGGAAACGGCCGTACGCGACCCACTCCAAGGTCTCCCCGTCGAGCGGCGAGCAATAAGCGCTGGCCGTACTTCGAGAAATTCGCACCACGTAAGGAAAGGTGAAGTCCATGCAGGGCGTTTTACCAGCAATACGAACGCATCCCGACCCTGTTCCACTACCCCACAACCCAGAGGCGCGTCTCCGTGCTGGTGTGGTCGGTCTCGGCAAGCAGGCGCTCGAGGACCACGTGCCGGGCCTGCTGGCAGCCGACGATGCGGAGCTCATCGCCATCTGCGATGAGAACGCCGGCGTGGTCGACGCCCAGGAAGATTCGCTCAAGGTCAACGGCTACCGGGACATCGAAGTCATGCTGGCCGAACAGCAGCTCGACTTCGTCATCGTGTGCGTGCCACATAGCGCTGGGCGGAAGGTCATCGAGGCGGCCGCGGCGCGCGGCGTCCACGTGCTGAAGGAGAAGCCGTTCGCGACATCGCTGCCCGAAGCCCAGGAGCTGGCTGTGCTCTGCCAGCAATCCGACATCGAGCTCATGGTCACCCTGCAGCGTCGCTTCAACCCCATTTACACCAGCTTCTCGCAGTTGGCCGACCAAATCGGCACGCCCTTCGTGATCGACGCCGCCTACACGCTGCACGTCGATGACCCCTCAGATGGCTGGCGCGGGCAGCACGCGGTTGCGGGCGGCGGCTGCGTCATCGACATGGGCTACCACCTCATTGACCTGCTGCTCTGGTACTTCGGGCTGCCGGATCGCATCACCGCCGATCGCTCGGTGAGCGCGCGGCCCGATCGCCACTACGACGCCGAAGACACCGCCCTCATTCACTTCACCTACGACCACGGCCTGTACGGCTCGCTGCTGCTGTCGCGCTTCATCGGGCCGAAGAACGAAACCATCAGGCTGGTTGGCAGCCGCGGCATCGTGCAGCTGGAGCGGGGCCGCATTCAGCGGATGACCAACGACGGTGACATTGTCGAGTCGCTGGTTCGTGAGCAGGCGTGGCCTTCGGCCGCAGCTTCGCAGATCAACCACTTCTGCCGGGTGATTCGCGGTGATCGCGCCAACCTCAGCAGCCCGCAGGACAACGTCGCGCATCTCGCCTTCATCGCTGCCTGCTACGAGTCGGCTCGAACGGGGCACCACGTGAACCCGAAGGAGCTCATGTGACCGGCGAACTGGCGCTCCTTGGCGGGACGCCCGTCATCTCGGAGCCGGGGCCGCACTTCAGCTGGCCGCCGCTCGACGATGGCACCGACCGTCGAGTCCTTGCTCAGCTGCAGCGAAGCATCTCGATCTACAACCGTTCCGGCGTGATCGCCGAGCTGGAAACGGCACTCGAGGACTACTTCGGCGTTCGCCACGCCGTCCTCACGAGTTCCGGCACGGCGGCGCTGCACTCGGCGTACGTGGCAGCCGGCGTCGGGCCAGGCGACGAAGTCATCGTGCCCGCCTACACCTTCCTCGCCACGGTGACGCCGCTGCTTCACCTCGGCGCCATTCCGGTGCTGGCGGACTCGGATGACACGGGCAATCTGTCGGTGGCCGATGTCGCCGCCCGCATCACGCCGAAAACGGTGGCCATTATGGCCACGCACCTGTGGGGCATTCCGGCAGACATCGCCGGGCTCAGGGCGCTGGCCGACGAGCACAACCTACTGCTGCTCGAGGACGGCTCCCATGCGCACGGCGCTGCGGTGGCCGGCCGCAAAGTCGGCAGCGTCGGCGATATCGCGGCTTTCTCCTTGAACGGCCCGAAGCCGCTCTCGGCCGGTGAAGGTGGCTTCGTGCTGACCAACAGCGACGAGGTCTACTACCGGATCCTCATGCATGGCCACTACAACAAGCGCTGCAAGAGCGAGATCCCGCCCAGTCATCCGCTGCACCGCTACGCGGTGACCGGCATGGGCTTGAAGTTTCGGATTCACCCGTTGGCCGCGGTCATTTCGCTCGGCCAGCTGGAGCGGCTCGACAGTTACCTCATCGGCCGCGCCGAGATCGCTGGCATCCTCGGCGAGGAGCTGGCAGACGTCGAGGGGCTCAGAACACCGCACGTCACGGAGGAAACGCTCGCCGCCTGGTACGGCTACCCGATCATCTATAGCGTCGATGAGCTTGGCGGTCTCCCGATCGAGAAGTTCTTCGAGGCTCTTCAAGCCGAAGGCCTCCTCGATGTCGACAGGCCAGGTTCGACGTGCCCGCTCAACCTGCTGCCGCTGTTCCAGGATCCGCGGCCGCTGTTCCCGCACCACCCGTACGTGGGGCAGATCAGTTACCGGCCGGGGCAGTTCCCGGTGGCAGAACGACTGCACGCCAACACCCTCAAGCTGCCGGTCTGGCACCGCGAAAGGGACATTTCACTGGCGCAGAAGTACGCGGCTGGCTTCCGTAAGGTGGTCGGCTTCCACCACGAACTCAAAGGACAGGCATGACTGACTCGACCACGTTCGCTGAACTCGCCGCCGAGGCCACAGCGGCAGGCATCCAACAGTTCGTTGTCGGCGCAGTGATCTGCTCCGCCGATGCGGTGCTGCTCCTGCGCCGGCCGAGCGACGACTTCATGGGCGGGATTTTCGAGCTGCCCAGCGGCAAGGTGGAGGCGGGCGAGTCGCTCGACGCTGCGCTGCTGCGCGAGGTGAAGGAAGAAACCGGTCTCGAGGTCACGGTGATTCGCCAGCATCTCGGCACGTTCGACTACACGTCGGGCAGCGGCAAGGCCAGTCGCCAGTTCAACTTCGTCGTCGACGTCGCGGCCACCGAGCCGATCGTGCTCGAGGAACACGACACCTACCAGTGGGCGCTGCTCGACGGAGAGTTGCCCGTGACCGAAGCGGTGAAGACGGTGCTGAAGTCCTACACCGAGCTTGGCTCAAGGGAGTAGCGCGGCCGTGCGTCACCCGTCCTCCGGACGGTGCACACTGCGCCGCGGTAGATCGACAGCCTGCAATCACCCTTGGGGCAACCGAGTGAAAGCGCCGCCATCTTGAACCAGCCGCATAAGAGCGACGTGTGGAACCTGTCCCACAAGCGGCGACGGCGGCAGGGCGGTTTTGCCGCCTGAGCTGGGTATGCCGTGCCGCTGATATCAGCAGCGGCACGGCATATTCCAATCGTTTGAGCTGAGACGAGCTACGCCTGCTGCGGCGCCTGAGACGCGTTACGCCTGCTCAACCAGAGCAACCCGCCGAGCGCCATCGCCGAGAGCGCCGCGGCTCGCAGCAGCACCGACCCAGCCAGCAGCACGCCGGAGGCGACGATGCCGAGCACAACAAGCAGCACAACGGCTTGCCAAGTGTGCTTCCACTCGCCCGAAGTAACACGGTCTGCCATGCGCAACCAGCTGAGGGAGTGCGCGCGGCAAGGCGGCTGGAGCACCATCGCTGCATCGCTGACCTCGTGCGATGGCTCGGCCGTAGCCTCCAGCAGCTCGTCGAGGCTGACGTACTGCGGCACCTCGACTGGCACAATGACACCACTTTCGGGTGAGGGTGTGACCAGATCAGGCGATGGTTTCTCTGGCGGTTCGCCGGTAGCAACCGGTACGGTCGTCATGTTCTCGTGTCTCCTTATCTCTTATCCGGGGGTTTGGTATCGCGACGAACACTCACGTGGCCCCCTGTTCGCGCAGGGGGTCACGTCCTAAACTGAGAGAAGAGTGCGGGGAGCACGATGCACGCACTGGCTGCACGACTCGCCTCCCCGGCCGCCGCTTGAGCCCAGCTTGCAGAAGATCACGGCCGAGGGCGAGTCCCAGACATGATTAATCGCCGACCGGTCTCTAATCGAGGTTAAACGGTCGCATGGTCGCGCACGTCCCGATACGAAATGCGTATACGGACCGCATGATTCCCCACTCTACACTCAAACGGGTGAATTGACACACCGCCTCGTGTGAGCTCTGCGATCAAGCGAAAGACTACTTTGCAGTAACGCATAGCAGCTTGGTCTCCAATGGGTGATTGTTGCGTGCATGCACGCATGCGAGTGGCGTGCGCGCAAGCAATTTGCCGTGCAGCCGCACGTGCAGCGCTACTTGGCGCACAAGATCGACCGCTCGCCGCAGAAGTAGCCACTCTATGTATCTGAGACATCATTCTGTCGGGCCGTCACGCTATTGGCGGAGCCTGCATCAGTGTCATCGATCAGGCGGAATTCTGCCCGTATAGCACGGAATTCGTAGTTGGCAACCTGGTCATGTTTGGAGAACTTCGTCATGTCCGAAGACCTCGACCGATCCGGCCGCATTGCCCACGAGCACGGCACTTCGCTGCCTTCGGAGGAGTTCGCCGGAGAGCTCAAGCGCCTTGCGCTCGAGCTACGAAAGTCGCTCACGGAAGGGCGTGTGCCTCGAACGCCATCTATGGTCATCCTCGAAGGGGTTGAAGCGTTGCTCGCGCGAGTTCAAGCCGGTACCGAACAAAACTCGAAACCCAAAGCTGAGTCGTGAGGGCTACCGGGGTCCAGCCAGACGCGTGTCTGACCTCTCTGCCCTCAATAGCATGCGGGCTCTTTAAGAGTGTTGATGCCCACCGGCGCAAGACAGGCGGAAATAGGCCCTGGACCACCGAGCTGGCACCGCTCAGCGGCCGTACGCCTACCTCTCGAGCCGCATCTCTCGCTACCGCCGTTTGTTCCCCAGGGCTGCTTCGCCACCGTGTACCGTCCTGGCGACTACGGGATGACCTTCGAGGAGGGTGAGCAGTGGTAGCGCTCGACATCTGGCACAAGCAGACGATGAAGGACGAAGGCAGCATCGTCCGCGTGAGTGCCTCCACCACTTTGGTTCACCGCATCGACATGGCGAAGCAGGGCGAGGTGTCAGCCAGCACTGAAGCTCCGATGTCTGCCGTGCGCCGTGGGCTGCATGAATTCTCGGCGACTGATGCGCAGCCGAGTGATGTGGAGAGCGACGCCAAATGACTGCCCTTCCGGATATTTTCTCGGAACTGAACGCCGATCAGGTGAAGCTGCTCCGGGTCATCTATGGCCCGGCGCGGGAAGCAGGCTGCTGGCCGAACTGGCGATGGGTCGATGGGTCGTATAGTGGCCAGACTGGGAAGGATGCACGAGATGTCCTTCGGTCGCTCCCTATCGTGTGGCCGGTTTCCTCTCAATTTCAGCGGTACGGCCTCGTAAAATATGTCGAGCAAGATCCTCGCGAGGACACGGAGATGCGCTTGACTGTGGCGGCGGCTCTGCACTTGCCTGAGTTTCGCAAAGTGGGTAAAAACTTCGTACGGATACTCCAGGTGCTTATCGAACAGTCGATGTACCCACCGCGTGATCCGTTCAAGGTGGAACCACTTGTTATCACGAACGTTGAGCTGTGGGAGAAGCATCGAATCCCGATAAACCCTGTCCTTGATCGCCTGATGCCGGACTTGCTCTGGGGTGAGCCCATGAATTTCACGAACGGTACCGGGCGTGCCCCTGGCGCGAGTAATTGGCAGCTGACGCTTAACCGAGAAGGGTTACGAAGAGTTCAAGAGGTCAAGGACCTCAGGGGCTATGTGGAAACTGTCGTCGCTTGGGTGCAGCGCATCCCCGATCACCTAGAGCGAGCCGTAGTCGTCGCCGCTCCTGCCGCAGCGCCACGCCTTGCTCCTCTGATCGTGCCTCAGTCGAACTATATTAATAAGGCTCTGATCGGCAGGTTGGAAGCGGTTCAAGCTGTCGCCAAGTGGAACCTAAAGAAGCTCCTGCAACTCCTTCTTGAGCTGAATGAAAACTACGCAAGCGAAAACGTCTACGCCTGCCATGCGTTGCTTCGAGCAATCCTTGATCACGTGCCGCCGGTATTTGGTCAGAAGACTTTCGGCTCGGTTATCGATCAGTACGGGTGGGGCAGGACGGACAAGAAATACATGAAGCGCTTAGAAGAATTTCGAGCACAAGCCGACGATGCTCTGCATCGGCAGATACGGCCGCGAGAAGACATCCTTGACTTCCACGACCTGCCACCCCGCGCTTGGGTAAACCGCTTGCTCGACGAGGCTGTTGCTGTCCTGGAGACAGAGACATCTGAGGTGTGAGGCTTCCTACTTTCAGGATCCCGTCATGAAGCCACTGCGCCGCAAGGACTGGAATATCGGAAGGCTACGACTTCTTCTCGCTAGTCGGCGGGTGCAGCGTTCGGTCGTTCCGGCGGGGTGAGACGAGCGTGAAGATCCAGAGCTTCACGGAGATGGGCCGGTCGTACTTGAACGCGAGCCAAACGAGCATGATGAACGTGAAGCAGATGATCCCCACGATGAGCACGTCCACACCAGTCCCACTCCTGGCGGCGAGTCCGGGGTGTCGAGCCGCCCGACTTAGGCTGCTGCGTGCGCGGTAGTACTTCTTCGGCGACAGCGTTGCTGGCACTCGGTGGACGCTTCGACCCCGGATGGCTCAGTTCGTAGCCAGGCAAAGGCGTCCGGAGCAAGCTCCCTATCAGGCGCCTTGCGGGCCCGATGGCCCCGGCAGACTTTGTGGGAAGACGCCTGCGTTTGCCGAGGGTGCGCCTTCGCCGCGATGTTAGCACTGTCGTGAACGCCGTCCATGCGCCCGGAGGCGTGTCGAACGCTCCGCAGTACTGAGTAGTCCCACTCACCCCAGCTTGAGTAGCCCTCCCCGACCTGGGTCGATGTGGTTCACAGGTGACCGAATGTTGTCGTATGGTCACGGGGACAGCACACGCGTCACCTTGGGAGGGTGTGGCAGATGGCTGGGTATGAAGCTGTACTCGTAGAGATCGACGAAGCAAGTAAGGCCGCCGGGCGATTGGTCGATGACGCCCGCGGGCTCGATACCGCCGGCGTGGTTCCGGCGGGTGATGCCGGTCTTCCCGGTACTCGTTCGGCAGGCAAGCTGGCCGCGTTGAAGTCTGCCTGGTCGGGCAAGGGCCAGCGGTGGGCCGGAGCCTGGGAGGCGTACTCCGGCGACCTCGGCAAGGCCGCGGCGAACTACCGCGCCAACGAAGCGGCCGCCCAGCGAGACCTGCATGTCACGGTCTCTCACGGAGGGCCAAAGGCCAGCTGATGGTTTCCTGGGGAGATCTTCGACGCTGGAATCCGAGCGTCCTTTCTGACATGTCGGCCGCACTCAACGGCAAGTACCTGCAGCTGCTGGCCTGCTCCGAAGACTTCGAGGACGCCGCGATGCCGAGCGGCTGGTCAGGTACCGCGGCCACCGCGGCAGCCGGTGCATCGAAGCGCCTCATCGAAGAGGGCAAGGAGTGGGCGGCCGAGATCGCGGCGATCCGCCGAGCCAGTGGTGATGTTGCCGACGCGGCCACCGGTGTTCTGACCGGCTTCAAGGAAGCCGAGGGCCTGGCCAAGGCGCATAACTTCACTATCGGGGACGATGGCGCCATCACCGACCATGGCCTGCCGCCGGATATCCCGGAAGAGCAGCGCGAAGACGTCGAGCGCGAGCGCAAGGTCGTGGCCTCGGAGCTGGGCGAACGTGTGAAGCAGACACTGCTCTCGGCCGAGGACGTCGACAACGACTTCTGCGCCGTGCTCGACCCGGCGATCAACGGCCACACGATCGACGCCAGCGGCGAAGGCACCAGCCTGGCTGCGGCCGGAAACGCCGGCGAAGCGCTTGGCTCCTTGTCGATCCCCGCTCCGCCTGCCGTCGACGCGGGCCCGGCGGCCAACGCCGCCTGGTGGGACTCCCTTTCGAAACAGCAGCAAGAGCGCCTGATCAAGGATCACCCGGGGTTGGTCGGCAACCGAGACGGTGTGGCGGCATGGGCCCGGAGTAAGGCGAACATCGCGCTCCTGGCGGACGAGAAGCAGAAGCTGCTCGACGAGCGCACCGAACTGATGCGCCATGCCCCGGCGGATCTGAGCCGAGATGTGCCGAGCGTGCACAAGTACCAGGAGCAGCTCGCTAAGCTCGACGAACGGCTGGCCGCACTGGGCAAGGTCGAAGGCATCATGCTCGGGCCGGACGGCAAGCCCAAAGCCGACAAGCAGCTCATGTCCCTCGACGTGACCGGCGACAAGGTGAAGGCCGCGGTAGCCAACGGCGACGTCGACAACGCCAAGCACGTCGCCGTCTTCACCCCGGGCATGAACTCCGCAACCGAGAAGAACCTCGACGGCTACGTCAATGACATGCAGACCGTTCGCGACAGCGCGAGCCGCATGCTCAACGACCCCACCGGGCAATCGGTCGCGACAGTTACCTGGCTCGGCTACGAGCCGCCCGCGACCGACAAGCCGGGCGACTACGTCGACGTCATCGGCGGCGGCGCGGCGCAGGATGGGGCCGAAAAGCTTGCCCGCTTCGACCAAGGGATCAACATGTCCCGGCCGGACGACCCGCACCTCACCGCGCTTGGTCACTCGTACGGCTCGCTCACCACCGGCATTGCCCTGCAAAGTGACACCGGCGTCGACGACGCCGTGTTCTTCGGCTCGCCCGGCATCTCCGACCAGCCCTATGGAGACGGCATCGGCGGCCGCTCGATCGACCGGCTGCACATCCCCGAGGGCCACGCCTACACACTCGAGGCGGACGGAGACCCGGTGGCCGACGTCGGCAACCTCACGCACGGGCGGTTCGGCGAAGACCCGGGCAGCATGGAGGGGATGAAGCAGCTCGCTACCCACGAGGCAACGTCGAAGTTCGATGGTCGCCCGCTCGCCGCGTCGACCGGCCATAGCGAGTACACGCTAACCACGGCAGATGGCACCGACAGCACCAGTAAATACAACATGGCTGCGGTCGTTGCCGGCCTGCCCGATCTGACCATCTCGAAGTAAGCCCAGGTGAAGCCCATGAAGCACGCCCTCCGAACCTCCAGCTGGATCGCTGGGACGGTGCTCGCCGTCCTGCTGACCAGCACGGCGTGCGATAGCAGCCCGGACTACCTCGACAACGACCACAGCAAGGACGGTATGTCGACCCAGCAGCAGTTCGGCGAGCTCCTTAAACGGCCGAACAGTGACGAGGCCCAGAAGACCTACCGCCAGGTGCTTGCCGATATACAGGCGAAGCTGGCGGATGTCGGGCTCAAGGACTGGAAGGTCGGGCAAGACGCCCGCGTCGACTCCGGCTGTAATGCCTTCCGAGAAGTCGACGTGCACGACGTGGCAACGACGTACACCGCTTGGGGCTCGCCGAACGAGGTCGCTAAGGGAGCCTGGCCGAAGGCCACACAGGCCCTGACAGAGGTAGCCGCTAAGCACGGCTTCACGAAGAAGGGCTTCGAGGTCAACAAGCCGACGTACCGCGAGTTCCACTTGCTGGATAGCTTCGGGGCCGACCTAACGCTGTCGAGCGGAAGCAACTCGACAACCGGAACGAGCAGCATGTTGACGCTGAAGACTGGGTGCCACTTGTCAGCGGAGGCGCATACGCGGGGGACGCCGCGGTCGACGGCAACGCCAGGGCAGTGACGTGGTTTTGACAACGTCAGCGAACATCTGGTTGATCCAGTTGGCGAGTTGAGTGATCAATAGAGTGGTGCTTGCCTGAGCTTGAGGGCTCGTCGGCGTCCTGCGGCTTCGCCAGACAAACCAGCAAGGTTTGTCGGCCGCAATTCGCCGAGGAGGTACTCGCTCATGAGCGAGCCAACAGGTACACCCGCGGGCCCCGGCCAGCTGAAGACACTAGCTGTCCGAATCACAGAAGACCTGCGTGCACAGCTGGACATTGTCGCCCAGCTCACGGGCCGTAGCGCGACTGAAGAGATTCGTCTCGCCTTGGAGCACTGGATCGAGAAGACCAAGGCTGACCCGGTCATTCTCAAGAAGGCCCAAGCGGTCAGGGCTGAGATCGAGCGCAAGGCTCAGACCGAGCGCGCGGCGATCGCTGCCATCTTCGGGGGGAACGCCGACCAGAAGTCCGAAGGGAAGGCTGCTGTCAGCAACTCCCAGACTGGGACGCGCCGAGGGAAGCCTGCGGGCGAGTAACCCAGACATCGTATTAAACGCGTCAGGACGGCGGGAGTCATCAAGCCTTCGGCCTACATCCGAAGCTCGGGCGACTCCCGCCATTTAACATTCATCACCTGTGTCACTATACGCCTGACTCTAACGCAATTTTTATTTCAAAGGTGACATAGACGCTGTACTGACCGCTGTGACGAACCACGCCATCTTGCTTATCGTAGCCAAGCAAGATTCCTGGCTTCACAAGCAAGCCGCTGCGCATGTCCTCACCCTGAAATTCTTCGGGGACTTGAAGGCCTCCCGTAGGCAAGCCGAGAGTTATCAGGCGCGTCGAGCCGCGTTGATAGATCAGTTTCATCGGTCGCGGCGAAACGAAATTACAGTTTGACCATACTGATTGCGCGTTGTTTGCGGACAATGTCGCTGCGACGCCAGGGTTGTAGATGGGCTCCGCGGGAAGATGTACCAGCAGGCGGGCATTGAACATCCGAGCTGGACCGGATGAGTAGCGGCCGTCATCCAGGTCGTCACCTACGTCATTGAAAATGCCGACCTGGCAGCGGTACACATGGCCGTCTTCTGCAATGAGTTGGTTGTTGAGCGGATCGGAGCGGCTCTTGTCGCGACAAGTAATCAGGTTCCGCTCGTCACCGTAGTTCGAGTTGTCGGTGATGCTATTGAATACTGCATAGGAAGGCGGGCTAGCACTAGTGAAGAGCTCACGTTCCGGCCCCCAGCTGCCTGTGTTATCGATCCTGATCGGACCAGTTGGCAGCTTGTGTTGTTCGATGGCAGTCGATGGAGCCAGTGCACTCGATGACGCGGCTTGCGAGTGAGACGGGGCGCTACTGTCATTTGCCAAGGAAATGGCAGTTACGACAGCTGCGATGAGCAAGGCCGTGCCAGCCAGCGCGTACCAGCGCCGCCCAGTTCGACTGAGAGATCGTAGGCAGCCCAGGTGCGGCTTAGGCGACGGCATCGGGTCGCTCGTATCTGGCGCGTCGGTCATCCGGACGAACGTGGTTGCCTTTTCGTCCGCTGTGGCGGACGACGGGATGTCGTCATCTGATTTCTTTGCGGCAGATTCGACATCGTCGGCGAACTGGGTTCTGAGGGCACTGGCGACTTCTTCGTCGGCCAAGTGCACCCTGAGCGCAACGAGCAGAGCCGCAAGCAGCTCGACCCGCTTCCTGCTCATACCTCCGATATTCTTCCAACCTAGCCACTGAGCTGCGCGAAGTTGCCGCACGGTCGCAGGTCCACCCTTGCCCACCTTCTCCATCATCTCGGACCAGGTGGTCCCATGCTGCTTGCATCGAACGGCCAAGACCTTCGAGAAGGCCGCCTCGTCAGTCAGCTGCAGTAGCTCGCCGGCCGCGGCAACCTGATAAGCATCAACCTGGCGTGCCTTGTGCTGCGTCGTCGTATTGAGCCCAGCGAGAGCCGCTTCTCGGCTGTCGTGAAGCACCGCGTTCAGGACCGTGTCAAGAAGGTTGACCCGACGACCAACCGCAAGAGGTCCGAGTTTCAGTTCGTCTTGCACCATCGATGCCAAGCCCTGACACGACTCAAGGGCAATACGGGAGGCGCTCAACCGGGCGAGATTAGGACAGGTCTTCATCTGGCGTTCGCCCTGCTGCCACGTCTTCGTCACGCACGGTAGCACTACTCCATCCGCTCAGAGTCGAGGGCTTCTAGGCTACTTTGTCCCCGCGCTGTGGCATGGCCTGCGGGCTGCGGCGAGGCAGCATTCTTGTGCCAGCAGATATTTGCTATTGCAAATATCTAATAAAAGTGTTAATATATGGAATGGGTCGGCCTTCAATTATCTGGAGGCCAGTATGCGCATTCCTATGGGTTTCCTCAATGAAGCCGCCATCGATTCTTTCCGCGAGTTCACTACGGGAACATCATCCGAAGAACTGCTCCCCGAGCATCATCGGTGCTTGGCGGATTACATTCGTTCGTGGGTGAAAAGCGGCTATGGCGTCCGTGTGTGCCAAGGAGACTTTCAACGGTTCACGCTGGCGATCATCGCCATCATCGAAGAGTGGCATCAAGCGCCCGATCTCCTCGACTACTCGTACTACGTCAGCGATGACCCCGAGAATGTCGAGGAAGCCACCATCGAGCGTCGGGTGGCGACGATCTTCGACGGTGTCGGGGGCTACTCGCACGAGATCCTCGATCCGTACTTCTTCGCCAAGGCGACGTGGCAGGAGCTGCACGGCGACCGTCCGCTCAGTCCCTACGACGCGCGCCCCATCAGCGAACGTCACTGAACAACCCGTCCGGCCGACCCCCGCCCGCTTCCCAAGGAGCGGGCTTTTCCTGTCTTACTCTCGGTTCCCGGCCTGTTCCCCGATGTCTCCCCGAGGCTCTGAGCTGCGACTTCTTCCGTTTCCCGGGATCTCTCCGGGTGGATCAGGGGAAGACTTTTGTCTCCCGTCTGACTCGTGCTCAAGTGGTTGCACGCCGCCGATCGGCGCCCGCAGAAGAAGCAATCAGCACCTGCGGATTTGCACCCCACCGCCAGTCAAGGAGTCACCCATGCCCCGGAACCGCTACACCACGTCCGTTCGCAAAAGCACACGCGCCCAGGTTGCGCGCCAGGAAGCAGAGCTGCGCTCGCTCGCGCAAGAGCTACGTCAGCCAAGCTTCGACTTCGTTCCTCTTTCCGTACGTAATGAGCAGAAAGAGAGGCGCAGTGCCCGCGTGATACACCGGCGTCGCGCTAAGTCTGAAAAGCAGGGCAAGTAAATGCCGGGCATGTTGGTCGCGCCAGCAAATCGAGTCAATCTTCTCTGGCTAGTGTGCCGACAAGAAAATCCCGTCAGAAAAGTCCGAGAGAAGGGAATTACTGTGTCTTCTTTTATCAAGAAGAACCTCACGCGTTCGGCCGTGAAACGGTCAATCGCGACCATCGCACTGGGAGTCGCGGTCGCTGCGATGTCCGCCTGCAGCTCGGCAGCCAATTCGGCTGGTCAGCTGGCCGCTGACCAGCAGATCCTCGCGATCTGCGACGCCGCAGCACTGCCGGCCGCCGACGTGCAGCTCGACGGCAGCGGCTCGAGCAACGCCGAGTCAATCGTCGAGGAGCGCTTCAGCGCGATCGAGGCGATCGTCCGCCGAACCGCCATCTGTGGCGGACGGCTCCGCGTGAGCGTCTTCTCGGCGACGAGCGCCGCGACGGCGGTCCTCGCCGACAGGCCGCTCCACCTCGAAGGCGCGACGGACAACGCGAAGCTGAAGAAAGCGCCGCCGCTGGTTGCCGAGGTCATGGCCTCTCTGCGCGACAAGTACGCCGAGGCCGTGAAGTCGCTTCCCGACAGCGGTACCGACGTGAGCGCTATGTATCGCCTGGCCGCAGAGTGGTCGGCCCAGGTCGGCGCGCCGTACCGGCTTCACCTCTACCTGCTGACCGACGGCTTCCAGACGGTGAATTTTCGGCTGGACGACCGAGCACGCAGTCGAGACGAAGCAGCGCGTCTCGCTGGTGAGGTCGCCGTTCCTCAGCTGCCAGGTGCATCGGTGCTGGTTGCGGGCCTAGGGCGAGTCGCGGACCACCCGCCTGCATCGAGCGTGGTCGACGGTCTGGTTGCGTTCTACGACGCCCTCTGTACCAAGACGTCCGCAGCGTCCTGCACGTCCGTCACTGACTACGCGGTTGCCGGTCGATGAGCGGCCGTCACGTCCTGCGCGGACGAGCGAACGGTGGCGACGAGAAGGTGCTCGTCACCTGGCGTAACGAGGCCGACAACGTCACCTTGCCTCGGATCGGCGACGTGGCGGCCATGCCGCGGCCGCAAGAGGTTGGCACGACCTACGTCGAGCATCAGTATCGAGCGCTTGCGCACGAGCAGGAGGCGCTCTGGTCGGCCGAGGGCGAACACGGAGCTCAGCCACACGAAGCGGAGGCAGCGGGCCTCGACCCAGCGGCGACAGCGATCACGTTCCTCCTCACCGAGGCTGAGGACGAGGTGCGGCAAACCCGTCTCGATCACCAGCACGCGGTAAGGACGTTGCTGCAGCAGGTGAAACGTTCGGTAGGCGCCAAACTGCGCTACTGGATTGGCCTGCCGCTTTTCGTCTTCGGTGACGCCGCCAGCGTGGCTTCGGCCGCGATCATCAACGGCGACATCGTCTACATCGCCATCTTCCTTGCGGTGGCATCGGGCGTCGCCGGGGTGAGTTCCGGTCTGCTCGGCGCCGAGCTGCGTGGCGTCAGATTGGCGCAGGCGCGACGGCGCGATCCCGACAGCCTTACGGAAGACGAGCGTCTCTACCAGCACTTTTTCGCTGGATCTGGCGGTGGAACGGGTGTGATCAAGCTGGTCGCTCTTGTTTCGCTCATCGTCGTCGCGCTCATCGCAATCGGCGTTGGAACACTTCGCGCCTCGGTGGAAGGCGGCGCAGCCGGGATGACGTTCGGGTTGCTGGCTGCTGCGACCGCGCTCGCTTCGGGCTTGCTGGCGTACTCGGCGTACGACGACGTCGCCGAGTTCCTCGAAGATCTCGGCAAGCGATCAAGGAAGGCCCAAAAGCGCTACCTGAAGCTAGCCAACTCCGCGGCGCTCCGGCAACGTCCTGCCGCTCTCGCCACGGCACAGTCGATTAAGGAGGAGTACGCCTGGCGTGGTCAAGCAGCGGCGCAGCACATGGAGTCGTTGTCTTGGCACATCCAAGTTCGGAATCCGGCAGTACTTGGGCACGGCTTTCCAGCCGGTGAACAAGGCGGGGTGATCGGCCGGCGACCGCGGCGAGGCGGTGCCGCGTGAACCTTCGAACTCGTCTGTTGCCTGGCGCCGGGTTGCCCGGTGAGCTGCTTGGCGCCGTCCCGGTAGAGCAGATCAGGCAGTCGCCGGATACGCCGAGTGCTCCGTACGTCCTGGGAGACCCAGGTTCGCCGGCGCCCTTCCCGACGCTCCTCATCGCGCTGTTCGACGATTCGGGCTCGGTGACGGGGCGCGGCGGCAATGACCCGCTGGCCGCCCGGTATGTCGAGGCCAGGCATGCCTTCGAAGTCGTGGCTGGTCGCTCGGTGCGGCGGGAACGTGGCGCGGTGCTGCACTTCGACACACCGTGCAGCGGTGACGTGCCGCCGGTGCCGCTCCGTGGACGGGCTCGGCAGATCCGCCGCGGACTGAGCTGCCCTCGAGACGCCAAAGGGTCAAGCGTCCTCGAGCCGAGCCTGCGCCGGGCGGTGGCCATGGCGCGGGCGTATCCGAAGCATGCCGCCACACTCCTGGTTCTATCGGACTTCCTGCTACTCGACCAGGAGCCGGGGGAGGTGCTCTCGGGCCTTGCAGGGTTCCCGGGAGACGTCCACGCCGTCGTGCTCGGCGATCACGTGCCGGAAGGCGTGCTCGACTCGGGCATCGCCATCACCACCATCACGGAGGCAAGCCCGCTCGGCTCAGTGGCGCATGCGGTCTTCGCAGGTCTCACGATCCACCGGGTGGAGGCGTCCGCTTCACCGGCTGAACGGCCGTAGAAAATTTCACAACAAGATCTTGCTGGAAGTCACAGCTGATTTATCGCTCCGTCGACCCCAGCAAGCAGCCGTCGGTTCGCTCGAAGTATCGAGCGAAGGTTCGGGCGAACCGACGGTTCCTGCTGAATGTGTGTCCGTGCATAAGTAGAGGCGTACTCGAGCGGCGCAAAAAGCGCATGCTCGAACTAAAAAGAAAGGAGCGTGATATATGACTAGTGCTACGCGTAAGGATCTTCCGGTGACCAAGTATAGTGCGATTCTGGCCGATCCACCCTGGGATATTTACCAGAAAGGAACTCGCGGGGCGCGGAACTACTACCAGCTCATGACGCTGGATCAGATCAAGGCCATGCCGATTGCAGAACTGGCTACGCCAGACGCGCATCTGTGGCTTTGGACGACGAACGCCACGCTACGCGATGGCTACGACGTCGCCGAAGCGTGGGGATTCACCGTGCGATCGCCCCTTCATTGGGTGAAGTTCCACCTTGGTCTTGGGCAGTACCTGCGCAACTCAAGCGAGACCCTGCTGTTTTGCACCCGAGGTAAGGCGCCAGTCAAGTTCAGGGGACAGCCGACCTGGTTCAACGCGCCTGCGCAGGATCATTCTCACAAACCCGAGGAGCAGTACCCACTCATTGAGCGGATCTCCGAGGGGCCGTACCTCGAGCTGTTCGCCCGGCGCCGACCGTCGAGCAACAAGCCATGGTCGGTGTGGGGTAACGAAATAGCTAGCGACGTCACCATCCCGGGCTACCCCGTCCCGAGCGACGCCGTGCATTTGCGAGGTCAGCGATGACCGACAGCGGCCCCAAAGGGCCTTTGTCGTTGGTGCTGCGCGCCAGCGTAGTCCTGCTCGGTGCGAGCATTGCGCTCAACCTGGCCGTAGCCTTCCTGGAGCCTGTCGTGCCATGGCTGTTCGGAGGACTAGCGCTCGCCTTTCTTGGTTGGTGCGTGGTGGCGTTCGTCCGGTGGCGGCGCTCGCGCTGGTAGTCATTGCGACCAACGCATACTAGGCGCACGCGTTGTTAAATTAACAAACAATGTTGACGCCGCGTCGAAATTAGGTAATAAGTTAAGCCGTTGCAAAGTGCTGAACGAGTGCAGCGTGAGCGGCAAGTGGAGAAAGTGAGGTGATATATGAGCCCAACCCCCAAAAAGAATGATAAGCATCGAAAGGAGCATCGTGAACGTCACGTCAGGATTCGTGTCATCCGCCGAGGTGCACCGGACATGCGCAAGCTCTCTTTAGCAATTATCGGCCTGGCGCTTGCCGAGGCTGAGCGAGAAGCTCAGGCACAGGCTGCTGAATCTGCGCCTGGTGCAGCCAGCAGCTCACCGCCCGCGGAGAAGGACGGCCATCATGGCGCCTAACGCACCCTCGCTCGTTTTCTCCCAGTTGCATCTGCCACGGCCCCTCGAAGCCGCCACGATCCTCCAGTTCCTCGAACGCCTGGCCTCTGACCGGGCTGAGCCGCGCGTCGTGTTCGAGGCACGGGCCGGCGAAGACGGGACACAACACCTGCTCGGCTGCCATGCCACCGACGTCCACCTCCTGAAACGGATCCTGCTCGACCTGCTGCCTGGCACGGTTCTTACGGGGGTCAAGTCAGTACCGCAACGTCCCCCCGTCGACGTAGCGCGGCGTCTCCGCCTGCGCTCGGCACATCTACCGCTGAGGACCGATACGGCTGAACAGACCACACGAGCCCTGCTCTCAGCCTTGGCCGTTCGTCTCGATGCAGGTGAGGCGATTGTCCTGCAGGTTCTCCTTGGGCCTCGGCATGCACCTCGGCCAGTGCACGCGACCGCGCCCAATCCAGACGGATCCCTGCTCGATGCGTTGACCTTCGGTGCGCGGCCGGCGACGCCGGAGACTCGGCAGCGGCTGAGGGATCGCGTCTCGCGAACGGGCTTTCGAGCCCTGATCCGGCTTGGAGCCGCAAGCAGCGATCGAGGTCGTCGTCGCCGGTTCATCATGGGGCTGCTGAGCGCGATCTCCACAGCGCGGAGTCCGGGAGTGGATGTGTCGCTTGCGCCGGAGCAGGCTGCGGCCCTTAACGAGCCGCGGCTGCCATGGCGATGGCCACTGCACCTCGCCGTCACCGAAGTCGTCGGCCTGTTGGCCTGGCCACTTTCCGACGGTGAGCTACCGGGTCTGCCACCAATTCACCCTAAGCCGCTACGTGCGGCCTCAAACGTGCACACCGGTCCGCGGGTCTTCGCCGTCAGCGCGGCGCCAGGCGACGACCGCCAGCTCGGCATCTCGGCTCAGGACCAAACCTTTCATGGCGCTGCGTACGGCCCGAGCGGCTCGGGCAAGACGAACGCTATCCAACATCTCATTCTGGCCGATATCGAAGCCGGTCGTGCCGTGGCCGTTCTCGATCCGAAGCGGCAGCTCATCGATGACCTCATGGCCCGGATCCCCGCGCATCGGGTCGACGACGTTGTCGAGCTCAACGCCGGCGACGCCACTCCGGTCGGCTTCAACCCGCTCGACGTCGGCCAGCGTGACTCCGACGTCGTGGTCGACGGCATCTTGGCGGTGTTTGCTGCCGTCTTCAGCGACGGCTGGGGACCGCGGACCCAAGATATTTTCTCGGCGAGTCTGCGCACTTTGGCGAAGGCCGCCACGCCGACGGAGCCCGCCACGCTGGTCGACATCACTCGCCTGCTGACGGATGCAACGTTTCGTCGCCGACAGGTCGGCCGCATCCAACACGACGTAGCACTGGCGGGCTTCTGGGCTTGGTACGAAAGCCAATCACCACAAGCGCAGGCGGCCGCGATTGCTCCACCCCTCAACAAATTGCGCCAGCTGCTACTCCGGCCAGCGCTCATCAGGATGCTCGATGTGCGTGAGCCCCGGTTCCGGCTCCGCGACATCTTCCGCGAGAACAAGATCGTGCTCGTGCCGCTCAACGAGGGACTCATCGGTCCAGGCACGGCCAGTCTGCTCGGCAGCCTGATCGTCGCCGACCTCTGGCAAGCCACGCAGGAGCGAGCCGGCGATCCCGCGGCGGCCAAGCACCCAGCGTCCATCTTCATCGACGAGGCGCCCAGGTTCTTGAACCTTCCCTTGTCGATGGCCGATGCCTTGGCTGTGTCCCGGTCGCTTGGCGTCGGCTGGTTCCTGGCAGCCCAGTTCCGTTCGCAGTTTCCACCCGCGCTCGCGCGGGCCGTCGACATGAATGCCCGAAGTAAGCTTCAGTTCGCCACGGAGTACGAGGACGCGCGGGATGCAGCCAAGCTCACCCGTGAGCTCACACCAGAAGACTTCATGGCGCTGCCGCGCTTCCACGCCTACGCCAACCTCGTCGCCGACGGTCACCCGTCGGGCTGGGCGCTGGTGAAGACGCTGCCGCCCTCCCCGCCCACGATCGACCCGGCGGTGGTGCGGGCAGCCTCGCAGGCCAATTACGCCCCCGTCGCAAAGGCGCCCCCATCGCCCTCCACCACTCAAAACGACGAGGCTAGCGAAGCAGCAGCACCCCAGGAGGCGCCTCAACCGATCGAACGGATCGGGCGGAAGCGGAGGACCTCATGAACAACCAGACGACGACTATAAGCAGTATCTCCGCTCGTAGGTTCGCCCAGATGTTCGTGTCGACCGTCCTTCATCAAACCCCCAGGCCACACCCCCTCCCACCCCTCCTCCGGGATGGGACTGACCCCCAACGTGGGGGTCACCGGGCGGCGCCAGGAGGTGCCGCGTGAGCCCGGCGGACGTCACGACCCTGCTATCGCATCTATCTGAGCGCGACCTTGCGATCTTGCAGTCAGTAAGTGCTCATCGCCTCCTGAGTACAGCGCAGCTGCGACGGCTGCACTTCGGCCAGGGACATTCCAGTCTCCCCGCAGCGGCTGGAGCCACCATGCGGGTGCTCACCCGCCTCGAGGACAAGAACCTGGTGGTTCGCCTCGGGCGGCGCATCGGGGGAGTGCGAGCGGGATCGTCGGGCATTACCTGGCAGCTGGGGGCAACCGGCGAGCGGTTGATCCGCACCATGGAGGGCAAGCGGTACCGTCGTCGGCTTGTCGAGCCTGGGGCGACGTTCGCAGCGCACACGCTGGCAACCGCCGAACTTGCAGTGATTCTGCGCGAGTTGGCGCGCGCCAACATTCTCGAGCTCACCGCCCTCGAGGCCGAGCCAACCTGCTGGCGGTCGTTCGCCGGCCCGAGCGGCGGCCTGGAATGGCTGAAGCCCGATCTATTCGCGGTCACCGTAAGCGGCGAGTACGAGGACCACTGGTACTTCGAAGCTGATCTCGCAACGGAACACCCAACCGTGGTTGTCCGTAAGGCGAAGGTCTACCAGCGCTACGCGGCCACTGGCGCCCACCAAGCCCGGCATGGCCTGTTCCCGGCCGTCACCTGGGTCGTGCCCAGCGTTGCCCGCCAGCGCGCCCTGAGTGCGGCGCTTAGCCGCGATACGGCTATTCAGCCTGGCTTGTTCCAGGTTGTGACTCTCGCAGGGTTCCGGCACCTCGTCACCAGCGGTGTGCCCGACCCGCCGTCGGTGCCTGTCCCTACACCGACCCAACTACTCGAACAGGAAGGAGGAAGTCATTAATGGAACGACAACCCGAAAACAACGAGGCCGGCGACGACACCGAACCTCACCCATGGCGGCTCGATGCTGAACGCCAGCAGCCGCCCCACCCCAGGATTTACGTCGTCGACCTTGCGAGCACGGAGCGCGGTATCGACCACGGGCTCTGGGTGGACGCCAACCAGAGCGCGAGTGAGATCGACGCGGACATTGGTGCCATGCTGGAGAGCTCGCCGGTGCTAGGAGCGAAGCTCTGGACGATCCGGTCGGCCGAAGACTTCGGTGGCATCGACCTCTCGCAGGTCACCGACAGCGCGGTCGTGGCTGACCTGGCCCGCGGCATCATCGAACATGGCCGAGCCTTCGCGGCATGGGCGCGGTCTGTCCAAAACGACCGCGCAAGGCTTGCCGAGTTCCGCGACGTCTACACGGGCAGCCATCAGTCGCAGGAGGCCTGGGCCTGGAGCTTGGTCGAGAGCCTCAGTTGGCACCAAGAGCTCGATCGACGTATCACCGACGAGCTCATGCGGCCCTACGTGGTCTTCGACTACGAAGCCGTCGCAAAAGACGCGTCTGCCAGTTGGGTGGTCGTCTCCGACCCCGATGGCACGGTCCATGTCTTCGCTCGCTGAGTTCGCTCAGCAACGCGAAGCTAGTCACTCACAACGAAAGGAGGTACTACTTGGAACAAGAACCACATAACGCGGACGATCGAGACAGACGTATCCCGGGCCGTGAACGCCTTCAAGCCGGCGAGGTCGACCTCACCGGTAGCGTGCAGCAGCCTGAAGTGCTCGCCGACGTCATCTTCGATGCCATCACCGAAGCTGGTGGTGTCGGCGAGAAGATCCCGGACTGGGGAGCACGAGTCATTGCCCGCGAGCTGGCGAACCGTATACCGGTGCCAGGCAACTTGCATCACTTTGCAACGACAGGTTCAGTCGAGCACGTTGGGCTCGCTCGAGAACTAGCCATTCATGCCCAGTTCGGCAACGTCCAGACACGAGAGCTCGCCGACCTCCTTGGGCTCTACCTGATAAAGCAGCCCGCGGGGCGAGCCGGACGCAGCGCCGACACGCTAACGCCCGTGGAGCAGGGACTGCGGCAGCATGGCGCCCCGTTTTGGGCCTTCCTGCAGCTAACGGACATCGACACGACCAGCAAGGAACTGCTCGAACGCTTCGATGACCTCCACATCGGCAGCTACGAGTCCATCACCGCCATCGCTGAGGAGCTCACCGAGATCGGCGAGTTCACGCAGGCGATCGAAGAGGTTGAGTCCCGCCTCGGGTTCGAGGGCTTCGCCGAGATCGATCAGGATCGACTCGAACGGACTGTGCGAGTGACCTGGGACATTGTTGAGTTCAATGGGAAGCTGCATGTATTCATGCGGTAGCCGCTGGGGAGCCCGGCGCATAGCATCAAGAAACTCCGGAAACCCAGTATTTGGAATAATGTTGTGGAATTGCCAACACTGGGCTATTTTCGGCCGAAACGGAGGTAAAATCGGAGGGAAAATAACGGAGAAGCCTGCGAAGATGACTAATGACGATGAGCGTCGAACTGACGAATATTTCAAAGAGGTTAGCCGCAAGGGCAAATCGATGTTTCGTCGTCCGCCCACGTGTGCAGCTGTCGCCGGGACGACCGCTGAGATGCAAGCATTGGTTTTTGAGGTGCCTTCTACGCCTTCGATACTGCAGTGGTGCTACGGCGCACGCTTGGCCGACCATGAGCAGGTCGTTGGTTCGGCTGCTGGCGAGGACGTGTGGCAATGAAGTCTGCCGTCGCCTACCTTCGCGTCTCCACCAAGGAGCAAGCGGAGCGCGGTGGTCAGGTCGAGGGGTTCTCTATCCCCGCTCAGCGCGAAGCACTCAAGCGTAAAGCGCAGAGCTTGAACGCCGTCATCGTCGCGGAGTTCGTCGACGCAGGCGAGTCTGCCCGGTCGGCCGATCGGCCAGAGCTGCAGCACATGCTGGAGTACCTCAAGGAACACAGAGTCGAGTACGTGCTGGTGCATAAGGTGGATCGGCTGGCCAGAAACCGTGCCGACGATGTTGCCATCACGATGGCCATCCGAGCGAACGGCGCACAGCTCGTGTCAGCCACGGAGAACATCGACGAGACGCCCTCCGGCGCCTTGACTCACGGCATCATGTCTTCAATCGCTGAGTTCTACTCACGCAACCTGGCGGCCGAAGTCCACAAGGGTATGAGCCAGAAGGCGAAAATAGGTGGGACGCCGGGACGCGCGCCGCTTGGCTATCTCAACGTCGGGCGCAGTACAGCGGAGGGGCGCGAGGAACGCACTGTTGTCGTTGACAAGGAGCGTGCTGAGCTCATCGCGTGGGCGTTTGATGAGTTCGCGTCCGGCGACTGGACGGAACGCTCGCTCGCCAACGAGCTCAAGGCGCTCGGGCTCACGACTCGTCCGACGCCTAGCCAACCAGCTCGCCCGCTGTCTCCGCGCACGTTGCACTCGATGCTTACCAATCCGTACTACAAGGGCGATGTCATGTACCGCGGCGTCGCCCACGCGGGGCGGCACAAGCCGCTCGTCGACTCGGCAACGTGGCAAGCAGTCCAAGATGTGCTCGCTGGGCATGCAGCCGGTGAGAAGTACCGCAAGCACCACCACTACCTGAAATCCAGCATCTTCTGTGGTTGCTGCGGGAGCCGCTTGATCGTCTCGCATGCGAAGAACCGGCACGGAGTGATCTATCCGTACTTCGTCTGCATAGGCCGGCAAATGAAGCGAACATCCTGTCGCCAAAAGGCCTTGCCTATCGCGAAGGTTGAAGAGGCTATCGAAGACCATTGGGCGACGGTGCAGCTCGATGAAGATGTCCTGGAGGTGCTTCGGGACAGTCTTCGCGGCATGGTGATTGCTCACCATCGAGATGCTCAAGCGGAGGAGAGTCGGCTAGTGGTCACCAGGAAGAAGCTGACAGCCAAGCGGGAGAAGCTGGTCGAGGCTGTCTACAACGGTGCCATGCCGATGGATCTCATCGCGCGGGAGCAGGAAGCTATCGGAAGGCAACTGGCGGAGGTCGAGAGTCGGCTTGGCGCTTTCCGAGAGACTTCCGACCAGCTGGAAACCCATCTCGATGCCATCTTCAAGATCCTCGGCAGTTGCCACGCTGTGTACTTGGCAGCAGACCTGCGGCAGCGCCGGTTGCTCAACCAGAGCTTGTTCCAGGCGCTCTACGTCAGCGAAGACCACGTTCGTGCCGACTACGCAGCTCCCTTCGACATGGTGCTCGCTCCAGAGTTTTTGGCCGAGGCTGAGAAGGTGGTAGAGGTACGCCGTGTTCGTCATGGTGCGCCTGCTGACGCGCTTACGCGAAGCTTTGCCCTTGAGAACGGCAGAATTTCTTTTGCTGAAAACAAAAAGCCCTTCGGTGAAGGTTACGTCACCGAAGGGCTTCTCGCTCGAACGTTGCCCAAGATCGCTGGATCCGTGGGTTCGAGAGAGCTCACTATGGCTGCCCTACGTACATCGCTCTCGAACACTAGGTCACCCCTATCGAGGCTCCTGCTAGCTCGCAAGAACCAGGAAGAACCCGTACCGGGCACCAGGTTCAGCACGCATGACGCGATCATTGCGGACGCTGGGACCACGGAACCTGCCGCTGTTCGGCTTGCTGTAAAGCCGAACCACTTACTCAAGCCGTACGAGGCCGAACAGCTGCTCGAAGCTTACAACTCTGGAGTTTCTCAGAAGGAGCTGGCACGGAGGTTCCGCGTACACCACACGACTGTCAAGCGGCACATCGTTCGGCGTCGTTGCACCTTTATGCTCGGCCGCGCTGTTGTTGGCTGCGTGGCACGAAAACCCACTACGAAAGGAGGTCCCAGGTGACCGAAGGTTCTCTTAACAGCAACTTGGCGAGGCGTATCACAGGCATGGCTCGCAAGCGTGCAGTGCTATACCTGCGGGTTTCAACGCCAGGCCAGGTCAACACCGACTACGACCCGGAAGGTATCTCGATCCCTGCGCAGCGCGAGGCTAGCAAACGGAAAGCCCTGCAGCTAGAAGCTGACATCGTTCGGGAGTTTGTCGAGCCTGGCCGGACCGCGACCAGCATCGACAAGCGCCCGAAGTTCCAGGAGATGATCGCCTGGGTCAAAGCTCAGAAGGACATCGACTACATCATCGTCTACCACTTCAACCGGGTCTTCCGGAACAGCGTGGATGCTGGGATCACCAAACGAGACCTGAAGAAGGTCGGTACGCGTGTGGTGTCGACCATCTTGGACATGGGGGAGAGTCCGGAGAGCTCGCTTGTGGAGACGATCCTGCACGCAGTCGATCAGTATCAGTCCGAGGCGAGCGGAGCGGACATCAGCTACAAGATGGGACAGAAGGTTCGAAACGGCGGCACGATCGGAGTGGCGAGACTCGGCTACCTGAACGTCCGAGAGCTGAAGCCCGAAGGTGGCGAGATCCGGACGATCGCGGTGGATCCTGAGCGAGCTCCTCTCGTCAAGCTGGCGTTCGAGCTCTACGCCACCGGCGACTACACCCTTGAGGACTTGTCCGATGAGCTGTATGAGCGAGGACTTCGCACCCGTCCGACGCCGCGTCGGCCGGCGAAGCAGGTCTCGATCAACAAGTTGTCGTTGATGCTGCGAGACAGGTACTACCTTGGCTTCGTCTCGAAGGATGGTGACGAGATCCGCGGCCGCCATGAGGCACTCATCACCCCGGCCCTGTTCGAACAAGTCCAAGACATCGCTAACGCGCGCAGTGCTGCGGGGGAGCGGCGTCGCATCCATCACCACTATCTGAAGGGCTCCCTGTTCTGCGGACGGTGTTGGAGGGCCAGCGGCGAGCTGAAGCGGATGATCATCCAGCGGACGGTCAACTCACGCGGCACCGAGTACATGTACTTCTTCTGTCGAAACAAGCAGAACGGCAGCTGCAGCAGCCCACACATCAACATCGTGCATCTCGAGGAGGCCGTGGAGGTGCACTACCGAACCATTCGGTTCGACCCAGCCTTCGCCGCGACAGTTCGCGCTCATGTCGCAGCCACGCTGGCGGAAGGCCAATCTGCGGCTCGACTCCTTCGCGCTCAGCTCAGTACAGAGCTGAGCGCTCTGCAGGCCAAGGAGTTGAACCTGATCGACTTAGCGGCCAGCGGGGACGAGACTCTTCCGCAGGACATGATCAAGGAGAAGCTTCGCGAGATTGGCCGTCAACGGCAGCGGCTCAATGAGCGGCTGAACGAAGCTACCGAGGACCTCTCGGAGGCCGCGCGTCTGGTCGAGCTCTGCCTCACCTTGCTGGCGGACCCGGAGGAGCTTTATCGACAGTGTGACGACGAACAGCGGCGGCTACTGAATCAGGCGCTGTTCCATCGCCTCTTTGTAGACGAGGAAGGCGTGACTGGCGACGAGCTCAAGGAGCCATTCGCTACTTTGGACTCCTACCGCGGTGGGCGTCACAGGGCACTAGACAAGCCTGACCCAAACGGCGGGGATAGGGCTATACAAGCCGAGAGGCCCGCTTCCGAAGATCGAAGCGGGCCTCTCGGCTTGTATGAAGTTCATGCCCTGCTAGCGGGCATCGACTTGGGCCACTGTTCTAGTAAGCCCTCCGGTGTGGAGCTGAGGGGAATCGAACCCCTGACCTTCTCGATGCGAACGAGACGCGCTACCAACTGCGCTACAGCCCCTGGTGAAGCTTGCCCCTCGTTTGGAGCTCCATGAGCCTATCAGTGGCCCATGGAGCCCCGAAACGCGGGGGTCACTCTCCGGCGGCCCGGCGGAAAGGCCTGGTCCCGGGCTCGTCGAGCTCGTGGAAGGCCGGGTCCTCGTCGTCGAGGTCGACGACGACGGCTTGGCGCCGGAGGCGGGACATCGGGGACGGTTTGCGTTCCACGACGGCCGGGCGTTCGGTGGCGACGACCTCGATGTCCTCACGGGATTCGTGCGCATCGTGATCTTCGTCGGCGACCGCCGGGCGGCGCGGGGCGCGGGTGTTGTTGAAGCGGGCGAGGCGCCGCTGCCGGATGTCGTTCTCGATGCGGACCTGGCGGCGCAAGTACGCCAGGTAGCCGATGAGGACGGCGTCGACGACACCGTTGGCCCACCAGACCGTCGGGGTCAGGAAGCCGGCGACGGCCGCGGTGGTGACCACCAGCACCAGGAGTGCGATGACGACCCGCTGCCGGAACGCGTATTTGGCGCGGGCGGCGATGTCCGCCGCCTCCGGGTCGAAACCGCCCCGGCCGGGACGGTAGCCCGCGCCTTGGCGTTCTCTTTCCGGGCGGGCCGTGTGCGAGGGCTGGGGAAGCGGTTCGGCTTCCGGCTCCTCGTCCTCGAGGTCGGCGTCGAGCTCCGCCTCGAGTTCGGCCAGGTCGTCTTCTACCGATGGTTCCGTGTTCTCCGCCATCGCGAACTCCTCCGGTCCCTCGTGGCGTGTGCTCCCGCTCCGCACGACTCGCGCCGCCAAGGCCGAGTCCGTCGTCCGTGCGACCTGCTGGCGCTTGCGGGCGACCATGGGCACGAGAACGACGAGCCATGCCGCTGCGAGCGCGACGATGATCACCGAACTGGGCATCTCCCGTCACCTCCCCCGATCCACTGCTGTAGTCACGCTAGCCACAACAGTCACACACGCCGCGCAGACTCGCCGGTTTCGATCACGGAAAATGCATCACCAAATTAGGTGAATCTCACAGCTTGTGGTAACGCGGTCACTGGAACGGCCCCGTAACGGGGTCAAACGCGCTCCGCGAGGCCCTTCGAGACGAGCCTTGAGACCAGTCCGTCACCGGTCTCCTCCTTGGTGACGGCGTAGCAGAAATGGTCCCGCCAGCCACCCGCGACATCGAGATAACGCTCGAAAAGTCCCTCTTGCCGATAGCCCGCTTTGGCGAGAACCCGCAGGCTGGGAGTGTTTTCGGGGCGGACGGTCGCCTCGAGGCGGTGCAGCCCGCCGAAGTCGAAGACGTGGTCGGTGACGAGAGCGACGGCGCCGGTCGCGACGCCGCCGCGGACGATGTCCGATGACACCCAGTAGCCGATCCAGGCCGATCGGAGCGACGCCCGGATGACGTTACCCACAGTGATCTGCCCGGCGAAGCGTCCATCCACCGTGATGGTGAACGGGAGACATTGACCGCGCCTGGCCAGGCCGCGCAGTGCCAGCCATTGGGACGGCCATGACCAATACGCGTTGCGATCCGGCCAGGGCCCGACACCGGTCGGTTCCCACATTTCCAGGTGCTCGCGATCGCGCAGCCGGACGCGGCTCCACTCGCCGGCGTCGCGGAGGCGGACCGGCCGGACGGCGAGGATCCCGGCGGGCACCCGCAGCGGGCCCAGCTTGGCGGGCCAGCCCGGATGCCTGCTTTCGATCGGATACGCGACGCCGGAAATCGGTGCGCCCATTACGCCCGCTGGGCCAGGAAGGTCACCTTGACCTGCTCGCCCGCGGCGACCTCGGTGAGGTCTTCGTCGATGTTGATCAGGCAGTTCGCCTCGGCCAGCGACGCGAGCAGATGCGCGCCGGAGGTGCCGAGCGGCTGCACCAGGTACTCGCCGTTGCCCTCGTCACGCAGCAGCTGCCCACGCAGGAACCCTTTCCGGCCCTTGGTCGAGGTGATCGGGGAGAGCAGCCGCGCACCGACGATCCGGCGGTGCGGGTTGCGGGTGCCGCGCGCGGCGCGGATCAGCGGGCGGACCAGCACCTCGAACACGACCAGCGCGCTCATCGGGTTGCCGGGGATCAGGAACGTCGGCACCGAGTCGGGACCGAGCCTGCCGAAACCCTGCACGGAGCCCGGGTGCATGCCGACGCGGGTCATGTCGATGTGGCCGAGATCGGACAGCGCGGCGTGTACTTCGTCGCCGGCGCTCCCGCCGGCGCCGCCCGCGACGACGACGATCTCCGACATCAGCAGCCGGCCTTCGACGATCTCTCGCAGGCGTTTCGGATCGCCGGGGACGATGCCGACGCGGCTCACCTCGGCGCCCGCGTCCCGCGCGGCCGCGGACAGCGCGTAGGAGTTGACGTCGTAAACCTGTCCGACCGACGGGGTGCGGTCGATGTCGACCAGTTCGTCGCCGACGGAAACGATCGAAACCCGGGGTCGCGGGTAGACCAGGACCTTCGCGCGGCCGACCGCGGCGAGCAGGCCGACCTGGGCCGAGCCGATGGTGTCGCCCTTGCGCACGGCGACGTCGCCGATCTGCACGTCTTCGCCGGTCCGGCGCACGTATCCGGCCGACGGCACCGACCGGTGCACGGTGACCTTGGCCTGGTGACCGTCGGTGTAGGCGGTCGGGACGACGGCGTCGGCGAGCGTGGGCAGCGGCGCGCCGGTGTCGACCCGCACGGCCTGTCCCGGCTGCAGCCGCCGCGGCTGGCGGGAACCGGCGGCGATCTCGCCGACCACCGGCAACTGCACCGGCTCCTGGCCCGCGGAGCGGACGTCGACGCTTCGCACCGCGTAGCCGTCGACGGCGGCCTGGTCGAAACCGGGCAGCGCGTGTTCGGCGACGACCTCTTCGGCGCACAGGAGGCCCTGGGCCTCGGAGATGGCGACCCGGACCGGACGTGGGCGTACCGCCGCGTCCAGGGTCAGGGAGATCTGATCCTCGACGGAACGGAACTGTCCCGCGTCTTCGGTCTCGGCCGCTTCGGCGATGGGTTCCGTCATGACTGGGGGATCTCGATCCGTTCGTTCGACCAGGCACGCGTTGAAGGCCCGTCGGTGAACTGAAGTTCACCACCGTTACCAGGAGTGATGCGGTCCGAAGCCGCGGAAATCGCCCGATCGGGCAAGCTCCTCGTGGTCCGTGCCGCCGGGGTGGTCGCTGCGCCTGTCATAGGCGTGAAGCCTAACCTGACCACGTGGTCGAGCCCGGCAATGAACACCTGAGCAAAACGGAGTGGCGTTCCCGGATAACCGCCGAACGGCGTTCGCAGGTGTCGGAAGAGCATGCGCGGGAGGCCATGGCGCTCACCGCGGCCGCCGCTCGGCTGCCCGGTGAAATTGTGTGTGCCTATGTTCCGTTCGGTACCGAACCGGGTTCGACGTCACTGCTTGATCAACTTCTGGACCAGGGCAAACGGGTGCTGCTGCCGATCGTCCCCGACGCGCCGGGCCCGCTGGAGTGGGCCGCCTACGAGGACTCGTCGAGCCTCGGACCGGGACGGCTGCGGGGGTTGCTCGAGCCGACCGGACGCCGCCTCGGTCCCGACACGCTGGGGACGGCCGATCTGGTGCTGATCCCGGCGCTCGCCGTCGACGACGCGGGTGTCCGGCTCGGCCGCGGCGCCGGGTACTACGACCGGTCGCTCTCCTTCGCCGCGCCCGGCGCGGCACTGATCGCCGTCGTCCGGGACGCCGAACTCGTGCGCGAGTTGCCGGCGGAACCGCATGACGTCCGCATGACCGGGGTACTGACCCCGGAGCAAGGCTTGGCGCCGCGCCCGGTAATAGACTGACGCCCCGACGCAGTGGTTCAGAAAGGGCACAATGAGCTCTGACGCGCACCTGTCCGATCATTTCGCCGAAACGCTGTCGAAAATGCGTTCCGCGGGCGCCCACGCCATGGAGCTGGCGGCCCTGCGACGGCGTCTCGAGCAGCTGACCGAACCCGGCGCCGGTGAATTGCCGGGAAACGAACTCGAACCTCTCGATGACATCAGCAGGCTCGTGGATCTGCCGGAGCCGGACGCCGAAGAAGCGCGCCGGGTGCTGGACCGCACCGCCGTTCTGAAGCTCAACGGCGGGCTCGGCACGAGCATGGGTCTCACCGGCCCGAAATCGCTGCTGGAGATCAAACCGGGGAAGACGTTCCTCGACGTCATCGCCATGCAGGTGCTTTCGACGCGGGAGAAGTACAACGCGCGGCTTCCGCTGATCCTGATGAATTCGGCGGGCACCCGCGAACCTTCGCTGGAGTTGTTGAAGAAGTATCCCGATCTCGCCGACGACGCCATCCCGGCCGACTTCCTGCAGGGGCGCGAACCGAAGATCACCGCCGACGGGCGGCCCGTCGCCTGGCCCGCGAACCCGGAGCTCGAATGGTGCCCGCCGGGGCACGGCGACATCTACGTCGCGCTCGCGGTGAGCGGAATGCTCGAAACCCTGCTGGCGGAGGGAATCCGCTGGTGCTTCGTGTCCAACTCCGACAACCTCGGCGCGCTCCCGGACGCCCGGATCGCGGCGTGGCTGGCGAAGGAGGACATCCCGTTCGCGATGGAGACGGTGCTCGGCACCGCGGCCGACCGCAAGGGCGGGCACCTCGCGCGGCGAGCGGGCCGGATCGTCCTGCGTGAATCCGCGCAGGTCCCCGACGGGGACGACTCGTTCGGCGACGTCGCCAAATGGCGTTTCTTCAACACCAACAACATCTGGTTCGATCTCGAACGGCTGAAGGCGCTGCAGGACGCGGACCCCGCCGCGCCGCTGTTGCCGCTGATCGTGAACCGGAAGACCGTCGATCCCGCCGACGCCACCAGCACGCCGGTGATCCAGCTCGAAACGGCGATGGGCGCGGCGATCGGTTCGGTCGAGGGCGCGCGGGCCATCGAGATCCCGCGGACCCGGTTCGCGCCGGTCAAGACCACCGACGATCTGCTGGTCGTCCGGTCGGACGCGTACGTGCTCGACGACGGCGGGGAGATGGTCCCGGAGTTCACCACCACCCCGCCGGTCGTGTCGCTGAGCAAGGAGTTCTACAAGCTCCTTCCGGACTTCGACGCGCGTATCCCCGTCGCGCCTTCGCTCAAGGAGTGCACGAGCCTCGCGGTGGACGGCGACGTCACCTTCGGGAAGGACGTCGTCGTCTGGGGCGATGTGAAGATCAGCGGGCCGAAAACCATCGCGGACGGCGAAGTCCTCTAACTCCGCTGGGCGATGAACACGTACTCGCGTCCTGGACGGTCGGGGGCGTCCCGGACGTCCAGGACGCGAAAACCGTGTTCCGCCAGCAACGACTCCAGGTCTTCGCGTTCGCGGAACCACAACGTCGAGTCCGAGGTGACGACCTCGCCGTCCGGGAACCGGTAGCTGTACCGGAACGACACGAACGGCAGGTTCACTTCGGTGACCTCGCGCCACTGCTCGACCTCGCCGACGCCGGGGACGTCGATGGTGTCGTGTGCCGTGTCGGCCGCCCAGTCCTCCCACACCCGGCGTCCGGGGCGCCGGATCTCGAAGACCAGGTGACCGCCCGGCACCAGCGCGGCATGGACGCCTTCGAGGGTCCGGCTCCATTCGTCGTCGGTCAGGAAGACCTGGGCCACGTTCCCGGTCATCACCGCGAGATCGGCTCCCACGTCGCCCGCCGCTTGCGTGTCACCGTGGATCCAGGTGATCTTCCCTTCCGGGTCCTTGGCCTTCGCGACGTCCAGTGACGCCTTCGCGGGATCGACACCGACGACCTCGATTCCGCGTGCGGCCAAGAGAACGGCCAGGCAACCAGTGCCACAGCCGACGTCGAGCACTCTCTTGGCCCCGAGTTCGCCGATGATGCCGAGGTAGTGGTCCAGGTCGTCGCGAGCGCCGTCGAAGGCGTCGTAGATCGGTGCGAGCCGGGCGTGGGCGAAGAGCGCGTCAGGCATTCGGCGACGATAGTTCCGGGACGCGTTCGGGAGCCACGGATTTACGGTCGCGCCGCCACGCCCGTTCTCCCAGCGACGCCAGGAAAGCGGGCAACAGCACGCCGCGGACCAGCGTGGCGTCGATCAGGACGGCGACCGCCATCCCCACGCCCATCATCTTGTACTCGATCGCGCTCAACGTGATGAAGACGCTGAACACGCCGACCATGATCACCGCCGCGCCGCTGACCACGCCGGCGCTCGTGCCGGTACCGCGGACGATCGCGGCGACGGCGCCTTCCGCCCGGCGTTCACGGATCCGGCTGAGGATGAAGATGTGGTAGTCCATGCTCAGCCCGAGCAGCAGGACGAACATGAACATCGGCAGCCAGCCGACGACCCCGCCGTAGGGGGTGAATCCCAGCAGGGAAGCGAAATGGCCGTCCTGGAAGATCCAGGTGAG
Organism: Amycolatopsis sp. CB00013; assembly: GCF_001905755.1. Classification (NCBI taxonomy): domain Bacteria; kingdom Bacillati; phylum Actinomycetota; class Actinomycetes; order Pseudonocardiales; family Pseudonocardiaceae; genus Amycolatopsis; species Amycolatopsis sp. CB00013. The sequence goes on along the minus strand of NZ_LIWC01000002.1, from coordinate 238,158 downwards.
CACGCCGTAGGCCGCGCCGATCGACAGCAGGTTCAGCACGATCGACACGAGCGCCGCCGGCACCGACCGGAAAGCCAGCAGCAGCAACACGAACGCCGCCAGCAGGACGAACCCGAAGACCAGCGGCATCCGCTCGACGACCCGATCCGCGAAGTCGCGGGCACTCGCCGTCCGGCCGGATACCGCGTACTCGACGCCGTCCACCTTCCCGATCGTCTCGGGGAGTACTTCGGTACGCAGCTTCGCGAGCGCCGCATCGGATTCCGCGTCCCGGCCGGCGCCGGAGAGCGGGACCCGGACGACCACCGCCTCGTCGACGCCCGCGACGGCGATGGGTTTGTTCAGCACGCCGGAGGTTTCCCCGATCCGCCGTTCGAGATCGGTGATCGCCGACCGCAGGGCCGGGCTGTCGACCGGGCCACCGTTCTCGGCCGTCAGCACCACTGTGGCGGGGTAGACCACGCCAGGGAAGGCCGCCTGGGTGCGGACTGCGGCGTCGATCGCGGGCAGCGACCGCGGCAGGCTTTCCGCCGGAGTCGGATCTTGCAGGCGCATGCCGAGTGCGGGCAGCGTGAGCAGGATCAGCAACGCGGCTCCCAGCCCGCCCCACAACGCCGGCCGCCGGGTGACCACGCGGGCGGTCGCGGACCAGAACCGCGACTTCTCCGCCGTGGTGCGCCGCTCGCCCAGCCAGGGAATCCGGCCGCGATCGACCTTGTCGCCCAGCAACGAGAGCAGTGCGGGCAACACGGTGACCGAACCGAGCACGGCGAGGCCGACCACGAACGCCGTGCTGATCGCGAGGCCGGTGAAATTGTCGAGCCCGGTGAACACCAGCCCGCTCACGCACAGGACGACCGTGAGCCCGGAGACGACCACGACGTGCCCGGACGTCCGTGCGGCGATCCGGGTCGCGGCGTCGATCGAGTGCCCGCGTGCGCGCTCTTCCCGTTGCCGCCTGAGGAAGAACAGCGAGTAGTCGACGCCGACCGCCATCCCGATGAGCAGGGTGATCACCGTCGTCGCGCTGTTGATCGGGGTGAAGTCGTCGACGACGGACAGGAAACCGAACGTCGCCGCGACGCTCGTGCCCGCCAGCAGCAACGGGACCGACGCGGCGACCAGCGCCCCGAAGACGATCAGCAGGATCACCAGCGTCAGCGGCAGGGACAGGAGTTCCGAGCGTTTGACGTCCTCGCGGATGCCCTTGTCGACCACGGTCGACAGGCTCAGATCTCCGGACTGGCTCAACCGGACCGACGGATGCCGGGCGGCGACTTCGGCCACTCGTGCCGTCGCGGTCTCGAAGTTCGGGCGGATGTCCTTCTCGCCGCCCGCGATCGAAAACCCGACGAGTCCGGACGCGCTGTCGGCCGAGATCCGTTCGGCGTCGGCCAGTGGCGAGCGGACGTCGGTGACCGAGCCGGAACGGGTGAGCGTGGTGACCAGGTCATCGGTCGTCCGCCGGAGTTCTTCGTTCGCGGCGAACGGCGGCGAGCTTGGTTCCTTAGCCTCTACGAGGACGTTTTCGCGGAACGGGTCGAAGGTGTTTTGGGCGTTCAAAGCGGTCTGGGCGCGGCCGGATTCGCCGGGATCGGTGCTCCGGCGGCTGTCGCCGTCCATCAGCGTTCCCGACAGCAGGGCGACGGCCACGAGGGCGACCCAGCCGGCGAGCGTGACCGCGCGGTGCCGCATGGACCAGGCGGCGATCTTTTCGGGCAGCATGAACTACAGTCCTTTACGTGAAGGAGTGAGATGCCTCGGGCGAGGTTTTTGCTTCTTCTTTCCTGGGCCGTCGAGTTGCCGCTCGGCGGCCCAGGGTCTTTCACCGGTGGTCAGTCGACCTCCTTGAGGATTCGCTCGACCGTGCCCACGCTCTTCCGGAGATCCGCGAGACGTCCGTCGAGTTCGGTCAGTTTGCGTTCGGTCACTTCCTGCGCCTGGACGGCTTTCTCGGCGAGCCTGCGGTATTCCTGCTCGCGCGCGAGCGCGCCCCTGGCCCGGATGGTCGCGCCGAACTGCCACACGACCACCGTGATCACCACGGTGAGGAACACGAAGATGCCGATCAGCCCGGCGACCTCCTGCCATTGATGCCAGTTCACGATCGTTCCCCCTCGTCACCCGGTGCCGGTGTGCTCAGCGTCGGTGCCGCGGCGGCGATGGTGTCCGGGCTCAGCTCGACCAGGAACGGTTTCACCTCGTAGAACTTCATCGCCTTCCCGTCCTCCGACAGCTCCAGTGCGGCCGACACGAGCCCGGCCGCCTCCAGTTTGCGCAGGTGGAGCTGCAGCAACGCCCGGCTGATGCCGAGCTCCCGCGCCAGCTGGCTGACATACGCGCGCTCCGCACGCAGTGCCGCGACGATCCGCAGCCGGTGCGGATTCGCCAGCGCCCCCAGCAGCCGCAGCAGCTCGTCGCCGGACGGTCCGGTGGCGGTCATGCCGAGCTCCTGCACATGCCAAAGAAATCTAGCAGGTGCTGACTTCATCTACCAGGTGCTCGAGCCAGACGTTCGGCTCCGTGTAGACGCCGACGTCCAGCGCCGAGGAAGCGAGCACCGGCGCGATCCCGCCCGGCACGGCCGTGAGACCGTCCTGGAGTTCGACGCAGGTCCACGCCTTCCACTGGGCGAAGGTGCCGGTGACCGTCATCGCGAACGGCGCCACTTTCCGGAACCGGGCGCCGAGCCGTTCATGCGTGCGCAGCCACGGATCCTCCGGCAGCCCGTCCGCGCGACGGCGGGCGATGTAGTCCTCAAAGGACAGTGCTGGTTCGTTCTCCTTCCCGGCCGGGCGGACCGGCACGACGAGTTTGCGCATTCCGGTTTCCGAAGCGCGCTTTTTCAACGCTTCCAACGCTTTTGTGGCCAGGCCGCCACCACGGCGGCCTGGCGCGACCATCACTTCGAGTGCGATCAACGTATTCGTCTCACGGGAGCTCAGCAGGTCTTCCGCGGCCCAGATCAGGGCGGCGTCCCAGCCGTGGTCCGGCAGTTCCGGGCGTTCGGCGGTCGGGAAGCCGACCGGGACGGCGGCGGTTCTCGCCACGGGAACGCCGTCTTCCAGCAGCACGAGGAAGTATTCCGGCCAGCGGGCGCCCAGGTGGGACGACTTCGCCAGCAGTCCGGCCAGACCGTGCCGCCGAGGCCGAGCGCGGGCTCGCGCAGTTCGGGCCTGGTGGCCAGGTCTTCGATCACGATCATGTCCTCAGTAGACCCGAGGACACGCGATTCTCACGAGGTGGTTTTCCGGTATGACGAGAGGGAAGGGCGCGTACGCCTGTCCTTGCTGCGGCTATCTCACGCTGGGCGAGCGCGGCGCGTTCGAGATCTGCTCGGTCTGCTTCTGGGAAGACGACGGGCAGGACGACCACGACACTGACGTCGTCCGAGGTGGGCCTAACGGTGCCCTGTCACTTACGGTCGCTCGGCGGAACTTCGACCTTCACGGTGCCTGCGAAGAGGCGCATGTGCACAATGTGCGGCCTCCGGAACCGGGCGAGATCCCTGTCGAGGGGAGCGCTCGGCCGCTGCCCGAAGACGCGAAGGTCAGGCGGGTGAAGCGGAGGCGGTACTGATCAGCGTACGGGCAGCGCGCGGCGCCGTCCGGTGATTCCGGTGGTGTTGAGGTTGGCGCGTTCGCCCGCGGAGTGGCCGTCGAGATAGCCACTGCCGGACAGCCGCCTCGGCGGCGCCGAGCGCAGGTCGCCGTATTGCTCGTCGTACGCCTGTTTGACCATCGCCGTCCGATCCTGGATCACCAGTTCGGCCGAGCGGTGACCGGCGGTGGCCGTATGGGTCCTGGCCGCGGTGTCCTCGCTGTTGCGGAGCCGTTCGTAGACCGCGCCGGAGAATCCGTGCAGCCACGTCCGCCGGTACGCGGCCAGCGATTCGCCCGCGAACACCCGGTTCTCCGGGCGGACCCTGGTCAGCTGGGTGGTCGCCTGCAGCAGCAGGCTCGTGTACAGCAGTTCCGTGCGCTCCAGATCGGAACGGAAACCGAACACCGTCACCGCGGTGACCGATTGGCCGAGCCGGTGCAGCAGGGCCCGGCAGCGCAGCGGATGCGCGATGTTCGTGAGCAGGCCCGCCTTGTCCCGGCTGTACGGGTTGTCGATCGGGATCTTGATCTGGGTGATCTCGTCGGCGGTCGCCCCGGAGGCGGCCAGCAAGGCCTGATCGATGCCGTACCGGGCGATCAGTTCGGCGGCCTTGGTGTTGTACGACTCGGCTTCGGCCTCGGTGACCGCCGGGTCCTCCGCCTTCGCGAGGAGTTTCCGGACGCGCGCGAGCAGCGTGTCATGGTCGGGCATGGTCCTCCTTCCTGATTGGGTTGGAGCGGATCAATCTAGGAGAGAGGTCCGACAATATTCGGACGAGAGGTCCGGATCCCGGTGAGGGGGCGGTATGTCGGTCGACGTGTCGGTGGTCGGTTCCGGACCGAACGGGCTCGCGGCGGCGGTCCTGCTGGTCAGGGCGGGGCTGACGGTCGAAGTGCACGAAGCGGCCGAAGAGATCGGCGGTGGGACGCGCACGGCTTCGCTGTTCGACGACGAGGTCCGGCACGACATCTGCGCCACCGGACATCCGCTGGCCGCGGCGTCTCCTTTCTTCCGTTGGTTCGGCCTCGCCGAGCACGGTGTCGACCTTCTGCGGCCGGAGATCGCGTACGCGCATCCTCTCGGCGGTGACCGGGCCGGTCTCGCGTACGAAGATCTCGACCGGACCTGTGACGCCCTCGGCGTGGACGGCCCCCGGTGGCGCCGTCTGCTGGGTCCGCTGGCCGAACGCAGTCGTGAACTGGCCGATCTCCTGCTCGGAGACCTTCGCCATCCGCCTCGCGACCCGCGCGCCGCGGCCCTCCTCCCGGCCAGGATCGCGCTGCTCGCGTCCGGTTCGGAACGCCGCTTGTTCGCCGGCCCGGAAGCGCCCGCGCTGCTCGCCGGGGTTTCCGCGCACGTGATGAGCCGCCAGCCCTCACTCGCGGCGGCCGGTGCGACACTGCTGCTCAGCCACCTCGCGCACTCGACGGGCTGGCCGATCGCCCGCGGCGGAAGCCGGACGATCACCGAGGCGCTCGCCGCCGATCTCCGCGCCCGCGGCGGACGGATCCACACCGGAAGCAGGATCACCGATCTGCGGCGACTGGCGAAGTCGCGCACGGTGATCCTCGACATCGCCCCGCGCGGTTTCCTCGAAATCGCCGGCGGGCTGTTGCCGCCGCGCTACCGGAAGGCGCTCGAGGCCTACCGCTACGGACCCGGCGCGGCGAAGGTCGATTTCCTGGTGTCCGAACCGGTTCCGTGGGCGGCGCCGGGGGTCGGCAAGGCGGGCACCGTCCATCTCGGAGGCACACGAGACGAGGTGTACGCCGCTGAAAACGCCATCGTGCGCGGAGAAGATCCGGACGACCGGTTCGTGCTCGTGTCGGATCCGATGGCGATCGACCCGTCCCGCGGGTTGCCGGGCAAGCGGCCGGTGTGGGCGTATTGCCATTTGCCGCATGGGGATCCGCGAGACGTCACCGAGCTCGTCCGGCGGCGCATCGAACGGTTCGCGCCCGGCTTCTCCGACACGATCCTGGCGAGCCGTTGCGTCACCGCGCCGGAACTGGAGGCCTACAACGCGAACTATCCCGGTGGCGACGTCGCGGCCGGCGCGGTGAATCTGCGGCAGGTACTCGGGCGGCCGGTCGCCCGATGGAATACGCACCGGACGCCGCTCGGCGGTGTCTTCCTGTGTTCGGCTGCGACGGCACCGGGCCCCGGCGTGCACGGGATGGGCGGCTGGTACGCCGCGAAAGCCGTGCTGGGGAGGGATTTCGAGCGGGTGATTCAGGAACCGCGGGGTCGCACGAGTCCCGTTTCGTAGGCCACCACCACGGCTTGGGCCCGGCTGGAGATCCGGAGCTTGGTCATCAAGCGGTTCAGATGCGTTTTCACCGTGGCCTCGCTGACCAGCAGGCTCCGTGCGATGTCCGCGTTCGGCATGCCGGTGCCGACGAAACGCAGCACCTCGATTTCGCGTTCGGTCAGCCCGGCCAGCACGGGCGGGGCCGCCGGCTTTTCCGGCGGGCCCTGGGTGAAGGCCTCCACGAGCCGCCGCGTGATGGTCGGGCCGAACAGCATGTCGCCGCGCGCGACGGCGTGGATCCCGGCGATCAGGGTCTCCGGAGGGCTGTCCTTGAGCAGGAAACCCGCCGCGCCCGCGCGTAACGCCGTGTAGACGTATTCGTCGAGGTCGAACACCGTCAGCATGAGCACGTGCGGCTTTTCCGCCCCGGTGTCCGCGAGGATCCGCTCGGTCGCCTTCACTCCGTCGAGTTCGGGAAGCCGGATGTCCATCAGGATCACGTCGGGACGCAGTTCACGAGCCTTCTCGACGGCTTCGAGCCCGTCTCGTGCCTCGCCCGCGACCCGGACGCCGGGAACGGCTTCGAGCAGGGCGACGAATCCCGCCCGGACGAGATCCTGGTCGTCGACCACCAGCACACTGGTCACCGGGCTCGCTCCTGCGGCAGATAGGGAAGGGTCAGTTCGATCGCGAAACCACCGGATCCGGCCGGTCCCATTTCGATCGAACCACCGTACATTCTCGCCCGTTCACGCATTCCGATGAGGCCGTGTCCCGCCGGATTCGGTGGTGGTGTCCCTTCGGGCGCGGAATTGCGCACACTCAGCACGAGCGCGTCCTCGCCGTATTCGAGGACGAGTTCCACGATCGCCTCATCCGCGTGTTTCAGCACGTTGGTAAGCGCTTCCTGCGCGATTCGGTAGGTGCACAGCTGCTGCCCCGGCGGAAGTCGTCGCGGTTCGCCGATGGTCCGCGTCTTCACCGTGAGGCCGGCTTCACGCACACGGGTGACCAGTGCGGGAAGGTCGGCGAGGCCGGGCTGGGGTCGGTATTCATGGGTTTCGCGCTGGGGCGGGCGTAGCACGCCGAGCAGACGCCGCAGTTCGTCGAGCGCTTCGGTCGTGGTCCCGGTGATGGTGTCCAGCGCGGTGCGCGCGGTGTCCGGGGAGGATTCGAAGACGTACCGCGCCAGATTCGCCTGCACCGCGATCACCGAAATGTGGTGGGACACGACGTCGTGCAGCTCGTGGGCGATGCGGATGCGCTCCTCGACGACGGCCTGTTCCGCTTCGAGCCGGATCTCCCGTTCCGCGCGGACGGCGCGTTCCAGCCTCCGGTCCGCGCGCAGGTGGCCGAGCCGTTCGGGGATGGTCGGCGGGATGGTCTTGGGCGGCGAATACCGCGCCCACACCGTGTACGCCGCGATGAACGCCGAAGGTTCGCCCAGTGTGGCCTGGTAACCCAAGGCGGTGTAGACGGTCATGAGCGAGACCGAGGCGAGCAGGACCGCGATCGGATGACGGCGGCGCACGATCAGCGGGAGGGCGATGAGCACCGCGAGGACGACGCCCGCCCCGGCCGGGTCGCCGAACGAACCGCCGCGGGGTGCCGCGCCCAAGGCGAGAAGGGTGGCCGCCGCCGCGGTGATCAGGCAGTCGGTGAGCAGCGGCCGTGCGCGGAGGAGAGAGAAGAGGGACGGCACTTCCGCAAGTTACCGTCGCGGCGAGAAGGCGCCCAATTCCTGCAACCAGCGCGGTATTCATCGCGCCATATACCGCCAAGGTTTACCCCGGCTTCCGACTCGCGGGGATTCCGCTCGGTGATCGGTCCGGATAACGTCGGAACAGGATGGATATTCCATTCCCCGAACTCGGCGAAGAGGATGACCCGCTCCGGGTAAGAGGGCCTTCGGGAGGGGATATCCGGAACAGGCCGCCTCTTCGCCGAGCCTCAGCCCAGATAGGCGTCCAACGTGACGGCCAGCGCCCGCTCCGGTGTCGGCGCGAAGCTCGCGCCCGCCAGACCGCCCCAGAGCCACAACTGGGCGAGGCCGTGCAGTGACGCCCACAGCGACGACGCGAGCAGCCGCGGATCGGTCGCGGGATGCCAGCCGCCTTCCTGCACGTCCTCGACCAACGCGGCGAAGAAGTCGAACACCGCGCTGCTCACCCGCGTGAGCTCGGGATCGTCCGGATCGATGAGATCGCGGCGGAACATCAGCTCGAACATCGCCGGATTGGCCAGCGCGAAATCGAGGTAGCCGTGGCAGGCCGCGATGAGCCGTTCGCGGGGTGTCCCGGCCGGCAGGTCGGCGCCGCGTTCGAGGAGTTCGACGTAACCGCGGGTGGCGACCGCCGAAAGCAGCGCCGCGCGGCCGGTGAAATGCCGCAGCGGCGCGCCGTGCGAGACGCCCGCCGCTTTGGCGATCCCGCGCAGTGTCACGGCGCCGACGCCTTCTTCGGCCAGCAGGGCCGCCGCGGTGTCGATCAAGCGGGTTCGGGCGCCCACGACCGGGTCTCCTCGAGAACGGGCAGGAGGTCGGGGCGTTTCGGCAGGAAGCCGTCGCCCGGCTGGCGGCCGATGAGCCGGTTGCGGAACCGGCTGACCGCGACCGGGAGGACCTCCCTGGTCAGCCAGCGCAGATCCGCGCGCAGGCCGGGCCGTCCGGCCGAACCGGGCAGCGGGGCGAGCCAGGCCGGATCATGGGAGACGTCGAGCTTGCCGAGCACGTGCCCGGCAAGGCGCCGGTGGCCCTGCTCGGACAGGTGCAGCCGATCCGGGCCGAAGTAGCGGGAATCGTGCGCCGCGTCGTCCGGCCAGAGGTCGACCAGCGTCGCGCCGTAGCTGACGGACGCCTCGCGGACGGCGTCGTTCAGCGCGACGATGCGCGGGCGCATGCGGTGGCCCATCGGCATGCGGTGGGAGATGTCGCTGAGGGTGAAGGTGACGACCCGCGGCGCGATCTCGGTGCAGGCGCGGATGGCGGTGTCGACGCGGCGGGCGACCGTGCGCGCGTCCCAGCCGCGGCTCATCACGTCGTTGCCGCCGCCGAACAAGGCGATCAGATCCGGCTGGAGCCTGGTCGCCGCCGGGGTCTGCTCGGCGTGGATCTGGTCGAGCCTGCGCCCGCGGACCGCGAGATTGGCGTAACGGAAACCGGGCTCGTCCTCGGCGAGCCGGTGCGCGACGAAGTCGGCCCAGCCGCGGTAGAAACCGCCCGACGGATGCGGATCGGCCAGCCCTTCGGCGCAGCTGTCGCCGAGCGCGACGAAACGTTGGTAGCCCATCCAGATCTCCGTAACCGCGAGTTCACCTTGTAGACACTGTCTATCAAACCGATGTAGACGCTGTCTACTCAGCGGTCGAGACGGTTCCGATGGGTGAAGGCGACGGCGCGCCGCGGATCGCCGTCCGGGAGCACCCGGCACAGCGCGTCGACGATCTCCAGGTCGTCGGCCCCGCACGGGGTCTCCCAGTACGACCACAACGCCGACGCGTCCCCGCTGCCGAGGACGACCCGCCGGACCGACGCGGTGACGGCCTCGCGCTCCTCGCGTACGGCGGGCGACTCCGATTCGGCGAGCAGCGGACCGCGGAAGGCGTCCGCCGCGGCCGCGACGTCGCCTCGTTTGAGCGCCGCGCGGACGCGTAGGAAATCGGCGTCCACCTCGGCGGAAAGCCGGTACGGCCGCGTCTGCACGATGTCCGAGCCGAGCTGCGTCCGGAGCCGGTGGATCTCCGCGCGCACGGTCACCGGATTACCGCTCTCGCCGTAGAGCAGCAGGGCCAGCCGCTCCGCCGAGAGGCCGCCCGGGTTCAGCGCCAGCAGGGTGAGGATCTCCGCGTGCCGCAAGGTGAACGGCACCTCGCGACCGTCCACTGTGGTCGACGGTGGTCCGTCGGTGAGGAACTCCAGCGCGAGCCGCGGCCGCCGCGACGCGCCCCGGTTCCGCAGGCGCAGCAGGTAGCCCTCGCTCAACGGCTCCACCGTGCCCAGCCGCCCGTCGGGCAGGGTGACCGCGCCACCGCCGGGCCTGATGTCCACTGTGGAGGGAAGGTCGCCGCAGGATTCGGCCGCCAGCACGCGGCCCTTCGCCGAGAGCAGTGCTCCCGGCGCGCCACGCAACGCTTCCAGATGGGTCATGTTCGCGGCCCGCAGCCGCTCGTCGTGCATCGCGAGCCGGGCCCGCAGCTGGCCTTCGGCGAGCTGGGCGGCCGCCGTGACCAGCGCGAGCATCGCGGGATGGACCGTCCGCAGCGGACCGCTGACGTCGATCGAGCCGAGCAGCGCGCCGGTCTCCGGATCGCGTACGGGCGCCGCCGCGCAGGTCCAGCCGTGATAGGTCCGCACCAGGTGCTCGGCCGAATAGATCTGCACCGGCTCCCCGGTGGCGAGCGTGGTGCCCATCGCGTTCGTGCCGATGACGTCCTCGCTCCAGCGCGTGCCTTCGGCGAGCATCACGCCGTCCGCGCGCCGCAACACGCCCGCGGCGCCCTCCCGCCACAGGATGTGCCCGGCCGCGTCGGTCACGATCATCATGTGCTCGGCGTCGTCGGCGATGCTCACCAGCGTCTGCCGCAGGATCGGCAGGACCGGGGCCAGCGGATGCTCGTCGCGCAGCCCGTTCACCTCGCCGGAGTCGTAGACGAGCGGGGCGACGCCGGTGTCCGGATCGACGTGCGCGGCGAGCGAGCGATTCCACGAAGCGGACACGATCGACCTGGGGGAACGCGGCGCGGGAACCCCGGAGAGGACGGCGTCGTGGACGTCCTTCAGCAGCCGCGCGTACGCCTGGGGGTCACGCGGCGAGGACTCTCCAGCGGGCCGCTCTGCCACGTTTCCGAGAATAGGTGACCGCGCTCACTTCGTTGCAACGTGCGTGCAACCTCACCCGCCCTAGCTTCGCCGTCATCCGCCACCCCTAGCGATGAGGCAGGAAAGATGGCCAAGTACGCGGCACCGAACACCGAAGGCAGCGTCGTCAGCTACGAGTCGCGCTACGACCACTACATCGGAGGCGAGTACGTACCGCCCGCGAGCGGTCAGTACTTCGAGAACCCGACCCCGGTGACCGGACAGGTGTTCACCGAGGTCGCCCGCGGCACCGCCGCCGACATCGACCGCGCGCTCGACGCCGCCGAAGGTGCGGCAGCGGCCTGGGGCAGGACGTCGGTGGACGAGCGCGCGAACGTGCTGCTCCGGATCGCCGACCGGATGGAACAGAACCTCGAAACGATCGCCGTCGCCGAATCGTGGGAGAACGGCAAACCGGTCCGCGAGACCCTGGCCGCCGACATCCCGCTGGCCATCGACCACTTCCGCTACTTCGCCGGCGCCCTGCGCGCCCAGGAGGGCGGGATCTCCCAGATCGACGACAACACCGTCGCGTACCACTTCCACGAGCCGCTCGGCGTCGTCGGCCAGATCATCCCGTGGAACTTCCCGCTGCTGATGGCGGTCTGGAAGCTCGCGCCCGCGCTGGCCGCGGGCAACGCGATCGTGCTGAAACCCGCCGAGCAGACCCCGGCGTCGATTCACCTGCTGATGTCGCTCATCGGCGATCTGATCCCGCCGGGCGTGCTGAACATCGTCAACGGTTTCGGTGTCGAGGCCGGCAAGCCGCTCGCGTCGAGCAACCGCGTGCGGAAGGTCGCGTTCACCGGTGAGACCACCACCGGACGGCTGATCCTGCAGTACGCCAGCGAGAACATCATCCCGGTCACCGTCGAACTCGGCGGGAAGAGCCCGAACATCTTCTTCGACGACGTCGCCGCCGCCAACGACGCGTTCTACGACAAGGCGCAGGAAGGCTTCGCGCTCTTCGCGCTGAACCAGGGCGAAGTCTGCACCTGCCCGTCGCGGGCGCTGATCCAGTCCGGCATCTACGACCGGTTCCTCGGCGACGCAGTCGAGCGGGTCAAGAAGATCAAGCAGGGGCACCCGCTCGACACCGAGACGCAGATCGGCGCGCAGGCCTCGAACGACCAGCTGGAGAAGATCCTTTCCTACATCGACATCGGGCAGAAGGAAGGCGCGAAGATCCTCACCGGCGGCGAGCGCAGCGACCTCGGCGGCGAACTGTCCGGCGGGTACTACGTGCAGCCGACGGTCTTCGAAGGCGACAACAAGATGCGGATCTTCCAGGAGGAGATCTTCGGCCCGGTCGTCTCGGTGGCCAGGTTCGACGACTACGCCGACGCGCTGAAGATCGCCAACGACACGCTGTACGGCCTCGGCGCCGGTGTCTGGTCGCGCGACGGCAACACCGCCTACCGCGCCGGCCGCGACATCCAAGCGGGCCGGGTGTGGGTCAACAACTACCACGCGTACCCGGCGCACGCGGCCTTCGGCGGCTACAAGGCGTCCGGGATCGGGCGCGAGAACCACAAGATGATGCTGGACCACTACCAGCAGACCAAGAACATGCTGGTGTCCTATTCGGACAGTGCGCTCGGGTTCTTCTGATGGCCGAGCGGGTCGGCTTGACACCGGCCGCCGCGGATCTGCTGCGGCGGCTGGTGTCGCTCCACGGGCCGGTGATGTTCCACCAGTCCGGCGGATGCTGCGACGGGAGCGCCCCGATGTGCTACCCGGCGGGCGAATTCCGCACCGGGGCGTCCGATGTCCACCTTGGTGACCTGAGCGTCGAAGGCGTCGACGACGTTCCGGTGTGGATGTCGGGTCCCCAGTTCGAGTACTGGAAGCACACGCATCTGACCATCGACGTCGTCCCCGGCCGAGGGAGCGGATTCTCCTTGGAGGCGCCCGAAGGGGTCCGTTTCCTGGTCCGGTCCCGGTTGTTCAGCGACGAGGAATCGGCCGAGCTGAACGGCCCAGCAACGCGATGAGCCGTGCGCCCGGTCCGGCGTCCGGCGGTGCCTCGACAGCGTGGTCGAAGGCGCCGCCGGGCCCGCGGACCGGCGTGACGTCGGGATAGCGGCTCGCCACCTTCAACGCGGCCGTCGCGAGCTCGTCGTCCCAGCGGTGTTCACGGCCCAGGGCGGTGTTGAGGTCCCAGTCGTGGGTGAGCGTGTCGACGAACAGCACGGCCAGCGCGTTCTTCCCGGGGAGCGGGCCGAAGCTCCCGAAATCGAAGGTCTTCTCCAGCGCTTCGCCGTCGAAGGCCGCGAGGAACGCGGCGGAACTCGCTTCGTATGAGCCGGCGAGTTCGTCGTCGGCCGACGGCCGGCTCTTCATCGGGTGGCCCGTCGCCTGCGCGGTGCGGGAATCGTGGCCCTCGATCAGGTGTTTCACGATGTCACGGACGGTCCACTCGGCGCAGGGGGTCGAGCGGTCCCAGTCGTCCGCGCCGATTCCGGCGATCGTGGCTCCGGTGGCCCGATGGGCCCGGGTGGTGAGTGCGATGAGATCCATGGCGGCAATGTATACGAACGATCGTGCTATCTTCTAGAGGTGAACACTCTCGAAGTGAACGAGGTCTTCGTCGGGCGTCCGTCGGTACTGGGGACGAAGCGCGACGTCCCGGTGTACAGCGCCATCGCGAAATCGCGGGTGGAGACGCCGTTCCTGGAATTGGACGAGATCAATCTGGCCGGCGACGACCAGGCCGACCGCACCGTCCACGGCGGCGTGGACAAGGCGGTCTACGTCTACCCGGCGTCGCACTACGCCGCCTGGGCGGAGCAGGGTTTCCCGGTGTCCGCGGGTGATTTCGGGGAGAACGCCTCGGTGACGGGCGCCGACGAGTACGACGTCCGGGTCGGCGATGTCTGGGCCTGGGGAGACACGCTGGTCCAGGTCTCGCAGCCGCGGACGCCGTGTTTCAAGCTCGCGATGAAGACCGGGCGCAAGGACGTCATCCCGGCGATGATCGATTCCGGTCGCAGCGGCTGGTACCTGCGGGTGCTGCGGACGGGCGTGGTGCCCACGTCGGGACGGATGACGCTCGAAGAACGCGATCTGATGAGCCCGACGATCGCCGAGGTGTACGTCGCGTCGTTCACCAACGTCGCCCAGCTCGACGACGAGCGGCGGGACGCGTACTGGGCCCTGCTGGACCGGGTGCTCGCGGCGCCGTCGCTTTCCCGGCAGTACCGTGACGGCCTGGCATCGGCGAAGAAGCGGCGAGAGGAACGGAATGCCGGTTGACGGCCGGGTGGCCCGCGGTGACGCGACGAGGCGGATCGTGCTTCGGCGCGCCGTGGACATCGCGTCCGTCGAGGGGCTCGACGGGTTGTCCCTCGGCAGGCTCGCCACCGAATTGGACTTGAGCAAATCCGGGGTGTTCGCCCTGTTCGGTTCCAAGGAGGAACTGCAGCTCGCGGCGGTCGAGACGGCGAGCGCGATCTTCGCGGAGAACGTCGTCGAGCCGACGCTCGAGGTCGAGCAGGGGATCGCGCGGCTGCGCGCCTTGTGCGCGAACTGGCTCGACTACTCGGAACGCCGCGTGTTCCCGGGCGGCTGTTTCTTCTTCAACACCGGCGCCGAGTTCGACGCGCGGACCGGCCGGGTGCACGACGCGGTCGCGAACGCGAGCCGGGCCTTCGCCCAGTTCATCCGGTCCACCGCCGTCGAGGCGCGGAAGGCCGGGCACCTGCGTGAGTCCGTCGACGTGAACCGGCTGGCCTTCGAGCTGCACGCGCTGGGGCGGGCCGCGAACGCCGATTCGGTGATGTTCGGCGGTACCGAGCCCTACGCGCTGGCTCGAGCCGCCATCACCGCCCGTCTCGACGCCGCGGCCGTGCGATGAAAGGTCCTTTCCTTGCAAATTTCGCAAGGAAAGGACCTTTCATTGCACGCTACTTCCAGTCGACCTGCGTGGACCGGTAGAAGTCGATGCCCTGCTGAACCCACCGCGGGCTCTGCTTCGCCAGCCGGAGCCGATAGGCGTCCCAGGTGCGGGAATCCTTCGGCGACCACCCGATCTCGGCGTAACCCGGCAGCCGCGGGAACGCCATGAACTCGATGTGGTCACTGGTGATCAGCGTTTCCGACCACAGCGGCGCCTCGACACCGATCACGTTCTTCTCCGTCACGCCCTCCAGGTACGTGGCCGGATCCCAGTCGTACCCGGTCTTGACCTCGATCAGGCCGGCCCAGCTCAGCCCGAGCGGCGTCTGCGGGTGGTACTTCATGTCCAGGTACGCCTTGTTCGCGGGCGACATCAGGATCTTGTTGCCCCGGGCCGCCGCGGCGGCGACGTTCGCGTCCGTCCCGGTCGTGCCCCAGAACTGCGGGACGGCCGAAACCGGCGGATTCGTCTTGGCGATGTCGTGCCAGCCCGTGATCGTCTTGCCGTACTTCGCGACGATCGGGTGCACCTTCGTGGCGAAGGTCTGGTAGTCGGCCGGGGTGGTCGAGTGCGCTTCGTCGCCACCGATGTTGATGTACTTCCCGGGGGTGATCGCCGACAGCTCGCGGATGACGTCGTCCACGAACTTGTAGGTGATGTCCTTGCCGATGCACAGCGAGCTGTAGCCGACCTCGATGTCCGTGCGCGGCGGTATCGGCTTGCCGTCGCAGTTCAGTTCGGCATAGGAATACTGGGCCGCGTTGGTGTGACCCGGCATGTCGATCTCGGGAACGATCGTGATGTGCCGCGAAGCCGCGTAGCGCACCAGGTCCTTGTACTGCTCCTGCGTGTAGTAACCGCCGGGAGCGCCGCCGACGGCCGTCTGGCCGCCCACGGTCGCCAGCTTCGGCCAGCTCTTGATCTCGATCCGCCAGCCCTGGTCGTCGCTCAGGTGCAGGTGGAGGTTGTTGATCTTGTACTGCGCGATCTGGTCGATGTACAGCTTGACCTGGTCCGGCGTGAAGAAGTGCCGGGCGACGTCGAGCATCGCGCTGCGGTAGCCGAAGCGCGGATAGTCGAGCACCGTGCCGCCCGAGACCACCCACGACCGCTTCTGGACGGTCTTCGCCTCGATCGCCGAAGGAAGCAACTGACGCAGCGTTTGCACGCCGAGGAACAGGCCCTCGTCGGTGTTCGCCTTCAAAGTCACGCCGGAGGGCGACACCTTGAGCTGGTAACCCTCGCCGCCGACGCGGTCGCTCGCGTGACCGGTTTCGAGCGAGATGGCCGGGCCGCCGCCGCGGTGGCCGCTGACGACGGGCAGCCGGTAACCGGTGGCGGGCCGGAGCAGGCCCGCCAGGTATTCGGCGACCTGCTTGCCTTCGCGGTCGGTGCGGATGACGGTCGCGGGGCCGAGGCGGAAGTTCGCGCGGGGGTCGGGTTTCGCGTCGACCGGCGCGGGGACGACGTCGGTGACGGTCCGTTCGGCCTTCGCGTGCTGTCCCGCGCTCGCCGTGGCGGGCAGCCCGAGCGTCACGAGGCTCAGGACGGCCACGCCGAGCACGGTTCTGGACAGGCGTTTACTCATGGAGCACCTCCGGTCGGATAACTGGAGACTCTCTTCCCTGAGAAGGTATAGACCAATAGGGCAAAGCCGACAACACCCGATCGGACCAGTACGCCGTACCGATCATCGGTCACTCGCCGCGCAGAACCGCTTTCAGGGCATCGAGAACGCTCGCGTCCTCGATCGTCGAGGGCACCTGTTCGTCGCGGCCGTCGGCGATGCCGCGCATGGTCTTGCGCAGGATCTTCCCGGACCGCGTCTTCGGTAGCGCGTCCACAATGGACACGTCACGGAACGCGGCGACCGGGCCGATGTCGCGCCGCACCAGCGCGACCAATTCGGCCTTGAGCGTTTCGGCGTCGATGTCGGCGCCCGATTTCAGCACCACGAAACCGCGCGGAAGCTGCCCCTTGAGCTGATCGCGGACCCCGATCACGGCGCATTCGGCGACGGCGGGATGCGACGCCAGCACGGCCTCCATGGAACCGGTCGAAAGCCGGTGCCCCGCGACGTTGATGACGTCGTCGGTGCGGCCCATGACGAACAGATAGCCGTCTTCGTCGACGTACCCGGAGTCACCCGTCAGGTAGTGGCCTTCGTACCGCGAAAGATACGCCTCGTGATACCGCTCGTCGTCCTGCCACAACGTCGGCAGCGATCCCGGCGGGAGCGGCAGTTTGATGGCGATGGCGCCTTCGCGCCCGGCGGGAAGCGGATCGCCGGCCTGGTCCAGGATCCGCACGTCCCAGCCCGGCACCGGTTTCGTCGCGGAACCGGGTTTGACCGGCATCGGTTCCAAACCGCGCGGATTGGCCGCGATCGGCCAGCCGGTCTCGGTCTGCCACCAGTGGTCGATCACCGGTACGCCGAGCTTGTCGTGCGCCCAGTGATAGGTCTCCGGATCGAGTCGTTCCCCCGCCATGAACAACGTCTTGAATCCGCTGAGCTGGTATTTTCCGATTTCGACGCCGTCCGGATCGACCTTCTTGATCGCCCGCAGCGCGGTCGGCGCGGTGAACAACGCCTTTACCCCGTGATCGGAGATGACGCGCCAGAACGCGCCCGCGTCCGGGGTTCCGACCGGTTTGCCCTCGTACATGACCGTCGTCGCCCCGATCAGAAGCGGCGCGTAGACGATGTAGGAATGGCCGACGACCCAGCCGACGTCGGACGCCGTCCACCACACGTCGCCGGGCCGGATGTCGTAGATCGCGCTCATCGACCAGGCGAGCGCGACCGCGTGCCCGCCGGTGTCGCGCACGACGCCCTTCGGCTTCCCCGTGGTGCCGGAGGTGTAGAGGATGTACAGCGGGTCGGTGGCCGCGACCGGCACCGGATCGGCGGGGGAGGCGTTCGCGACCAGTTCGGCCCAGTCGGCGTCGCGCTCACCCAGTTCGGCGCGGGCGCGTTCCCGCTGCAGGACCACGACCTTGTCCGGCTGGTGCGCGGTGCCCGCGAGTGCCTCGTCGATGATCGGTTTGTACTCGACGATCCGCGTCGGCTCGATCCCGCACGACGCCGCGACGATGACCTTGGGTTTCGCGTCTTCGATCCGCGCCGCGAGTTCCTTGGGCGCGAAGCCGCCGAAAACGACCGAATGCACCGCGCCGAGCCGGGCGCACGCGAGCATCGCGACCGCCGCTTCGGGGACCATCGGCATGTACACGATGACGCGGTCGCCCTTCCCGACACCGAGGGAGGCGAGCGCGCCGGCGAAGCGCGCCACTTCGTCCAGCAGTTCCGTGTAGGTGAACCGGCGAACCGAATCGGTTACGGGCGAATCCCAGATCAGCGCGGTCTGCTCGCCGCGGCCGTCCCGCACGTGCCGGTCGAGCGCGTTGAACGCCGTGTTCAGCTCCCCGTCCGGGAACCAGCGGTAGAAGGGCGCTTTCGACGCGTCGAGCGCCTGCGTCGGCGTGCGGGTCCAGTCGATCGCCTGCGCGGCTTCGAGCCAGAAACCCTCCGGGTCTTCGAGGCTCCGCTGGTACGACTCGGCGTGCATCGAATGCTCCTTCGCGTTCGGGTACGGGGACCATCATGGACTTCCGGACCGGCCGATGCCTGGTGGTAACGGCGGAGAGACGCCCGCGACAACCCGGCAACCCTGTGAGGGCATGGAGCGTCCTAAGCTGGACTAGGGGGAAAACCGCCGGAAACGGCCTCGACGAGCGAGGGGAGCAGGGTCCATGGGACTAGCGAGCGCGCTGCTTTCGTTCGCGCACAGCCTGTTCGGGCCAGGGATCTGGCCTGGGGACTGGGTGTGGGCGACGAGCACCGCGGGAGCGCTGGTCGCGCTGCTGCCCGCACTGGGAGCGATGATCGTCGCGATCATCCGCAAAGGCACCGGCAATCGCTACGACGTGGTGACCCTGTCGGTGTTCGGCGGGATCGGCGTGGTCGCCGTCTTCCTGCTGCCGTGGCTGCTGGCCACCGGCCTTTCGCAGGTCTACCAGGAGGCCGCCTCGTCGAAGTCGGGCGGTCAATCCGGCTTCTCCGGCAGCGATCTGTCGACCTTCAACACCGAGTACAACCCGCTGATCGGCACGCAGAGCGCGTACCTCGGCCGCGGCCAGAACGTGTACGAGGTCCTGTTCTACCCGAACGGGATGCAGCTGGGATACGTCTTCTACCTGATCCTGCTGGTCGGGCTACCCGCGCTGTCGCTGCTGTTCGTGATGCTGCAGGCGCGCACCGCGTTCCGCCGGGGACCGAAGTGGCCTTCGCGGTTCTTCTGGATCCCGTTCGTGCTGATGGTGCTGGCGAGCGTCGGCATGGGCGCGAACACCGCGGTGCACTTCTGGCTCGGGTTCCTGCCGTTCAGCGTGCTGGGGCTGATCCCGGTCGCGCTGGTCGGCCCGCCGCCGTGGTCGGTGATCAACCGGCCGGACCCGCAGCCCCGGCAGAAGGTCGAGCCGTACCGCCCGGAGCCGCCCGCCCCGAAACCGCAGCCGCAGCTGCCGCCCCCGCCGGCCAAGCAGTACCCGGCGACCGCGCTGGCGCAGGCGCCCGAACCACCCGCGCTGGCCGCCGCCCCGGGCCCGATCCCGCCTCCGCCGGGTTCCCGCAACTCCGGCGGCAGCCGCTACAAGCGTGTCCGGCGGCTCGGCCACGGTGGCTTCGGCACCGTCTGGGAAGCGGTCGACACACAGCTCAACCGCACGGTCGCGCTGAAGATCGCGCACGCGCCGGACCGCGACACCGAGGAACGGATGCAGCGCGAGGCCCGTGCGCTGGCCGTGGTGAACCACCCCAACTGCGTCAAGGTGTACGACCTCGTCGAGGAACCCGACGGGCTCGCGCTGGTGATGGAGTACCTCGAAGGGCGCTCGCTGGCCGAGATCGTCGACTCGCAGGGCCCGCTCGACGACATCGCCGCCGGACGGCTCTGGTCGACCATGGCCGGCGCGCTCGCGGCGGCGCACGAGAAGGGTGTGCTGCACCGGGACCTGAAGCCGTCGAACATCATCCTCGACCGCAACGGGCTCGCCCACCTGATCGACTTCGGCATCGCCCGCAGCCAGGGCGACTCGAAGATGACCGCGACCGGGATGATGATCGGCACGCCGGACTTCGTCGCCCCCGAGCAGGCGATGGGCTCGCCGGCCAGCCCGGCGTCGGACGCCTGGCAGCTCGCTGCGACGGTCAGCTACGCGCTCTCGGGTCAGCCGCCGCGCGGCACCCGGGAGACCCCGATGGCCGCGCTGATGGCCGCCGCCCGCGCCGAACCGGTGTCGAAGCTGCCGAACCGCAGCGCACACGCCCGGATCCTCATCGCGTCGCTCGACCAGGAGCCACGCCGCCGCCCGACGCTCACCGCCGTGCGGCGCGACGTCGAAGGCTGGCTGGCCCGGGCCGGGAAGTCGCCGGACGGCCCGGTGACGCAGATCGTGACGCGTCGCCCTCCGCAGCAGCAACCGCAGCCCCACCAGCAGCCGCAGCCTCAGCGTCACCCGCGCTGACCTGCGAAAAGGGAGCAAGGGACCTTTGCTACCACTTGTCTCGACATCGAGGTAAGTGGTAGCAAAGGTCCCTTGCTCTCCTTCAGTCGACGATGACCCAGGTCCCGCCTCGCCAGGCCATGGTGAACGTCTTGGGCTGAGCCGCCATCATCGCGATCTGCGGCGCGATCGCCCCCGGCGGGACGACGACCTTGTCCGCTCCCTTGCTCTGCAGCTTCGCCCGGTCCACGCGGGTGGCCTTCAGCTTCTTCACGTCGTCGGCCGAGAGCATCCCGAACTGCATCGGGGTGAGCTGACGGCATTCCTTCATCCCGCCGTCGAACGCCGGCCCGGTGATCCGGCAGACGGTTTCGAGGTCCTTGTCGCCCAGCGCGTGGTGGTACTCCTCCATCACGCTGGCGGCGCCGTCCGGGGTGTGCGCCACGGCGCCGCCGGCCGCGGGTGTGGTGGCCTCGGAGACGGTCGCCGCGGTCGCCGAAGGCCTCGAAGCGCTGGCTTGCGTCGTGCTGGTGGCAGGCGCTTCGGAAGTGCTCGGAACGGCCGAGGTCTGCGGCGACGCCGTTCCCGGCGTCTGCTCTTCGCAACCCGCGATCAAGAACAACGCCGCGGCCGCGCAGGCCGCTCCGAGCGGTCGGATCGTCATGATGCCCCCTGTAGAGCTGCTGTTGACCAGCGAAGAGTAACAACTCGGGGGCAAGTGTCACACTTGAATCGGGAAAATCACGAGGTTGTGGGCCGGGACGCGATCACTTCCAGGACGGAAGCCACAATTCGGCGTTCCAATGCTCGTTCGTGATCGCGTTGCCGTTCAGGATCGGCCACAACCAGGCGAAGTTGGCCACGACGAGCCCCACGTAGAGGGCGACGACGAGCAGACCGGTGCCCCTCCGCTCGAAGCCGCGTTTCGCGCTGCCGAGGATCTGCCCGAGGACCAGCGTCAACCCGAGTACCAGGAACGGCGCCAGCGGCGTCGCGTAGAAGTAGTACATCTGACGGTCGAGGTTGGTGAACCACGGCAGGTACCCGGCGAGGTAGCCGACGAGCACGGCGGCGTAGCGCCAGTCCGCGCGGAAGACCGAGCGCCACACGCTCCAGCCGAGCATGGGCAGCGCCAGCCACCACATCGCCGGCGTCCCGATCAGCATCGTCGCCCGCACACAGGTCGACTCGCCGCAGCCGGTCGCGTCCGTGCCGCCCGCGTACGCGTAGAGCATCGGCCGCAGCCCCATCGGCCAGGTCCACGGCTTCGACTCCCATGGATGCGGTTTGTCCTTGGGTGTCACCAGGTTCGCGTGGAAGTCGAGCACGTTCATCGAGTAGTCGCCGAGCGACCGCAACGCGGGCGGCATCCAGGCCCAGAAACCGGGATCGACGTCCTTGATCGCCACGTAGTTGCGGTCGGTCGCGGTCTCGCTCGCGAACCAGGCCCAGTAGCAGGCGAAGTACACCAGGATCGGGATGACGACGATCGCCCACAGCGCGGGCAGCACGTCGCGGCGCAGCGTGCCGACCCAAGGCCGCTGCACCCCGGCGGCCCGGCGCGCGGCGACGTCGAAGAAGACGGTGAGCAAGCCGAACGCGGCGATGTAGTAGAGCGCCGACCATTTGACGCCGAAGGTCAGCCCGATCATCAGGCCGCCGGCGAACCGCCACCAGCGGAAACCCAGCTTCGGGCCGAACCGGGATTCGTCGATCCAGCCTTCGCGGACGGCCACGGCGAGCCGTCGTCGCACCTGATCGCGGTCGCACAGCACGCAGGCGAACGCGGCGAGGACGAACAACGCGATGAAGATGTCGAGCATGCCCATGCGTGACTGCAGGTGCAGGACGCCGTCGCTGATCACCAGGATCCCGGCGACCGCGCCGAGCAGCGTCGACCGTGTGAGCCGCCGGGCGATCCGGATGGTGAGGAACACGATCAGCGTGCCCGCCAGCGCCGGCATGATCCGCCAGCCCCAGGCGTTGTAGCCGAACAGCCATTCGCCGATCGCGATGAGATGCTTCGCCAACGGCGGGTGGACGATCAGTTCGTAGCCGTAGTTGTCCTCGTAACCGCCGTTGCGCAGCATCTGCCACGCCTGCGGGACGTAGTGCTTCTCGTCGAAGACGGGGGTGCCCTTGTCCGTGGGCGTTCCCAGGTTCTGGATCCGGACGATGCCGCCGATGAGCGTCAGCACCAGCGTGACGATCCAGCCGCGCAGGCGGTCCGTCGGCATGCCGCGGCCGAGGAGGGTGGCCTCCCGGTCGTTCGGTGGCCTGAGCGCGTCGACCGGATCCGGCCGCACGCTCTCGTTGTCGCGGGTCAGCAGTGCGGTCACGGGGCATGATCCTACGGGCGGAAGAGTGAACTCGGTGTCCGGATCTGCGAACCGGTTAACCTTCGGGAATGACCGAAGGACGCCTCGTGCTGGCAGCCACCCCGCTCGGAGACGTCCGTGACGCTTCGCCGCGCCTGTCCGAAGCCCTCGCGACGGCCGACGTGATCGCCGCCGAAGACACCCGGCGTCTGCGCTCCCTCACCGCGGCCCTCGACGTTTCGCCGGTCGGACGCGTCGTCAGCTTCTACGAAGACGTCGAGACCGCCCGTCTGCCGAAATTGCTCGAATCGCTGCAAGCGGGCGAGACGGTGCTCCTGGTGACCGACGCGGGGATGCCGAGTGTCTCGGATCCCGGATTCCGCCTGGTGGCCGCCTGTGTCGAGGCGGACGTGCCGGTGACCTGCCTGCCCGGCCCGTCCGCGGTGACCACGGCGCTCGCGCTGTCCGGCCTGCCCTGCGACCGTTTCTGTTTCGAAGGTTTCGCTCCGCGCAAGCCCGGTGAACGGGCGAAATGGCTCGGTTCGTTGAAGGACGAGCCCCGTACTGCAGTGTTCTTCGAATCCCCGCATCGCCTCGCGAGCACCCTCGCCGACGCCGCCGACGTCCTGGGCCCCGAGCGTCGTGCCGCAGTCTGCCGCGAACTGACCAAAACCTACGAAGAGGTCAAACGCGGCAATCTGCCGGATTTGGCCGCTTGGGCCGCCGAGGGGGTCAAGGGCGAGATCACCGTCGTTCTGGCGGGTGCGCCGCCGCGTTCGGTGAGCGTCGAGGACCTGGTCTCCGAGGTCTCGTCGCGTGTCTCAGCGGGTGAACGCCTCAAGTCCGCCGCCGCCGAGGTCGCCGAGGCGGCCGGGGTGTCGAAAAAGGAGCTCTACGACGCTGTTCTCGCTTCCCGCAAGCGCTAGGACAGCAAGGCTGTCACGGCGGCGTGCGCCTTCCCGGCATCGGGTTCGTCGCCGGTGATGACATCGGTGTAGATGAAGGATTCGCCGATCCGCACCAGCAGGTAAGCCAGGTCTTCGACCGGCAGTGGCGGAGTGAGCCGTCCGGCCTCGACCTCTTCGTCCAGGAACTCGCGCATCTTCCCGATCGCGCGGCTCTGCACCACGCTGGCCTTCGTCGTCAGGATCCGCAACGCCCGCTCGGGCTCGTTGCGCAGGAACTCCCGGAACGGTTTCGAGCCGTTCACGGTCCGGACGAAGGTGCCGACGAGTTCCGCGATCCCTTCCGCGCCGCGCCCGAGCTTGCCAGAAGACCGCGCTTCGAAGACCTCCACGGTCATCGACCAAAGGATTTCGCCGAGTAGTTGATCCCGGCCGCCGACCCAGCGGTGCAACGTCGCCCGGCTGATCCCGAGTTCGCTCGCCAGTTCGCCCATGTCCACCCGGCGCCCCTCCAGAAAGCGGGCGCGCGCGATCGTGAACGCGCGCAGGGCGTCCGGGCGCGGCGAGGTCAGCTGGCGTTCGAGTGCGGTTTCGATGCGTGAAACATATCACGCGGTGTCTCATGCATGAGACATATGCAAGAATGTCTCATCTCGACGAGGAGGATGCGGATGCGCGCAGTACAGGTGACCGAGTTCGGCGGACCCGAGGTGCTCAACCTCGTCGATCTTCCCGATCCCGTCCCCGGCCCAGGTCAGCGGCTGGTCGAGGTCGACCGGATCGGCATCAACTACGCCGACACACATCAGGCCGAGAACTCGTACCTCGCGCCGAGCAAGCTCCCGCTCGTCCCGGGTGGCGAGGTCGTCGGTCGCACCGCCGACGGCAAACGGGTCGTCGCGCTGCTCAACGGCGGCGGCGGTTATGCCGAGCGCGCGGTGGCCGACGACGTCACCAGCTACGACGTTCCCGACGGCGTCGACGACCTGACCGCGCTCTCCTTCATCGTCCAGGGCACCACGGCCTCGCTCCTGCTGCGCAAGAGCGCCCACCTCGAACCGGGCGAAACCGTCGTCGTGCACGCGGCCGCGGGCGGGGTCGGCTCCATCGCCGTGCAGCTCGCGAAGGCCTGGGGAGCGAGCCGGGTCATCGCGACCGCCAGCAGCGACGAGAAGCGCGCCCTCGCGCTCGAACTGGGCGCGGACGTCGCCATCGATTCTCGGGCCGAGAACATGACCGACGCGCTCCGCGAGGCGAACGGCGGCAAACGCGTCGACATCGTGCTCGACATGACCGGCGGCCCGGTCACTGACCAGAGCATCGCGGCCCTCGCGCCGTTCGGACGCCTTGCGTTCTACGGAATGGCCAGCCGCGAGAACCCGAAGCCGATCGAAGCCCGCAACCTCCTCGGGCACAGCACTGCCGTGGCCGGGATGTGGCTGCCGCACGCGTTCAAACTTCCCGGAAACGTCTTCGGCCGCACGCTCGACGAGCTTTTCGAGCTGGCCCTCGCCGGCCGGATCCGCGCTGTCGCCGGTGGCGAGTACGCGCTGTCCGACGCTCGCGCCGCCCACGAGGCCCTGCGCTCGCGCGGCACGATGGGCAAGCTCCTGCTGGATCCCACCAAGTAGCTAGCCGAGCAGGCGCTCCAGCGGGGCGGACTTGTGCAGGCATTCCTGCCATTCCGCGTCGCTGTCGGAGTCGGCGGTGATCCCGCCGCCGACTCCGAGCGCGATCGTGCCTTCGTGGATTTCGAAGGTTCTGATCGCGACGTTCAGTTCCAGGCCGGCGATCGGTGAAGCGAGGCCGATCGCGCCGGTGTAGACGCCGCGCGCGGTGGGCTCCAGCTCGGCGATCAGGTCCAGCGCGCGGATCTTCGGCGCGCCCGTCACCGAACCCGGCGGGAAAGTGGCCGCGAGCAGCGCCGCGTCGTCGATCCCGTCGGCGAGCGATCCCTCCACAGTGGACTCCAGATGCCAGACCCCCGGCGCGGGCCGGACCGCGAGCAGTTCGGGGACACGCACGCTGCCGGTGGCACACACCCGGCCGAGATCGTTGCGGACGAGATCGGTGATCATCACGTTCTCCGCGACGTCCTTGGTGGATTCCCGAAGCCGCCGCGCGAGGTGTTCGTCAGCGGCGTTGCGCCGCGGCAGGGTTCCCTTGATCGGCGTCGACCGGACGCTTCGCCCATGCCTGGCAAGGAAAAGCTCAGGGGAGAACGAGACGACCGAGCCCCAGTCTCCGGAGAGGAACGCCGCCCGGCGGGCTCCCAGGCGACGCACCCCTTCGGCGAACAACGCGATCGGATCGCCGGTGAACCTTCCGCCGAAGCGGGCGCAGATGTTCGCCTGGAAAAGCTCGCCGGCTTCGATCGCGTGCACACACGCCTTGACGGCGTCGTAGTGCTCCGAAGGAAGCGGCCGTAACAACGGGCCGGAACTCCAGGTCGTCGCCTCGGGAAGCCGGGTGAGCGCGGATTCCACCGCGGACACTTC
Source organism: Amycolatopsis sp. CB00013 (assembly GCF_001905755.1). Lineage (NCBI taxonomy): Bacteria > Bacillati > Actinomycetota > Actinomycetes > Pseudonocardiales > Pseudonocardiaceae > Amycolatopsis > Amycolatopsis sp. CB00013. Next base: position 212,325 of record NZ_LIWC01000002.1, on the reverse strand, counting down.
GTCGACCGGATCCGGATCGCCGTCGGGAATCAGGGCTTCGAACCACCAGGTCCCGTCCGCGTCCAGCCGGAGAATCCGGTCGACCCAGCCCCACGCGGCCGGGGGAAGCGATCCGGAACGGCCCGAGGGATCGGTCAGGTCGTAGCTCAGGTAACCGAACCAGCCGCCCCCGACCGCACCGGGCACCGCGTCACGAACGTCAGGCATCCGAGTGGGGATCGAGAACGCTTCGGCCACGTCATGGACCGGAGTCAGCGAAGCGTTCAGCGCGATGACCGCGCGCGAAGAAAACCACTCGCCGCAAAGCGCGGCGGGCGGTGCGAGCCCGAGCTTCTCGGCGCGTGCGCCGAGGACCGCCAGTGCCCGTTCGGGCCCGGCGTCGGTCCGCAGCTTCCGGCACATCAACCGCACGCGACATTGTCGCCGTTCGGGCGGCCGGAAAAGCAACCCGCCTCTGCCGGAAAGTGAGATCCGCGACCGCCTGGTGACGTCGTGCGCATCCCTCGTCACGCAGCGGAAACTACAAGAGCACGTCGGTCAGTTTGAAGGGATAGACCACGGCATCCTGCGCGATGGGTCCGTCCACACCGGGCAGCCCGGCGCCGAAACCGTGCTGATGCAATCCCAGCCGCGAGTGGAACCAGCCCGGTCTTCCCGGGATTTCGTTGTGCCTGACCAGCCACAACACCACTTCGCTGTCCGCCCATTTGTCCGGCCGCAACCGGTTCGTCCAGCAGTCGAGCCCCGCGTACACCAGGACGCGTTCGACGCGCGCCGCCTGCCTGACGTGTTTGATCCATGCCTTGATGAACCGGTCGTCGACGCTGGGCGCCTCCACTTCGAGCGCGGGCGCGAGCGAACCGGGCGCGAAGGCGCCGAGCGCGCTCGCCGTCCGCACGAAATGCTCGGCTTGGTCATGGACGGCACCAGGACGTGCGTAGTGCCGCGCGCCGGTGTGGATGCCGACATGTTGCGCGCCGGCCAGATTGCGTTCCGCCGCGGCGTCCCGCCAGTTGGTGTTCTCGGTGACGGTGACCGACGCGAACCGGATGTCGGCGCCGCGCACCGCCGCCCAGTCCGTCACCGTCTCACGGTGGGACAGGGTGACGCCGTGCTCGCCTTCCGGATCTATCAAACCCACCCGCCTTGAATTTGCCCCAGTACGACCGAAAGTCACCTTACGTCCGCGGAGCGGCCGCAAGGTGACCTTTCGGTACAGCGTGTCTCAGGCGTTTTCGCGTTGGAACGTCCGTGAGCCCCACCAGATGGCCAGAACGGCCATGACCAGCACCACGACGCTGCCGGTGAACAGCGCGTCCATCGAGAAGTCGCCGCGGAAACTGTTCCGCTCGACATCCACCACGTGCCGGAACGGATTGATGCGGGAAATCGTGTACAGCCAATCCGGCGCCGAGCCTGCGGTGATCGGGATCAGGATTCCGGAAAGCAGCAGCAGCGGCATGAGAACCGCGTTGAGCAAAGCAGGGAAGGCGTCTTCGCTCTTGAGGGTCAGCGCCAGCGCGTACGAGCACGACGCCAGCGTGACCGACAGAAGGAAGACGATCACCAGGCTGAGCACCACGCCGCTGAACGGCGCGTTCAGGTCGAAGACCAGATACGCCAGAGCGATGATGAGCAAGGCCTGGACGACGGTCTGCAACGCGTTGGCGAGCACCTTGCCCAGCAACAAGGCCACCCGGCTCACCGGGGTGACCCGCAGGCGTTCGACCACGCCCGACCGGTATTCAGCGAGGAGCCCGAAACCGACGAACGAACTGCCGAACAACGCGAGCTGCGCGATGATCGCCGGGGTGAAGATCATCCATCCGTCCACATCGGACAGGCCCTGCGCGTTGAGCGCCTTCACCAGAAGCGGCCCGAAGAAGAACAGATAGAGGAGCGGCTGCATGATGCCGATGGCGAGCCACGTCGGGTTGCGCAACGCCGCGAGCATGTCACGGCGGAAGATCAACCAGGTGTCATGCAACATGCGTGGTCTCCTTCTCCTCGGCGGAGTCGGTCGGCGTGCCCTCTTCGGCGTCGCGCAGGCTCCGGCCCGTCAGGGTCAGGAACACGTCGTCGAGCGTCGGCCGGTGCACCTGCATGGACGTCATCGCGATGCCGCGCGCGTCGAGCGCCCGCAGCAGTTCGGGCATCGCGGTATCCCCGCGCGGTACCCGGAAACGCACGGTGCCGTCGGTGACCGTCATTTCGTGTGCCCCTTCAAGGCGGCCAGCGACCTCCGCAGTCTCCTCCGCCGACTCCGGTGAGACCCCGATAACGACGCTGTCGCCGGAAACCCTCGCTTTCAAGGAGTCCGGCGTGCCTTCGGCGACGATCTTCCCGTCATCGATGACGATCAGCCGATCGGAGAGCGCGTCGGCCTCGTCGAGGTAGTGCGTGGTCAGGAAGACCGTGACGCCCTGCTCGTCGCGCAGCCTGCGGATGTGATCCCACAGGTTCGCCCGGCTCTGCGGGTCGAGCCCCGTCGACGGTTCGTCGAGGAAGACGAGACCGGGCGAGTGGATCAGCCCGAGCGCGATGTCGAGCCGGCGGCGCTGTCCACCCGACAGCGTCGCGGTCGTCCGCTGGTCGAGCCCGGCCAGGTCCAGCTGCTCGGCGAGAACAGCCCCACGGGCGAGCGCGTCCTCCTTGCTCATCCGGTACAGCCTGCCCTGGAACTCGATCTCCTCGACGACCTTGCTCGCCGGCGCGGTGCCGCCGCCCTGTGCGACGTAGCCGATTCGCCGGCGCACCCCCAGTGGGTCGGCGAGCAGGTCGCAGCCGCCGACCGTCGCCTCACCGGCGGTGGGCTTGAGAAGCGTGGTCAGCATGCGCAGGGTCGTGGTCTTCCCCGCGCCGTTCGGTCCGAGGAATCCGACCAGTTCCCCGGCCGACACGTCGAGATCGACGCCCTTGACGGCGTGGACCTCGCCCCCATTGCGGCCCTTGCGGCGGAACCGCCGCTCAAGACCGCGTGCCTTGATCATGTCTACTCCTTTCGGTGCTCAGCTAGTCAAGTTTGACTAGTGGCTGGACGCACTGTGCCCTAGGAGTCGTTCCGTAGTCAAATTTGATTACTTGGGTGGTGCGCCGAACACGGCTTCGTCGTCCGCGCCTTCGCCCGCCATCACGTACTCGCCTGCTTCCAGACGGCCGATCAGATCCCTCATCCAGCTCACGTTCGCTTCCGCGTGCACGCTCCACAGGCGGTACAGCTCGCTCACGTGGGGAGGCTTCCCCAGATCGACGGCGTGTTCGCGGGCGTAATGGGTCGATTGGGCGTGCGCTTCCATGTTCGCCAGCTGCTGTTTCAGCAAGGCCAGCACTTGCGCGCGGGGCAACGTCGGCATGAACGTGACGGCCGCGGATAGCGAGTACCCCGTGGCGTCGTCGCTCGACAGAGCCCTGCCGAGTTGCACGAGGAACTCGGTCTCTCCGTCTTCGGTCAGCCTGTACGCGACCCTGTCGGGCCCGCCGCCCGCTTCGGCATCCTCGACCTGTTCCAGAAGGCCTTCGGTGGTCATCTTCTTCAGCGCGTGATAGATCGAACCCGGCTGGACGTTGCCCCACTTGTCGGCCGCCCACGAGAGAAGCTCGCGCCGGACCTGGTAGCCGTGTGCCTTGCCGTACATGCGCACGACACCCAGCACCAGCAGACGCGTGGCGGACACCGAGGCCTCCGATCCTCTCCCGGACAACAATGCCTTAGACGACGTCCGTAGGCTAAACAAGCATGAGCACCCCAGTGTTGACTGCGGTGGCCTGGCCCTACGCCAACGGCCCCCGCCACATCGGCCACGTGTCCGGATTCGGCGTCCCGTCCGACGTCTTCTCCCGCTACCAGCGAATGGCCGGCAACCGGGTGCTCATGGTGTCCGGTACCGACGAACACGGCACCCCGATCACCGTCCAGGCCGACAAAGAAGGCATGACCTCCCAGCAGACGGCCGACAAGTACACCCGCCAGATCGGCCAGGACCTGCAAGGGCTCGGCCTCACCTACGACCTGTTCACCCGCACCACCACGGGTAACCACGCCGAGGTCACGCAGCAGATCTTCCTCGCGCTGCACCGCAACGGCTACGTCGTCCCCAAGACGACCCGGGGCGCGATCAGCCCCTCGACCGGCCGTACCCTGCCCGACCGCTACATCGAGGGCACCTGCCCGATCTGCGGCTACGACGGCGCGCGCGGTGACCAGTGCGACAACTGCGGCAATCAGCTCGACGCGGCCGAGCTGATCAACCCGAAGTCCCGGATCAACGGTGAAACGCCGAAGTTCGTCGAGACCGAGCACTATTTCCTCGACCTGTCCGCGTTCGTCGAGACCCTGGGCAAATGGCTGTCCAGCAAGACCGACTGGCGTCCGAACGTCCTCAACTTCACCAAGAACCTGATCGACGACATGCGGCCGCGGCCGATCACCCGCGATCTCGACTGGGGCGTGAAGATTCCGCTGGACGGTTGGCGCGACCAGCCGATGAAGCGCTTCTACGTCTGGTTCGACGCGGTCATCGGTTACTTCTCGGCGAGCGTGGAGTGGGCGCGCCGGACCGGCAACCCGGACGCCTGGCAGGAGTGGTGGAGCAACCCGGAGGCCCGCTCCTACTACTTCATGGGCAAGGACAACATCACCTTCCACGCCCAGATCTGGCCCGCCCTGCTCTTCGGCCACAACGGCGAGGGCGACCGAGGTGGCGTGCCCGGCAAGTACGGCAAGCTGCACCTGCCCGACGAGATCGTTTCCAGCGAGTTCCTCACGATGAGCGGCTCGAAGTTCTCGACCTCGCGCGGCACGGTCATCTACGTGCACGACTTCCTGCGCGACTTCGGCCCGGACACGCTGCGGTACTTCATCTCCGTGGCGGGCCCCGAGACTCAGGACACCGACTTCACCTGGGACGAATTCGTCCGCCGGACCAACTTCGAGCTGGCCAACGAGTGGGGCAACCTCGTCAATAGGTCCATCTCGATGGCGCACAAGAACGTCGGAGCAATCCCGCGTCCCGACGCCCCCACGGCCGCCGACGAGGAGCTCAAGGAGCTCTCCCGCAAGGCGTTCGACACCGCTGGCGCCCACCTGCAGCGGTCTCGGTTCAAGGCAGCGGCGAGCGAGGCCATGCGCGTCGTCACCGCGGCCAACCGGTACCTCTCGGACCAGGAGCCGTGGAAGCTCAAGGACGACCCCGCGCGGCGCGACAGTGTTCTGCACACCGCCCTGCAGGTCGTCTCCGACGCCAACACGCTGCTGACCCCCTTCCTGCCCCACTCGGCGCAGAAGGTGCACGAGGCCCTCGGCGGCACCGGTGTCTGGGCGGCCCAGCCCGAGCTTCAGGAAGTCGAGGACCTCGACATCCCCGGCCGGATCAACCCCATCATCACCGGGGACTACAAGGCCGAGCAGGCGCGCTGGAAGTCCGTGCCCATCGAGGTGGGCAAGCTTCTGGAGAAGCCGACCCCGCTGTTCGCCAAGCTGGACCCGGAGCTCGGCGACACCGGTCCCGAATGGGCGCCGATCTCGAAATGAGCAACTGATGGGTGCGGAGAAGAAGGAACCGCCGCCGATCCCGGACAGGTTGCCGGTTTCGGTGGTGGACGCGCACACCCACCTCGACGCGTGCGGCGCGGTCACCGCGGCTGATGTGACAGCCATGGTCGACCGCGCCGAGCGCGCCGGCGTGTCGCGGGTGATCACCGTCGCGGACGATCTCGCGGCCGCTCGCTGGGCCGCGCAAGCGTCCACTTGGGACCCGCGGGTTTGGGCCGCCGTCGCGATCCATCCCACGCGCACCAAGGAATTCTCCGAAGCCGAGAAATCCGAAGTGGAGAGTCTCGCGAAAGAGTCCAGAGTGGTCGCGGTCGGCGAGACCGGCCTCGACTACTACTGGGACTATTCGCCTCACGACGCCCAGCAGGACGCTTTCCGGTGGCACATCGATCTCGCCAAGCGCATCGGCAAGCCGCTGATGATCCATGATCGAGACGCCCACGACGACGTTCTCCGGATCCTCGAGGAAGAGGGGGCGCCCGAGCAGGTCGTCTTCCACTGTTTCTCGGGGGACGAGCACATCGCTCGCCGGTGTGCCGACGCGGGATACGTGCTGTCCTTCGCCGGGACGGTCAGCTTCCGCAACGCCCGGGGTCTCCACGAGGCGGCGCGGATCGTGCCGGCGGACCAGTACCTCGTCGAAACGGACGCTCCCTTCCTGACCCCGCATCCGTTCCGTGGGCGGCCGAACGAGCCCTACTGCGCCGCCTACACGGTTCGGCACCTCGCCACCCTCAGGGGCGAGGCGGTGCACGAGGTGGCCGAATCGGTGCGAAAGACCGCTGAGCGGGTCTTCCGTTTGCCGACAGTCACTGCCGGTTGAACGGATTGCGACATTAGTGATCAGCAATGGTCCACTCTGATGAGTGACCAACGTCACGACACTCCGGGCGGTGTTTGCGCAACCCGGCGAGGTTCGTTACTGTCCCGTGATCGTGCCGGTCGGTACCCGCTCATGCGGTTTCCGGCTGTTACGCCCACAGTCACGTCAGTGCACGTCGGGGAAGCGGAACCAGGAGCGGTACGGCCTGGAACCGTGACGATGGCGCTGGCTGCGGGTGTCGGACTTCTAGAGGTGTGCCGAAGAGCGCATCGAGACGAAGGACGTAGTGGAGCGGTTGTCGAGCTCCTCGACGTCTTGGGAAAGGGAACGACCCAGTGACTGGTAGCAGTAGGCAGGATGGCTCGCGCCTCGGCGCAGAGACGAACACCTTCGCTTCCGCCGGCTCGGTCGCCGTGCTCGACCGCGACACCCACTACGGCGAGCTCGACTACTCCGACGATCCGCGCATCACGCACCAGGACGTCCTGGCAGCGCTCGGCCCTGACGCCGACGCCCTGATGGCCGAGATCGACGTCGACGTCGACGAGCTGATCCGCCTGATCAGCGCCGAGACCACCATGCTTCCTCCGATCGTCATTCCGGACGAGATGGCCGAGGACCGCACCGCGGGCGCGCCGATGAAGGTCGCGACCAAGGACGAGGTCATCGCGAACTCGACCCGCGTCTGGAAGAAGCGGTTCCTCAAGGGGACCGTCATGGCGGTGCTGCTCACCCTCGGCGGTGGCGGCGCGGCCGCGATGGCGATGAACAAGAGCGTCACGCTCGACGTCGACGGCAAGCAGCAGACCGTCCACAGCTTCGGCGACACCGTCGGCGAAGTCCTCGAAGACGCCGGTCTCTCGGTCGGCGCGCACGACTCGCTCTCGCCCTCGCCTCAGGCCGAGGTGGGCGACGGCGGCGTCATCAAGCTTGAGCGCGGCCGCAAGCTGAACCTGATCGTCGACGGCGCGCCGCAGCAGGAGTCCTGGGTCCGCGCGACCAACCTCGGCGAAGCGTTGAACCAGCTCGGTCGCGCCGACCTCGCCAAGGCCGGCACCTGGACTTCGCTCCCGCAGAACGGTGAGCTGCCGCTCGAGGGCGCCACCGTCGAGGTCAAGACCCTCAAGAACGTCACGGTCTACGACGGTGCGAACGAACCGCGCAAGGTTCAGACCAACTCGGTGACCACTCAGGAATTCCTCGGTGAGCTCCGGATGACCCTCGGCCCGGACGACGAGGCCGTCGGCGGTCTCGACGTCAAGCTGGTCGACGGCGCCGAGGTCCACATCAGCCGGACCGGCGTCACCATGGTCAAGCAGAACGAGGAAATCGCTCCGCCCGAGCAGAAGGTCGACGACCCGGAGCTCGAAAAGGGCAAGACCAAGGTCGAGGACCCGGGCACCCCGGGCCAGAAGACCGTGACCTACAAGGTCACCAAGCGCAACGGCAAAGAGGTCGGCCGCGAGAAGGTCTCGGAAGAGGTCATCACCGAGGCCAAGCCCAAGATCGTCAAGGTCGGAACCAAGAAGCCCGCCGATCCGGTCATCGGAGACGCCGGAGCCTGGGACCGCATCGCGCAGTGCGAGTCGACCGGCAACTGGGCCGCCAACACCGGCAACGGCTACTACGGTGGCCTGCAGTTCAACAAGAGCACCTGGGACGCCTACGGTGGCGAGCAGTACGCCGCGTACCCGCACCAGGCCAGCAAGGCCCAGCAGATCGCCGTCGCCGAGAAGGTTCGCGACGCGCGTGGTGGCTACGGCGCTTGGCCGCACTGCGGCAAAAAGGCCTGACGCCAGATCATCCTCCTTTCCTGAAGGTCACCGTGTGGGTTCGCCCGCAAGGTGGCCTTCAGGCCGTTAAAGGCTTATGAGATTGCGCCGCGTTCCCGGATCTCGGTCTCGACAGTCGTGCCCACCATCGAGGGGGACGCAGGTGAGCGACATTCCGGGATCGTTCAGCCGCGGCGGGCTCTTGAACGCCCTCGCCGCTGCCGCGGTGGGGGCTCTGGCGGCCCTGTGGCGGCATCTGAGCGGGCTTAGGGCGGCTCGCGGGTTCCTCGCTGGGCTGTGCGGGCTGAGGCTCCTCAGTGACCCGCTCCGCGGTCTGCCGGGGCGCGGGTATGTCCGGGCCGGCCTCCGCGAGATCGACGATCTCCGCGAACGCGTCGCCGCGTCTCTCCGCGGGCGCACGGTCGTCGGCTACTTCGCCGGGAGCCGGATACGCACGCGGCACCAGGAGCGCGTTCAGGCGGGCGCCCGTCTCGGGGTCGAGGTTTCCGCGCATGTCCCAGCGGCCGGTCCGTTTCTGGCGCAACCAGAATTCGCTTCGCTGACGTTTCGGCTCGGGATCGTCTTTGGGCTTCCCATCCGGATCATGTCGCGCGAGCAGGTCGGTGCCCGCCATCGTGACGTCGCGCGGTCTTGCGACGCCCGCGAGTTCGACCAGGCCCTTTTCGGCCTCAAGCCGCTCGTCCGCGTCGAGGTGGTCCGGCAGCCTCTTCATGACGGTGACGATCCGGTCGATGCCGGCCTCGGCCAACGCGCCGGTGCTGGCCGACTCACCGGTCAACGGCGCGACGGGATCGATCGTCGTGCCGTCGCGCGCCCGTCTCGAATTGAGCGCGAGCGCTCTGCCGGCCACTCTCTGAGCCTCTGCTCGAGGCACTCGAGCCACATGCTCGTAGAAGGCGGCGATCGAGTTGTATCCGTAAAGGTCTCGGACCCCACGTGACTCGATCTCGGCCAGGATCTGGCCGACTTCGGCGAACAGACGTCGCCCTTCGCGTAGCCGTGTCTGCAACTCGTCGAGGAGCAGTTCGGCGTCACCTTCCGGCAGGTTGAGCGGGAAGGCCTTGGGATTGTTTTTGCTGGTCATCCCTCGATTGTCGAGGCAGATTCGAACGAATGCACGGTATCGATCGGGTGGATGATCATTACGCTCCGCCTGCGCTGACCTGCGCCGATCACACGGGAGTGGGATACGTGTCGGTTCGAAAACGCCATACGGATGGTGGGGGCGGGATCACAGCTCCGCGGTCAGCCGGTCATCCGGTCCCACTCCTCGCGGAGCACCCCATAGACGACGGCGTCATGCACGCCTCCGGCCCAGCGTCGAGCGCGCCGGAACCGGCCTTCCTCCACGAACCCCAGCCGCCGCCCGACGGCGATCATCCCCGGGTTCCCCGAGAACGTGGCGAAGTCCAGGCGGAGCGTGTCGGTGCGAGCGAACAAATAGGTCGTCCACAGGCGCAAGGCCTCGGTGCCGTACCCGCCGCCCCAGTACCGCTCGTCGTAGATCGCCAACCCCATCCGCCGCCAGTCGGTCTGCCTGCTTTCCCAGTACCAGCTGACCCTGCCGATCAACCTGCCGTCCTTCAGATCGCATACGGCGAGGCTGGTGCGAGGATCGACGGGCTCGGTCTTGGGCGTGGTGAGTTCGCGTGCCGTCGAGTCGGCCGCCGCCGCGGTCGGGGTGCCGAAATAGGGCCCGTTCGTTTCATGCCAGGGCCGCGTGGGATCGAGTAGGTCGCGAAGCGGTCGGAGGTCGCCGGGCCTCCAGTCGCGCAGCCGGACTTTCTCGCCTTCGAGTACGACGTCGTCCACCGGCCAATCGTGGCCCACCGGGGCTGGTTACGATCGTCGGGTGACTGAACTGCTCGGTCCTGCGGAGATCAGGGCGCTGGCGGCCGAGCTGGACGTACGTCCGACCAAGAAGCTCGGCCAGAACTTCGTGCACGATCCCAATACGGTGCGACGCATCGTCGACCTCTCGGGGGTCGGCGAAGGCGACGTGGTGCTGGAGGTCGGGCCGGGCCTCGGCTCGTTGACCCTCGGACTGCTCGCGACCGGCGCCGAGGTCGTCGCGGTCGAAATCGATCCCGTGCTGGCGGGGCGGTTGCCGGATACCGCGGCCGAACGAGGCGGGGCCGACCGACTGACGGTCGTCGGCGCGGACGCGTTGCGGATCACGGCCGACGACCTGCCCGCGCGTCCGACGGCGCTCGTCGCGAACCTGCCGTACAACGTCGCGGTTCCGGTCGTACTTCATCTGCTTGCCGAACTGCCGTCGCTGACCAGCGGTCTCGTGATGGTCCAGACCGAGGTCGCGGACCGGATGGCGGCCGGCCCGGGGAGCCGGACTTATGGCGTCCCCAGCGTCAAGCTCGCTTGGTACGGAAAGGCGCGCAAGGTCGCCGCGGTGCCTCGCGCGGTGTTCTGGCCCGTTCCGAACGTGGACTCCGCACTGGTCGCTTTCGAACGGGGCGAGGTGGTGTCGTCCGTGGACCGGGAGCGATTGTTCGCGGTGGTCGACGCCGCCTTCTCCCAGCGGCGGAAGACTTTGCGTGCCGCGTTGGCGTCATGGGCCGGCTCCGCCGAGCGCGCGGGGGAGCTGCTCGAGAAGGCGGGAATCGACCCCAAGACCCGCGGTGAACAGCTGGATGTCCACCAGTTCGCGCGGATCGCCGCGGCCGCCGGTTGACCGCCTGTCTCGGATGTGACCGGCACCGCGTGAACGTCCGCCGGACTTCTCTCGATTTGTATGCGCCTGCATTGTCTTAGCAGGTAGCGCGCCTGACGCAAGCCGAAGTCACCTGCCTGCGTTCCATTATATGGACAGCAGATCCTGTATGATGGACGCGACCAGACGTGTGATCTGCGCCTACGCGCTTGCTTTCATCCAGTGGGATCGGTTTTACTCAGTGAGCCATCCCGAGCGACTGAGAGACCTGGCTCGCCGAAGTCGCAGCAACCACCCTCCACAGGGCAGGTGCTACAGCCAGGACCGATGGAGGCTGTGCCTAATGAACAGGGTCACCCACCCGCTCCTGCTGACCAGGCGACGTGTCGTCGATGAAGGTCGCCGCACGGTAAGTGCGTGTCGACGCTCCACCGTTACTGCCTGAGTCCTTCTCCCTTACCTCTGAAAACCGTCCGTTTCCGGACGGTCACTCGGTGACGGTCGGCGCGCTCGAAAGAAGCAGCGCCCCATTCGCATGGAGCCTCTCGTGATCACTGTCGAAAACCTGTCCAAATCCTTTCCCCTCAACGGAAATCCCGTCGTTGCGCTGCGCGACGTGAGCGTGGACATCCAAGCGGGCTCGCTGTTCGGAGTCGTCGGCCCGGCCGGCTCCGGCAAGTCGACCCTCGCTCGTTGCATCGGTCTTCAGGAGCGTCCCGACCGTGGCGTCGTCCGCCTCGACGGCCTCAACACCGGGACTCTCGACGGACGCCGTCTGCGCGAGATCCGGCGGCAGGTCGGCGTCGTGAGCACCAAACCGGAATTGCTCGCCGAGCGCACCATCGCCGGCAACATCGCTTCGCCGCTCGAACAGCTCGGTCTCGACGGGCCGCAGCGGCGCAACCGGGTCGGCAACCTGCTCGACCTGGTCGGGCTCACCCCCCGGGCGGGGCAGCGGCCGGGCGACCTGTCCGAAGGGCAGCTGCGCCGAGTGGCCATCGCCAAGGCGCTGGCCGCCGGGCCGTCCGTGCTCTTGGCCGACGACCCGACCGCCGGCGTGCAGGCCGAGGAGTCCGGCGCGGTCCTCACCGTGCTCGATCGGGCCCGTGCCGAGCTCGGAGTCACCGTGCTGCTCACCACTCCCGACGCCGGCGTGGTTCGCCGTGTCTGCGACGACGTCGCGGTTCTGGAAGCCGGGGCGATCATCGAACGCGGGACCGTGCTCGACCTGGTCTCCGACCCGAACAGCCGTACCGCGCAGGCGCTGCTTCCCGCGATCGAGACCGGGCGTGCGCAGGCCTCGAAGTACGACCGCGCGGTGGACGTCGTGCTGGTCGGCTTCGCCTCGGTCGGTGCGTTGCTCCCGGAGGCCGCAGGTCGCTTCGACGTCGAACTCGCCACCATCGGTGGTGGCCTGACCCGGATCGGCGACACGCCGGTGGGCCGGTTCCGTCTCGGTGTCCGTGGTGAGCGTGCGGACGCCGCGCTCGCCTGGATCGCCGAACGCGGCGGCCACGTGACCCACCCGGTCCGCGGACCGCAGGGTGTCGCTGCCTGATTCCTCCACGAACGGGCCGCCCAGGACGAAATCCGTCCCGGGCGGCCCGTTCGTGTCCGACTCGTCCTGTTCTCTTTTCTCCTGGTGACAGCGCAAGTGGAACGGCCACGTAGGCTTGACGGGTGCTCGCCGTCGTACCGCCCCCAGTAACCGTCAGGGTTCCCGCCAAGGTCAACCTGCACCTGTCGGTCGGTGACGTACGCCCGGACGGTTACCACGAGCTGGTGACCGTGTTCCAGGCGCTTTCTTTGACCGACGAGGTGACCGTCGCGGTCACCGAGGATCCCGGTGTCGAGGTCTACGGCGAAGGCGAAGGCTCCGTACCGACAGGGGCGAACAACCTCGCCTGGAAGGCGGCGCAGGCGCTGGCGGCACACGTCGGCAAGGCGGACGGCGAGTCCAAGGTCAGGGTCGTACTGCGCAAAGGCATCCCGGTGGCGGGCGGGATGGCCGGTGGCAGCGCCGACGCGGCCGCGACCCTGGTGGGGCTCGCGTCGCTTTGGAAGCTCGACATCTCCCGAGACGAACTGGCGGGTATCGCCGCGAAGCTCGGCAGCGATGTCCCGTTCGCGCTCTACGGCGGGACCGCGTTGGGCACCGGCCGAGGTGAGCAGCTGGTGCCGGTCTTGTCGCGGCACACCTTCCATTGGGTCCTGGCCTTCGACCAGCGTGGTCTTTCGACGCCGAGGGTGTTCGGCGAGCTGGACAAGTTGCGTGAAGAGGGCAGCCCGCCGCGGATCGGTTCGCACACCCCGGTCGTCGAGGCGCTGGCGTCCGGTGACCCGCGGCAGCTGGCGCTGCTTCTGGGTAATGACCTTCAGGCGGCCGCCGTCTCGTTGCGGCCGGGGCTGCGTCGTACGTTGCGGGCGGGGGTCAACGCGGGCGCGCTCGCCGGCACCGTCTCCGGCTCCGGACCGACGTGTGCCTTTCTGTGCGCGGATGCCCAGTCGGCCGTCGAGGTCGCCGCGGAGCTGTCCGGCGCGGGTGTCTGCCGCACGGTACGCGTCGCGCACGGTCCGGTGCCCGGAGCGCGGCTGGTCGGCGGCGACGACGCGCCGCGGCCGTCACCGCCGCGGGTGCACGCGTGAGGGTGTCCGAAAAGGACATCGACTAATTCGTTGTGGTGCAAGCTTTTCGGAAAGGATCGGCTGAGGCATGGCCAACTTGGTCAACCTGGAGTCGGTGAGCAAGTCCTTCGGGGTGCGCCCGCTGCTCGACGGTGTTTCGCTCGGTGTGGCGGAGGGGCAGCGTATCGGTGTCGTCGGTCTCAACGGGGGCGGGAAGACGACGCTGCTGGAGGTTCTCGCGGGGATCAGCGAGCCGGATACAGGACGGGTCAGTCAGGTCCGTGGCTTGCGGATGGCCGTGGTCACTCAGCGGACCGAGCTTCCTGCCGGCAGCACTGTCGGCGATGTCGTGCTGGAACGCTACGGCGCGGAGCACGAGTGGGCCGCTGACGCGCGTGTCCGGTCCATTATGGATGGTCTGGGGATCACCGCTCTAGGCGTCGAGAAGGAAACCGCGAACCTGTCCGGTGGCGAACGCCGACGGGTGGCGCTGGCGGCCGCTCTCACCGGCGAACTGGACCTCGTGGTCCTCGACGAGCCGACCAACCACTTGGACGTCGAAGGCGTGCGCTGGCTCGCGGATCACCTGCTGAACCGCAAGATCGCGGTCGTGGTCGTCACGCACGATCGGTGGTTCCTCGACACGGTCGCGAGCCTGACCTGGGAGGTCACCAACGGCCGCGTCGAGCAGTACGAAGGCGGGTACGCGGACTGGATCTTCGCGCGGGCCGAACGGGCGAGGCTGGCGGCGACCGCCGAGGAGAAGCGGCAGAACCTGGCGCGTAAGGAGCTCGCGTGGCTGCGTCGCGGCCCGCAGGCCAGGACCTCGAAGCCGCGTTACCGCGTAGAGGCGGCTGAGGCGCTGATCTCCGATGTGCCGGAGCCGCGTGATTCGGTCGAGCTGCAGGCGTTCGCGCGTCGGCGGCTGGGCAAGACCGTGCTGGAGATCGAGGACGCCACGTTGACCGTCGGCGACCGCACCCTGCTCGATCACGTCACCTGGCGGATCGGGCCCGGCGATCGGGTCGGTCTGGTCGGCGTCAACGGGTCGGGCAAGACGACGCTCCTCAAGCTGCTCGGCGGCGACAAGGAGCCCGAGACGGGGCGACGCATCCAGGGCAAGACGGTCAGCCTCGCCCACCTGCGGCAGGAGCTCGACGACCTGCCAGGTGATCTGCGCGTGCTGCAGGCGATCGAAGAGGTGTCCGGCCGGGTCGTGTTCGGCAAGCAGGAGCTCACCGCTTCGCAGCTCGCCGAGAAGTTGGGGTTCCCCGCGGCGAGGCAGTGGACGCCGGTCGAAGACCTTTCCGGTGGCGAACGGCGCCGCCTGCAGTTGTGCCGGCTTCTGATGGCCGAGCCCAACGTGTTGTTGCTCGACGAGCCGACGAACGATCTCGACATCGACACCTTGCAGCAGCTCGAAGACCTGCTGGATTCCTGGCCGGGCAGCCTCGTCGTCGTCTCGCACGACCGGTACCTGGTGGAACGCGTCTGCGACACGATCGTGGCCCTGTTCGGGGATGGGCAGGTGACCCATTTGCCGGGCGGGATCGAGGAGTACCTGGACCGGCGCGCCAAGAGCCTCGAAAAGGCGGGCAGTGACCGGAAGGCGGGCAACGCTCAGGCCTCCGCGCCCAAGAAGAGTGCCGCGGAGCAGCGTGCGGCGCAGAAGGAGCTGTCCCGTCTCGAACGCAAGCTCGACCAGCTGCACGCGAAGGAAGAGAAGTTGCATGCGGCGCTGCTCGCCGCGGCGACCGATCCTACGAAGCTCATCGAGCTGAACACCGAACTGAAGGCTGTCGAAACGGAGAAAGAGGAGGTCGAAGCTCAGTGGCTTGAGACCTCCGAAGCGATCGAATGAGTTCACACGACGGCGCGCGGGTCTTCCAGCGCGGACAGTAGTGTGACGCGCATGAGTCGGTTCGTGGACACGCTCGTCGCCACCGCGGCGGGGCGAGGTCAGCAGCGGGGAATGGTCACCGGGGAGCCCAAGGAGCCGGTTCGGCGGACATGGGCCGAGATCCACGAGCAGGCCAAACGGGTCGCCGGGGGTCTGGTGGCGGCCGGGCTGGAGCCCGGTAAAGCGGTCGCGGTCCTGGCGGCGGCGCCGTCGCTGATCGCGCCGACGGTACAGGCGGTTTGGCTCGCCGGAGGCAGCGTGACGATGCTGCACCAGCCGACGCAGCGCACCGACCTCGCGGAATGGGCCGAGGACACCGTTCGCGTGCTGCGGATGATCGGTTCCGGCCTGGTTCTGCTCGGCGAGCCGTTCGACCAGCTGGGGCCGGTGCTCACCGAGCACGGCATCGCCTTCCAGGTCATCACCGAGCTGCTCGAAGCGGAACCGTTGGCGGAGCCCGTGCCGACGGCCGAATCGGACACGGCGCTCCTGCAGCTGACCAGCGGGTCGACGGCCGACCCGAAGGCCGTTCAGATCACCTACGGAAACCTCTATTCGAACGTCAAGGCGATGGTCGATCGGGCCGAGTTCGATTTCGACGTCGACGTGATGGTCTCGTGGCTGCCCACCTTCCACGACATGGGGATGGTCGGCTTCCTGACGGTCCCGATGACGTTCGGAGTCGAGCTCGTCAAGATCACGCCGCTCGAGTTCCTGTCGGGACCGTTGATCTGGCCTCGGCTGATCAGCAAGTACAACGGCACGACTACGGCCGCGCCGAACTTCGCGTACGCGATCGTGGGCAGGCGGATGGCCCGCGTCGAGGATGACAACGAGTACGACCTCTCGAAGCTTCGGATCGCGTTGAACGGCGCCGAGCCGATCGACGAAACGGCCGTGCAGACGTTCGTCGATGCCGGGGCGCGCTTCAAAATGCCCGCCGAATGCGTCTTCCCGGCGTACGGCATGGCGGAGGCGACTCTCGCGGTTTCGTTCGCGCCGTTGTTCACCGGCTTGACACTGGACGTCGTCGAAGCCGACGCGCTCGAGACGGACAACCGCGCGGTGCCGGTCCCCGAGGGCGACTCGCGGCGCGGGACCGAGGAGGTCCGGTCCTTCGCCGTGCTCGGGCCGCCGCTCGACGGGCTCGAGGCCGAGATCGTCGACGACAAGGGAACCGTGCTCGGGGAACGCGAGGTCGGGGAGATCCGTCTGCGCGGCGAGGCCGTGACGCCGGGGTACCTGACCATGGAAGGTCCGCTCGCGACGCAGGACGAGGACGGCTGGCTGCTCACCGGCGACCTCGGTTACCTGGTCGACGGCATGATCGTGATCTGCGGCCGTCGCAAGGACGTCATCATCATGGGCGGCCGGAACCTGTATCCGACCGACATCGAACGGGCGGCGACTTCGGTCGAAGGGGTGCGCGCGGGGAACGCCGTGGCCGTGCGGCTCGACGCCGGCAGCCGACGTGAACGGTTCGCGGTCGTCGTCGAATCGAAACTCGCCGGGGACCCGGAGACGGAGAAGGCGCTGGCGAAGGAGGTCGCGGCCAAGGTGCGCGGCGCCGTCGACATGCGGCCCTTCGCCGTTGTGGTGCTCCCTGCGGGGAGCTTGCCGAAGACGCCTTCGGGCAAGGTGAAACGGGCCGCGACCGCCGTCCAGTTCGCGGACAAGATCGCCAAGAACGCGGCGACCAGCTGAGACGAAAGGGCCGGGCCCGCGAGTATCGCGGCCCGGCCCTTTCGCGGCACCTCCCGTTGGTCAGCGGCGTCGCCACAGTGGCTTGCGGTTATGGGTGTGCTCCAGGGCAGGCGCTATGTAGTAGCCGGAGGACTGGGACAACCCGGCCAGCGTCCCCTCGACGTCTCGCAGGAACGCGTCGACAGCTGCCGGGTCGTAGCCTCGTTTCGAGAGCGGCGCTTTGGCGAACGCCACGTTGTGGACGTCCGAGACCGACAGGTCGTCGTCGCCGTCGAGAGTCGCCGCGACCCGTTCGAGGAAGGCGTCGACCGCGGGTTCGTGGTAGCCACGCGCACCGATCGGCGCCCTGTCGAACTGCCGGGTTCTGGCCTCGAACGCGGTGACGGGCACTAGCGCTCCCGGAGGGTCTCGATGGGACCGCGGTCCGGAACGGCGCGCTCGGCGGTGGCTTCGTCCTCTTCGCGGGCGCCGGGCACGTGGAGTGCGTGCTGGCCGGTCCGGTGGGCGAGTTGCCCCTCGACCTTGTCGAGGAAATCGTCGACTTCGCGTTCGTCGTAGCCGCGCTTCCCGATCAACGGACGCGAGAACATGACGTGGTGGACCTCGGCGGCCGTCAGGTCGTCCCGGTCCGAGATCGTGTCGGCGATCCGTTCCAGGAACGCGTCGACCTCGTGTTTGGCGTATCCGCGCCGCCCGATCGGGGCGTTGGGGAAAGTGGCGCCGGTGATGTCTTCGGCCGTAAACGACATGAAACTCTCTCCGGTTTCGGTGGGGAATGCGATCTCCGCATTCCGTCCTAACGGGTTTGAGAGTTCCCCGGAAGAGCTCGCCCTATTCCACGACTCGATCAGGGGCGTGGTGAAACGCCTTCGAGTGACGAGCTGTAACGCACCGCCATGTGAGCGGATTCACCCAGCGTGGAAGGTGTTCTGGGCCGCCGCGAGACCGGTGCTGATAAGCGCTTCAACGGCGTCGGCGCAACGATCGATCTCGAAAGCGAGCTCTTTGCGTTCGACCGTCGAGAAGTCTTTCAGCACGAAATCGGCCGGATCCTGCCGCCCCGGAGGCCTGCCGACGCCGAAACGGACACGGTAGTAATCCTTCGTGCCCAGGGACTTGGTGATCGAGCGGAGACCGTTGTGTCCGTTGTCGCCGCCGCCCAGCTTCATCTTGAGCGCGCCGAAGTCGACGTCCAGCTCGTCGTGGACGACCACGACACCGGCCGGGGGGATCTTGTAGAACCGGGCCGCGCCCACGACCGGGCCGCCCGAGAGGTTCATGTACGAACGCGGCTTGGCCAGAACCACTCGCTGGCCTGCCAGCCTGCCTTCGAGGATTTCGGCGCCGCTCTTGTGCGCTTTGAACTTGCCGCCGACGCGGCCGGCCAGTTCGTCGAGCACCATGAAGCCGACGTTGTGCCTGTTGCCCGCGTATTGGGGGCCGGGATTGCCGAGGCCGGCGAGCAGGATCTGCTCGCCGGCCCCGGGAAGTACTGCTTCGGTCACACCGGTGACTTTATTCGGCGTCCTCGGCGGGGGTCTCCGCAGCCTCGGCCTCTTCGCCCTCGAGCGCGGACTCGGACGGCGCCTCGTTCACGGCGACGACCAAGGCGTCGGGGTCGGTGACCAGCGAGGCACCCTTCGGCAGGATGACGTCCGATGCGTTGATCTGGGTGCCGGCAGCGACGCCCTCGACCGAGACCTCGACCTGCTCGGGGATGTGCAGCGCCTCGACCTCGATCTGGATGGCGTCGAGGTCGGTGGTGACCAGGGTGCCCGGGCCGGGGGTGCCGGTGACGACGACGGGGATGTCGACGGTGACCTTCTCGCCGCGGATGACGACCAGCAGGTCGACGTGCTCGATGTAGTTCTTCAGCGGGTGGACGACGATGGTCTTCGTCAGCGCCAGCTCGCTCTTGCCCTCGAGCTCGAGGGTGATGACGGCGTTGCTGCCGTTCTCACGCACGACGCGGGCGAACTCGAGGGCGGGAAGGGCGTAGTGGCGCGGCTCCGAGCCGTGCCCGTACAGCACCGCGGGGATCTTGCCGGCGCGACGCGTGCGACGCGCGGCACCCTTGCCGAATTCGGTGCGGGGCTCGACGGACAGGGTTACCTCGGACACGGTGTAGCACTCCTTCAATTCACCAACATGTTCAGCGAAAGCATGCTGAGGTGGGGATGGTTCGGGCGGTTCGGGTGTTCGGCGGCGAATTCCACAGGCGTGCTCGACCGCGTGTGGCCACTCAAGCCGCCGCGTCGATCACGTCGGGCACCAGGTGCTCACGGAACCCGCCTCGCCGAGACCGGGAAAGTGTAGACCAAGCGGTCGCGCCGGGGTCCCGCCGGGTGGCTCGTTCAGGTGACAAGTCGGTGACAGCTGCTTCGGGAACCCGCGGATGCGGTGGTGCGCGACCCCTTTTCTAAGGTGTGATCTCCTCGCACTCGAGACAAAGGGGGCGGAATGGCGGCACGACGGTCGAGGATCGGCGCGATCGCCGCCTTGTGCTGCCTCCTGGCGGGTTGCGACGTCGCCATCGACGGGGCGGCGGGGATCTCGCCCGCCGAACAGCAGCGAGTGGACAGGCGCGCCGAACAGCGCGGCGCCGTCGAGAGTGCCTTGAAGGCGCTTGAGCAAGCGCCCGCCGTCGTCTACAAGTCGACAATCAAGGACGCTTCGGGCAAACCCGCAGAATTGCAGTTCCGGATCACCCGTAGCGGCAGCGCGCAGGGGGCCCTCCCGGTCGACGGTCAGCCGATCCAGATCATCTCCGCCGACAAGCAGCTGTACCTCTCGGCGACGCCGGAGTACTGGAAGGCGCACGGGCTCGGCAACAGTGAGCAGTACGGCACCAACTGGGTACGTACGGACGGCTCGGATCTGCCGGTGAACGCGGTCGAGGTGCTCAGCCCGCGCAGGGCCGCGTCGACACTGAGGACCGCGGTGTCGGCGATGGACCCGCTGACCGATCCGGTCCGGTCGAAGCTGCCCGACGGGACCGAGGTCTACGACGTCGGGAGCGGGCTCGGGGCACTGCGCGTGACCACCGCCGCGCCGCACCGCGTGGTCAGTTTCGCGCCTTCCCTCGTCGCCGCGGCGGGCGGTAAAACGCTCGGTGCCGAGATGCTGGTCGAACCGCTCGCCGGGGACGCGCTCAAGAAACTCCAGACCGACCTGGACGGCGCGATCGGGGGAATCGGGCAGCCGTTCGACGCGCTCGCCCAGGTGAGTGTCAGCGTCGTCAACGACAAGCTGGACTGCACGGATTTCGTCGGAAACTGCCGGGCGACCATCGACGTCGCCAACACCGTCATCGGTGGCGTGAGCGGGACGCCCGTGCATTTGACGCTGACCGTCGATTTCACCGCGCAGTCCCTCGGCGCGCAGAGCTGCACAGCGAACGCCGACGCGGCACCCGGCGCCACGACGAGCATGACCTGTGAGGTCAAGTTCAAGCTGCCGAATCGGAACGCCAGCTACCAAGTGCAGGCGAAGCCTTCGGCACGCGGCGAGGTCCGGGCGGCGGTCGACGTCAACGCCGTCCGCGAAAAGCTCAAGTCCGAGTTCGCTGCGCTGGGTGGCTGACCTGCACACTCACCTCTGGGTGCGTTGCATACGTTGAAGTAGCCGATCTTGCGTTCTTAGCATCGGCGTGGTCGCCGATGAAAAGGGAGAAACGCGATGGCGAAGTTGGTTGTGTTCGGAGGAACCGGGTACGCGGGCGGAAAGATCACCGCGGAGGCACGCGGCCGCGGCCACGAGGTCCTGGCGGTGTCGAGGAACGCCGAGGGTGAGGGGACCAAGGCGGGCTCGCTCTACGACGAGGGCTTCCTGGCCGACGTCGCCAAGGGCGCGGACGTCCTGGTCATCGCGGTTCACGGGCAGAGCGGTCTGCTCGACGCGGTGCCCTCGATCGCCCAGGTCGCGAAGGACAACGGTGCGCGGATCGGCGTCGTTGGCGGGGCCGGCAGCTTGAAGGTGGCCGAAGGCGGGCCGCGCCTGATCGACACCCCCGAGTTCCCGGACGAGTACAAGGGCGAGGCCGGTGCGCACGCCGAGGTGCTGGAGGCGTTCCGGAAGCTTCCCGAGGACGTCGACTGGTTCTACGTCAGCCCGGCCGCGGAGTTCGGCGCGTGGGCCGAGGGCGAGCGGACCGGCGAGTTCCGGCTCGGCGGCGACGTGCTCCTGACCGACGAGAACGGTGGGTCGAAGATCAGCGGCGCCGACTACGCGATCGCGTTCGTCGACGAGATCGACAAGCCGGAGCGCCGCCGTCAGCGTTTCTGCGTCGCTTACTGACCGGACAGTTCCTTGACGACCGGCGCGAACGTTTCCAGCATCGGCTCGAACACCGTGATGTAGGAGAAGCCGTACCGCTCACGACGCTCTTGGAGCTGCCGGACCATCTCGTCGGTGGTCCCGAACAGCAATTGGGGCGTTTCGAGCACCGCGTCGACGTCGAGGCTGTCCTGGTCCTTCAGCTCTTCGCGCCAGGACTCGGCGGCCGCGCGCCGGTCGTCCGTGACCACGACGCGCTGGACGAGCATGTTCAGTTCGGGGTCCCGGCCGTTCGCGTGTGAGCGGAAGAAGGCGACGCGCTCGTCCATGCGTTCGGCGTCGTCGAGCCGGAAGGTGCCCGGCGGCTTTCCCGGTGCTTGGCGAAGGCCCGCGAAGCCGGCGATGTCGGCTTCGCGGGCGGCGAGGGAGAGCACGCCGTCGCTGTTGCCCGCGAGGAGCAGCGGAGGGGGCGTGATCCCTTCGGCGGCGAAGTGTTCACGCAGGTGGTCAATGCCCTTGGTGAGGTACTCGATACGTTCCTTGGCCGGGATCCACGGCAGGCCGGCATCGTCGAATTCCGATTTCATGTGACCGGAGCCGAGACCCAGGTCCAGCCGATCGCCGGTCATCTTCACCGTCGTGACGACGTCGCGCGCGAAGAGCGCGAAGTTGTAGAAGGGCACGTTGGAGACGAGAGTGCCGACGCGGGGCCGTTGAGTCACGGCGGCGGCCATGGTCAGCGCCGGGAAAGGCGAGTTCCGTCCTGGGCCTAGGTGATCCGGCACGGAGATGACGTCGTATCCGAGGGCCTCGACGCGGCGGCACTTCGCGACCCAGTTCTCGCGGCTCTCGGCGCCCCACAGGTTCACGCCGAACTTGAATTTCCCCATGCCGGAAACCTAGCCACGAGGGGAGGCCGGGCGCGCGCCGTTTCGCGAGGAGCCGAAAACGAAGCAAGGGACCTTTGCTACCACTCTCCGAAAGAGAGTGAGAGCAAAGGTCCCTTGCTTCGTCGGGGATCAGGCGTTGCCGTCGAAGAGGGACGTGACCGACCCGTCCTCGAAGACCTGCTGGATCGCCTGCGCCAGCAGCGGCGCGATGGACAGCACGGTCAGCCCGGGGAACCGCTTCTCCTCCGGGATCGGCAGCGTGTTGGTGACGATCACCTCGCGCGCCTTGCAGTTCGACAGCCGCTCGGTGGCGGGGTCGGACAGGATGCCGTGGGTCGAGGCGATGACGACGTCGGCCGCGCCTTCGTCGAGCAGGGCCTCGGTGGCCTTCACGATCGTGCCACCGGTGTCGATCATGTCGTCGATCAGCACGCACAGCTGACCGCGGACCTTGCCGACGACGCGGTTGGCGACGGCCTGGTTCGGCTTGTCCGGGTCGCGGGTCTTGTGGATGAAGGCGATCGGCCGGTCACCCAGCTGCGCCGCCCACTTCTCGGCGAGCCGCACCCGGCCCGAGTCCGGCGAGACGACGGTGATGTTCTCGTCCTGGTAGGTCTTGTTGATGTGCGCGGCCAGCACGTTCTGCGCGAGCAGGTGGTCGACGGGACCGTCGAAGAAGCCCTGGATCTGCGCGGTGTGCAGGTCGACCGTCATGATCCGGTCGGCGCCGGCGGTCTTGAACAGGTCCGCGATCAGGCGCGCGGAGATCGGCTCGCGGCCCTTGTGCTTCTTGTCCTGCCGCGCGTACGGGTAGAACGGCATGATCACGGTGATCCGCTTGGCGCTCGCGCGCTTGAGGGCGTCCACCATGATCAGCTGCTCCATCACCCATTCGTTGATGGGCGCCGGGTGGCTCTGGATCACGAACGCGTCGGTCCCGCGCACCGATTCGTTGAACCGGACGAAGATCTCCCCGTTGGCGAAATTGTGCGCGGTCTGCGGGACGACCGACACGTTGAGGTGCTTGGCCACCTCTTCCGCGAGCTCCGGGTGCGCGCGCCCGGAGAACAGCATCAGGTTCTTCTTCGGTGTTCCGGACTTCGAGCTCATGCTGGCGACTCCCCGTCGTTTCCCTTATCTGAATCGGACACGGCGGTGGTGTCCTGCTTCGCGGCGGAAGCTGCTTCCGCCGCGGGTGTGCCCGGCCTGCGCCGGGACACCCAGTCTTCGATGTTGCGCTGCGGCCCGGTGGACACGGCGAGCGCGCCCGGGGGCACGTCTTGCCTGATCACGGTGCCTGCCCCACTGTAAGCGCCATCGCCGATGGTCACCGGGGCGACGAACGTGTTGTCCGCGCCGAGCCGCACATGGGAGCCGATCGTGGTGTGATGCTTGTTCACGCCGTCGTAGTTGACGAAGACGCTGGAACACCCGATGTTGCTGTTTTCGCCGATGGTCGCGTCGCCGACGTAGGTCAGGTGCGGGACCTTCGTGCCGGCGCCGATGTCGGCGTTCTTCGTCTCGACGAAAGCGCCGAGTTTGCCCTTGGTCCCCAGTTTGGAGCCGGGACGCAGGTAGGTGAACGGGCCGACCTTCACGCCGTCGCCCAGTTCCGAATCGGAACCGTGCGTCCGCACCACCGACGCGCCCGCGCCGACGGAGACGTTCTCCAGAGTGCTGTCCGGGCCGATCTGCGAACCCTCGCCGACCGACGTCGAGCCCTTCAGCTGGACGCCGGGTTCGATGACGACGTCGCGCGACAAGGTCACGCCCGCGTCGATCCAGGTGCTCGCCGGGTCGACGACGGTGACACCCGCCCGCTGCCAGCCGCGGACGATCCGGCGGTTCAGCTCGGCGCCGAGGACGGAGAGCTGCACGCGGTCGTTGACGCCTTCGGTCACCCACGGGTCGTCGATGACCAGCGCACCGACGCCCTTGCCGTCGCCACGGGCGATGCCGAGGACATCGGTGAGGTAGAGCTCGCCCTGGGCGTTGTCGGTCGAAAGCTTCGAAAGCCCGTCGACCAGGACCGAGGCGTCGAAGGCGTAGACGCCGGAATTGATTTCGGCGATTTCGTGCTGCTCGGGGGTCGCGTCCTTCTGCTCGACGATCGAGGTGACGACGCCGTTCTCGTCGCGGATGATCCGGCCGTAACCGGTCGGGTTCTCGACGACCGCGGTCAGCACGGTGACCGCGTTCCCGGTGGAGGTGTGCTCGGCGACCAGGGAAGCGAGCGTTTCGGTGTCGAGCAGCGGGACGTCGCCGTAGCTGACGACGACGGTGCCGGTCAGCCCCGCGGGCAGCGCCGAGAGCGCGCACGAGACGGCGTGCCCGGTGCCCTTCTGCTCTTCCTGGACGGCCGTGACGACCTCGCGGCCGAGCGCCTCGCCGACGTTCGCCAGCCGGGCGCCGACCGAGTCGCGACCGTGGCCGATGACGACGACCAGGTGCTCCGGGTTCAGTCCCGCGGCGGCCCGCACCGCGTGCTCGACCAACGGGCGGCCGGCGATCGGGTGCAGCACCTTCGGGGTGGACGAGCGCATGCGGGTGCCCTCACCCGCGGCGAGGATCAACGTGCTCAGCGGGCCGGTCACGGCACTCCCAACATTTCACCAACGGTGGTTGTCGGGCATTGATCCTACGTGGGCTGCTCGGCGTCCCACGCGGGGTCGGTCGGAGCATCCTCGCCGGGCCATCCGGTCACCGGATCGATGGCCATCGAGTTCACCGACGAAACCTGGTTCCCGCCGCCGCGTTTCGCCTGGTACATGGCCGCATCGGCGCGCGCGAGGACCTGTTCGGCCCGTTCCTGCGGGCGGAGCGAGACAAGGCCGACGGAGAGGGTGACGCCGTGCGAAAGATGGTGCGGCAGAGATGCGACGGCATTCACAGAACGACCCAGCGCCTGTTTCGCCGCGGAGGCCGGAGCCCCAGGTAGAAGCACGATGAACTCGTCTCCGCCGTAGCGGGCGACGACGTCGTCGCCGCGCAGGGCGTCGCGCAGCGTGCTCGCGATGACACGGAGCACGTTGTCACCTTCGGCGTGCGACTGCTTGTCGTTCACGTCCTTGAAGCCGTCGAGGTCGACCAGCGCCACCGCGAGCGGCTGGGCGTCGGCGGACGACGCCAGCGAACGCAGCTTTTCGTCGAGCGCGCGCCGGTTCGGCAACCCGGTGAGCGGGTCCTGCAGCGCCTGCTGGGTGATGGCGCCGTGCTCGGCGGAGAGCCGCTCGTGCTCCCGCCGCGCGTTGAGCGTGGCGATCTGCGATTCCCGCAGCGACCACATCTCCGTTTCCAGGATGGTCGCGTAGTCGATCAGCGACTGGCTCGCCCCGGACGCGTAGTCCGGCGTGGTGTCGAGCCTGGCCAGCTCGCGGGCGAGGTTCAACCGCATCGACGGCAGCGAGCCCTCTTCGTTGTCCTCGCGGACCTCTTTGAGCACCTGCAGCGCGTCCTCGCGGCGGCCGTCGTTGTCCAGGCAGCGGGCCAGCGCGATGGCGATGATCTCGCGTTCGTGCGGGAACACCAGTTCCGGATGCAGCAGCGAGGTCAGCCGCTCGATATGCGACGAATCGGGCGAGGCCAGCGCGGCCGCGGCGGCGAGCACGCCGACCTGGTCGATCGCGGGCACCCCGGCCTTGCGCGGGAACAGCGATTCGGTGAACGGGCCCTCGGCGGCCTGGGCCATCGACGCCGCGGTGCGGAACTTGTCCGCCCCCTCGTCGTACCGCTCGATGCGTTCGAGGCGCAGGCCCCAGCCCAGCAGCATCTTGACCCGGTTGATCAGCTGGAGCGCGATCTCGTGCGGGCTGGCGCTGTCGCGGATCGCCTGCGCGGCGCGGGCGATGGCCTCCTCGGCCGCCTCGTAGACGCCCAGCTGGTTCAGCACCAGCCAGCAGTCGACCAGGGTCGTGGACAGCATTCGGTCCCAGTTGCGCCTGCCGATCTGACGGTCCGGGACCGCGGAATCGTCGAGGATGGCCAGCGCCCTGGCGATCTCGGTGAGGGCGGCGTCCTCCTGTTTGGCGATCACCAGCCGACGGCCGCGCATGGCGTGCGCGTCGGCCCGCATCAGCGCGAGACCGTGCCGCCGGGTGTGCGCGAGCATCTCGTCGAGCCTGGGTTCGGCTTCGGCGGCGAGACCGCGGGTGACCAGCCTGGCCGCCGCTGAGTAACGCAGCAGCTGGGCGACCAGCAGGGGTTCGCCACGGCGCTGCGTCTCGTCGAGGAGTTCGTCGAGGCTGGTGATGATGTCCAGCTGCTCGGCGAAGGTGACGCGCTGTATGGCCGCACCGAGTTCGCGCGCGCGGCCGTAGAGCCAGGCGTCGGACATCTCCGCAAGCGCCGGCCGCCTGCCACTGGTCGTCGCGTCCTCGGTCAGCCGCACACACCCCCACCGTTGAAAACGCCGCTGGTCATCTGCTCGTCTGCTCCGCCGCCAGGATTCGAACCTGAACTGTCAGAACCAAAATCTGAAGTGCTGCCGATTACACTACGGCGGATCGATCCTGGTCAGGATAGCCATGTCGGGGACGTCCACGTGCGCCCGGGGGTGGCCTCACCGTCGCGGGCACTCCACAGGGGACGAAACCTCCTGTACCGTAACTTACGGCATCGTAGGTAAGGTCACCCTTAGGGAAACCCTCAGGGTTGCGCGTAGAAAAGAAGTGACTGCATGACGGCTACCCTCGACCGTTCCCAGAAGCCCGCGAAGGGCCCCAAACCGGTAATCGACGGACAACGATCGGGCGCCGTGCAGCTCTCGGTCTACCTCGGGGTCATCTTCCCGCTCGCCGCGCTGCTCGCGGCCGTCCCGTTCGCTTGGGGCTGGGGACTGACCTGGGTCGACGTCGGCCTGTTCGTGGTCTTCTACGCGATCAGCGGCCTCGGAATCACCGTCTCCTATCACCGCTACTTCACGCACGGCTCGTTCAAGGCCAAGCCGTGGCTGCGCGTCGCGATGGCGATCGCCGGCAGCATGGCCGTCCAGGGCCCCGTCATCACCTGGGTCGCCGACCACCGGCGCCACCACGCCTTCTCCGACCGCGACGGCGACCCGCATTCGCCGTGGCTGTTCGGCACCTCGCCGCTCGCCATCGCCAAGGGGTTCTGGCACGCGCACATGGGCTGGCTGTTCGAGCGCGACCAGACCAACGCGGAGCGGTTCGCGCCGGACCTGGTGAAGGACCCGGCCATCAAGAAGGTCGACGACCTGTTCTGGCTGTGGAGCCTGCTCACCCTGGTGCTGCCCGCGATCCTGGGCGGACTGATCACCTGGTCGTTCTGGGGCGCGGTGACCGCGTTCTTCTGGGCCGGGCTGGTGCGGGTCTGCGTGCTGCACCACGTGACCTGGTCGGTCAACTCGGTCTGCCACATGATCGGCGAGCGCCCGTTCGCCGCCCGCGACAAATCGGCCAACTTCTGGCCGCTGGCGATCTTCTCCTTCGGCGAGTCGTGGCACAACCTGCACCACGCCGACCCGACCTCGGCGCGGCACGGGGTGCAGCGCGGCCAGATCGACCTTTCCGCGCGGCTCATTTGGATCTTCGAGAAGTTCGGCTGGGCCTACGACGTGCGCTGGCCGACCCCGCAGCGCCTCGCGCGCATCGCCGCTGAAAGCAAATAGCGAGGTCGCGTTAGTCTTCTGCGATGGCGGGGAGAAGGCGGACCAAACGTGAAGCGGTCACCGGGGCGCGTCCTGTCGCTCCGGTGGCCCGGGTGCGGATGACGGGGAGCGAGCGCAGGCAGCAGCTGCTCAACGTCGCCAGGGCCCTGTTCGCGGAGAAGGGTTTCGAAGGAACGTCCATCGAGGAGATCGCGCACCGCGCGAACGTCTCCAAACCGGTGGTGTACGAGCACTTCGGCGGCAAAGAAGGCATCTACGCCGTCGTCGTCGACCGCGAGACGCAGCTGCTGCTCGACCGGATGGTCTCCACCCTCCACGGTGGACACCCGAGGGTGATGCTGGAGCAGGCGGCGATCGCGTTGCTCTCCTACGTCGAGGACTCGCACGACGGCTTCCGCATCCTGGTGCGGGATTCGCCGGTCGCGAGTTCCACGGGCACGTTCTCGACGGTGCTGAACGACATCGCCAGCCAGGTCGAGCACATCCTCGCGCAGCAGTTCGCCGCCAGGGGCTACGACGAGAAGCTGGCCGCGCTGTACGCGCAGGCGCTCGTCGGGATGGTGGCGCTCACCGGGCAGTGGTGGCTCGACGCCCGGAAACCGAAGCGCGACGAGGTCGCCGCGCATCTGGTCAACCTGGCGTGGAACGGTCTGTCCAATTTGGAGCACAAGCCCAAGCTGCGGCTGCACTGATAGCGTCGCGCGGTAGTAACGTTTCCCGGCCGATGAGCGCTAGGTCCCCCAAAGAGATCATCAAACTGGGGGAACACCGTGGAGAACTTTTCCGCGCTTGCCGTCGGGCAGATGGCGCCGCAGAAGAAGAGACCGTGGCTGAAGCCGGTCATCATCGTGGGAGTCTTCGGTGCCATCGTCCTGCTCGGGATCTTCGCCGAAAATCCGTTGACGGCGTCGCGTATCGAGGTCGGCGCCTGTCTCAAGGGCAACGTCGACAACGCGGACAGTATCAGGAACGTCGAGTGCGGGACGCCGGAAGCGAACTTCAAGGTCGTCGGGAAACAGGGCGGAAAGTCGGAAGGCGGGATACTGCTTTCGGGTGGCTCCGAATGCGACGGCTACCTCAACGCTGACCTGTACTACTTCCAGGGTAGGCAGTCGGCTGACGACGGCGTGCTGCTCTGCCTGGAAAACCTCAAGAATCCGGGTCCACGGCTGCCGGCCGTCGGGGATTGCTTCGCCGGGGACCTCTTCGCGGCGAAGAAGCTCGAAAAGGTGGACTGCGCGGGAGCGCATTTCAAGGTGCTCGCCATCGAAAGGGAACCTGAGGTCTCCATCGGGACCACGACGTGCTCCTCCGTGCCGGGGACGGACATGAAGCTCACGTGGGCGTCGGGTGCGGGTGGTCTGATCCCGCGCGAACGCGTGGTGTGCCTCGACGAACTGAAGTAGGCGTCAGCGCAGGAGGCCGGTCTCCCGCAGGTGGTCGAAGATGAGCTTGCCCACCGCGGAGAGCCGGTCCCTGTCCGCATGGCCCAGCCACGCGATTTCTTCGATTTCGCTGCTGGCCGTGGGTGTTCCGCTGAATTCGGCGAGGTAGCAGGTCGTCCGGACCACGAGTCCTGACGCGTGTCCGTCGGCTTGAGCCTCGAACGATCCGGCGGGTTCGATCGTCGCCGGATCGATCTCGACGTTCAGTTCCTCGCGGATTTCGCGGATCAGTGTCTCCGCGTCGGTTTCACCGGGTTCCCGTTTGCCGCCGGGCAGGTAGAACACGGATTTGCCGTGCGAGCGGGCGCCGAGGACACGGCCGTCCTGGAAAGACAGCAAAGCGATTTTGTCGATCATGGTTCAGCCCAGCGCCGCGGCGGTTTCGGCGGTCGTGAGCACTTCGCCCAGCCGCGGGAACACCTTCGTGATCGCCGATTCGTGGGAGATCGCGGCGATGCCCGCCATCGCGTCCGAAACGGCGATGGTCTCGTAGGCGTGGTCGATCGCGGCCCGCAGCGTCGATTCGACGCCGTACTCCGTGGCGATGCCGGCGAGCACCAGCGTCTTCACGCCGAGGCCGCGCAGGAGTTCGTCGAGTCCGGTGCGGTAGAACGCGCCGATCGTGTTCTTGGTGATCAGGTGCTCGCCCTCGCGGGGCGTCAGTTCGGCGACCAGTTCACTGCCGGGCGGCTGCTCGGCGACGTCCGGCCGGTGCGCCCGCACGTGGACGATCGGCGAGCCGGCCGCGCTGAAAGCGTCTCGCAGCAGGACGGCGTTCGATACGACTTCGGTGCCTTCGATCGGCACGGTCTCCAGCGCGACGATCCGGGTCTGGAGGTCGATCAGGACGAGCGCCGTCGTCGCCGGGTCGATCTTCGTCATGAGGGGAAGCCTAGTGGTCCCTATGCTGGAGACATGGGGCAGAACAGGGAAGTAGTGGTCACCGGCGGCGGAACGGGAATCGGCTACGCGGTCGCGGCGGCCTTCGCCGCGCGAGGTGATCGGGTGACGATCACCGGCCGTCGCGAGCAGGTCCTCACCGAGGCCGCCACGTTGCTCGGCGCGAACCCGGTCCCGTTCGACGCGGCCGATCCGGAGGCGGTGGAACGGGCACTGACCGAATTGCCGGAGCGCGTCGACGTCCTGGTCAACAACGCGGGCGGGAACACCGACTTCCGCGGCGGGCAGGCCGAAGACCTGAAGTCGTTCGCCGCGAACTGGCAGGCGAATCTCGACGCGAACGTCTTCACCGCTGTCCTGGTCACCCGTGCCTTGCGGGAAAGGTTCGCCGACGGGGCGCGGATCGTCACCATCGGTTCGATCGCCGCGCGCACCGGGGCGGGTTCCTACGGTGCCGCCAAAGCCGCGCTGGAGGCGTGGAACGTCGACGTGGCAAGGGAATTCGGGCAGCGCGGGATCACCGCGAACATCGTCGCGCCCGGGCTGGTCGGTGACACCGAGTTCTTCCAGGGCAAGCTCTCCGACGAGCGCCGGGCGTGGCTGATCGGCAACACGCTGACCAAACGCGCCGGCGAGCCCGCGGACGTCGCCGAAGTGGTCGCCTTCCTGGCGAGCCCGGAGGCGCGGCACGTCACCGGGCAGATCGTCCACGTCAACGGCGGAGCTCACCTCGGCCGTTAGGCGCTGGGCGTGACCTTCAGCAGTTTGTCGTCCTGGCCTTCCGAAGTGGTGATGTAGAGGGCGCCGTCCGGACCGCTGCGGACGGCGCGCAGCCTGCCGAACTTGTCGTCGAACTCCGGCGGCAGCGTCACTTCGGTGACCTTGCCGGTGTCGTCG
This sequence comes from Amycolatopsis sp. CB00013, assembly GCF_001905755.1. Taxonomy (NCBI): domain Bacteria; kingdom Bacillati; phylum Actinomycetota; class Actinomycetes; order Pseudonocardiales; family Pseudonocardiaceae; genus Amycolatopsis; species Amycolatopsis sp. CB00013. Next base: position 181,228 of record NZ_LIWC01000002.1, on the reverse strand, counting down.
AGGCGGAACAGCAGGAGTTTCTGTCCCTTCAGCGCCGTCACGGCGAGCGAACCTTCGAGCGCTCCCCACTGCGAGCCGGTGAGGAACTCGGCGCCGCAGATCGCCTCGGTGATCTCGCCGGTCGTCCACAAAGGACTGATGGCGTCCGGGAAGCGCTGCTTGTCCGTCATCGGGACGTTTTCGTCATAGCTGGTCTCGGTGCCGCCCTTGGACGGGTCCCAGCCGTAGTTCCCGCCCGCGGTCTCCAGGTTGACCTCGTCGTCGATGCTCGGCCCGTGCTCCGCGGTGAACACCTGCCCGGTGCCGGGGCGGACCGTGACGCCCTGGACGTTACGGTGCCCGTAGGTGAATACACGCTGTTCGTTCGGGTTCGCGGATTTCGCGAACGGGTTGTCCGGCAAAGCGTTCCCGGTCTTCGCGTCGACGCGAAGCACCTTGCCGCCGAGGCTCGTCCGGTCCTGCGGGTGCTGCGGGCGGGCGGTGTCGCCGGTGCCGACGAGGAGCGCGCCGTCCGCGCCGAACGCGGGACGGCAGCCGGAATGCCTGCCGCTGGGGTTCACCGGCAGCCCGGTCAGCAGGTCCTTGACCTTCGTGGCGCTCGCGCCGTCGTCCGAAAGCCGCCACGTGACCAGCCGGATGTCGACGGCCTTGTCGCCTTCCTTGTGGGTCTGGCAGGTGATGAACTCGCGTGACGTCGAGAAGTCCTTGCTGACCACCATCCCCATCAGGCCGCCTTCGCCGCGTACGTGAACATCGGAGAAGTCCGCGGCGACGTCACGCTTCGCGCCGCCCTCGATCAGGGCCAGCTTCCCGGGGCGCTGGGTGACGAGGATCTTCCCGTCCGGCAGGAAACCGACGTCCCAGCCGTGTTCGAGCCCGGCTGTCACCTGCTCGACCTTCAGCTTCGACACCGCGGGCTTTGAGGTGACCGGAGGCGCGCTCTGCACTGTCTCGCTCGACGCCCCGGAACAGGCCGTGACCAGCAAGGACAGGGAAGCGAACGCGACGACGGCGGAAGTGCGCATGACATCAGCATGCCACCGTGCTCACCCGCCCGCGCGAACCAAACCGCTTTCGTAGGCGAACACGACCGCGTGCACACGGTCGCGCAGCGAGAGCTTCGCGAGGATCCGGCCGACGTGGGTCTTCACGGTCGTCTCCCCGATGTAGAGCTTCGCGGCGATTTCGGAGTTCGTCAGGCCGCGCGCGATGAGCGAGAGGACGTCCTTCTCGCGTTCGGTCAACGTTTCGAGCCGCGCGCTCTCACCGGCGTCCCGTTCGTCGGCCAGGTAGCGGTCGAGCAGCCGTTTCGTCACCGATGGGGAGACCATCGAATCGCCGCGGAGGACACCTCGGATCGCCACGAGGATCTCGTCGGCGGGCGCGTCCTTGACGAGGAAGCCGCTGGCACCGGCACGCAACGCGGCATACGCGTACTCGTCGAGGTCGAACGTGGTGATCATCAGGACCCGGGTGTCCGGAAGCGACCGGCAGATCCGCTCGGTCGCCGCGACGCCGTCGAGCACGGGCATCCGGACGTCCATCAGGACCAGATCCGGCCGCAGCTTCTCGGCGGCTTCGACCGCTTCGGCGCCGTTGGTGGCTTCGCCCGCGACGGTCAGGTCGTCCTGGCTGGTGACGATCATCCCCATCCCGACCCGGACCAGTTCCTGGTCGTCGCAGATCAGCACCTTCACCGCCGTCATCCCGCCTCCACCACCAGATTCGCGGCGACCCGGTAGCCACCGTCGCGGGTAGGTCCGGTGTCGAGGGTGCCGTGGAACATCTCGACGCGCTGGGTCATGCCGGCGATCCCCCGGCCGGACGACGGGAGCCGCGGCGCGACGGGTTCGCTCCCGCCGGTGTTCGTCACCTCGATCCGGACGTTCCGGCGGTGGCCGCCCTGGCCGAAATCGATCTCGACCTGGCCGCTCGCGTCCCCCGGCGCGTGTTTGATCATGTTGGTCAGCGACTCCTGGACGATGCGGTATGCCTGCAGCGCTGCGCTCGGCGGCAACCCCTCGGCGTCCCCGGTGACCTGAAGATCCACCTCCCGTCCGCTCGCGCTGACCTGCGCGACCAGGTCGCGAAGCTCCGCGACGGTCGGCTGCGGGCTTCGGGCGGCTTCGCCGGCATGGAGGACTTCCAGCAGACGGCGCAGCTCGGCGAGCGCGTCGCGGCCCGCCTTGCCGATCGTGTCGAGTGTCCGGTCGACGACCTCGGGATCCTTGTCGCGCATGAGTTTCGCGCCCTCGGCGTTGATCACGATGACACTCACGCTGTGCGCGAGGACGTCGTGCAGTTCGCGGGCGATGCGGGTGCGTTCCTCGGCGACGGCGGCCCGGGCGCGGGCCTCCTGCTCGGACGCGGCCAGCTCCGCCTTCGTCGCTTCCTCCGCCGAAAGCCGTTGCCGCGCACGGAAGAACTCGCCGAGCGCCCAAGCGGCGACGTGCAGCGGGATCGTCGCGCCGATGGCGAGCCAGGAGCCCTGTTCGGTGGTGACGCCCCAGACGAGACCCCACGTGACGTCGAGGATGACGATCGCGCCGGCGATCAGCGCGGCGAATCGGCGGTTGCCCGCGCGGACCAGCGTGTAGAGCGCGACGGCCATGGCCAGTTCGCCCCGGCCGCGGTCGTAGGCCCACAGTTCCGTCGTGTACTGCGCGGTGACCCCGGCGACGATCAGCACCGCGACGATCTCGGGGTGGCGCCGCCGCCAGAGCAGCGGGACGAGGAAGAGGTACGGCACCAGCAGGACGGCCTTGGGGGCCGACGACGATCCTGTCGGCGCGAGGAAGACGAACCACGCGTACAGGGGAAGGTCGGTCACCCACGGGTGGGCGCGGAGCCGGTCGAGCAGCCTTTGCACCGTTCGAACGTAACCCCGCCCGGCACGGGAGCGCGTCGTCCTGGGGTACTCCCGGGGTCCTCCCACGGGAGGACGGAATCGGCCGACGAAGCCGACGCGGAGCGACGAAACCCGTTCCTAGCGTCGGGAACATGTCGATCACCAGGGAATTCCTCCGCCATCCCGTCTTGACCGGGGCCGTCGCGGCCAGCTCCCCGAAACTCGCGGAGGCCATGACCGCGGGCCTCGGCCTGGAAAGCGCGAGGCTCGTCGTCGAACTCGGCCCCGGGACCGGTGTGTTCACCGGCGCCGTCGTCCGCCGCCTGCCACCGGGCGCGCGGCTGATCGCGGTCGAGATCAATCCGCGGCTGGCGCGGGAACTGCGGTCCCGGCACGGGGACGTCGAGGTCGTCGAGGGGTCCGCCGAAAACTTGCTTTCGTATGTGGACGAGGCCGCCGACGTCGTGGTCTCCGGGCTGCCGTGGACGGTCATGCCCGGTGAACGGCAGCTGCGGATCCTCGATCAGGTCACGGAGATCCTCGCGCCGCATGGACGGTTCACGACGTTCGCCTACGCGCACGCGGCCTGGACGACGCCCGCCCGCAGGTTCGGCGCGGCGCTGCGGGACCGGTTCGCGGTGACCGGCCGGACCCCGTTGGTCTGGCCGAACCTGCCGCCCGCCTTCGTACATCGCGCGGCGCTGCCACAGAAGGCGGGGAGGCGTCGTGGACAGCCTGCTGCGGCCGCTTCTTGAGTCGCCGCCCGTGCTCGTCTACCTCGTCTGCGGCGCCCTGATCTTCCTGGAAACCGCGCTGCTGCCGGGAATCGTGCTGCCGACGTTGTCCAGCCTGCTGCTGATGGGGTTCCTCGCCGGACGGGGCACGCTCGACCTGCCGATGGCGTTGACGGTCGCGATCGGCGCCGCCGTGGCGGGCGACCAGATCGCCTTCCTGGAGGGGCGGCGGCTGGGCCCGCGGCTGCGGACCACGCGGTTCGGGCGGCGGTTCGGCCGGGATCGGTGGGAGCGCGTGGAGCGGGCCGTCGCCCGGTTCGGCGTCCCGGCCGTGATCGCCGGCCGCTGCCTGGCCGGGGTGCGGACCGTCGTGCCGCGTATCGCGGGAGCCGCCGAGATGCCGTACCGGCGGTTCGTGCCCGGCAGTGTCTGCGCGGCCGTCGTGTGGGCGTGCGCCGAGCTGTTCTTGGGCCACGCGGGCGCTTGGGTCAGCGGGTGAGGATCGCCGCCGTCTCGGCGTCGGCGGGGAGGAACGTCTCCAGTTTCAATTCCGAAACCGTGACATCGGCGGCGGTCGCGAACGTCGTGATGGCCGTGATCAGCCGCAGCTCGCCCGCGGAAGTGGACAGGCGCATCGGCACCGCGAAACCGAGGTGATCGGGCCCGGGCGGACCGGGAGCCGGAACGTAACCTTCGAGTTCGGCCAGCAGCGCGGTGAGCCGCTCGTCGGGCGCGTGGGCGATCTCTTGGGTCAACCGTTCCAGGATGTGCCGGGCCCAGTCCGCGAGGTTGCGCACCCTCGGCGCCATCCCCTTCGGGTGCAGCGCGAGCCGCAGGGTGTTGACCGGTTCCTCCAGCAGTTCCGGCGCCACGTCCTCGAACAGCAGGTCGAGCGCGTCGTTGCGGGCGACGAGCACGCCGTAGCGGTCGACCACGATGGCCGGATACGGGCGGTGCCCGTCGAGCAGCCGCCGCATACCGTCGAGGACCGGCCGCAGGCTCGGATCGTCCAATTCGGTTTCGGGGAAACCGGGGGCGAACCCGGCCGCGAGCAGCAGGCCGTTGCGTTCACGCAGGGGCAGTTCGAGCGATTCGGCGACGCGCAGCACCAGGCCGCGACCGGGGATCGACCGGCCGCCTTCCAGGAAACTCACGTGCCGTTGCGTGGTCCCGGCCCGGATCGCCAGCTCCAGCTGGGAAAGCCGCCGTCGTTCGCGCCAGCCCCGGAGCGCGGGGCCGAATCCGGAAACCATGGCGTCATCTTGGCCGAGACGTCGTCGGCGTCGCCATTCCCTCGAAGGAATTGAGACGATTCCCCGCCGCGGAGATGCTTCCGGCATGAAATTCGGTCTGGTCGTCCCCAGTTATCGGTCCACCCTCGACGCCGGGCGCACCGCGCCGGAAATGGTCGCCATCGCGGTCGAGGCCGAACGCCTCGGCTTCGATTCGGTCTGGGTCGGCGACACTCTCGCGAAGGCGCCCATCGATTCCTTGACGTTGCTCGGCGCGTTCGCCGCCAGAACCGAGCGGGTCACCCTCGGCACCGCCGCGCTGCTGCCGGCGTTGCGGGATCCGCTCCTTTCCGCGAACGCGATCCTCTCACTCGACCTGCTCAGCCAGGGCCGCGTCACGCTCGGCGTCGGTGCCGGATTCGCGGGTCGCAGCGAACCCGAGTTCGCGTTCACCCGGGTCCCGTGGGAACGCCGCCGCGCCCGCCTCGACGACATCGTCGCGTTGTGGCGGCACGTGTGGAGCGGGAAGAGCGGGCCGTTCCACGGCGACGTGCTGCACTACGACGCCTTGCCGGAGTACCCGGAACCGCACCGTCCCGGTGGCCCGCCGGTGTGGCTGGCCGCCTTCACCCCGGGCGCGCTGAAACGTGCGGGGCGGCTCTACGACGGCTGGTTGCCGTACCCGCCCGACGTCGCCGACTACACCGACGGCCTCGCGAAGATCCGCGAAACGGCCGTACGCCCCGTGACACCGGCGTTGTTCGCGACGGTGCTCATCGAGGATGACCCGATCAGGGCACGCGAGCGGCTGGAGGACTACGCACAGCGGAACTACGGCGTCCCGCTGGACTTCGTCGAGAAGATCCAAATGCTGGTCGCGGGCAGCCCGGAGCAGGTCGCCGACCGGTTGCGCGAGTACCAGGACGCGGGTGCCGAACACATGCTGATCCGTATCGCGACGCAGGAACCGGCCGAGTTCGACGAGCAGCTCCCGAAGGTGTTCGACGCCTTGCCCCGGTAATCGCGCGGCGGACTGTCGGTGCCCCCACGTAGGCTGGGACGGTGACAAACGCTCCATTGTCCGGACTCCTTCATTCCATCCTTCCCGATCCGGCCCTTCGCGGGGTCGTAGAGCGGGCCGGTGCCCCGGTGCTCGAACTCCAGGGCGCGATCGCCACCCGCCAGCTGGTCGCCGGTGCCCTCGCCGCGGACGAGGGCGCCGGCCGCCCCGTGCTCGCGGTGACCGCCACCGGCCGCGAGGCGGACGAATTGACCGCTTCCCTGAAGTCGTTCCTCGGCGAAGGCGCCGTCGTCGACTTCCCGTCCTGGGAGACGCTGCCGCACGAGCGGCTGTCCCCGCGGGCGGACACCGTCGGGCGGCGGCTGGAGGTGCTGCACCGGCTCAAGACGGGCTCGGACGGTCTGCGCGTCGTCGTCGCGACCGTCCGCAGCCTGATCCAGCCGATGGCGCCCGGGCTCGGTTCGCTCGCGCCGATCGACCTGGTCGTCGGCGAGGAGCAGAGCTTCGAAGGGTTGCTGGAGCGGCTGGTCGAGCTCGCGTACACGCGGGTGGACATGGTCGAGAAGCGCGGCGAGTTCGCCGTGCGCGGCGGCATCCTCGACCTGTTCGGGCCGACGGCGCAGCATCCGGTGCGGGTCGAGTTCTGGGGCGACGAGGTCAGCGAGATCCGCGCGTTCGCGGTGTCGGACCAGCGGTCGCTGCCCGGGGAGATCCAGCACGTCAGCGCGCCGCCGTGCCGTGAGCTGCTGCTCACCGAGCCGGTCCGCGCGAAGGCCGCCGAGCTCGCGACGACGTACGAGGCGGACGCGCAGCTCACCGAGATGCTCACCAAACTCTCCGGCGGGATCCCCGTCGAGGGTATGGAGGCGCTCATCCCCGTGCTGTGCGAGGGCGAGCTGGACCTGCTGACCGACGCGATGCCCCAGGGCACGCACGTCCTGCTGGCCGATCCGGAGAAGATCCGCGCCCGCGCGGCCGATCTGGTCCGCACCGGGCAGGAGTTCCTCGAAGCGTCCTGGACCACGGCCGCCGCGGGCGGTCAGGCGCCGATCGACCTCGGGGCGTCCGCGTACCGGGACCTCGCGGAGATCGCGAAGCACGCTCAGGAGACGAAGCGCCCTTGGTGGACGTTGACGCAGCTGGCCAGCGACGATCCCGACGTCTACCGCGTCTCGATCGAGGCCGCGCCGAACTATCGCGGCGAGGTCGAGCGCGCGACGACCGATCTGCGCGCCCACACGGCGGCAGGCGGGACGGCTGTGCTCGTCGTCGCCGGGCACGGCACCGCGGCCCGCGCCGTCGAGCAGCTGTCGGCGGGAGATGTCCCCGCGTCGCTCGCCGAAGGCATCACCGGTCCGCTGACGGCCGGCGTCGTGACGGTGACGTGCGGCGGTCTGTCGGACGGTTTCGTCTCGCCGGAGCGCGCCCTCGTGGTGCTGTCCGAATCGGACCTCACCGGTCGCGGCTCGGGCGCGGGAACGTCCACAAAGGACTTCAGTACCAAGATGCCGTCGCGGCGCCGCAACGCCGTCGACCCGCTCGCCCTCAAGGCGGGCGACTACGTCGTGCACGATCAGCACGGCATCGGCCGGTTCGTCGAAATGGTGCAGCGCACCGTCGCCGGCGCGACCCGCGAGTACCTGCTGCTGGAGTACGCCTCCTCCAAACGCGGGCATCCGGGGGACCGGCTGTTCGTCCCGACCGACCAGCTCGACGAGGTCTCCCGCTACGTCGGTGGCGAGCTGCCCACGCTGAACAAGCTCGGCGGATCGGACTGGAAGAACACCAAGGCCAAGGCGAAGAAGGCGGTCAAGGAGATCGCCGCCGAACTCGTGCAGCTCTACGCCGCGCGGCAGGCCGCGCCGGGGCACGCGTTCGCGCAGGACACCCCGTGGCAGGGCGAACTCGAGGACGCCTTCCCGTTCACCGAGACCAACGACCAGCTCGCCGCGATCGACGAGGTCAAGTCGGATATGGAACGCGGCGTCCCGATGGACCGCGTCATCTGCGGCGACGTGGGCTACGGCAAGACCGAGATCGCGGTGCGCGCGGCGTTCAAGGCGGTGCAGGACGGCAAGCAGGTCGCGGTGCTGGTGCCGACGACGCTGCTCGCGCAGCAGCACCTCAACACCTTCACCGAACGGATGAGTTCGTTCCCGGTGAAGATCAAGGGGCTCTCACGGTTCACGAACAAGGCCGAGTCCGACGCGATCCTTGAGCAGCTGGCCGCGGGCGACGTCGACATCGTGATCGGCACGCACCGCCTGCTGCAGACCGGGATCCGGTACAAGGATCTCGGCCTGGTGATCGTCGACGAGGAGCAGCGGTTCGGCGTCGAGCACAAGGAGCACATCAAGGCGCTGCGGACCCACGTCGACGTGCTGACCATGTCGGCGACGCCGATCCCGCGGACGCTGGAGATGTCGCTCGCCGGCATCCGCGAGATGTCCACGATCCTGACGCCGCCCGAGGACAGGCATCCGATCCTGACCTACGTCGGCGCGTACGACGACAAGCAGGTCGGCGCCGCGATCCGGCGCGAGCTGCTGCGTGACGGCCAAGTCTTTTACGTGCACAACAGGGTCTCCTCGATCGAGAAGGCCGCGAAGCGCATTCGCGAACTGGTGCCGGAGGCGCGCGTCGTCACCGCGCACGGGCAGATGAACGAGGAGAAACTCGAGAAGATCATCCAGGGTTTCTGGGAGAACGAGTACGACGTGCTCGTCTGCACCACGATCGTCGAGACCGGGCTGGACATCTCGAACGCCAACACGCTGCTGGTGGAACGCGGTGACCTGCTGGGGCTCGCGCAGTTGCACCAGTTGCGCGGCCGGGTCGGGCGTGGGCGCGAGCGCGGGTACGCGTACTTCCTGTATCCGCCGGAGGCACCGCTCACCGAGACGGCGCACGACCGGCTCGCGACCATCGCGCAGAACACCGAACTGGGCGCGGGTATGGCCGTCGCGATGAAGGACTTGGAGATCCGCGGCGCGGGCAACATCCTCGGCGCGGAGCAGTCCGGGCACATCGCGGGAGTCGGTTTCGACCTGTACGTGCGGCTCGTCGGCGAAGCGGTCGACGCGTTCCGCCGGCACGCGGGCGCGGAAACCTCCGAAGAGGAGGAGCTCGCCGAAGTCCGCGTCGATCTCCCAGTGGACGCGCACATCCCGCACGACTACGTGCCGGGCGAGCGGCTGCGGCTGGAGGCGTACCGCAAGATCGCGGCCGCTCCCGACCAGGCCGGGCTCGACGCCGTGCGCGAGGAACTGATCGACCGCTACGGTCAGCCGCCCGCCCCGGTGCGGAGGCTGCTCGCGGTCGCCGCGTTCCGGCACACCTGCCGTGCGGCGGGCGTCACCGAGGTCGCCGTCCAGGGCACGTCGATCCGGTTCGCGCCGCTGCCGCTGGCGGATTCGCAGATGGTGCGGCTGAAGCGCTTGTACCCCAAGGCTCTCTACAAGGCGGTGACGAACACGGTCTCCGTGCCGAAGCCGACGGAGGGCCCGGCCGGTGGTCGCATGGGCGCCCCGGCGCTGCGCGACGAGGAATTGCTGGACTGGTGCGCGAAGCTGCTGACGAATCTGATGAAGTCGCCGGCGCCCGTCGCGTAGACGGCGTGCCTGTCCGTGACGGCCTCCTTGAGGGACCCAGAGTCCGTCATGGGGGCCTTCACGGACTTTCGGTGCTCGCGAGAAGCCGAATCGCGACTTATGACCTGGTTCTCTCGCCGGGGCCGGTATGAGAGGGTAGGCCCTGTGATGCGGATCATGGGGCGCCGTCGCGCGCTGGTCGGGGTTCTTGCCGGTTCTCTCCTTCTCGCCGGATGCAACGCCGGCCCCGGGCAGGTCGGTGCCGCGGTGATCATCGACGGCAAAACCGTTTCGGTGGATCGCGTGCAGCAGCTGATCGACAAGGCCGTCCGTGAACACCCGTACGGGCAGCAGCTCGCCGCCGAGCACAAGCTCGACCTCGTCGGCCGCGAGATCGTCCGGCAGGAGATCCTGCACGACCTCACCGAGCGCGCCGCTCAGCGGGAAGGCGTTCGGGTCGACGAGTCCCTCGTCGTGAACGCGCTGCAGAACGACCCGCTGGCCAAGCCGATGGAGGCCAACCCGCAGAACGATCCCGCGCTGAGCGTCCAGCAGCTCGTGGCGCGGGTGCGGGACCACCGCGACGCCCTGGTCGACGCGGCGCTGCAGACCCAGCTCGCGATGAAGTACCTCGACAAGCTCACCGTCACGTTCGATTTCAGCTCGGTCTCCTCGACCGACGCCACCGGTTCCGACGCGGACAAGCTGCGCGAGCAGGCGATCGAGAAGGCCAAGAAGTTCGCCGCGTCGCCGAACGCGGCCGCCGAGCTGATCGCGCAGGACCAGCAGACCGCCGACACGCAGGCGGGCACCGGCCAGAAGCTGCCGGCGATGCAGTCGCCCGCGACCGCGGCCACCGTCCTGTTCGGTCTCGAACCCAACACCGTCGCCGCCTTCCAGCCGACACCGCAGCAGCCGCTTTGGGTCGTCGTCGTGATGCGCGAGCGGGCCGCGGACAAGCCCGTCGCGTCGGACCAGGCCACGCAGCCGACCGCTCAGCAGCTGGCAGGAGTGGGTATCCGGCTCCTCCAGCCGTACCTCGACCAGGTCGACCTCAAGGTGAACCCGCGCTATGGCGTGTGGGATGTTGTCGGCATGGACCTCGCGCCCAACGAAGCTTCGAAGAAGGGCATCGTGCTGCCTGTGCACGGTGCCGCGCCGCAAAACCCGTGACCGCTGCCGTCGTCGTGATCGCCCGCGGGGCGACACTGCCCGCCGCGGCACTCCCGATCCTGCGAAGCAGCGCCGCCGTGTACGCGGCTTCCGATGTCGATCCCGACGTTTTCGGGGTGCCCTCGCTCGGTGACACGCAGGTGCGCGACCTCGTGCTCATCGCGGGTTCGCGCCGGGAAGCCAAGGCCGCGGCGCTGATCAGGGCGGGTGCGCGGGTGATCGAAGGACCTGTTCCGCCGCTGGTCGAGGCCGCCGAGGTGATGGACCGCCTGCGTTCGCCGGGCGGATGTCCGTGGGACGCCGTCCAGACCCACGAATCGCTGCGCCAGTACCTGGTCGAGGAGACCTACGAGCTGCTCGACGCGATTGAGGAGGGCGACAGGGTCGCCTTGCGCGAGGAGCTCGGCGACGTCCTGCTCCAGGTGCTCTTCCACGCGCGCGTCGCCGTCGAGGACGCGGCCGATCCGTTCGGGATCGACGAGGTCGCGTCCGGACTGGTCGCAAAACTGGTCGGACGTCATCCGCACATATTCAGTGACGCTCCGCGGGTCGAGACCGTCAGCGATCAGAACCTCAAATGGGAAGAACTGAAGCAGGCCGAGAAGAGCCGTCAGTCCATTGTGGACGGTGTGGCACTCGGGCAGCCCGCCGTGGCACTCGCCGGGAAGCTCGGCCAGCGCAGCGGCCGGGCCGGGATCCCGCTCGACCTGTTCCCCGACGGCGCCGAGGCGGCGGCCCAGCTGTTCCGGGTGGCCGCGACCGCGCGCCGGGCGGGGATCGATCCCGAAGGCGAGCTCCGCGCTGTCGCGAAGCGGTTCGCGCGCGACATCCGGGACGCCGAACAGGCCGCGCGGGACGCCGGCCTGGAGCCGACGACGCTGGAGGCCGACGGCTGGCGCAAGTTCTGGCCGAGCTAGATCGTCAGCACGAGTTTGCCCCGGACGCGTCCGGACTCGCTCAGTTCGTGTGCCTTCGCCGCCTGTGCGAGGGGGAGGACCTCGGCGATCGAGACGCGTAGTGAACCGGCGTCGGCCAAAGTGGCGATTTCGGCCAGATCGGTTCCGGACGGGGCGACGTAGAACTCGTCGAAACGGACCCCGAGCTCCGCGGCTTTCCGCCGGACCTCCGTCCGGTCCGGGCCGTGCCCGACGATGTCGATCAGCGAACCGCCCGGTTCGAGTATGTCGAGCGACCGGGGACCGTAATCCCCGGAGATCGGGTCCAGTACGACGTCCACGACCTGCGATTTCGAAAAATCGTCGGCCGTGTGGTCGATGAGTTCGTCGGCGCCGAGGTCGCGCAGGAACGCGTGGTTCGCCGCCCTGGCGGTTCCGATGACGTACGCGCCACGGGCCTTCGCGATCTGGACGGCGAGATGTCCGACCCCGCCTGCCGCGGCGTGGACGAGCACACGGTGTCCCGGTCCGACCGGGAACACCTTGGTGAACGGCTGCCACGCGGTCAATGCCGCGATCGGGAGCGCGGCCGCCTCGACGTGATCGAGACTTTTCGGTTTCGGCGCGAGCGCGTCTTCGCTGACCGCGATGTACTCGGCGTACGAGCCGTTCGGCGGGAAGGTGACGCCGTAGACCTCGTCCCCCGGCTGGAACCGTGTCCCGGCCGAATCCACCACACCCGAGAAATCGAGACCGACGGTCAGTGGCAGTTCGCCGATGACCAGCCCGTTCCGGATCTTCCAATCGGCCGGATTGACCCCGGCCGCGTGGACGCGCACCAGGACCTGGCCCGCTCCCGGAACGGGTTTTTCGGATTCGGTGAGTTCGAGGACGCCGGGTCCGCCGAAGGAGTCTTGCTGGATCTTCCGCATGGAAATGAGCATTTCGCGGTCGGTACCTGTTGTGAAGTAGGCACTCCACTGATATCTAGGTACCTCATGGGTACCTTCGACGAGCGGCGGTTGTTCGAGGAATGGGTGGCCGTGCACGGCCGTGACTGCCCGTCCAGGACGGTCATCGAAGTGCTCGCGAACAAATGGGCGCTCTACGTCCTCGGCGCGATCCGGCGCTACGAACGGCCGATGCGGTTCAGCGAACTTCGCCGATTGCTCGACGGGATCACGCAGAAGATGCTGACCCAGACGCTCCGCTCGCTGGAGCGGGACGGGCTGATCCGGCGCGACGTCTATCCCACCGTTCCGCCGCGGGTGGAGTACGGGCTCACGCCGCTCGGCGTCGATGTCGGCAGGCTGACGAACGCCGTCGCCGAATGGGCCGTCGAAAACGTCGACCAGATCCTCGCTTCACGCTCCGCTTTCGACGAGAAAGCCGCCGAAGCCGTCCGGCCGCTGTGATGCGGAACACAATCGGGTGAGAACCGTTTCGGTGATCTCGGCGTCTTGCCGGATGTGAAGGGAACGGAACCGGACGAAGAGCAGCTCGTCCGCCGCACCGCCAAAGGCGACCGTGCGGCGTTCGAGGAGCTCTACCGCCGCACGTCGCCGTGGCTGGCCGTGCGCCTGCGTCGTCGCTGCGCCGACGAACAGATCGTCGCCGAGGTGATGCAGGAGACCTACCTCGCGGTCTGGCGCGCGGCCGGCGCGTTCGCCGGTGCGGCCGTCGGCGGAAGCGCCGTCGGCTGGCTGTGGACGATCGCCGCGAGGCGGCTGGTCGACGCCTTCCGCCGCCGGGCGAAGTTCGCGCAGCCGCTGCCGGTCGCGGAAACGGCCGTTGCACCCGCGGCCGAAGACGAGGCGCTGGCCGGTGCGGTCGGTGACCACGTCGGTGACGCGCTGCGACGGCTCGCTCCCGAACTCCGGCAGGTCCTGCAGGCCATGGTGCTCGACGGGCTGACCGTCCGCGAGACCGCGGTCCTGCTCGGCGTGCCGGAAGGAACCGTCAAAACCCGCGCCAGGCGGGCTCGGATCGCGATGCGGGAGGCGCTGTCGTGAACAAGGAACACGTGTCCGAACAGCTCCTCGCCGGTTACGTCCTCGGCGACGACGGCTTGGCCGGTGACGAGGTCTGGGCGGTCGAGGCACATCTCGAATCGTGCGCGGAATGCCGGGGGCGGTTGTCCGCCCTCAGCCTGCCGTCGGTGTCCGCGCTGGTGGACGACGTCTGGGCCGGGCTGGGGCCGAAACTCGCCGAAGCGGGGCCGAGCCCGATGCGGAGGCGGTGGGCCGGGCGGCTGCACACCTGGGTGACGCCGGTGATGCTGCCGTGGCTGGTGATGATCCTCCTGATCCCGGCGATCGGTGTCCTGCTGGACGGGGTCGGGTTCACCGGGAGCAAGGGCTACTCGTTCGTCCAGCTGTTCTCACCGGTCCTGCCGGTGCTCGGGGTGGCGGTGTCGTGGGCGAAGGGGCTCGACCCCGCGTACGAACTCGTCACTTCGACGCCGAGAGCCGGGCTCTACCTGCTGCTCCGCCGGACGACGGCGGTCCTCGCCGTCGTCTTGCCGATCCAGGCCCTTTCCAGCTGGCTCGGCGGCGGCGGATTCGGGCTCGGTCTCCTGCCGAGCCTGGCCTTCACCACCGGGACGCTCGCGCTCGGCGGGCTGATCGGCGTGGTGCGGGCGGCCTATGTCCTCGCCGGGGTCTGGGTGGCGGTGATCTTGGCGCCCGCGGTGGCTTCGCAAGGACGTGCCACCGCGCTCGAACCCCGGCTGCTCCCGGTGTGGGGCGCGATCTTCGCGGTGACCGCGGTCGTGGTGGTGCTCCGGCGGAGCGTCTTCGGCCTGCTCACCGGATCCGAACGTTGAACGAAGGGGAGAACATGATGCGTGCTGTCGGGGCCGCGGAGGTCGCGCCGACGACCTACGCGTGGCAGATCAAGGCGGAGGGACTGAAGGTCCGGGTCGGCAAACGCAAGTTCGCCGTGAACGGGCTCGACCTGGACCTCGGCACGGGGGTGCACGGTCTGCTCGGCCCGAACGGGGCCGGGAAGACCACGCTGATCCGGGCACTGGCGACGGTGCTCCGGCCGGCGGAGGGCGGGCTGGCGCTGCTCGGTGAATCCGTCGGGGGGTTCACCGATCAGCGCCGCCTGCGCCGCCGGATCGGCTATCTGCCGCAGAATTTCGGTTTCTACAAGCGATTCACCGTCCGTGAGTTCGTCGAATACATCGCCTGGCTCAAGGAAATGGCAGGAGAGGACATCCCAGGCGCGGTGCAACGGTCGATCGAACGCGTCGGCCTCGCCGATCGCGCCGACGACCGGATGAAGACGCTGTCCGGCGGAATGGTGCGGCGGGTCGGGATCGCGCAGGCGATCGTCAACGATCCGGACATCCTCCTGCTGGACGAGCCGACCGCCGGACTCGATCCGGCGCAACGAGTGCGCTTCCGTGAGCTCATGCAGGAACTGGGCCGGGACGCCTGCGTCGTCGTCTCGACCCACCTCGTCGAGGACGTCGCGACGGCGTGCACCGACGTCGTCCTGTTCGAAAACGGGAAGCTCGTCTTCCAGGGCACTCCGGACGAACTGGCCGCCGCCGGAAGCGCGGAGCACGTCGGCGACAGCCCGATCGAGCGCGGCTACTCGGCGCTGCTGGGGCACGAGCCGGGGAAGGGGAACTGGTGAACACTCGCGTCCTGCGGACCGAAGCCCGCCGTTCCATCGCCCCTTGGGCCACGCTCGCCATTCTCGTCGTCGCGTTCGGCTTCCTCTACTCGTTCAGCGGTCCGTGGACGAAGGTGCCACTCGCCTGGGACGAGCACTGGACGCACGCCGCTGAATGGAGCCGGTTCCTGCTGGTGTTCCTGTGGCCGATCGCGATCGGCGCCGGTGTCATCCAAGGCATGCGCGACAAGCGGTCCGGCACGGTCGAACTCATGGCCACCATGCCGCGCCCCGGCTGGCAGCGGGCCGCGAAACTCGCCGGCGCGCTGGGCGGCCTGCTGGTGCTGGGCTATCTGCTGATCTTCGCCGTCGGTGCCGTCCAGGCCGCCTTCAACGGCGGGTTCTTCACCTTCGGCTGGCTGCCGATCGTCGTGGTCGGGGTGCTCGCGATGCTCGCGGGCGCCTGGATCGGGCTCGGGATCGGCCGGTCGCTGCCCCATCCGCTGACCGCGCCCGCGGTGGCCGTCGCCGCGTTCGTAGCCGTTCTCCTGTTCCAGTTCGCCGGGGCGGAGGGCAGCGCGCTGGCCGGGTTCGTGCCGTTCCGGGTCTCCTTGCTCTCGCCCGCGATGGATGTCGTCAGGGATCCGTTCAAGACCACGGCGGGCTGGATGGATCTCGGCCAGGGAGTCTGGCTCGCCGGACTGGCCGTGACCGGATTTCTCCTGCTGGCTGCCCGCTCCAAGCGGGCGAAGGGGCTCGCCGTCGTCCCCGCGCTGGCGGCGGTCGTGATCGCTTTGCCCGTTCTTCCCGGCAGCACGGCCGAAGCCGAAGTCGCCGACCCGGACGCGACGGAGATGGTCTGCGACGGCCCGGTCTGCGTCCCGCGCATGTTCGAGGCCGAACTGCCTCGCCTCGCCGAGCCGGGCAAGAAAGCGTTGAGGCTGTTGGGAACTTTGCCGGACGCGCCCGTCAAGGTCACGGCACTGGACCGGCGGCTGGGCTACGACGAGGTGCCGCCGCGTGCCGCCGACACCGTCTACGTGGACCTGGTGGATTGGTCCATCCGTTCGATCGTGAATCCGGATGAGGTGACGCGGACACTGGTCGCCGGCGCAGGGACGCCGACCTGTTACGCCGTGAGTGGTGGTGACCGGTCCTTCTCGGACGAACTCACCGCGCGGGCGATCTCGTCGAGCTGGTTCCTCGGCGAGTGGGAGATGGACAGGGGTTCGCGGCTGGGCGACAGGATATGGAACGAGGTCCTCCGGAACTGGGAGATCTTCCGTGCCCTGCCGCCCGACGTGCAGCGCACGCGGATCATCGCGCAGCGGCAGGCGGGCCTGACCTGTCAAGGCAACCAGCTCGGCATCCTCCTCGGGGGCGCCCGATGAGATGGGCGGTGCTGTACGCGCGGTCACGCGCCATGCCCGCGTCGTTCGCGGGGCTGGCGGTGAGCATGGCGGCGCTCTGGTTCCTGGCGCGGGACCGCTGGTCGGAGATCCCGGTTTCGCTGGCGCTTCTGGTGGCGATCGCGGTGACCACCGTCGGTCTCAGCGGGCAGGACACCGATCTCGACCGGACCGCCGCGATCCGTTGGGCGCCGCGCCGTGTCCTCCATCTCCTGCTGATCGGCGGACTCGGCCTCGGTGCGGCGCTGCTGCCGCGGCTGTGGGAAGTGGAGCGGGCCCCGGTGGAGTTCATCGTGCGGAACGCGGGTGGGCTGCTCGGTCTCGCCGGGATCGCCGCGGTGGTGTTCGGTGGAGCTTTCGGGTGGACGTTGCCGATGCTCGGGTTCGCGGTCTCGTTCGTGGTGTGGGCCACCACGTCGAGTACGGAGAGCGCGCATCGGGTGATCACCTGGCTCTTCCAGCCGGCCGGTGTCGCCGAAGCCACGTGGACGGCCGTGGTGCTGGCCGTGGCGGGCCTCGGGATTTACGCGGTCTTCGGTAACCGCCGCTGAAATGTCATGAAAGGGCCGTTCCTGACGTTCTTCGTCAGGAACGGCCCTTTCATGACATCCGAAGGGCTCAGACGTTCCGGTTGTGCGGAACGAGATCGAGCGGGTCGTGGTCCGGGTCGTCGACGCCGAGGCTGATGATCCGCGACGGGTGGATCCGGATCACCGCGCCGTCGAAATGCCCGTCGGCCGTGCGGGCGCCGGTGAGCGCCTCGGCCCGGCCGCGGATCTCGAGGCAGCGGATCCGCGGCGGGTCCTGTGAAGGCATGTCGTCCACCACGAACGCGGCCTGCCCGTTCGCGGCCACGTTCCGGAACTTCTTGCTCTTCGCCAGTTCGTAGCCGGTGATGTCGATCGTCTTGGTCTCGGTGTTGTAGGCGTAGCCGACGGGGCTGACCTGCAGCGTGCCGTCCGGCTGCGCCGTCGCGAGCCGTCCGAGACCTTGGGCGGCGAGGTAGTCGAGTTCCGCTTCACTGAACATGAGCCCAGTGTGCGACCTCCACTTAACTGGAGGTCAAGAGAACAGGCCCTCGCCCCAGAAACCGCCTTCGCGCACGCCCGGCGGCACGGCGAAATGAGCGGATCCGGTGTGCTGCAGGTACTCCATCATCGCGTCCTTCGACGACAGCGCCTGCTGCATCGGCACGAACTGCTTGCGCGTGTCCCGGTTGAAGGCGAGGAAGAACAGCCCGGCTTCGAGATGCCCGACACCGTCGGAACCGTCGACGAAGTTGTAGCCACGCCGCAGGATCCGTGCCCCGTTCAGGTTTTCGTGCGAGGCCAGCCGGACGTGGGAGTCCTCCGGGATCAGCTTCTCGCCGCCGGCGCCGCCGACCTGGAAATCGGGGGTGTCGAATTCGGCGGCCTGGCCCAGTGGCGCGCCCGCGCCCTTCGACCGGCCGACGATCCCTTCCTGGCCCTTCAACGATTCCCGGTCCCAGGTCTCGATGTGCATCCGGATCCGCCTGGCCACCAGGTACGACCCGCCCGCCATCCACGGCTGCCCGTCTTCGGCCGTCGCCCACACCTGGTCGCGCAGGACGTCGGTCTCCTCGGCCTTGATGTTGCGCGTCCCGTCCTTGAACCCAAACAGGTTCCGCGGCGTGGACTGCGCCCGCGAGGTCGACGAGCTGCGGCCGAAGCCGAGCTGCGACCAGCGCACCGCGGTGACACCGAAACCGAGCCGCACCAGGTTCCGGATGGCGTGCACCGCCACCTGCGGATCGTCCGCGCAAGCCTGGATGCAGATGTCGCCGCCGCTACGCGTGGGATCGAGCTTGTCCTGAGGGAACAGCGGGAGGTCGATCAACGCGGCGGGCCGTTTCGAGGCGAGCCCGAACCGGTCGTCGAACAGCGACGGGCCGAAACCGATCGTCAGCGTCAGCGAGGACGCCGCCAGATCGAGTGCCTCGCCGGTGTCGCTCGGCGGGGCGGCGGGGGCGCCACCGACGGCGCCTCCCGTCCCGACCTCCTGGCCCGCGGTCATCCGCCGCGCCGCGTCCGTCCACGTGCGCAGCAGCTTGACCAGCTTTTCGCGATCCTTCGTCGTCACGTCCAACGCGACGAAATGCAGGTTCTCCTGCACGGGAGTCACGATCCCGGCCTGGTGCTCGCCGTGGAACTCGACGACGCTCTGCGCCGCCTGCGCCGGGCTGTCCCCGCCGAGGAGCTGGTTCGCGCCGAAGCCCGCCGCGGCCCCGGTTCCGACCAGGGCGGCGCCCGCGCCCGCCATGCCGAACAGCTTCCGGCGGGTGACCGGGGTGTGCTCCGCGCCGGTCATTGCGCCGCGACCTCGGCGACCTTGCTCAGCGGTTCGCTCAGCGCGTCCACCGCCGACGCGAATTCCTTGACCTGGTCCTGGCTCAGCGTGGTGTACAGCTTGAAGCCGTCGCCTTCACGCTGCTTGTCCAGCAGTGCCTGCACGTTGCCGAACTCCTTGTCCAAAGTGGACACCAAGGCCGGGTCCTTCGCCTGCAGAAGCGGGCGCAGCGAGGCGATCGCGGCCTTCGACCCGTCGAGGTTGCCCTGGAAGTCCGAGAGGTCGGTGTGCGAGAACGCCTCCTCCTCGCCGGTGATCTTGCCGGTGGCGATCTCGTCGAGCAGTTCCTTGGCGCCGTTGGCCAGGTCGAGCGCGTTCAGCTCGATCGACGCCGACTTGGTCACCAGCTCCTTGACGTCGGCGACGAGCTGATCGGCGATTTGCGGCGAGTCGGCCTGCAGGCCGGTCACCCAGAGATCCTTCTCCAGCCGGTGGAACCCGGTGAACTTCTGGCCCGGTTCGAGGTCGGCCTCGCGCGCGTCGATCTTCGGGTCGAGGTCGCCGAACTTCTCGGCCACCGGCTCGACCCGCTCGAAGTAGACGCGCGTGCGGGCGTACGCGGCCTTCGCCTCGTCGACCTTGCCCGCCTTCACCAGCGCGACGAACTTGGCGGTCTCCTCGTCGAGCGCCTTGGTGTTGTTCGCGACGTACTCCGCGTAGCTCTTGACCGCCTGCGCCTTCTGCGAGTTCGGGTCGTTCTGCTTCGCTCCGCCGCCGGTGACGGTGAAGTCGCCGCGGATGCCGGTGCCGGTCATACCGGGTTTGCACGCGGTCTGGTACTTGCCCGCTTCGGCGACCTCGACGATGAGCCGCCGGTTCAGCCCCGGCGCGATGTTCTCGACCTCGCCCATGATCCGGTCGCCCTCGGCGTAGAGGTAGAACTCGGTGACCTTGGTGCCCTTGTTGGTGATCTCGAAGGTCACGTTGCCCGCGTTCGCGGTGGTCACCGAGACGGCGCAGGCCGAGTCGGAGGCTTCGACCTTGATCGGGCCGCCGGCCGCGGTGGGCGCATCCTCGCCGCCACCGCAGGCGGTGAGCACGATGGCGCCGACGCCGGCGAGCGCGACGAGCGGGAATCGACGAGACACGAGGGTCACTCCTTGATCGCGGCCGCGGCGGGTGCCGTGGCCTTCTTCTTGGGCCTGAGGAACAGCGGCAGCACGATCGCCACGTAGGCGACCCAGGCGACGGCCTGCAGGACCGTCGTCTGCTGCGAGTAGTTGAAGATCCCCTTGAGCAGCGCGCCGTACCAGCTGTCCTCCGGCAGGACGGCCGACGCGTCGAACGCGAGCGTGGTCAGCCCGGGCAGGAAGGCGGCCTCCTGCAGGTCGTGCAGGCCGTAGCCGAGGACGCCCGCCGCGACGAACACCAGCAGGACACCGGTGATCGTGAAGAACTTGCCGAGGTCGAACCGGACGGCGCCGCGGTAGATCAGGTACGCCAGCACGACCGCGACGAGGATGCCCGCGCTGAAACCGATCAACGGTTCGGTCGTGCCGCCCTGCGCGGTCTGCACGGTGGAATAGAAGAACACCGCCGTCTCCAGGCCTTCGCGGCCGACGGCGAAGAACGACAGGACGAGCACCGCGACCGGGCCGACGTCGAGCGCTTCGTCGAGCTTCCCGCGCAGTTCCGCGGCGATCGTCCTCGACGCCTTGCGCATCCAGAAGATCATCGCCGTCACGAAACCGACCGCGACGATCGACAGCGTGCCACCGAGCAGTTCCTGCTGTTCGAAGGTCAGCTGGGCGGTCGAGTAGGTGAGGATCGCGCCGACCCCGACCGACAGCGCGACCGCGACGCCGACCCCGAGCCAGACCCAGCGCAGCGCGTGCCGTCGTTCGGTCTTGACCAGGAACGCGACGAGGATGCTGACGACGAGGGCCGCTTCGAGGCCTTCACGCAGGCCGATGAGCGCACTCGCGAACCACACGTCGTTCTCCCTGGTCGTGCCGACTGAACCTCCTGGTTTTAGGTAAGGCTTCCCTGAAAGTCCAGGGGGAGTGACACGGTCCAGAACTGGACGAAACGCTTGAAGAGACCTTGATCGGACGGGGTGTTTTGAAGCATTCCCAGGTCAGCGTGAACTCGGTGCTTCAGATAACGAATCGGCCGCCGAGGACCGGTTACCGATTCGCTTTACCGTCAGTTGGCTTCGTAAGCCGAATGGGTCATCGCCCGGAAGTGTGGCGAAGTAACCTGTCCGGGTGGCCGAAACCGCCCAGAGCACCGACGCCCCGGAGCATCCAGCGCGCCCTCTGCCGCCGTACGTCCCCAGGCTCGCCTTCGCGGGCGGGCTCGTGCTCACGGGCGTGGTGCTGATCATGACGGTCGGGGTGAACCGGCCTGCCGGTGAGGAACCGCCTCCGGCGCCTCAGCCCCAGCCCGCGCTCGCCGTTCCCGACCAGAAGCCGCAGCCCGGGGCGGCGACGCCGCGTGCCGGGCTTGCCGCGCCGCCCGACCGGCCCACCGTTTCCGACGCGGCCGAATTGGAGACTTGGGCGAAGCGCGTGGCCGCGAAGACCCGGCTCTCCGTCACCGACCTGTCCGCCTACGGCCGCGCCGAGATGTGGCTGCGGCGGCAGAAGCCGGGCTGTCATCTCTCGTGGGCGACCCTCGCCGGAATCTCCCACGTCGAGACGGCGCAGGGCAGGCCCGGCCCGATCACGCTCGCGCCCGAGATCTGGGCCAAGCACTCCGCCCGGGCCAGGAGCGACGGCAAACAGCCGGATCCGAAGGACCTCGACGACGCCGCCTTCGCCACCGCCCGCTACCTCTGCGCCGCCGGAGACGACGTCGCCACCCCGGACGGCTGGTGGAAGTCGATGCGGGTGTTCAACCCCGCGGTGCCCTACGTCCAGGAAGTCTTCAGTGCGGCCGACACCTACGCGGACGCCAGCGTCGCGCCCTGATCTTCGAGCACCAGATCGAAGTTGAGCGCCGTCGCCATCCGGTAGGCGTCGCCCGCCGCGACGACGAGCTGCGCCATCGGATCGACGACGTTCCCCGCCGCCCAGACACCGTCCACGTTCGTGCGGCCCTGCGCGTCCACCGCGATCGAGCCGCTTTCGGTCCGGGCGCAGCCGACCTGGGCGAGCAGCCGGTCGTGCGGGACGAACTTCGGGCCGACGAACACGACGTCGCGTTCGACGAATTCGCCGTCGACGAGCCGGACGCCGGTCAGCCGGTCGTTTTCGACGGCGAGCTCGGACACCTTCCCGTCGACGATCCGGATGCCCAGCCCGGTCAGCTTCGCCCGGTCTTCGGCCGAGACCTGCTGTGTATGCGTGAAGAAGGTCAGGTCCTTGCTCCACTGCCAGACGATCAGCGCCTGGTGGACCGACTTGTCGGACGTGGCGAGCACGCCGAACCGCTGATCGCGCACTTCCCAGCCGTGGCAGTACGGGCAGTGC
The DNA here is from genome assembly GCF_001905755.1 of Amycolatopsis sp. CB00013. Classification (NCBI taxonomy): domain Bacteria; kingdom Bacillati; phylum Actinomycetota; class Actinomycetes; order Pseudonocardiales; family Pseudonocardiaceae; genus Amycolatopsis; species Amycolatopsis sp. CB00013. Next base: position 158,921 of record NZ_LIWC01000002.1, on the reverse strand, counting down.
AGCACGTCGGCGCCGAACCGCTCCGCGACGCCGGGGACGTCCGGCAGTTCGTCGGCGAGCCCGGTGGTCACCACGATCCGCCGTCCGCCGACGACCCGTCCGCTCGCCAGTTCCACCGCCTTGTCGTGCCGCAGCCGGTGGACGACGTCGTCGATGATCTCGACGCCGTACGCGCGGACTTCGTCACGGCCTATCTCCCGTAGTTCTTTGGGCGGGATGCCGTCCCTGGTCAGGAAACCGTGTGCGTGCGCGGCGGGCGCGTTGCGCGGGGTGCCGCCGTCGATCACGGCCACCTTGCGCCGCGCCCTGCCCAGCACCAAAGCCGCGCTGAGGCCCGCGACGCCACCACCGATGATCACCACGTCGAATTCTTCGTTCATGGTCCCGAGCATCCGGATCTCTGCGAAAGTTGGCAAAGTTCATTGCCGATTTGGCAAACTGAAGACATGGAGGACATCGAACGGCGGCTCGCCGAGGTCGGCCCGAAGCTCAAGGCCCTTCGCAAGGAACGCGGCACCACCCTCTCCGCGCTGTCGGAGGCGACGGGGATCTCCGCCAGCACGCTCTCGCGGCTCGAATCGGGCACGCGGAAGGCCACACTGGAGTTGTTGCTCACGCTGTCGGCGGCGCATCAGGTCCCGCTCGACGAACTGGTCGGCGAGCCCGAACCCGCCGATCCGAGGGTCCGGATGAAGGCGCAGAAGTTCGGCCGGTTCACCGCGTGGGCGCTGACCGCGCAGCCTGGGCAGCCGCAGGCGTTCAAACTGCTGATCCCGGTCGAGGACATCGAGCCGGTGCAGCGCACCCACGAGGGCTACGAATGGATGTACGTCCTCAGTGGACGGTTGCGGGCGCTGCTCGGCGATCGCGATTTCACGATGGGCCCCGGCGAGGCCGCGGAGTTCGACACGCGGGTGCCGCACTGGTTCGGCAGCGCCGGTCCGGGGCCGGTGGAGCTGCTGGTGCTGTTCGGCAAGCAGGGCGAACGGGCGCATCTGCGGGCCAGGTCGAAATGAGAGCAAAGGTCCCTTGCTCCCCGGCAGCTCAGTCGCGCAACGCGATCCGCGCGCTGACCTCGCTGATCGCCTCCAGATACTCCGGGATCGGATGCATCGCCGACGCTATCCGCATCTGCGCGAGCGCCTCGGTCAACCGGCCGAGGCGCTGGAGGGTCCGTCCGAGTACGAACCGCGCGTAATGATCGGTGGGATCCAGCTCCAGCACCCGGGTGAAGGCACGCTCGGCCCGCCGCAACTGTGCGGAGTGGAAGTACGCGCGGCCCGCCAGCAACTGAACACTCGGTTTGTCGGTTTCGTGTTCCAGCAAGGGCTCGAGTGCCTTGAGCGCGTCGAGCGGCCTGCGGCTTTCGACCAGCGCCTCCGCCTGACGGAAGGCGCGGAACCGTGACTCACCGGACGGGTCCGGGCCGGGTTCTGGGGCGGGTTCGGCATCCATCATGGTCCGCTCCACGATACGCCTGGGCAGGGCCGATCTCGACTGCTGAAACGGTCATGGTGGACTGTCCTGCCATGAGCAGTACCGAAGCGGATAGGCCCGAAAACGAGCCCGGGTACCTCGGGCTCGCGCCGTACCTCTACTACGCCGACGCCACCGAGGCGGTCGCGTGGCTGGTCAGAGTGTTCGGGTTCACCGAGGAAGTGCGCTTCGCCGACGGCTCCGGAGAGGTGTTCCAGGCCACGTTGTGCGCCGGCCCGGCCAAGATCCAGCTGGCCGGTGTCGGCCCCGAGTACTGGCAGGCCAAGGGCGTCGACGGCCCGGTCGGGCAGCTGAACATCGTCTACGTCGCCGACGCCGACGCGCAGTACGAGCGGGTTCGCGCCGCGCTGGGCGACGACGCCGACATCGACGCGCCCCAGGACCAGCCGTACGGCGCCCGCGTGTTCACCGTCTCCGACATCGGCGGCAACAGCTGGACCTTCTGGCAGCAGTTCTCCGACACGGTCGAGCTCCCGTCGGGCTGGAAGGAAGTCCGGGCGGACGAACCGGCCACGGAGTAGGTACTGCGGAGCGACGCTCCTCCGTTGAGGGTGGCGGTGGGGAGGAAGGTTGGAAAGCCCGGTCGGCGGCTGATGTGGCGCGTGCCTCCAACGGGTGAACTGCGGTGACGGCTAGGCTGGGCCCGGTCACCGCAGGCACAACCCACATGAGGAGCATGGCGTGGCGCTCATCGAGCAGGTAGGCGCTCGCGAGATTCTGGACTCGCGAGGCAACCCGACGGTCGAAGTGGAGGTGGCTCTCGACGACGGCACGCTGGCGCGGGCCGCGGTCCCCTCGGGTGCGTCCACCGGCGAACACGAAGCCGTCGAGCTGCGTGACGGCGACACCGGCCGGTACAACGGCAAGGGTGTCGAGCGCGCGGTCGCGGCCGTCCTGGACGAGATCGGCCCGGACCTGGTCGGCACCGACGCCGTCGACCAGCGCATCGTCGACCAGAAGCTGGTCGACCTCGACGGCACGCCGGCGAAGTCCCGCCTCGGCGCGAACGCCATCCTGGGTGTTTCGCTCGCCGTCGCGAAGGCCGCCGCGGAGTCGGCCGAGCTGGAGCTCTTCCGCTACCTCGGCGGGCCGAACGCGCACGTGCTGCCGGTGCCGATGCTGAACATCCTCAACGGTGGCGCGCACGCCGACACCGATGTCGACATCCAGGAATTCATGATCGCGCCGATCGGCGCCGAGTCGTTCCGCGAGGCCCTGCGCTGGGGCACCGAGGTCTACCACTCGCTGAAGTCGGTCCTGAAGGGCCGCGGCCTGGCGACCGGCCTCGGTGACGAAGGCGGCTTCGCGCCCAGCCTGAAGAACAACCGCGAAGCGCTCGACCTGATCCTTCAGGCGATCGAGAAGGCCGGGTACGCCCCGGGCCGCGACGTCGCGCTCGCGCTCGACGTCGCCGCGACGGAGTTCTTCTCGGACGGCGCGTACACCTTCGAAGGCGCGAAGAAGAGCGCCGAGCAGATGTCCGCCTACTACGGCGAGCTCGTCCGCGACTACCCGCTCGTGTCCATCGAGGACCCGCTGAGCGAGGACGACTGGGACGGCTGGGTCCAGCTGACCACCGAGATCGGCGAGAAGGTCCAGCTGGTCGGCGACGACCTGTTCGTCACCAACCCGGACCGTCTCGAAGAGGGCATCACCCGCCGTGCCGCCAACGCGCTGCTGGTGAAGGTCAACCAGATCGGCACCCTGTCGGAGACCCTCGACGCGATCTCGCTGGCCACGTCCTACGGCTACAAGTCGATGATGAGCCACCGGTCCGGCGAGACCGAGGACACCTTCATCGCCGACCTCGCCGTCGCGACCGGTGTCGGCCAGATCAAGACCGGCGCCCCGGCGCGCGGCGAGCGGATCGCCAAGTACAACCAGCTGCTCCGCATCGAGGAGACCCTCGCCGACGCGGCTCGCTACGCCGGCGACCTCGCGTTCCCGCGGTTCAGCGCCGAGGGATAACGAACGATGGCGGACCGGGGGAGGGCGCGGACGACCCGTCGTGGCGGCGGGCGCGTGAGCGGTGGTGGCTCCAGCAGGGGCCGCCGGCCGGAGCGTGCCCGTCGCACGACGACGACGGAGGTCCGCGCCCGAACCCGGCTGCGCCGCAGCCTGGCGGCGAAACGGGCATCGGGTGCCGCGAAGGTGCTCGGCATGTCCACCACCCGCCGGGCCGCGGTGGTGGCGATCGTGGTGTGCGCGCTCGCGTTCACCATCGCCGTCCCGCTGCGCACGTACCTCAGCCAGAAGTCCGAAGTGAACGAACAGCAGCAGCTGCAGTCCGAACTGCAGCGCAGCGTCACCCAGCTGGAAGGCCGCAAGGCCGAACTGAGCGACCCCGCGCAAATCGAGGCCGAAGCCCGCAAGCGGTTCGGTTTCGTTAAGCCCGGCGAGACGCCGTACATCGTGCAGCTCCCCGAGGACAAGGCGCCCGAGCAGGGACAGCCGCAAGGTCAGCAGCCGGTGCCCGCGGGCTCCTGGTACGAGAAGCTGTGGGATCAGGTCGCGGGCGGCTGAAGCACTCCCTTTAGCCTTAGGGGTGTGAACAGCACGGAACAGTCTTCCTTCGAGCCCGTGACCGACGCCGACCGCGAGATCATCGCGGAACAGCTCGGCCGGGCACCCCGTGCGCTGCGCGCCGTCGCCGCGCGCTGCCCGAGCGGCCACCCGTCGGTCGTGCAGACCAGCCCTCGCCTCGACGACGGCACGCCGTTCCCCACGCTCTACTACTTGACCTGCCCGAAGCTGACGTCGATGGTCGGCACGCTCGAAGCGTCCGGGCTGATGAAGGAGATGACCGACCGGCTCGCGGAGGATCCCGAGCTGGCGGCCGCCTACCAGCGGACCCACGAGAGCTACCTCGCCGAACGCGACGCCATCGACCCGCTCGGTCACGAGGTCAGCGCGGGCGGGATGCCCGGCCGCGTCAAATGCCTGCACGTCCACCTCGCGCACACGCTCGCCGTCGGCCCCGGCGTGAACCCGTTCGGCGACGAAACCCTCGCGTTGCTGAAGGCGAACGGATGGCCATCGGGCGACTGCCAGGGGTAACACCGGCCGCCGGTGTACAGATAGTTCCTCCAGGCGGGTTAATTCACCCGATGTCGGCCAACTGGTCGTCCTCAATGGGGTGAAACCGGTCACCGCATGCGGCAGGCTGGGTACCAGTCGTGGGTTTGTCGGGGTGGGTGTACCGGATCGCCGAGTCGTGATCCGCCGGGAGGGTTCAGAGGTATGCGCGTGAGGCAGGTGCCAGGCGCGGTCTCCGGTCATGTCCGGAGACTCTGTCTCCGGCACCGCACGATCGCCGCGGTGACCGGAGGTGTCCTCGCCATCGTCCCGGCCGGTGCCGCGGTCGTCGGTACCGGCAGCTGGGCCGCGACGGCGAGCACGATCCACACCGACAACGTCGCCCTCGTCGGCGGCTACGACCCCAAGAACCCGCTGGTCCAGCAGATCGGTGTCGACGGCAGCCTGCCGAACGCGCCGACCCCGCTCCCGCTCCCCGCGGACGAACTCCCCAACGGACCGCTCGGCATCCCGGTCACCGCGCTCGCCGCGTACCGCAACGCCGCCGACATCCTCATCGCCGAACAGCCCGGCTGCCATATCGACTGGGCGCTGATCGCGAGTATCGGCCGCATCGAGTCCAACCACGCGCGCGGCGGGTACGTCGACGCGAAGGGCAACACTCTCGAACCGATCCTCGGCCCGCAGCTCAACGGCGCCGGCCCCTTCGCGGCCATCCCGGACACCGACGGCGGGAAGTTCGACGGCGACACGGTCTGGGACCGCGCCGTCGGCCCGACGCAGTTCATCCCGTCGACCTGGGCCCGCTACGCCTCCGACGGCAACGGCGACGGCGAATCCAATCCGAACAACATCTTCGACGCGGCGCTGGGCACGGGCCGGTACCTGTGCTCCGGCGGTCTCGATCTGTCGAAGCCGGATCAGTTGCGGGCGGCCGTGTTCCGCTACAACAACTCGGACACCTACGTGAACACCGTGCTGATCTGGGCCGAGGCCTACCGCACGGGGGTGCTGCCGACACCGGACAGCAAGGTGCCCATCGGCGCGCCGAACGCCGGTGCCGCTCCGCCGCCCGTGTCGGTGCCGCCGCCTCCGGTGCCGTCGACGCCACCCGGTTCGGTGACGCCGCCGTCGTCGACCTCGCTGCCGCCGAGCAATTCGGGTTCGTCGTCGAAATCCTCGTCGACGACCCCGAAGCTGCCGCCATGCCCGACGGTCACCGAAACGGAGACGCAACCGACTTCGACCACGAGCACGAGTCCGACGACCACGACTCCGACGCCTCCGCCGACCTGCTCTTCGCCGACGACGACCACAACGACGACGACGGTGACGTCATCGACCAGCGGCACCAAGACGCCTTGATCGCGTTGACTACGCTGGCGTCATGCCTCGTGTTGCCGCGATCGACTGTGGGACCAACTCCATCCGCCTGCTCGTCGCCGAGCTGACCCCCCGCCACGACGGGACGGTCGACCTGCGCGACCTGCACCGTGAGATGCGGATCGTCCGCCTCGGCCAGGGTGTGGACGCCACCGGCAAGCTGGCGCCCGAGGCGCTCGAGCGCACCCGCAAGGCGCTGGCCGATTACACGATCGCCGCGCGCCGCAAGGGTGTCGAGAAGGTCCGCATGGTCGCGACGTCCGCGACCCGTGACGCGAGCAACCGCGACGAGTTCTTCGCGATGACACGCGAGGTGCTCGGCACCGAGGCCGAGGTCATCAGCGGCGACGAAGAGGCGCGCCTTTCCTTCACCGGCGCAGTCGGTGAGCAGGATCCCGACGACGGTCCCTTCGTGGTGGTCGACGTCGGCGGCGGTTCGACCGAACTCGTGGTCGGCACCTGGGACGGCCGCCAGGCCGAGGTCATCGCGGCCAAGTCGGTCGACATCGGCTGTGTGCGGATCACCGAACGCGCGCTGAAGTCGGACCCGCCGACCGCGGCCGAAATCGCCGAAGCCCGCGAGCTGGCCGCGAAGGTGCTCACCGAGGCCTTCGACGTCGTGGACGTGTCCACCGCCAAGACGTGGATCGGCGTCGCCGGGACGGTCACGACCCTGACCGCCGTGGCACAGGGCCTGTCGGAGTACGACTCCGAGCGCACGCACCTTTCGAAGCTCTCCCACGCCGACATCGACCGGGTCGCGCAGTCGCTTCTCACGGCCGACCACGCCACCCGCGCCGCGAACCCGGTGATCCACCCGGGCCGGGTCGACGTGATCGGCGGCGGCTCGGTGATCGTGCAGGTGCTGGCGGAGCAGTTCGCCACGCGCGGTGGTCCCGACGAGCTGGTGATCTCCGAGCACGACATCCTCGACGGGATCGCGCTGTCCTTGGCTTGACAGCCGGGTTTTCTCTTACGTGAAGCCATTTCTTTAGGTGATCAAGTGGTGACCTCCAGCCAGGATTGGGCCATTCGGCGCAGCGTCGTTCCTACCAACGTTGTGCTCTAACCGGGTGGTCCCGGAGACCGTCACACATTTGCAACACCAACGCACTGTGATCGCCTTCACCTGTCCCATAGCGTCGTCTCACCTTCTGGGCGGTAGGGCGCGACCAGCGCCCGCCGACAATCCGACGACGAGAGTTGGAGGGGACATGCGGGCTTCACGCGGGTTCTGGGGAGCGACGGCGGTGGTGGCCACGGCGGCCCTGCTGCTGACGGCCTGTGGGGGTGGTGGGTCCGGTGAGAACAAGGGATCCGGCGCCACCGACGCCAACGCGTCGGTTTCGGTCTACGGCACCGAGCCGGAGAACTCGCTGATTCCCGCCAACACCAACGAGCTCGGCGGGTCCAAGGCCCTCAAGCCGGTCTTCTCGGCGCTGGTCGGCTACAAATCCGACACCGCCGAGCCGTACAACCTGATGGCCGAATCGATCAACACGACCGATTCCAAGGTCTTCGACATCAAGATCAAAAAGGGCTGGAAGTTCCACGACGGGACCGAGGTCAAGGCCAAGAACTTCGTCGACGCCTGGAACTACAGCGCGAACGGCAAGAACGGCATGCAGAACGCGTCGTTCTTCGAGCAGATCCAGGGCTACGACGAGATCAGCGCCAAGGAACCGGCCGTCAAGGAGATGTCCGGGCTCAAGGTCGTGAACGACTACGAGTTCCAGGTCACCCTCAAGGGCCCGTTCTCGGTGTTCGCCACCAAGATCGGTTACCTCGCCTTCGCGCCGCTGCCGGACAAGTTCTTCGCCGACCCGGAGGCGTTCGCCAAGGCCCCGATCGGCAACGGCCCGCTGAAGTTCGTTTCGCGCACGCCCAACCAGAACATGAAGCTCACGCGGTACGACGAGTACCAGGGCGAGGACAAGGTCAAGTTCAAGGACCTGGAAGTCCGCATCTACACCAGCCAGGAGACCGCGTACCAGGATCTGCTGAGCAACCGCCTCGACTTCATGGAGGCGCTCCCGCCCGCGGCGAAGGCCGGTGGCAAGTACAAGACCGACCTCGGTGAGCGTCTGGTCGAAGGGAAGCTGCTCGGCATCAGCGCGCTCGCCCTTCCCTACTACGTCCCGGGTTACAACAACCTCGATCTGCGCAAGGCGATCTCGCTGGCCATCGACCGCGAGCAGATCGTCAAGACCGTCATGAACGACACCTACGCGCCCGCCGACGGCTACGTGTCGCGCGGTATCGAGGGCTACCGGCCCGGCGTCTGCGGCGAGTTCTGCAAGTTCGATCCGGTGAAGGCCAAGGAGTTCTTCGCGAAGTCCGGTTTCACCGGCAAGCTGACCATCGCCTCGAACGCCGACGGTGGCCGCAAGGAGCCGCTGGTCGCGGCGTGCAACAGCATCAAGAACGCGCTCGGCGTCGAATGCGACTTCGTGCCGGCGACCGACTTCGGGCAGTGGCGCAGCATCGTCAACAACCGCCAGCTGACCGGTATGGGCCGCTCCGACTGGTCCGCCGACTACCCGTCGATCGAGAACTACCTGAACCCGCGCTACAAGAGCACCGGTTCGTCGAACGACTCCACGTACAACAACCCGGCCGTCGACGCGCTGCTGACCCAGGCGGACCAGACCGCCGACAAGGCGGCCGCGATCAAGCTGTACCAGCAGGCCGAGGACCTGATCGCGAAGGATCTGCCGCAGATCCCCGTGTGGGAAGAGAAGGGTGTCGGCGGCAAGTCGAACCGGCTCAAGGTCGCGAAGCTCGACTTCGGTCGTCTCGCGGACTACTCGTCCATCGAGGTCGCGGCGAAGTAATCGCGTGGTCGTGCCGGCCGGGAGCGCACCGCTCCCGGCCGGCCGGACCCACGGCTCCCACCACGCGATCCCCAGGACGGCACGCCCATGCCCCAGTACATCCTTCGACGACTACTTCAACTCATCCCGGTCTTCTTCGGCACGACGTTCCTCATCTACGCCCTCGTGTGGGCGGTGCCCGGTGACCCGTTCGCCGGCAAATGCGGCCAGGTCGCCTGCCCGCCCGCCTACATCGAGATGATGACGGCGAAGTTCAACCTCGACGATTCGATCTTCGTCCAGTACTTCAAATACCTCGGCAACCTGTTCACCGGCGACTGGGGCGAGACCTTCAACGGTGTCTCGGTCGGCGAGCTGATCGGCAACGCCTATCCGGTGACCGTCCGGCTCGCCCTCATCGCGGTGGCCATCGAAGCGATCATCGGCCTGTCCGCCGGCATCCTGACCGGCCTGCGCGGCAAGGGTTTCCTCGACAACCTCGTGCTGATGTCCACCACGTTCTTGATCTCGATCCCGGTGTTCGTCACCGCGATCGTGCTGCAGATCGTCCTCGGTTCGGAACTGGGCATCATCGACGCGAGCGTGTCCGAGGACGCCACGATCGGCGAACTGATCGTGCCCGGAATCGCGCTCGGCAGCCTTTCCATGGCCTACATAGCCCGGCTGACCAGAACGAGCATCGCGGAGAACCGGCACGCCGACTACGTCCGCACGGCCGTCGCGAAAGGACAGCCGCGCAGCCGGGTCGTCGGCGTGCACCTGCTCCGGAACTCGGTGATCCCGGTGCTGACCTTCATCGGCACCGACATCGGCGCGCTCATGGGCGGGGCCATCGTCACCGAAGGCGTGTTCAACATCAACGGCATCGGCGGGCTCATCTTCCGCGGTATCCAGAACCGGGAGGGCGCCACCGTCACCGGCGTCGTCGTCCTGCTGGTGATGGTCTACCTGCTGGTGAGTCTCATCGTCGACCTGCTCTACGCCGTTCTCGACCCGAGGATCCGTTATGACTGACCCCAATGTGGCCGGCGGGGTGTCCTCTGTGGACGTCGCGAGCGCCGGTGTCGCCGACGATTCCGCGGTGGCGCACAAACCGCGCAGTCTCGGCGGCGACGCCTGGCGGATGTTGCGCAAGCGGCCGTCGTTCATCATCTCCGCCGTCATCATCGCGCTCGTCGTGCTCATCGCGATCGCGCCGGACCTGTTCAGTTCCCGGCCCGCCGGGTTCAGCGATCTGCTCCACGCCAACGAAGGACCGTCCGCGGACGCCTGGTTCGGTTACGACAACCAGGGTTACGACGTCTACGCGCGGACCATCCACGGCGCGCGGGCGTCGCTGCTGGTCGGGGTCTTCGCGACGATCCTGACGATCCTGATCGGCTCGGTGGTCGGGATCGTCGCCGGGTACTACGGCCGTCTCGTCGACAGCCTGTTCTCGCGGGTGGGCGACATCTTCGCGGCGCTGCCGTTCGTGCTCGGCGCGATCGTCATCCTGACCACGTTCAACGCGCCCGGCTCGAATCCCGGCGTGGTCACCATCATCGTGCAGGTGGTCGTCTCGATCGCCGCGCTGAGCTGGCCGGTGGCGATGCGCATCATGCGGTCGGCGACGCTGGTGGCCAAACAGCTCGACTACGTCAAGGCCGCGCGCGGTCTCGGAGCGAGCACGCCGCGCATCGTGTTCCGGCATCTGCTGCCCAACACGGTCGCGCCGGTGCTGGTCTACGGGACCATCGCGCTCGGCGCGTTCATCGGCGCGGAAGCGACACTGGCGTATCTCGGTGTCGGCGTGCGGCCGCCGGTCGTCTCGTGGGGCGTGATGATCAGCGACGCGCGGGACTACTTCCGGGTGAATCCGCATATGCTGTTGTTCCCCGCCGGGTTCGTGACCATCACCGTGCTCGCTTTCGTCATGCTCGGTGACGGGATCCGCGACGCGCTCGACCCGAAGGCCCGGTGATCGGCCGTGACCGACGAATTGCTGCTGGAAGTGGAAGACCTCCACGTCGAATTCCGCACCTCCGACGGGGTCGCGACCGTGCTCAACGGGGTCGACTACTCCGTGCACGCCGGGGAAACCCTTGCCGTGCTGGGAGAATCGGGCTCCGGTAAAAGTGTCACGGCGCAGACGGTGATGGGCATTCTCGACAGCCCGCCCGCCGTCGTCACCGGTGGTGCCGTCCGGTACCGCGGTGAGGATCTGCTCACCGCCACCGAAGAGCGGCGGCGTGAAGTGCGGGGCGGGGAGATCGCGATGATCTTCCAGGACGCGCTGTCGGCGCTGAATCCCGTGTTCACCGTGGGCTTCCAGATCGAGGAACAGCTGCGGGTGCGGCTCGGTATGTCCAAAAAGGACGCGCGCAAACGGGCGATCGAACTGCTCGACATCGTGCGCATCCCGGCGGCCGCCCGCCGGGTCCGCGAGTATCCGCACCAGTTCTCCGGCGGGATGCGGCAGCGCGCGATGATCGCCATGTCGCTCGCGCTCGACCCGGATCTGCTGATCGCGGACGAACCGACGACCGCTCTCGACGTCACCGTGCAGGCCCAGATCATGGACCTGCTGGCGGAGATCCAGGCCGAACGGCGGATGGGGCTGATCCTGATCACCCACGACCTGGCGGTGGTCGCCGAGGTCGCCGACCGGATCGCCGTGATGTACGCGGGCCGGATCGTCGAACAGGCCGACGTCACCGAGTTGTTCCGCTCGCCGGGGCATCCCTACACCGAGGCACTGATGGCCTCGCTGCCGCGGCTCGACCTCAAAGGACAGACGCTGGAGACCATCAAGGGCCTGCCGCCGAGCCTGCTGAACGTGCCGCCCGGCTGCCCGTTCCATCCGCGCTGCCCACGGGCGGAAAGCCGGTGCGAGACCGAACGGCCCGCCCTGCACAGTCTCGGTTTCGGCCGGGTCAGCGCCTGCCACTTCGCCGACGAGGTGGTGATCGGCCGTGTCTGAGCCCATTCTGCGGGTCGAGAATCTGGTGAAGTATTTCCCGGTGCGGGCGGGGATCCTCTTCAAACGCACCATCGGGCACGTGAAGGCCGTCGACGGTGTCTCTTTCGACCTGATGCCGGGGGAAACACTCGGCGTCGTGGGGGAGTCCGGCTGTGGCAAGTCCACGCTGGCCCAGGTGCTGATGCGGCTGGAGGAACCCACGGGCGGGCTCGCGACCTTCGAAGGCCGCGACATCTTCGCGTTGCGGGGAGCGGAACTGCGGAGGCTGCGGCGCGAGATCCAGATCGTGCTGCAGGATCCGTACACCTCGCTGAACCCCAGGATGACGGTCGGCGACATCATCGGCGAACCCTTCGAAATCCACACCGAGGTGGCGCCGAAGGGGTCGCGGGCGGCGAAGGTGCGGGAGCTGCTCGACGTCGTCGGGTTGAACCCCGAGCACATCAACCGCTATCCGCACCAATTCTCCGGCGGGCAGCGTCAGCGCATCGGGATCGCGCGGGCGCTGGCGTTGCGGCCGAAGGTCATCATCTGCGACGAACCCGTTTCCGCGCTGGACGTTTCGATCCAGGCGCAGGTGATGAACCTGCTCGGTGAACTGCAGAAGGAATTCGGCCTTTCCTATGTGTTCATCGCACACGATCTGTCCGTTGTCCGTCACCTTTCCACGCGGGTCGCGGTGATGTATCTCGGCAAGATCGTGGAAATGGGGACGGAAGAGGAGATCTACGAACATCCGTCGCATCCCTATACGCAGGCACTGCTGTCCGCGGTGCCGGTCGCGGATCCGGCGTTACGCGGGCAGCGGCAGGTGATCCGCCTGGAAGGCGACGTGCCGAGCCCGCTGGATCCGCCGTCCGGCTGCCGGTTCCGCACGCGCTGCTGGAAGGCGCAGGACATTTGCGCCGATCAGGAACCCGAATTGATCACCCGGTCCGGTGGGCATTTGTCCGCCTGTCATTTCGCGGAGGAGAAAACCGTCGTCCCCTGACTTTCGTAGGGACTTCGTTGATACGTGATGGACAGCTGACGTAGTTTGCACGAATAGCATTCTTCAGGAGGCAGGAAGTGAAAAAGCCAAGATCTCTCGTGATCGCGCTCGCGGTACCGCTGTTCGGTGCAATCGTGGCCGCGCCGACGGCTTCCGCGCAGCCGCAGCTTTCCGGTGCGGCGACCGAATTCTCCGTACTGGCCCGTGAAGGCCAGAGCGTGGCCTCGGTGGAAAGGGCGATCCGCGCCGCCGGGGGCACCGTCGTGACGAGCAACGCCGCGGTCGGCCTGATCACCGCGACCGCGCCCGCCAACGGTTTCGCCGAGCGGGTCTCCGCGGACCGCGCGGTTTTCGGTGCCGCCAAGGCGAAGGCGATCGGCACCGCGCCGAAGCAGGGCAAGGCGAAGGTCAAGCCGGGTGTCGTCGAGAAGGAGGGCCGCGGCGCCGCCTCGGCCACGAAGCCGGTCGAAGCGAAGACCGTCGGCATGGACCCGCTCGACGATCAGCTCTGGGGACTCAAATCCGTCCGGTCGGACCTTTCGCGTACCAAGCAGCCGGGTGACAAGCGGGTGAAGGTCGGCGTCATCGACACCGGTGTCGACGGCAGCCACCCGGACATCGCGCCGAACTTCGACCGCGCCGCGTCGCGGAACTTCACGAAGGACATCGTCTCCGACGTGAACGGCGGCGTCGTCGACGGACCGTGTGAATTCCGCGGCTGTGTCGACCCGGTTGACCACGACGACAACGGCCACGGCACGCACGTCGCCGGCACCATCGGCGCCGCCGCGAACGGTTTCGGTGTCTCGGGTGTCGCCCCGAACGTGACGCTGGTGAACCTTCGCGCCGGGCAGGACTCGGGCTTCTTCTTCCTGCAGCCGACCGTGGACGCGATCACCTACGCCGGCGACGCCGGTGTGGACGTCGTGAACATGAGCTTCTTCACGGACCCCTGGCTGTACAACTGCACCGCGAACCCGGCGGACACGCCCGAGCAGCAGGCCGAGCAGCGCACCATCATCGAGGCGACCACCCGCGCGCTGAACTACGCGCACCGCAAGGGCGTCACGCAGGTCGTCTCGCTGGGCAACCAGCACAGCGACCTGGCCGCCCCGCAGCCGGACGCGTCGAGCCCGGGCTACCCGTCGAACAGCACGCACCCGCGGCAGATCGACAACGCGAGCTGCCTCTCGCTGCCCATCGAAGGCCCGCACACGATCGGCGTCTCCTCCTTCGGCCCGTCGCAGGCGAAGGCGGACTACTCGAACTACGGGACCGAGCAGATCTCGGTGTCCGCGCCCGGTGGCTACTTCCGTGACTACTACGGCACCCCGTGGTTCCGCACGGTCGAGAACCAGATCCTCTCGACCTACCCGCGCAACGTCGGTGTCGCCGAGGGCATGATCGACGCGGACGGGAACGTCACGCCCGACGGTGTCACCGCCGGTGTCAAGAAGGCGACCGCCGCCGACGGCCGCGTCGGCTACTACCAGTGGCTGCAGGGCACGTCGATGGCGTCGCCGCACGCGACGGGTGTCGCGGCGCTGATCGTTTCGCAGTACGGCAAGGGTTCGCGCGATTTCGGGATGAACCCGGACGCCGTGCAGCGGGTGCTCGAGGGCACGGCTTCGGACATCGCCTGCCCGACGCCGCGGACCGTCGACTACCTGAAGGAAGGCCGGGACGCGTCGTTCACCGCGACCTGCACCGGTGACGCTTCGTTCAACGGCTTCTACGGTCATGGTGCCGTTGACGCCTGGTCGGCCGTGACGCGCGGTTCGGAGTTCCTGCGCGGCTGATCTTCGGTCCCTAGAGTGCTATGAAAGGTCCTTTCCTTGCAAAATTTGCAAGGAAAGGACCTTTCATAGCATGTGCGGGGGTGGATCGTTAGGCGGCTCGATCGGTGCGGACCACAGTGACATCAGGTCTCGGGCGTCGCGCCGCTGCGTCGGCCGCGGCACGGAGTTCTGCGATTACCTTCTCCGGTTCGTCGCGAATCCGAGACGGCAAGGTCTGGACGACGATGATCCCCGCAGCCGCATAGCGATTGTTGCGGTGAAGGGTCTTCCGGTAGACGTCCCTGCCGAAGTGGAAGGCATACGAATCGACTTCCCATGCCATGCCGAGCTCGTCGCACCATGAATCCGGCTTGCCGATGTAGTTGCCGAAGGCGTCGTAGATCTTGACGTTCCGCTCGGCAGGCGGCAGTCCCGCTTTCTTCCAGATCGCGAGCGATGCCGCTTCAGGGACAGACTTGACATCGGCGGCGAGCTCTCGGAGCACGGCGCGAGGGAGAGCTGTTCCTCGCCTGCTGCCGGATTCGAGCTCGGCGCTCAACTCGTCTACTGTGCAGAGGCCCGTCTCGATGGCTTCGATGAGCAGAGCGCGAACCGGGTCGAGATCTCGGATGCGCCTTACGCCATCCAAGACGGCTCGAGCCGGTGCCGCCAGCGGTACCCCTTCGATCACGCGGCGTTCCGGCATCGCGATCGTTCGTTCGATGATCGCGAACTTGACGCTTCGCACCTTGCGCTGTTGTGGAATGAGTACATGGACGGTCCCATGAGGGCCGGACTGCCGTAGTCCGTATCGTCGTGCGGCCTCGAAGCCGGTGATGATTCCCCTGGAGTCAGTGAGCATCAGCGCGGCTTCTACTCGTTGCCGCGCGCTTGGCTGCTCTTTCGAGAGAAGGACGATGCCTGGTAGCAGGTGAGTCCACCGTCCACCAGGCTGACATCTTCGATACGACGTGCTTTGCGTGACCCCGAGTTGCTCCAGGGTCGCCACGCGGATGACGCCGTGTCGACTGTGTTGACGTAGGTATGAGTCCGTTTGTGGAGCTCGTGATAGGTACATGCCGACACAGTGACCGGCAGGCCCGACAAAATTCGATCCCGCACTGCCATGAAAGGTCCTTTCCTTGCAAATTTTGCAAGGAAAGGACCTTTCATGGCATCTGTGGTCAGCGACGTGGCCGAGGGTGGCTACTTTCCCGAAGCGGCCTTGATGAACTTAGCCAGGTCCTTCGCCTGCCGCACCCGCGACTCCTCGTGCACGTACATCATGTGCCCGGCCGGGTAGTACGCCGTGTCGATGTTCTCCCGCAGTTCCTCGGGAATCTGCAGCCGCGCCAACACGTGCTCCGAAGCGAAGTACGGCGTCGCGCCATCGTAGTGACCGAAGGCGACATGCACCCGAAGGTGCGGGTTCGCCCGCATGGCCGAAGCGAGCGAGTCCACAGAGGACACCGAGCGACCCTCGAAGTCCGAGTACGACCAGGCCTTGAAGACGTCCGTCGAGAGGATTTCGTACGGCAGGTCGTTCTCGTAGCCGAGTTCGGCTCGCACATAGTGGTTGAGCCCGCCCGTGTAGGCGCCGATGATCCGCGAGATCGACGGATCGTCGCTCATGTGCTCGCGTCCGCCGTCGGGCTCCCAGGTGGTGAACCGGCCGTCCATCCGGCCGACAACCAGGCCCTTGTCACGCAGCAGTTCGGTGAAGTACCGGACGTGCTCGATCCGCAGGTTGACCCGGTCCACATAGGACTCACTCAGTCCGGTCAGCGAAGCGAGCGTCGCCACCGCTTCCGCGCGGTCCTGTGTGGACAGACGGGCGCCGCGGGCGAGGGCCCAGGGGAGTTCCTTGGCCGCGAAGTCCTCGGCGTCGGCGAGGACGTCGTCGAGCGGCCGGTCGCCGTGGAGCCCATGGTAGTGCGCGATCGCCGCGTACGTCGGCACGTAGAGCGAGTACGGCAGGTCGTTGCCCTCGGTGAACCGCAGCGTGCCCAGGTCCAGCACGGACGAGATCAGCAGGAGCCCGTTGAAGTACATCCCGTGGCGTTCCTGCAGATGCGACGCCAGCCCGGCCGCGCGGAGCGTGCCGTACGACTCGCCTGCCAGGAACTTCGGCGACAGCCAGCGCTGTTTGCGCGAGACCCACAGCCGGATGACCTCGCCGATGGACTCGATGTCGGCGGTGTACCCGTGGTACTCCTTGGCCGCCTCGCCGTCCACGGCGCGGGAATAGCCGGTCGACACCGGGTCGATGAACACCAGGTCGCTGTGCGCCAGCAGGGTTTCCTGGTTGTCGGTCAACCCGTAGGGCGGCGCGACCGGGTCGTCGACATCGCCCGAAAGCACGCGGCGCGGGCCGAGCAGGCCCATGTGCAGCCAGACACTCGCCGAGCCGGGCCCGCCGTTGAACGCGAACGTGACCGGGCGCGAGCCGGGCTCCGCGTCGTCGAGCGTGTAGGAGGTCAGGAACACCTCGGCCTTGGCCTTGTGGCCCTCGGATTTGCCGTCGGTGATGACCTCCTTCCGCAGCACGATCCGCCCGGTCTGAGCCGTGTAGGCGAGCTTCTTGCGCTTGAGCGTCAGCGTGTGCTTCGTGGTGACCAGGTCGTCGGTCGGCTCGACCTTGGTTTCCACCGACGGGGTGTCCTTCTCGTCGGTGACCTTCGAATCGGGATTCGTGTCCGGCATGCCTCCAACTTACTGGCAGTCTGTAGGAGTGGACATCGTCACGGCGCATGATCGCCCGAGCACGCCGGGGCAGGCGATCGAGATCCAGGAAACCCTGCGTGGCCTGGTCGATCTCGAGGATCGCTGTCCACAAGAGATCGTCACGGTCACCGGGCTGGACGTCGCGTACGACGAGGACAGCGGCCTGATCGCCGCGGCCGCCGTCACCCTCGAAACCTCCGGATTCCGCGTCGTGGAAAAGCGATCGGTCGTTTCCCGGGTTTCGTTCCCGTACGAACCGGGCCTTTTCGCCTTTCGCGAGCTTCCTCCGCTGCTCGACGCCCTCCGCGCGCTCGATCACGTCCCGGATCTGCTGGTCTGCGACGGGCACGGCCTGGCGCACCCGCGCCGGTTCGGGCTCGCCTGCCACGTCGGGGTCGTGACGGGCCTGCCGTCCATCGGGGTCGGCAAGACCCGGTTCGTCGGCGAACACGACGAACCCGGCGGCACCCGTGGCTCGCGGGCACCCCTGCTGGACGGGGGCGAGGTCGTCGGCGCGGTCCTGCGCACCCAGGACGACGTGAAGCCCGTTTACGTCTCCGTCGGTCACAAGATCTCGCTGGAGAACGCGTGCCGCCAGGTGCTGCGGCTGGCACCGTCGTTCCGTCAGCCGGAGACGACCCGGCACGCCGACCGCCTCGCCCGAGACACCCTGAAAGAAGCGTTATGAGGTTCCGTTCGCTCGCCGAACTCGACGCCGAGGTCGTGGACTGCCGTGCCTGCCCGCGGCTGGTCGCCTGGCGTGAGGAGATCGCCGTGGTCAAGCGGGCGGCGTTCGCCGGCGAGACCTACTGGGCCCGGCCGGTGCCCGGCTTCGGCCCGCCGGACGCGTCACTGGCCATCGTCGGACTGGCTCCCTCGGCGCATGGCGCGAACCGGACCGGCCGCCTGTTCACCGGCGACCCGTCCGGTGACGTTCTCTTCAAGGCGCTTCACCGGGTCGGGGTGGCGTCACAGCCGACCTCGACCCATATAGGTGACGGGCTCGAGCTGCGTGGCACCCGGATGGTCTCCCCGGTGAGATGCGCGCCACCCGCCAACAAGCCCACACCTGAGGAACGGGAGACCTGCCGATCGTGGCTCGCGGCCGAACTCACGTTGCTGAAACCGACACTGAAGGCCGTCGTGGTGCTCGGCGCGTTCGGCTGGCAGGCGTTGCTGCCGGTGCTCGCGGAGGCGGGCTGGCCGGTGCCCGCGCCACGCCCGAAGTTCGGCCACGGGGTGGAAGTGGAACTCGGCGACCTGCGCCTTTTCGGCTGTTACCACGTGTCGCAGCGCAATGTCCAGACCGGCCGCCTGACGCTTGACATGGTGTGCGACGTCCTGGCCTCCGCGACCTCGGCGGCCGGCCTGAACTGAATCGGTGCGGAAACCGTGGCGACGCTGGTCACAGCCGGATGGGGTCTGCGAGCGATCTCAGCAGATGGGTGCGACTATAGGAATATGGCTGGTGTTAAGTCGGAACCGACACGGATCCTCGTCCTTGGTGGTGGGTACGTCGGGCTCTACACGGCGTACGGGCTCCAGAAGATGCTCCGGGCCAACGAAGCGTCCGTGACGGTCGTTGATCCGCAGCCGCACATGACCTATGCCCCCTTCCTGCCCGAGGCGGCGGCCGGTGCGATCGAACCGCGGCACGTGGTCGTGCCGCTGAGGCGCGTGCTCAAGCGCTGCCACGTGCTCACCGCGCGCGTGACGAAGATCGAGCACGAGCGCAAAGCCGTGACGGTCGAGGCCGCCGACGGGCACGTCGAGCAGCTGAACTACGACGTCCTCGTGGTCGCCCTCGGCGCCGTCGCGCGCATCCTGCCGATCCCGGGCCTGGTCGAAGAAGGTATCGCCTTCAAGACCATCGGCGAGGCGATCTACCTGCGCAACCACGTCATGACGAAGCTGGACGAGGCCGCCAGCACGCTCGATCCCGAGCAGCGCAAGCGCCTGCTGACGTTCACCGTCGTCGGCGGCGGGTTCGCCGGTATCGAAGCGCTCGCCGAACTCGAGGACATGACCCGGTTCGCGGTGGAGAACTACTACCCGAACCTCAAGGTCGAGGACATCCGCTGGGTGCTCGTCGAGGCCGCCGGGCGGATCCTCCCCGAGGTGCGCGAGACGCTCGGTGTGTACACCGTCGAGCAGCTCGAGAAGCGCGGCATCGAAGTCTATTTGTCGACAGCGGCGAAGTCGTTCGAGAACGGCCACGTCGTGCTCTCGGACGGCACCGAATTCGACACCGACACGATCATCTGGACCGCCGGCGTGAAGGCGAACCCGGTGCTCGCCAGCTCGGACCTGCCGCTGGACAAGCGCGGCCGGGTCGAGGCCACCGCCGCGATGCAGGTCGTCGGGCACCCCGACGTCTGGACCGCCGGTGACAACGCCGCCGTGCCGGACCTCTCGCGTACCGAGCAGGACCCGACCGCCACCTGCCCGCCGAACGCGCAGCACGCCGTGCGCCAGGCGCGTCTGCTGTCGAAGAACATCATCAAGGTGATCCGCGGCGGCAAGCCGAAGGACTACTACCACAAGAACCTGGGTGCGGTGGCCAGCCTCGGCCTGCACAAGGGTGTCGCCGACGCGCTGAACCTGAAGATCAAGGGCTTCCCGGCCTGGCTCTTCCACCGCGCGTACCACCTCAAGGCGATGCCGACGTGGAACCGCAAGATCCGCATCCTGTTCGACTGGATGCTCGGTGGCCTGTTCCGGCGCGAGGTCATCTCGCTCGGCCAGATCAACAACCCGCGCGAAGAGTTCGACCGGCTGTCGAAGTCCTGATTTCGTAGTTCCGTGAAGGCCTCCTTCCCTACCTTGAACGTAGGGAAGGAGGCCTTCACGGCGTTTAAGGTGTGCCGGTGCAGGCATTCCGGAAGTTGAAGCCGCCCATCCAATCCGCCCTTCCCCGGCCGGGGCTGACCCCGCTCGAACTCGCCCACGACCTCGTGGAGCGGATCGAACAGGGGACGAAGTACGCGCGGATCCGCAAACGCCGGTTCCGGACGAGGTCGGTCATCCTGCGGGTACTGGCGCTGCTGCTGTCTGCGACCTCGACGATCATCCTCGGATTGCAGAATCTGAATCCGTGGACGGGGACGGCGTTCGCGCTGGTCGCCGTCGTCACCGTGGTGAACGTGCTCGAACCGTTCTTCGCGTGGCGTTCGCTGTGGGTGCTGATGGAAGAAGGCCAGTACAAGTTCTACCGGCTGCGTGACGAGCTGACCTACTACATCGCTTCGACGCCGCCCGAAGAGCTCGATCAGGCCGTGTTGCGCGAGAGATTCGACCAGTACCAGGCGATCTGGGACCTCGTCGGGAACAGCTGGCTGAAGTATCGCCAAGCCGACAAGGCGAACTAGGTCATCGCCTCGGTTGTGGCATCGCCTAGGCTGACCCGTGCCCCGGTAGCCCAACTGGCAGAGGCAGTCGACTTAAAATCGACACAGTGCGGGTTCGATCCCCGTCCGGGGCACCAGACATGTCCTATCCAAACCACGCCCGACGAGCGAGAGCTCGCTGGGCGTGTTGCGTTGTGCACGTTCCGTAATGTTTGTGCGTGTCTTGAATGCCGCCCGTCGCGCTTCTGTGAGTTGCGCGCTGCCAGTCCTGGCGGGGAGGTGCCTAGCTTCTGCGGCGGTCTGCGCGGGTGAGGTGGCCTCTTCTGCTGACGTGTTGGGCAGGTGCACCATTGTGCCGACCTCCAGCAGAGCGGCAAACGGCTCCGTCAGCTCGACGCCTTCTACGGCGCCGTCTGCGCCGATGTAGAGCTTCTCAAAGAAGCCTCGGTTGATCTGCCGTCGGATGTTGCTTGGTGCACCGAGATATGCCTTCTCGCAGTGGCTGGCGGCAGCTAGAGCGCGGGTAAGGGTGGCTTCTGTGTCGGTTGCGGTCGTCTTGGCGGCTTTGATCTCGGTCTCAGCTTCAGTCAGAGCGCGTGTTAGACGCTTCATCTCGCTTCCCAGTAGATCCTGTGGGATGGCGCCAGCGTAATGAGCATGGAGCAGCTTCTGACGTTCGTCTGTCAGCAGATCCTTGCGCTTGTTGGCACGCGCCAGGCCGCGGTTTGCCTCTTGGCGCTGGGCGGTGAGCTCTTCGTAGACACTGGCTTGTATCTGTTCGGCATGCTCAGGCCGGATGCGGAACTGGCTGTAGAAGGCGGCGATACCATCCTCGATGCGTTCTAGCCGCACTCCAGGGCGGATACAGTTGTTTGCTTTGGTCTTCTTCTTTACGCAAAAATAGTACACGTAGGTTCCGCCGTTGCCTTTGTTGCGTGAGTAAACAAGGCGTCCGCCGCATTCTGAGCAGTAGATAGTTGAGCGTAGGTAATGATTGTGAATCCGATCTCTCTCGCCCGTCTGATTGTGAGCCGCGAGAGTGTGCTGGACGGCTAGCCAAACGTCCGGTTCAACGAGAGTGGCATGTTTTCCCTCGTAGTGAATTCCCTGGTATGGCACAAGTCCCATGTAGTAAGGGTTGGCCAGTATGTGGTACATGGTTGTGAGTGCGATGGGCTTACTGGGACGGGCAGGCGTGGGCCTGCTGGTAAGCCCTTTGGCTCTTGCGGCAAGCGTGAGGTCGATTGCGCTCCACTCTCCGGTTGAGTAGGCCTCAAAGCACCAGCGGATGATCTCGGCTCGTTCTGTGTCAAGGTCAACCCATGAAAACTGAACGCCATCACGAATCTCGCGACGGTTAATGTAGCCCAAAGGGGCTCGGTACGGAGTGCCACCTTCTTCTGCCTTACGCACTAGGCCTTTCATGACCTCCTGAGCGAGGTTGGCAGAATAGAACTGAGCAATCTCGGCCATCAGGCCGTAAAGTAGCTTTCCGCTGGGCGTGTCATCTACGTTTTCAGTGCAGGATATGAGCTTGACGCCATGCTTCCGCAAGAGCAGATTAATGGCAATGTCGTCTTCGCGATTGCGTGCCAGTCTGTCAATTTTGTGAACGTACACATAGGTTGGGTGGGTTTTCTTGATGTCGCTAAGCATTCGTTGTAGGTCGTCGCGCTGAGCTGAACGTGCTGACTCACCTGCATCGACGTACTCGTCGAGGATTGTGACGCCCATTTGCGCCGCCCTGGCGTGACAGGCTTCGCGTTGAGCCGGAATAGAGTAGCCTTCTGCGCCTCCGCCAGTACGAGCTTGCTCCTTGGTGCTAACGCGCAGATAAATAAGCCCAGTTTCTGCGTTAGACGGATTTGTGGCGTTGTCTCCAGTTTGAGTGCTGAGCTGTTGGATGCGTTGAATAGCAGCTAAGGCAAGCTGTTTTTCAGGGATGGTCGATTCTGTTTCGGTGTGATCGTGGCTGGCAGACATGAGTGCCTCCTTCCTGTTTTGATGTTCCTGTCTAATTCAATTGGTCGTCTTGTGCGTGGTCTTGAGAGGGGGTCACAAGCTGCACCGAGCCGATGTAGCTAATTAGCTGTCGGATGTTTTCATCCACTTCCCGATGTGGCAGTGAGGCGATTTCTAGCCGTGATCCAGCCTTGCCAATCGCCCAGGCTGCCTCGGCGTAGCGGTTCATGCTGTCGGAAATGCTGCGGTGGTCGTGAGCGATAATGTAGTGTGGCGGCGTTCCAGCCAGCTGCTTGAGGAGTCCAGAGAATCCAGGGCGCTCTTCAGGTTTGCCGTCGTCGCACCGGTCGATATATTCAGCGGTAACAATGAGGCCGAGCTGCTCTGCTCGACGTTCGCAGGCTGCTCGCTGGAGCTCAATGGCTCGTTTGGCCAACTGGGGATCCCATTCATTGACGCGTAGGTAAAATGCGGCCGTGTGTACTGGTTCTATAACCATGAGGGGGTCTCCTTTTGGCTTCAAAGAGCCAAGAACGTTATTTACATAATCATTTTCTCAGTCTTTTTAGGAAGTGCCAAGAGAGGAAATCCTGTCCTAATTTCTATGGTTTCGTGCGGGATAGCCCCAAATGGCGAAGTATTCACCATTTGGGGCCAGGCCGAGTGGCTTACTCGGCTGCTTTGCGCCCTCGGGTTGCCGGGGGCTTGGTTTCGGCGACTTCGGCCGGGTCGGTGCCGAACAGGCCCTGAATGGCTCCGGCCCTGGCTTCGGCTTCCCGCTGGATCGCCTCCAGGGCAGCGGTTGCTCGCTGGGCGAAGTCCGGCTCAGATCGCTTGGTCTCGACGTACAGCTCCACTGCCCGCAGCGTGGCGTCGTTGAGCGAGATGCCATCCAGCTGAGCGATCAAAGTGAACTGAGCGTGCAGCTCAGCACCTACTTTTAGGCCGAGCGTCTTGACGCCTTTGGGATCGGTCATTGGTGACCTGCCTCCTCGGTGTTGGTGTGACCGCTCTAGGTCCGCGCACAGCGCGCGGAGCGGTGGCTAGAGCGACCACAGGCCACCGACGAGTGGCCCGGACCGGGCGGCAGCTCACGCTGCCCGGTCCTGTTCGGCGCGCCAGGTCGCAAGGCGCTGCTTGGCGAGCGCGGCGTAGTCTGGGTTGAGCTCGATCCCGATCCAATCCCGGCCGTACATCTCAGCGGCGACCGCTGAGGTTCCGCTGCCGAGAAAGGGATCCAGCAGGATGCCGCGCCGCCAGGTGGTGTGCGGGCAGACGGGTTCCAACGGACCAGTAGCCAGCCAGCGGCCGTCATGGAGCCGTTCAGCTCGTCGCCAGGGGCGGTCGCAGGTGGCACAGACTCTTTCAGGACAGCCCGCCAGGATTGGCCGTCGAATCAGCTCGACGGGGTAGCTGGCCCAGTGCGCTCCCCGGTAACTGCCGGTTGATACAGACCAGACAGAGCCCGGATTCTTGCCAAGGGGATGACTAGTGAGTCCGGCGGATTTCATCCGTGCCAGGCCGTGGTTGAGGTCCACTCGGGGACTCGTGCCACCGCCGAGGGCGGGGACGGCTTCGCGCGGCAAGTAGGCCTGAGCCGTCTTGCGAGCAGGACCCGTGGCCGCGGTTTTGGCGGGTTCGCGGCAGGCATCAAGGTCGAAGTGATAGTGCGACTGCCGGACGAGGTGGAAGAGCACTTCGTGATTCGGCGTGAAGCGATCTCGTGCCGAACTGGGGGTCGGGTTGGGCTTGTGCCACACAATCTGCGACCGGAGCAGCCAACCGGAGCGAGTCAGGAGCAGGGCGACCCGCGACGGACCAAGCAGCAAGCTCTTCTTGGCCGCGCCTTCCTTGGGGTGACGGGAGTAGCCGTCTCCGAGGACCAGCCACAGCGAACCAGTCGGCGTCAGGACACGGGCCACGTCGCTACAGATGGCGGCGATCTGGGCGGCCCAGTCGTCCACCGTGGCCTCCGCACCGATCTGATCCTTGTGGCCGTAATTCCTGAGGTTCCAGTACGGCGGACTCGTCACCACGCAGTCCACTGAGGAATCGGGGAGTTCAGCCAGGCGCTGGCGGACATCGCCAATGAGAATCTGCCCGGTGGGTACCTGCCGCGTCATATCGCGGCGCTCGGACCCGCTCACGCTTCGACCTCAACTGGTGCCGTCAGGAGCGCCGGTCCGTCTTCTTGCAGCGCCACCGTGAAAAGGTGGCGATACTCCGTCTCAAGATCCGCGATTACCTCCTCAAGCTGCCGTTGGCGGTGCTCGCTGGGGACGAGCCAGAGCACGACCGGGAAGATGCCGCGCCGACCTTGTTCGACGCCGCTGTTGAAGTAGTGGATGACGCTTGCGCACTTCCGCCGAACGGATGGCAGGCTTTCAGTGGCCATGTCCATCTCGATCAGGGCGTGGCGTTCGAACTCGCCGACACCGACGTGCACGTAGGCGTCCGGTTTGAGGGTGATCGGCACACCCATGGGACCGGGATAGGGCCGCCAGCAGGCGGGTTCACCGTCAAAGGTCACCAGGTCCACCGCGCTTGGGCGGCTGCGTTCGGTCAGACTCACGGCAAGCTCCGTGACGGCGAGGACATGACGAGCGAAGTGCGGCTTGGTCTCCCAGACCCGCCGCCGTCTCCGGCCGTAGGGACCTTGAACGTTCAGCACCGCCAGGCCCAAGCCGGACAAGCCGTAGATGTGGGCGGAGCTGCCAGAGCGGGTACCGCCGACGGTGCGCGCCATCCGCACCACCAGCCGCAGGTCTGACAGGCGCTGCAAGAGGGCACGAGTGCGCCGGGTCCGTGTGCGGGCTGAGCCGTCCGGGACATGGAGCCGTTGGAGATGCCGCGAGGTGGCCAGCCGGAGCTGGTAGAGCGTCTTCAACACTTCAAGGTCGCGGTCACTGAGTCGTTCGCGCAGGCGCCCGGCCCGGCCGCGTGTGGTGGTGTGGTCAGTCATAGGGCACCTCCTGACGGGTAGACACTCGGTGGTGGTTGGTTGAGGTTCCGCGTGGCCAGGGCGAAGGCGTAGAGCCAGGGAGCGGCAGGGCGATCGGTAGGCGCCGGAGTGACGCCGGAGCACCTCACGCCGGCCTCCGTCGAGTCGCCACCGGGGCGGCTGGGCCAGAGCCTCCCCCGTACCAACGACGAACCAGAGCTTCATCCAGAGCGTCACCGTCGGCGGCGTATCGGTCGCGGCTCATGTGTCGCAGCTTGGCCGCGTCGTTCGTTGCCGGGCCGAGTGGCAACGTCTTGACCGCGAACGGTGGCGTCATGGCTGAGTCGATGAGCAGGCGAACACAGGCTTGGAACGCACCGAGGCGCAGCACGTCATCCGGGGTGACGGGCGAGCCAAAGACCGTCGCGAGCGCCCGGGCGTCATCGTCGGAGGGCCGAAACGCGAGCCGGGACCGGGCATTAGCCGTTACGGCTGCTTGCAACTGCGGGCTGAGCTGTCCGAGGTGCTGGTGGGCCGCTGTGAATGACACCCCAAGGCCCCGGCACTGCGACAGGATTTCGCCCATGTCGAGTGCGCCGACGTAGTCCTGAAACTCGTCGACCACGAGACTGACCGGGAACCGGGCCGCCACAGGCAACGTGGCACGCCGTTGCGCTGCCATCCAGGCGGATTGCAAGATCAGCATGCCAAGCAGCCGACTCGCCTCCGGACCCATGAGGCCCCGGTTGGCGTTGACGAGCACGATGCGCGGACCGCGCAGGAACAGATCATCGAAGGAGAACTTCGGCTCAGGCTGCGCCACGAGGTGCCTCAAGCTGCGACGAGCGAGGAAGGCAGCCAGCTTGTTCCGGACGGGAGCTACGACTTGCTGAGCTTCACCCGCCGACAATGAGTCGAACCAGGCCCACCAAGGTCCAAGCACGACGGGATCGCTGACTTTGGCGAGTGCCGATCTTCTGAAACTGGGGTTCGACAACAGGATGGGTATGTCAGCCAAGGAGCCATCTGGCAGCCGGGCCGCGGTGAGGGCAGCGTGAAAGATCACGTCCCCGCTTCTCGGCCCGATGGCGGAGCCGTACAGCGACCGCAGGAGGCCCGCAAGTTCGTCCGCCCGTTGCTCGGCTTGGTGCAGCGGCCCGACGAGCGGGTTAACGCCGACCTGATCCCCTGCCGACGGATCGATGATCACGAGATGGCCCCGCCGGTGCTTCGGTAGGCGCTCGATGATCTCCGTGACCAAGTCGCCGCGTGGCTCGAGCACCAGGACGCCGTGCCCTGCTTCGGCGTCCGAGAGGACCATCTGCGCCAGGGCCGTACTTTTGCCACTACCTGTGGGGCCAACCACTTGGAGGTTGTGGAGACTGGTTGCGAGTGGCATTCGAACCAGACTGCCGTGATCTGCAGGGTGGAGGCTTACGCCCAGGACGCGGCCGGCGGGTTCGGCAGTCTCCGGCTCGGCTACCACCGAACGAGGCGGCGGTGCCAGCTGCGTTGCCCGGCCCGCTACCTCAACCGAGCCGAGCGGCCAGCCCAGCAGCGCGCCCAGCTCTGCCGAACTGACCACCGACGACCACGTGACAGTCGGCTGGATGACAGCCTCCACCGCTCGCGCGCTTCTCGTCGTTGCCTTGCCGGTGCGCACCGCGCACTGCGGGCTGTTAGCCAGTGCCAGGGCAGCCGCGACTGACCGGATGAGACTGTGAGCCCGCCGCGGACTGGCGGCCCGGGCGGCGATCCGGGCTCTTACGCCAAAGAGTGCTTCGCCGGTCTTGACCTTCCAAGCCTGGTGCTCGGTGGCAGTCGGTGAGCTCGGCGGCTGCAGGCCGAGGGCTTCGGCCACCCGGTACGGCTGCGGGCGGCGTGCCCGCTGATATGACGGCCCGATCAGCCACTGCAAGGTAAGCACCTCGCCGGGCTTCAGTTGGTCCGCGAGTGCCAGCACACCAGCACTGACGCTTTCGGCCGTGTCGAGCCGGATCGGGAAGACGTAGCTGGATAACCGCACCTCCGCACCCAAGGTCGGCGTAAGGCGTGCCGGACTATCCAGCGTCACGACCTCAAGACCGGGTAGATGAGCCCGCAGTCCAGCGGTGAAGCGACGCGGCAACCGCTCGTCCACTCCCAGCCGCCAGCGCACGGCGCCTGGCTGAAGCTCGGTTTCGGCCACGACCACGGGTGTTCGCTTCAGGAAGCCCACGTGCGGACGGCTAGCCAGCGGTCGCAAGAGCCGCGTCACGTCGTCAAGACCGACGCCACGCGGCGGAAAGAGTTCGTGCCAGGCAAGGTTAGTCATGCGCTGCCTCCGAACTGACCGCCGTGTCGCCGTTGGCTGCGCCCGGATTAGGGGTGTCGACTGAGAGCCGCTCCCGCTGCAGCTCGTGACGGCCGAGGGCAATCGCCGCCCTCGCTAAACGCTGGATACTGGGGTGCACCTTCTCCTCGGCGGTGACCTTGATCTGTTGATTTGAACGTGGCTCGGACATAGAAAACCCTCCTCTCGGGACGAGCTCGAAACGAGGGTTTCACCGGCCGCATTTAAGACGCCTATGCTACTTGACTCGTAGCACGGATAGCGTGAAAATAAGCGAACGCAGCTCCCCTTAATTTCGAGGGTTATTGTTGTGTAGCAACCTGGACCAACGCCGCTCGCGCGACAGATGCGCAGCAGATTCCACATCGATCTGCGCATCCTTTAGCCTTGCGGCAGGCCCAGGGCTTTTATTATTCCGGAGTACTCACACCGGGAACAACCGACTTTTCCACACCTAACCGAGCGCCGGTAGCCTGTTCTTACAGAGAAACACCAGACGAAAGCAGGGCTAGAAATCAGGTAATTACCATGGTTTAACTGAGATCGTCCTGTTTAGGGGCAGGTGATCGCGTCGGCCTACACGTCTTCTTGCGCCGCTGCTCCCGCCGCCACGCCTGACGTAGGGCCCGGGCCAGGGCCCGCAGGAACTCCTCCCGCTCTTCGGCCTCGGCGTTTTCTTCCTTACCTACCAACTGTTTCCGGGTCTTTCTGGGCAACTGGCTCCTCTCTGTCTTAGGGGCTGGTGACGGTCGACCTAACGTCGCCACCAGCTAGTGGCGACTGCCAGCACGAACAGCGCGACGGCCGCGGTAATGAGCAGGGGGACGAGCGGAGCCAGCAGGTCTGCCGTCACCCGCGTTCCAATGGCCACGGCCAGCAGGAGACTCGTGGCGGCGAAGATGCGCCGCTGCCAGCTCGTCGGGTGTTCGCTCAACGCTGTGAGCGTTAGGTAGTCGGCGGCTGGTCGTGCCGCCGGGCTTCTTCTTGCATGGCCCGCTGAGCCAGGGTGAAGGTCGCCCGGATGCGGCGGGTGGCGTCCAAGACGTGCCAGTCGCTGCCTAGCTGGTAGCGCTCCTGTTCAAGCTGGGCCCGTCGCTCCTCCTGTCGCCTGCGTTCGGCCTCCTGGTCGAGGTAGGCCAGGAGCGCCAGAAGTAGCAGGCAGCCAAAGAGCGCAGCCACGGCTACCACGTCAGTGCCGCCCCGTCTCGGCCACGATGCTGGCGATGGCCACAGCAGCGGTATCGGCAATGGTGCGGTACCGGGCTTCTCCGAGCGGGCAGCGCTGGAGGTGCAAGGCTTCAAGCTGGCTGAGACCAGCTACGGCCTGCATGCCTTCGTTTGCCACCAGTTCGACGGCGCGCACCTTGGCCGCCTGAATAATGCCGTTGCCGTGTTCAAGGGCCACGCTCTCGTGAACGGCTCGTTCAATTCGGGCGGGCACGGGCCGAGGGCGCAGTTCGCGGCTGGACAACGGACTGAGGGCGCCGGTGAGGCGACTGGGCAGACTCGTCATGGGTTTCCTCTCGTCTGGCTCTTGCAGGTGAATGCGGGTGAGGTGCCGACGGACCGCGCCTTCCACGGCCCGTCGGCACGGGGGCGGCTACAGGTTGACGTTCAGGACGGATCCGAATGCTGGCCGGTACACCCGCACCCAGTAGCCGCGCGAACCGCCCTGAACCGCGCAAGTGACGACGATCCAGGCCAGACCACCAGAGCCACCCGGCACATTCGTAAATGTCACGCCGTAGCGAGGTGGCATTCCAGCCAAGGTGTTATAAGCATGGCCCTGGCCATTGAGGACGGCGCTGACATGGGCACTCTGGATACTGTCGGAGCACTGCGTCAGCGCGCCGCTTACGGTTACCGTGCTACTCCAGGGCCAGGCGAACGCCTGGCTGGCGCCACCAAGCATCAAGGCTGAAACAGCCAAAACGGTGGCGAACATCCGCCCAAATTTCTGCATGATTGCTCCTTTGTTCCGAGACTCGTTCCTCTTATGGTTGTTCGCGTAAGCAAAGGAAATTTCAGATGGCTGCTCGTTCAACCTCCTCTCAGGCAAAGAACACCCGGATTTTGTGGATTACCCTGGGGCTATCCGTTGCCCTCAATGTCGGACTCGTTGGCTATTGGACGTATCTCGTTACTGCTGATCAGCTGTCCCTCCAGCGGATCGCCGTCGAACACTTCTGCAATGAGCCGGGCTACTCCCAGCGCATGACGGGAATTACGGGTGAAGATGCCGAGCGGCGCAGGAAGTTAGTAGCTGCCGCTACCTGTTTCGTGGACTACGAGACTGGCAAGTCTCTTGATCTCGACAGCCTCAAGCCCAAGGCTGACAGTGAGCCGGTCGTGCCTGCAAAGCCGTAGCTAGCGGAATCTGCTGACGAGATCAATTCCAGCATCTGGTGCAGCTCGCAAGCAACGAATCTCCCCGCCATCTCCCCAGACGCGATGCCGTTTGCGCAGCTCAGGGCGCCGATGAGATCTTGGGGAGGCGCCAGGGAGGCGCACACAGAGAAGCCCGCCTCCAGACGGAGGCGGACGTAGAGAGGTGCCGGGCAATTACTTTCGGTAGTGAAGCATGATCGCATGGTTGACGTGTCGTCGGTCCAGGTGGTAGATGCCCGGATTGTTGTCGTGAAAATCGAGCATTCGCTTCACGCGGCGGCGTCGGGGGGGCTTCCCTCGCTCCGGATCTCCCGCGTAATCAAGAATTGAGGGATCCCGTTCGTAGGCATCGATAAGGATTAACATTGCTTCAAGGAACGACGTGTAGTCGTCCATGCGCGAGAACCCATCTTCTTTCATCCACTGGGTAATGAAGTCAAGAAGGTTGGGGTAGTCACCGTCATCCTCGTAGTCGCCTACCCAATTCTTGAAGTGCACTACCGTCCAATAAGAAAAGGGCGATGGAGTAAGCATGCAAACTCCTCAGTAGTTGAGTGCTCAACAACTATGAGTTTTATGCCAACGGCCTGCAAATGCAAGCACGAGAGGTTGCCCCTGTATCCGTAGCGTAAACTACGGTGTCCACTCAAAGTGAAAGGAAAGGGATGCGATCGAAGCACGCGCCAGGTGTTACCGCCCTGGAGGATCTTTATTTTCTAGCCGACGTTACCGTCAGTCTCGATTCGTTACGTCAATGCAGCGCTCTCGTGGCACTCGTCGAAGATGCGCTCGGCCGTCGCTTGCCACTTACGCCGAGTGGCGCCTCAGAGTTTCTGGGAATGATCCTTTCGACGTTGGCGGAACAAGAACGCCAGCGCGTCCTAAAAGCTCCGGGCGCAACGTCGGGCATTGCAGCAGTTGGTGAACTAATCGGCCTCGGGAAGAGGCAGCAACTCCAACGGTTGGTCAAGCTCAGGGATGTGAATCCCGCCTACTGGAGCCGTCTCATGGCGGGCGAGTACAAGCGCGGCAAGAAGCAGCGCGAGCTCTTTGGTTCAGTTTGGTATCGCGACAAAGAACGTTACTCAAACAAGGCCGTCCACGACAACGTCGATGACCTTCTCCGCAAGTTTGAACAAGCGATACTGGACTTTCTGAGCGATGAGAAGGTTCGAGCTGAGCTCTTGCAGAAGATCGAGGATCGCGAACCAGCGGAACCAGCCAGCCAGCCTGAGACGTCACCCCCACCAACCCCCGTCGACCCGGAACCCAGTCAGCCGCAACCCATCCGGCCGAACCAGCGCGCCTTCCAACCATGTAGGCGCTTGCTCGCTCTCGCAGCGGCCCTCACTGCCGGGGCCGCGCTGGTCACGTCCCTAACTCAAATCTCGAATCGTTCCCTCGGAACCAGGCTCAGTTACATCGCGGGCAGCCTGACCCCGACCAACACCCCGTTTGCAGACGAGTTTGACGTCCTCCAGTGGAAGCTTTGGAACCATGGAAGCTACCGGGCCATCTTCGCTCCCGCGAGCGAGCCGACGGCTCCGGTCGTCCTGACTGGACTGCTGACGCTGGACGGCCCGCCGCCAGACCAGCAGTGCCCCGAGATGACCATCGCCTGGTCAATCGAAGACGGCCGTGGTGTCCAGGTGGAGCACGGCCAGCTCCACGCAGGCGAGCCAAACCGGCTCCTGCACGTTCCCATAAGCCCCGGCACGAACAGCATCGCCCTGGTGTGGCGAGTAGATATGTCCACAAACGACCAATGTCATGACCAGGCCGGACTGTCCTGGTTCAACCCTCGTCTCCTGGCGCCTGACGAAGCCAGCGCAACGTAGGCGACGAGGCCCAATCTGCAAAGAAGCGCCACGCCGCCCGAGCTGCGGCGTGGCGCTTCCTTTTGGCAAGCTACGCTCTCGGACCGCCCCGGGCCGTGTCATACAGCCACTGCCGGAAGTCCGGTGCACTGGTGTAGACGCTTGGCTTCACGCCAGGGTGCTTGGCCACACTCCGGCTACAGGTGCCAACCAGCTGCGCGACTCCGCCCGAGATGCGGACGGCCGGGCCACCGGAGTCACCGTGTCC
This sequence comes from Amycolatopsis sp. CB00013, assembly GCF_001905755.1. Lineage (NCBI taxonomy): Bacteria > Bacillati > Actinomycetota > Actinomycetes > Pseudonocardiales > Pseudonocardiaceae > Amycolatopsis > Amycolatopsis sp. CB00013. Next base: position 126,664 of record NZ_LIWC01000002.1, on the reverse strand, counting down.
CGGTCCATCTGTGCCGTTGGGGTTGTCGGTGCAGATTTCTCCGGCGCTCTGGAAGGCGCCCGCACACTTCTCGGGAGCCAGCACCGTGGTGTCGAGCTGCTGGAGCCGCCGGGGCAGGTCCGTGGGCGGCACCGCGGGGTCGTCGGAGCCCCAGCCGTACAGCCGCACTCGTTCGCCGGGATGCGCGGCCTGCGGGCTGAGCTGGATCGGCTGCAGGTCCACAGGGTGGTCCAGTTTCAGCATGGCCAGGTCATCCACCTGCTTCTGCGGGGCGCCTTCGCCCCACTGCCAGCCGGGCCGGATGACAATCTGGGTCACCTTGGCGGTTTCACCGCCCCCGGTGCGGTCCTTGGAGCCGACCCGGACGAAGAACGTCTTCGCGGCGGTGGGGACGGCGTTGGGATCACCCGGCATATCCGTGACACAGTGTGCGCCGGTCACCACCCAGCTGCGGAACACAAGGGCGCCGCCGCAGGTGTGACGGGCGTAGCGGTCGTAGGCGGGAGCGTCGTACTGCAGCGAGGCCATCCAGCTGGTGTTGCCTTTGGCTTCACTGCCGCCAACGATGTTGGGCTGGATCTCCTCCGCGCTGGTCGCACTGGTTCCGACGAGGGCCGGAGCCAGCAGCAGGGCGACGGTGGAGGCAAGAATGGTTGTTCTCAACAGTCCTCTTTCTGTTTGGTATCACCAACCTCCGACCCGCTTGGCCGGGCCGGAGAGATCTGGGCGGGCGGTCTGCTCGGCAAGCTGTGGCGGGAGCTGTCCGGCACGGGCAGACGCTCCAAGCCGACAAGCACCCGCTTCATGAGGACCTCTTCAGGGCGAACCAACGGCTGCCGCGGATACGGCGTCGGCCGCGTGGTCCGGCCAGGTAGTCGTTTCGGCAATACCGGACGCAGGCGTTCGGTGGGGGCGTCATCTGGTGACTGCGCCCGTTGCGCTGGCACGGCGTGGGGTGAGATCACCGGCAGGACCTCGGTGGGTGCCTCGGCGGCTTGCTCGTCGGCGCGTTCCTGCTTGACACGGGCCAGGATGACGCTGGCGTGCCAGGGATCCTCAGACTGGACCGTCCCAGCATCGACCCTCGCTTGGCGTTTGGACCGCAGCCAGTCCGCCACCACCCACCGGATGACCAGCACCACCGGCAGCGCCAGGATGACCAAGGCGTAGGCGCCCCACCAGGTCATGACGCGGGCTGGTCGGGCGGCTGGACCAGGTCCGGCCCCTCCGCGGCCGCCGGCGGGTCGCCGGGCAGTGCTGGTTGCTCCGCCCCGGAGGGTGTCGGGATGACGCCGTCCTCCTGGTGCTGGGCGTGGGTTTTCATGAGCTCCGCCAGCCCCGCCAGCAAGACCGCGAACTGGCGCTGCCGCTCCGGCGACAAGGCGCCCGTCAGCAGTTCCGCCGTTACCCGGGGAACGTGGTTGGCCACCCCAGACAGTGCCCGGACCAGTTCGGCTGTCTCGGTGTTCACGCCGTCACCTCGTCGGCCAGGATGCGGACCTGGCAGCCGGTGCGGCGAATCTTGGCCGTCCGCCGAGTGGCTTCAGTTGGCCTGCGGTCCAGGTGGTCACTCGTCACGACAAGAGCAAAAGCGGCCTCCGGCAACTGCAAGACATCCAGCAGGCCCGTGAAGCCCGGCCGCGCCTCATGCGCGCAGCCCACACCCACATCACGGAAGATGACCCCGAGCCGCCAACCCCGCGCCACGCTCCACCAGGTCAAGAGATCCGCGCAGGCTTCCGCGTAGCTCGGTTGGGATTCGGGTGTGCGGACGTAGCCATACACCAGCGGTGAGGTCGTGGTCGTTAGGGGAGAGGGCGGCTGCTGGCCCAGCCATCCGGCTAGCTCCTGGAGTTCAGGGAAGGCGTCAGGCATGGGACGACACCTCCACTTGGTGGCGCAGCACCAGCACCTCGGCCCTGGCCTCTTGGGTCAGCCGGTCCCGCATGACGTCCTGGAGCAAGCCGTTGCGCGCCAGGTGCCGCAGGGTGGGCACGACGACGTGACGGGCCTGAGCCCGCACGAGCTCGGTAATGAGTTCGTCGAAGGCTTCGCGCGAACCACAGTGGAACTCAAAGAAGAAGCTGACGAAGTACAGCCCCTGGCCGTCCGCGAACCGCATGATGGCCCGCTCCAGCCGCCGCACCTTGTCATCTGAGACGTCCCGCGGAACTCTCATGTACCCGTACGCCAGGGGCTTCGTTACCAGCATTTGCGGCTCATCTGCCGCAAAGACGGCGGCCGGTGCGGTGGATGGCGGGTCCAACAAGCTGCGCGTGGTCATGGGTGCCTCGCCTTGAGGTCGCGTGCGGTCACGGTGGACGGCACCCTGGTGACCAGGACAAAACGATCACGGGCGGCGGTAGCGCTGGCGGGTGCCGCCCCGTGGTCTTTTCGGGGAGGGCGTCCGTGTCAACCGGTCGCCGGGGTGCCACATATGACCTTCGTCCGGTGAGACCGGGCAAACCAGAGCACGAAAAGCGCCGAAATGTCGCGCGGATGATGCACGCACCATTTTGACCTGCGGTAATGTGTTGATCTCGCCGTGTAACCAGGGAGATGATCATGGCCAGCAAGCGAACAGGGCTCATGCGGGCACGTAAAGCGGCCGGTCTCACCCAGGAACGGTTAGCCGAAGCTCTAGAGATGGACCGCAGCACCATTGGACGCTGGGAGGCAGGCGACACTGAGCCGTTGCCGCATACGCGGTTCAAGCTGGCGAGACATCTACGCATCACCACCGAAAAGCTCGAAGAACTTCTCGCCCAAAGCCTTGAGTCAGACGAAAATCAGGACCTTCAGCGCGGCGCAGCGGATCTGGCCGAGGTAACGTCCGATCCTATGAAGCGACGGACCCTGATGAAGTGGGGCGTGGCGACAACCGCCGCCACAGGGCTTGGCGCCACGGTGTTCGCCAAGATCGGTATGGCAGATGTGCAGCGGTTTCGCCGCACCACCGACCGACTCTGCAGTCTGGATCATCGGCACGGCGGCGAAATCCTGTGGCAGGCCGGGGTGGCCTCGGTGCAGGAGGCCAACACCATGCTGGAGCATGGCAGTTACAGCACCAGTGTTGGGCAAGCGCTCCTTGAAGCCACCGGCAATCTGCACATCCGAACGGGCTGGTTGGCCTGTGACGCCGGACAGCACAAGGTGGCTAGAACCAGCTTCACCGACGCCTTAACCGTTGCTCGCCAGGCCGGCGCCGCCGAGATCGAGACCCGAGCACTGGCAGGTCTAGGCTTCCAGAGCAATCTCGTCGGCCGACCCCGTGAGGGCCTGCGCTTCTCCCGTGCGGCTGATGATGCGGTGCAGACCCTCGGACCATCGTCCCGGATGACGGCCGTGCCGCTGTTGCACCTGGCCGTGGCGAACGCCCGCAGCAACGACTACCGCGGGGCCGAAGCGGCCATCACCCGCGCCCGGAAGGCTCTCGACTCAGACCGAACGGGCGAGGCGGCCAGCTGGGCGGCCTTCATGAGCCCGATGGAGATTGACGGTGTGGAAGCGACCTGTGCCGTAGAGGTTGGTAAGGCCACGCGAGCCGAGAAGCTGCTGGAGCAGGCTATTTCCGGGTACGACGACGGCTTTGCTCGCAACATCGCGCTCTACCGGGTCCGCCTAGCTTCGGCTCGGGTCAAGGCGGGCGCCGTCGATGGCGCTGTCGAAACCACGGGCGAGGTGCTGGATGCCATCTCGGCCGGGCTCGACAGCTGGCGGGTCAACCTCGAACTTGGCCGGGTCATGCGGGCCATCTCGGCCCACGCCGCTCCCGGCGTGAATGAACTGGTGGAGCGCTACCGGACTGTGGTCACCGGATGAGTGATGTTCCTGAGCTGTCGTTGCGTCACTATGACGCGGACGGCATGTACCAGCTTCGTGAGCCACTGCTCACGGTCTATACCGAGGTGTACGCCGATCTTCTTGGTGATCCGTTCTTCGCGCCGGAGCGATTCTGGGAACGCCTCGAGGCCTACGCCAAGTGGCCGGGCTTCGCTCTCGTGACCGGCTGGATAGCGGATGGCCTGATTGGCTACACCCTCGGCTACCGCCTGCCGAACCGGTCCGCCTGGTGGCGGGGCTTCCGGGGCGACGTGGACCCACGGATGCTGGAAGAGGACGGCAAGCGCACCTTCGCCGTCACTCAGCTGATGGTGCTTCCGGCCTGGCAGCGACGTGGCTACGCCAAGCAGCTCCACGACGCGCTCTTACATGACCGGACCGAGGAACGGGCCACCTTGCTCGTGAAGCCTGACAACATCCCAGCTCGCACGGCGTACTTGTCGTGGGGTTGGCGGCGCTTCGGGCAGCTCCAACCGTTCGACGATGCGCCGGTGTATGAGTCGTTGATGTACGGCCTACATTCCTGACTTCTTCGTGTCCTGTTGACAGTAGCGGTGCGTGGGCGCAAGCTTTTCACAAAGGAATTTTCAAGTGAGCACGGAGCGACGTCAAATTAAGAAGCATGGCAAGAGGTTTAAGTAGATGGTATTCTACAATCTACTTTACAAGCTGTCCTGCAGGCTTGCTCCAACTAAAGAAATTTCAGATGATCGAGATATCCCTGTGGCTATCAAGATTGATGGTAACGTCGATGGTCTTGAGTTAGATAATGTTGAGGTCTCGGGGATGAGGCTTATGGATGTTTCCTCTGAGGCAAAGCTTAATGACGTAAGGATGAAGCGTGTTAAGGCTTCCTTCCTGCCGCCACCTCGGCATGCTTCCTTTCGTCTCAGGGCTGCAGTTGATGGCCTCGGTTTCATTGGGTCAGTAATAACTGTAGTTCCGGTAGTTCGAGCTACTCTCGACTACTTGCGAGATCAGCTCCTATGAGCCCCTCTTTGCAGCCAAATGCACTTGGTTTAGCGGATTTAATTAAGGAAGGCCGCGAGTTTCTCGCTTGGGCGACCACGGTAGGCGCGAAAGCGGGGAGCAACAACTGGCTCGAAAAATCTATCGTGAAGATGGAGAAGATTCTAGGCGCTCCCAGTGAAGCAGAAGCGCAGAGACTCTTTGATCAGCTTTATGCAGATCCCGTGGTAAGCCAAAACAACCTCTCAGACATGCAACACCTTCGATTCATTCGAAACAATGTAGGCGTCCAGGATGTCAAGTTATTGTCACGTAAGTTGACCGAGATTCTAAGGGGTCCCGATTCTGTTCGTGAGGAGCAGTCAAAGAAGACACGCCCAAGAGATGTGCGGTTTGAGCTTTCAATATGTGCGCGCCACAACAGCCTTGGAATTCCTACCGTCTTAGCAGACCCCAACCCTGACCTATTCTCTACTTGGGGTAAGCAGAAGATTGCAATCGAGGCTAAGCGTGTGTTCTCGGGAGAGCGGATTGAAGAGCGTCTTACTGAGGCGCACCGCCAACTTCGTGATCGCCCCGCCAGCACTAACGCTGACATGCGGGTGATTTACTGTGATATTACGCGGAGCTTCACGTCTGGCACATCGCACATCCAAGGACGACGCGACGCGGTGTTTCGTGACCTTGATCGGCTACTCGTTGATGAAAGAGCGAACGTGCATGAGCTACTCGCTAAGCGCCGGGCCGTTGAGATCGATGCGGTCATCTTGTGGTACCAAGACTATTTCGAGCCAGGAGAGGAGATCTACGCGATAGTTGGCCTGACGCAAGCCCTTGGAATTGTAAATCCTGTTCAACCCGTAGGCCGCCGTCGCAACGCCGAGAGGCTATTGATGGAGTTGAGTCCAGGTGGACATGTGACCGTGGTTAACAAATCCGCATAAAACTAAACCACTTAAGCTTGAATTGGACGCTAACTAGTTTAATGTAGGTGTGTCTTCTTAACTGCACCGAATGGAGGGTGATCAGGATGGCATACCCATTTTCAAGCGAAGAAGAAGTTCTTGCCAGTGTCCGTGCTAGGTCTGAGGAGCGTAGGTGGCCAATTTCAGAAAGCATACTCGACGCCTTGGTGGATGACCGGCCGTTCGTTAATCGAGCTCGGCCACTTGTTGTGCCCGTCGTGGATATATGGCTGGGGAATCTGAAGAATACCTATGATGAGCTGGTTCTTTGGATGGTTGAGGAGCAGCGAAAGCTTGGTGAAGACATTGTCTGCGATCCGGAGATTCTTTCCGATGCAAGCCATTTGCGTCTTCTTGATTCGAGCCGGTACGGTGACCAGCCCAGTGTCCGCTGGTTGGAAATTGACCTCGCGGGTCGGGACCGAAAAGAGTCAGGCGAACTGACGTGTCCTGCTAAGGAGCGGGACCCGGAGTTTTCGGCCGGTCTTGAAGTGCTGGCCGCTTGTGCGGTGCATCCGAATTACTTACGTCTCTTGAAAGCTCGCATGGTTTCCGGACTGATTATCGGAGGCCTTGAGGTTCATATACCAAGGTTGGGTATCTGGACGGAAGTTCCTGTTCTGAGAACTCACTGCAAGCATTTCGTTGCGACCACGCAGGATCCGGTCGAGCTAGACACACGTTATAAAGATTTCGGTCACCGCGAAATCATGCCCGTAAGAGTGGATGCGTTTGACAGAGTTCACTCGTAAGCGCGAGAAGACGCCTAACACCCTGCCAGTTTCGCTGGTGGGGTGTTTTCTATTGTCCACACTCTTGGTCTTCTAGTGCAAATCTTTCAAAGTTGCAAACCGAGCTTCGCGGAGTGATACTCCCCGCAGAGGAGGGAGCAATACACATGTCAATGGTGCCATCCAATCTCTCGGACGAGCTCAAGCCAATCGCCGAAGAGGCGGACCGGATTCATGAGAGTGCCTTGTGGAGTGGTCAGGGCCAGTTTGAGCAGATGAAGCTCTGGCGGGCCATGAACATGGTTTTCGGTGTCCCGGCCGCGATTCTGGCGGCCTTCTCAGGTGGTACCGGCTTGGCTGCTGCCGAGGCCACGAAGCTCCCTGCTGTCTTAGCCCTGGTTGCCGCAGGCTTCGGGGCGGCGCTCACGACGCTCAACCCGTCTCGTCGGGTCACTCAGGCTCAGGCGGCAGCGAACGCTTACCTGGAAATTCAGACCGACGCCCGCCAGTTCCTCACCATCCGGCTCCCTCACTTGAACCTTGAGGACGCTCGCGAGGAGCTGAAGACCCTGAGCGCCCGCCGCGATGAGGTCAACCGGACGGCCGACCCGCCGAACACCTACGCGTACTGGCGCGCAAAACGCAACATCACAAAGAGCGGTGGACAGGACTACGAGGTAGACAAGGCAGGTAAGGAAGATGGCTAAGACGGCCTCAGAAGGCTTCGACACGTTCCTTGGCTGGCTGACGCCTACCGCAAGCGAGCGGGCCAAGGCTGCCTCGCATCGCCAGAGCATCAAGGACAAGCTTGAGTCCAAGTTCGGCGTGTACCGGATGTTCGAGAGCGGTTCGTTCAAGCACGGAACCGGCGTGAGCGGCCACAGCGATGTGGACTACTTCGTGTCCCTGAAGTCAGACCGCCCGGTGAGATCAGACAGCACGCTGTCTGCTGTTCGTAGTGCGCTTCAGGACCGGTTCCCGTTCACCAGAATCCACGTCGAGCGCCCCGCGGTCGTGCTGGAGTTCGGGCAGGGATACGAACGGGTGGAGGTGATCCCGGCCTACGCCAAGGAACGCGTGACCGACAAAGAGGTCATGAAGTTCAACATCCCCGGTGTCGTTGACGAGTGGCTGGAGTCCACGCCGGAGGCGCATGCCAGCTACGTCAACGACTGCAATGGCACTCCGAAGGGCGGCGCCAAGGAGCTCGCCCGGCTGGTGAAGGCGTGGAAGTACTACCGCAACGTCCCGATCTCGTCGTTCTACCTAGAGATGCGGGCGGCGCAGTACATGGAGGGGGAGACCTTCCTCGACTACCCACAGGACATCAAGCGCTTCCTGTCGAGACTGCAAGGCCACGATCTGGCGGCCATGAATGATCCGACGGGCTACACGGGTCGGATCAACGCCTGCTCCACTGAAACCAAGCGCAACGACGCCTTGTCCAAGCTCAATCTTGCCGTCACGCGGGCGACGAACGCGCTCGAAGAGCACAAGGCGGGGAACACGAAGAAGGCCTTTGAGTGGTGGGACAAGCTGTTCAACGGTGAGTTTCCTTCTTACTACTGATGTAACTTCAAGCCTGAAGGTCTCGCAGACCAGTTCGGACTATCGCGCCCAGATGGACAAGTGGTAACAAACCGCTACACGGCGTAACACTGGTGCGCCTCGCTTCGACTCTGAGTCATCACCGGGCTGACCAGGTGTACACGGCATGGCCAGCTCGACGCACGGAAGCGAGGCCAGCCATGTCTATATCCGCAGCATTCGGCACTACCGCTGCCGCAGGCGAGCCATCAACCGGCAACCTCCAGCAGAACGCCCCGGCCGGCACCACGAGCGTCAGCGACTTCATCACGGTGCAGTCGCTGACCAACTTCGCCGCTATGACAGGAGCCATCGCCGCGGCGTGGGGTGGCGGGCAAAGCTTGTGGAGTCCGCTGCGCGGCGGGTGGTTCCCCTTTGTGCTCTGCGCCCTGTTCGGCCTCGTATCGCTACTCGTGTCCCGTCCGGGCGCCACCGTTCTTGGAACCGAGGGTCAGCCGGTTGCGAACCAGCCCAAGGCGGTCTTCCGTGTACTCCAGCCGTCGTTCATCGCATTGGTGAACGTCTTTGTTCTCTACGGCGTGGTATTGGGGCGTCGGCGGCAGTGAGGCCGTAGCTGTCACAAGAGTCGCTACGAGCAAAACATTGTATCAATTGCGCACCAAGTAGATGACGTAGAGGGTGTGGGTGACTTGGCGATAAGCTTCAAAGATGTGACCAGTGCGGCAAAGGCTCTGGAGCTTAGAATAAGGAGCGGGCCGCTGCCGCCTGGCTGCTTGCGTATCGAGACGGCTGTCGTGAGAAAAGGTCCTCAAGCTTATAAGACAGCTACGCTCTGGTTCTTTGGCGATTCTGAAACTGGTGAGCTGAAGAAAAGGACGCTATCTGTCCAATCTTGGAACGCGAGAGAAGGGGGAGGGGGCTTTGATTTTACGGAGAAGGCGAACTCGTGGGCGTGTGACAACGATGAGATCGATGCGCTGCTCGCCTTTCTGTCTGGGCAGATCGACGAACCCGGGTTATATCGGCGCGTAGGCGACAGTGAGGCTCTAGCGCAGCTGGTTGCCTGTATTGAAGCTGGGAAGGCTGACGCTGAGCAGATTGCGCAGATGGTCCAGGCGCTTGCTGATGCGCCGAACGCTGATGATGTCCTGGCTCGTCATGGGGCAGGACAAGTGCTCCTTGATGGAATTCAGTTCGCGCGACAACGAGATGTGATCTCGGAGCTGACGGCTGCCGTCGAAGATCCTAGTGCTCGCGAAGGCCGGTTTCAGAAGGCGCTCGAAGATAACTGGTGGATGTTCGGCGGGAAGTTTATAGATAAGGCGAGTCGTCGGGCGATAACCGTGCTTGACCAGTTGGATATTCCCCTCATTCGGGCTGACGGTGCCCTGCATGTTATCGAGTTAAAGACGGCGAACGTGCCAGACCTGGTCATCAAGTATCGAAACCACTTCGTCGCAGGTCCAGCTGTCAATGAGGCTGTTGGTCAGGTAATGAACTATCTTCGCGAGCTTGACGAGCAGAGACACACCATCAAGGGCACTCTTGGTATCGAGTGTAGGCGTGCCTTCGCTACTGTCGTGATCGGCCACCCATCCTATGTAAAAGGGGCTACTCAGGATGAGATATCGGAGACGCTCCGAACATATAACTCTCACTTGAGCCGTGTTGAAGTAATTACGTATGGTGATCTTATCCAAGGCGCCCAGGGGGCTCTTGACCTTGCTCGGGCTTAGGTGAGACGGTCCGCTGGCTCTCCGTGTCAACGATTCGGCGAGTCAACCTTAGGTTGTGTCGATCTTTTCGGCGTACGGGAAGTTCTGTCGTCCTCGCGGTCGCATCTCCATGCCAGCAGCAAGCAGGTAATCGCGTACGGTGCTTGCGGCCACATGGTACTTCTTCGCGATCTTGTCAAGTGTCCACCCGTCGCCGTAGAGCTCGGCGGCTGCTTTCACCTCGTCTGGCTCCAGCTTTGAGAAGCGGGTTGTGATACCGAGGCTCTGGAGCCGTTTGAGGATGGTGGTTCGGTGAACATCTAGCTGGTCGGCGATCTGCTGCATGCTCGCGCCAGCTTCGAACCTTGCCACTGCGGTGGCCACCTCGTCAGGACGTAGCTGGCGTTGCGTTTGGTACGCCACGGGTTGTGGTGTCACATCTGCCGGGGTGTCTGACCAGGCCTTGACCATGTCTAACAACCGTCGTACCGGCCGGGAGGGGTTTGAACAGGCCTCGATGACGCGCACGAACGGCGTCCCGGACCTGAAGTGTTCCGCTCTGTGGACATGCTGGTCCGCGCGGTCGGCCGCTGCCGACAATGAGCCGCATGACCGGAACCGGCCTGACCGACGAAGCCACCTATGACCGCACGCGGATCGAGCAATGGCGGGCGGGGAAGGCGCTGTCGCGGCGCGGGATGCTCCGGCTGACGGCCGGCGGCTCACTCGCGCTGACGGCGCTCGGCGCGCTTCCGTCCGGCACGGCATCGGCGGCCACACCGATCGTGAAACCCCTGCCGCCGGAGATCTTCGAGGTCTACGGCACCAACGCGGAGACGCGCTGGGAGGCGCTGAGCGGCCAGGGCTACCTGACTCCGGTCGAGCGGTTCTTCGTGCGAAACCACACCGCCACTCCGACGATCGACGTCAGCACCTGGCGGCTGAAGCTCTTCGGGAGCGGTCTGCGTGGTGGGCCCGTCGAGTTCAGCTACCGGGATCTTCTCCGCTTGCCGTCGGAGACGATCACTTCCGCCATCGAATGCGCGGGCAACGGACGGAGCTACTTCACCAGCCAGCAAGGGCAAACGGTGTCGGGCACGGCCTGGAAGCTCGGCGCGATCGGCGTCGCGCGCTGGCGTGGTGTCCGGCTCGCCACGGTGCTGGCCAAAGCGGGCCTGACGCGGAACGCGGTCGACGTCCTGCCGGAGGGGCTGGACGCCGATTACGTCACCGGCGGGGTCAACCTGGGAAAGGTGCGCCGTCCGCTGCCGGTCGCGAAGGCGCTGCAGGACGTTCTGCTGGCGTACGAGATGAACGGGCACCCGCTTCCGCCGGATCACGGCCATCCGGTGCGGCTCGTCGTACCCTCCTGGGCCGGGATCTCGTCGATCAAATGGCTGGGGCGCATCGAAGTCTCCGAAACGCCACTGGTGTCCCCGTGGAACACGCAGTACTACCGGCTGCTCGGGCCGGACTATCCGGCCGAGGGCACGCTCGTGACCCGGCAGGTGGTCAAGAGCGCGTTCGAACTGCCCTGGAACGCTGAGTTCGCGGCCGGTGACAGGCAGGTGCTGCGCGGGCGCTCGTGGTCGGGCAACGGCCGGATCAGGCGGGTCGACGTCGATACCGGAAGCGGTTGGCGGCAGGCGAAGTTCGTGGGCGCGGCGGCGGATCGAGGGTGGCAGCGCTGGGAGATCCCTTGGCGCGCCGGTGTTCCCGGTGTCCACACGCTGCGGGCGCGAGCCACGGACATCACTGGCGTCACTCAGCCCGAGGTCACCCCGCACAACACCCAGGGCTACCTGTTCGACGCCGTCGTCCGGCATCCGGTCCGGGTGGTGTGAGATGACGCAGTCGGTCGCGGTGAGCATCGAGCCGACCGTCGAGCTGACCCTGGCGTTGCGGGTGAGCACCGACTCCGAGCACGCCGCCACTATCGCCGCACGCCTGCTTGAGTCCTTTGAGGACACTGTCGGTGTGACGCTGACGGCACGGACCGTCCAAACCGGCCAGGTCGTCGAACTCGCCGGACGGCGGCGATCCAGTGAGTCCGGCCCGCCGCTGCGGATCGAGCCGGATTCGCGGCGAGTGCTGTTGCGCGGCGAGGTACTGGAGTTCACCAGGCTCGAGTTCGACCTCCTGCTGTTCCTGAGCCGGAATCCGGACCGCGTCTTCGACCGCATCACGCTGATGGAGCGGGTGTGGGGTCTGTCCGGCGGCAACGTCCGGACCGTGGACGTCCATGTCCGCAAGATCCGCGGCAAGCTGGAACCCGTGCTGACACCGATCGCGACGGTGCGCGGGGTCGGTTACCGGTTCGACGGGGCAGGCCAGGTGCTCATCGCGGACTGAGCCGTCAGGCGGGCAAAGCCGGGATGTCAGGATACGAACGTGAATCCCACTTACGTCCTGCTCCACGGTTCCAACAGTGCCTCGTTCACCTGGGGACCGCTGCAACGCGAGCTCGCCCTGCTCGGCCACCGCACGCTGGCCGTCGACCTTCCCGGACACGGTTTCGCCGCCGGTTTCCACGCCGCTTACCAGGCGCCGCAAGACCTCGAAGCGCTGGCCACGGCGCCGTCGAGCCAGGCGGGCGCCACCTTGGCCGAGGCCGTCGAGCAGGTGGTGGACGTCGTGCGCAAGGTCGCCGAGCACGGTCCCGTCATCCTGGTCGGGCACAGCCGCGGTGGGCTCCCGCTCACGGGCGTCGCGAACGCCGTCCCGGAGCTGATCGACCGGATCGTCTACATCTCCGCGTGGTGCTGCGTCGACGCGACGGTGGGCGAGTACATGCAGGGGCCCGAGTACGCGAGCAGCGCGCTGAACGACGTCGGCGGGGTCGTCGTCGCGAATCCGGCCGAACTCGGCGCGCTCCGGATGAACTGGCGCACCGCCGATCCCGCGCTGCTGGCCGCGTTGAAGACCGCGATGATCGAGGACGGCACCGACCAGGAATTCTTCGCCTACCTCAACACGCTCGAACCGGACGAGAGCCTCGACGCCGGGACCGAACTCGCCGACGCCGCCACCTGGGGCCGGATCCCGCGCACCTACATCAGGCTCACCGAAGACCGGTCGATGCCGCTCGCGCTGCAGGACCGTTTCATCAAGGAGGCGGACGCGCTCACCCCGGGCAACCCGACTGACGTGCGGTCGCTGACGAGCAGCCACGTCCGTTTCCTCGTGCACCCGCAGGAGGCCACCGCCATCCTCGCCGGGCTCGCGTGATGACGGACGCGCGGTTCACCAAAGGGCATCTGATCACCTTGCTGATCAGTTCCGCGATCGGTGTGGGATTCGGTGCCGGATGGTGGTTCTTCGGTGCCTCCTCCGTCGGCGACGGAGCGACGCTGCTGGTCGTCGTGGGCATCGTCGCGGTACTGGGCTTGGTGGGCTGGCTGGTCCTGACCGCCCGCCGGGGCGCCGGGCTGCCCGCGGGCGGCGGCCGGGAGGAAAGCCCGTTCGGCAAGCAGTACGGGATCGCCGTGCTGCTCATGCTGGTGGGGATCTTCGCCGGGGCCAGGGTGCTCTCGGCGGTTTTCGAAGTTCCCGAAGCCGTGCCCGCCTGGGTCCTCTTCGTGGTCGGCCTGCACTTCCTGCCGTTCGCGAAGTTGTTCGGCTCACGGCGTTTCCTGGTGCTGAGCGCCTTGTTGTGCGCTGTCGCCGCGCTGTCCGCCGTACTCGCGATCGCGGGCTGGGCCGCGGCCTGGCAGCTCGTGCCCGGCTTTGGAGGCGCCGTGGTGCTCTGGGGGACCGTCGCCGCCGGGCTGTTCGCGACGGAAGGTCAGGGAGCGACGAGCCCGGCTTCGTAAGCGAAGATCGTCAGCTGGACCCGGTTGGTCGCGTCGAGTTTGGCGAAGATCCGGGTGATGTGGGTCTTCACCGTCGCCTCGCTCAAGTGCAGTTCCACGCCGATTTCGGCGTTGGTCCCGCCTTGAGCGACGGCGGTGACGATCTGCCGCTCGCGTTCGGTCAGGGTGCCCAGCCCGGCTCGCGCCCGATGACGGCGCGGGCTCGTCCTGGTCGCGACGAAATGCCCGATGAGTTTCCGCGTGGTGCGTGGCGACAGCATCGCCTCACCCGCCGCGACCACGCGCACCGCGTCGATGATCTCCTGCGGCGAGCCCTCCTTCAGCAGGAATCCGCTGGCGCCCGCGCCGAGCGCGTCGAAGACGTATTCGTCGAGGTCGTAGGTGGTGAGCACGAGAACCTTCGGCGGATTGGGCAGCGCGGTGACCGCGGCGGTCGCGGTGAGGCCGTTCATCCGCCGCATCCTGATGTCCATCAGCACGACGTCGGGCGCGTGCATGGACACCTTCGGCACGGCTTCGTCCCCGTCGCCCGCTTCCGCGACGACCTCGATGTCGCCCGTGCTGGACAGGATCATCGACAAACCGGTTCGCACGAGCGGGTCGTCGTCGACGAGCAGCACTCGCAGTGGGCGCTGGTTCACCCGGACAGGTTAGTGGTGTCCCCACGGTAGCCAAGCCCGGACGGCGAATGTGCGCTCTTCGGTGGGGCCCGCGCTGACGTTCCCGCCGATCAGCGTGACACGCTCACCGATCCCGGCCAGTCCGGCGCCCGCGCCCGGCGGCTTTCCCGCCGCGGCGATCGCGGGCAGCGGATTGACGACCTCGACGGTGAGCCCGTTCCCGGGCCCGCCGCGAACCGAAACGTCGGCCGTCGCGCCCGGAGCGTGTTTCAGGATGTTGGTCATCGACTCCTGCACGATCCGGTACGCGGTCGTGCCGAGCAAGGCCGGCGCGCCGCCCGCGTCGTCGAGCAGGATCGTCACGTTGACCCCCAAACCGGCCCGGCGGGCATTGGCGACGAGTTCGGGGATGTCCGCCAGCGTCGGCTGCGGCGGCTCCGGATGGATTCCGTTCTCGCTGTTTTCGCCGAAACCCTGGCCATCGCGGAGGACCCCGATGACCTGCCGCAGATCTTCGAGCGACTGGCGCGCGGTCGTGCGGACGGTCTTCGCCGCCTCCGTCGTCGCGGGCCCCTTGCTGACTTCGAGCGCACCGGCTTGCAAGGACAGCAGCGAGAGCCGATGCCCGAGGACGTCGTGCATCTCGCGCGCGATCCGGGTGCGTTCCGCGCGGCGGGTCATTTCGGCGCGGAGTTCTTCTTCCTTGGCCTCACGGATCGCGAGCGTGTCCTGCATCCCGCGGACGACTCCGACGGTGAGCGGCACGGCCGTCATCACGACGGCGACCGTCAACGTCCCCATCAGCTGCACGGCGGAGAACTGCTTGCCGACGATCTGCCCCGCGACGGTCACGTCGGGATGGCGGTTGGCGTCGCCGAACAACGCCCACGCGGTGGCGACGTAGACCAGGACGGACCCGCTCCACAGGACGCGGTCGCGGCGGCGCGCGGCCAAGGCGGCGAGGGCGACCAACGCGGCCAGCGCGTCGGACCGGAAACAGAGCGGCGGCACCAAGGCGATACCGAGGACGAGTTCCGGCCATTTGTGCCGCCAGCAGAGCATGACCGCGGCCGCGATCCCGGTGAGGAAACCGAGCGTGGACCACCACGTCGGGTCGAAGGATTGCGTCGCCGGAAGGTAACCCTGGGCGCTGAAGACGAAAATGCTGCTGATCACGCACGCCGCGACCGCCACGACGGTGAGCACCACACCGAGCACACGCCTTGCCATGCGCTGAGCGTACGCAAACCCGCTTGGCCGGAGGCATCAGCGGAAGCGGTCCTTCACGGCGCGTGGATTACGACTTTCGTCGTACCGGGTTCGCGCGCCGAGGACGACGCGGACACCTCGCGATCGCTGGTTGTATGCCGCCTCGTTCATCCCTTTGGAAAGGAAAATCCCCCGTGACCCAGCAAACCCCCTACACGCCGGCCCCGCAAGCCCCCGCCAGCCCGATGCCGCCCCGCAACGGCATCGGCGTCACGGGCTTCGTCCTCGGCCTGGTGGGGCTGGTCTTCTCCCCGATCCCGTTCGTCGGCGTCATCGCCTGGCCGCTGGTGATCCTCGGCCTGATCTTCTCGATCATCGGGCTGATCCGCGTCAAGAACGGGAAAGCCTCCAACAAGGGGCTCTCCATCACCGGTATCGCCTTGTCCGCGCTCGGCCTCGTGGTCTGCGTGGTGTGGATCTTCGTGTTCAACGCGGCGGTCGACGAGGTCAACAACGAAATCAACCGCACCGCGAAGGTGTCCTACGAGGTCACCGGCGACGCCACCAACGTCGAGGTCATCTACGGCGAGGTCCTCAACCCCGTCACGGAGACCGTCCCGGCGCTGCCGTGGAACAAGGAAGTCGAGAACAAGGGCGTCTACAAGGGCGGGACGCTCACCGTCACGACCGGCGAGACCGGTGGATCCGTCACCTGCAAGATCACCGTCGACGGCGCGGTGGTTTCCACCAAGACCGCTTCCGGCGAATTCGCGATGGCCGCCTGCACCGGAGTGTGACGGTCGGACCGTGAAAGGCCTCCTTCGCCATTCTCGGGGTGGCGGGGAGGCCTTCGCGTTTCCGGCATGATGCGGTCATGACCGAGCCCGTCCATCCGTTCGCCCCACCCGCCGACGAACGTCACTGGATCGAAACCGTCACCGAACTGGCGAAGGACTTCGCCGCGAGCGCCGCCGAGTTCGACGAAACGGCCGAGCTTCCCATCGACAACCTCCGTGCCTTGCACGCGACCGGACTCGACAGGGCGACCTTGCCCGCGGAGTTCGGCGGCGAGGACCTCAGTTATCGGACCTACGGCGAGATCGTCCGGATCCTCAGCGCGGCCTGTTCTTCGACGGCTTGTATCTGGGTGATGCACATCGGCGCCGCCGTCGGGCTCGCCCAGTTGTCCGCCCCCGATGTGGGTCGCTTCTACGCCGACGAGCTGATCGGCGGCAAGCGCTTCGCCAACGCGCTGTCGGAACCGAGCAGCGGCAACATGTTCCTGATGCCGCAACAGGTCGCCGAGCCCGTCGACGGCGGGTACCGGCTCACCGGTGCCAAGCGATTCGTCTCCGGTTGCGAGGTCGCCGACCACTTCCTGGTCAACGCGCTCGTCGGCGGCGTGCCCACGTTCTTCGGCGTGGCGCCGGACGACACGACGACCTTCGTGCCCATCTGGGACACGATGGGATTGCGCGCCAGCCGAAGCCAGCTCGTCTCGTTCGAAGGCACCGTCCTGCGGGAGGACCGCCGGTGCCCGCCGCCGACCGTGCAGCGGCCGAACCACATCGCGGCCGGCCTCGCCTTCCAGTCACTGGGGATCGCCGACGCGGCGGAGCAGGCGCTGATCTCGCACGCCCGGAGCCGCGTCATTCCGGCGACCGGGGAGCCGCTCGCCGGAATGCAATGGCTGCAGTTCGAAGTCGCGGACGTTCACGCCCGTCTCGAAGCGTCGCTCATGTACGCCCGGAACATGGCGTGGCTGGCGGATCAGAACTCGCCGGAGTTCCTGCCCGCGACCATGACGGCGAAGGTGCTCGCGAACGACATCGCCCGCGACGTCGCCCAAGTCGCGCTGAAAGCGGGCGGAGGTTCGGGCTTCCTGCGCACTTCGCCGATCCAGCGGCTGTTCCGGGACGCGCAGGCGGGCGGGCTGATGGCCTATTCGGCCGAAGTCAGCAAGGACCGGATCGGGAAGACGGTGCTTCTGCCGCAGGACTGACCTCGGATGGCCGGCCGGGTGACGTCAAGCCCGGCCGGTCCCGCCGGAGCGGGTCAGCAGCAGCCGCTGCCGCAGCAGTCGCAATCGCACCAGTCGTCGTTCCGCATGGTCATCCACCTCCTCCCTCGGGTCCGCATTCGGGCGGGCACCAGGCGCCGGGAAGCGGATCGGCGCATTCGTCGCCGGACATCCCGGACAGCAGGGAAGTGAGCTCGGCGCGCAGCTCGCCGAGGCGCGCCATCTCCGCTTCGATTTCGGCGAGATGGCGTTCCAGCATGGTTTCGGCGGGTTCGCACGGGCACACCCCGGTGTCGCGCACGCTCAGCAGGTCACCGATCTCCGTCAGCGTCAGCCCGAGCCGCTGGGTGCCGCGGATGAACCGCAGCCTGTCGATGACGTCCTCGTCGTAGCGCCGGTGTGCCCCGGTCGTCCGCGCGGGCGCGGGCAGAAGACCGATGCGCTCGTAGTAGCGCACGGTGTCCGGCCGGACTCCGGCGCGAGAGGTCACCTGGGACATGGTCAACGCCGTCAGCGCCTTCGTCGCTTCGGTTCGCATTATCCGAGGGTAGAACTTGGACCCGGCTCCAGAATCAAGTCCGAATTCGACGGGGCTCACGAAGAGAAGACGACGGCCCGGCGCGTCCGCATCATTCGAAAGGGTGGAAACGGCGAGAGGACGGCACGGTGACTGACTTCCGGTACGTGATCAGGGACCTCACCACGGAGAGCGAACAGGTCGATGCCCTGGTGGCCGGCCTGGACGACACGGGGTGGGAGCTGCCGACACCCGCGGCGGGCTGGTCGGTCAAACATCAGATCGCGCATCTCTCCTTCATCTTCAAGATCGCCGGGTTGTCCGCGAGCGAGCCGCAGAGGTTCGCCGAAGTCATGAAGAGTTCGATGGCGCGCGGTTTCGACGCCGCGGTCAACGCGGCCCTCGACGACTACCTCGGAGACCCCAACGAGGTCGTGCTCAGCCGTTGGCGTGCCGAACGCGACGCCGGGATCAAGGCGCTCGCCGCGGTCCCGGCGGACCAGGTCGTCCCGTGGCTGGTCAACCCGTTGCCGCCGGCCATCCTCGCCTGCGCCGGGATGATGGAGCTGTTCGCCCACGGCCAGGACATCGCGGACGCGCTGGGAGTGCGGCCGGAGCGGACGGACCGGCTCGCGTATCTCGTCGGTTTCGCCGTCCGGGTGCGGGACTTCGGCTACGAGGCCCGGGGCCTGACCCCGCCGGAGCAGGAGTTCCGGTTCGAGATCACCGCGCCGTCCGGGCAGCTGTGGACGTTCGGGCCCGAGGACTCCCGGCAGCGCGTCACCGGGAGCGCGGAGGACTTCTGCCTGCTGGTCACGCGGCGCCGTCACCGCGAAGACCTCGACGTCCGCGCCGAGGGCGCGCTGGCGGACCATTGGCTCGACATCGCGCAGGCGTACCGCGGTCCGGCGGGCGAGGGACGCTCGCCGGGACAGTTCGGCCGGTGAAGATCCCGCCACCTTCGCGGTGATCGGGCATCCTGGAAGTCGCGGTCGGCCCCACTCGGTGCGATCGTCGATGGCACACGGGGTCTAGGAGGCGATCGTGGCACGGGTGTGGCTGATCAGACATGGCGAAAGCGAATCCAACGCCGGGCTTCCCGGCGGCGAACCGGGTGCTTCGGCGTTGACCGAACTCGGCAGGCGGCAGGCCGTCGAAATCGCGGATTCGCTGGCCGAACCGCCTCGTTTGATCGTGACGTCGCCGTTCTTACGGGCGCGGCAGACCGCCGAGCCGACGATGGAGCGGTTCCCCCAGGCGGAACGCGAGGAGTGGCCTGTCCAGGAGTTCACCTTCCTCGGCGAACTCCATGGACAGGTCACCACCACCGCCACCCGCAAGCCGTACACGGAGGCCTACTGGTCCCGTGCCGATCCGCACCACGCGGTGAACGGCGCGGAATCGTTCGCGGCCCTCTTCGGCCGGACCCAGGAATTCCTGGCACGGCTGGGAGAACGGGAACCCGGGCCGATCGCCGTCTTCACGCACGGGCTCTTCATCCGCGCGGTCATGTGGTCACTGCTGACCGGTACCACCACCCCGGACAGCGCGGCCATGCGCGGATTCCGCACCTTCGCCGACACCTACGTCGTGCCGAACGGCAACATCACCGAACTGCGGTACACACCCGGGAAGCGGATTCCGCGCATGGTGGTCCCGCTCGCGTCCCGGTTCGCCGACCTCTAGGGCTTCAACAGCAGCCGGAGCTCGTTCACCCCGGTCATGTGCGGGCTGGGGATGAACGACGGCGGAACGGCCGGGTCGGTGCGCAGATCCGGGAAACGGTCCAGCAGGATGTTGAGCGCCGTCTTGCCTTCGAGCCTGGCGAGCGGGGCGCCGATGCAGAAATGGATCCCGCGTCCGAAGGCCAGATGCGGGTTGTGCGCCCGCGCCGGATCGAAGACGCCCGGATCCGTGAAGGTGCGCGGATCCCGGTTCGCCGCCGCGACCCAGATACCGAGCATGCTGTCCGCCGGGATCGTCTGGCCACCCAATTCGACTTCGGTCGTCGTGGCGCGGGCGACGAGCGCGAACGGGCTGAGGAACCGCAGGGATTCCTCGATGGTGGCGGGCAACAACGTACGGTCCGCACGGACACGCCGGTACTCGGCCGGATGGGAATCCAGGCACAGCACCGTGTTCCCGAGCAGCATCGTGGTGGTGATGTGCCCGGCGAGCAGCAGCACGTTCGCGAAGTTGACGACTTCGTTCTGCGTGAGTTTCGTGCCGTCGACCTCGGCTTCGACGAGTTTGGTCAGCAGGTCCTCGCGCGGATTCCGCCGTCGATCGTCGACGTGCTCGGAAAGGTAGTTCACCAGGTTCTTCACCTGCGCGGACGTTTCCTCCGCGGCTTTCTTGTCCTCTTCGGTCTGCTTGATCAACGACCGTTGCTGGCTGTTCCGCAGCAACGTGTCGACCCATTCCTTGAACAGGTCGCGATCGCTCGCCGGGATGCCGAGAAGTTCGGCGATGACGATCACCGGCAGCGGATAGGCCAGATGGGTCACCAGTTCCATCGAGTCCGCGCCGTCGACCGCGTCGAGGAGTTCGTTCGTCAAAGCGGCGATGCGCGGTTCGAGATCCGCCACGACCTTCGGCGTGAAGGCGTGGCTCACCAGCGTGCGCAGTTTCTTGTGATCCGGAGGATCCATCTGGAGCAGGTTGCCTTCGACGAACAGGTCCTTGTCCGGCGAGATCTCCTTGGGGATCAGCCGGGTGGTGTCGGAAGAGAACACCTTGGGATCACTCAGGGTCTTCAACGCCTCGGCGTGGCCGTAGACGTTCCACATGCCCGTCTCGGCGTCGAAACGGACCGGATCGGCCGGGAATTCGTCCCGAAGCCAGAACTGGGCTTCGTGGACGCCCCAGGTTTCGGCGATCGTGGTCATGGCTTGCCCCCTTCTTCTCGTGGTGGAGGAGCGCGGATCAAGCGGGCTCCTCGGGGCCGTCCTTCCGGTAGATCCAGGCGCGATAGGACGAGATCAGATCCTGGAACGCCTGGATCACTTCGGCCGCGGTGGCGGCCAGATTCGCGGTGGACGGTGGCTCCGGCGGCTCGAACGCCGTCCGGATGATGTGCGCGAGAGCGTCGGCCTTCTCTTCGATGGTGAGGTCGGCGCCGTCGCCGGTGAAGCTGTCCATCAGGT
This sequence comes from Amycolatopsis sp. CB00013, assembly GCF_001905755.1. Classification (NCBI taxonomy): domain Bacteria; kingdom Bacillati; phylum Actinomycetota; class Actinomycetes; order Pseudonocardiales; family Pseudonocardiaceae; genus Amycolatopsis; species Amycolatopsis sp. CB00013. The sequence continues at coordinate 105,569 of NZ_LIWC01000002.1, read as the reverse complement.
AGAACCCCAGCGCCGAAGCACGCAGGGAAAACAGCAGGTTCGGGATGTCGTCGCGCAGCAGGCCCCGGTCGGTCATCGTCTTCAGGTACCGCTCGGTCACGACCGTGTCCTGATCCTGCAAGGGATGTTTCTTCAACCGGCCCAGCAGTTCGGTGTTGCCGGTGATGAGCGCGCAGAGCAACGGGTTTCGCTGGGTGTACAGGAAAGCGGCCCGCTGGAACCGATGCGGGACGACTTCCGCCGGGTCTTCTTCCAGCCCTTCGAGAAGGTTCTCGGCGGCAAGGAGGGATTCACGCAGGAGCAGCGCGTGGAAGAGGGTTTCCTTGGTGGGCCAGTGCAGGTAGATCGTGCCCTTCCCGATGCCCGCCTGGCTCGCGATGTCCTCGATGGTCACCTTGCGATAGCCCAGCCGCGACAGCAGGACGCCGGCCGCGTCGAGGATGCGATCGGCGCGACCGGCGGTGCGGTCCGGACGTTCTGCCACGTGCGCTCCCAGGATCTGACTTCGTGACCAGATTTGCTCATCTGGTCATCCGGTCAGGTTCGACGGTAGCGCCGGGCGGTGGATTCCGGCAAGGAAATCGACGAGTTCTTAACGCAGACGGTGGGCGAGCAGGAACTTCCAGATGACCGGGGTCGCGTCGATGACGGTCGGAGTGGCGGAGTCGTTGTTCGGCGTGGTGCTCGGCCAAACGTGCCCGGCACCTTCGACCCGGTAGTGCTGGAGCGAGCAACCAAGCCATCGCTGAACGGTCACGTCGGCTTTCGGCGAGTACTGGATCGGCCGCGGGAAGCAGCCGTTCCGGTCTGCCCATGCCGCGAGCCAGTCCGGCAGTGTCGGCAGGCCCTTCGCGGGGTTTCCGGTGTAGGGGATCGTCGCGTCGGCCGTGCCATGGAAGTCGAGAATCGGCGCGGGGCGCGACGGGTGGCACTCGCCGCCTTGCGGGTAGAACGCGCCGGCGACCGGGGCGAACGCCGCGATCCGGCCCGGCATCCGGCAAGCGAGGACGCCGACGAACCCGCCGCCGTTCGACTTGCCTGTCGCGTAGATCCGGCGGGAGTCGACGCACAGTTCACGTTGGAGTGTGTTCAGCAGATCACTGGTGAAGAGTACGTCGTCCGCGGCCGCCGAGTACGGCGCGCCGGTCCACGCCGACTCCCCGTCCGTACCCGGAAGTCCTTGCGGGTAGACGGAAATCGCGTCGTACGCGGAAAACCCGGACAGCTCCTCCTGATACTTCGACGTCCGTTTGTGGCCATGGAACGACAACACCAGCGGGTACGGCCGTGACGACCGGTACTGCGCCGGCACGTGCACCGTGTACTCGCGGACCAGGCCGCCGGACGTCAACGTCCGCAGCGTCGTCGCCCCGGCGGGGACCGGGGACGGCAGCCGGCAGCCGGTCGTCGGCACCGGATGGTCGACCGGCGACGGCGTGGCCGACGCCGTCGGAGCGGCGAGCAGGCTCAGTCCGGCAGCGGCGGCGGCCATCAGCGCGAGACGGCGCAGGTATTTCGTGGGACCAGGCACGCGATCCTCCTTGATCGGGCGGCAGGGCGGTGATCAGGGTCACTCCTGACGCGGGCCTGGTCAGCATTGTGTTCATTGAGTTTTCGGACCGCTTTTCACGTCACCCTGCCGGGTGGTCCGTCTGATCGACCGGCCTGGGCCGCGGTCGGTCAGCCGCAGGCGCGTTTCGCCGTGAGCACGCGGGTCAAGGCCTCGTCGACCCGGGCGGCCGGGAGATCGCCGGACGCCAGCGCTTGCTCCAGCGTGGAGAGCACCGTGCCGACGTTGCCACCAGAGGACCACAACGCCTGATCCGCCCCCGCCTGCAATGCCTTGAGCACAGCCGTTTGCAGCGGGTACTGCGACGTGATCGCCTTCATCGCCCCGAGATCGTCGGTGATCACCGGACCGTCGAACGCGTAGTCCTTCCGCAGCAGCCGGTACGCCGCCGCCGACAGGGTCGACGGAGTACCGCCGGTCAGGTCGGGCACGTCCAGATGTCCGACCATGACGCCGACTTCGCCATACTCGCCGATGTCTCGGTACGGAACCAGGTCGACCTTCCGCAACGAGGCCAGCGGCGGCGTCCGCACCAATCCCTTGTGGGAATCCCCGCTGGCGTGCCCGTGTCCGGGGAAATGCTTCAGTACCGGCTGCACTCCGGCGTCCCGCAAACCCTGCGCGAACGCCAGGATGTACTTGCGCGCGACTTCCGGGTTCGCGCCGAACGACCGGTCGCCGACGATGTCGCGGTCCGGCTGATCGGTGATGTCGGCGTCGGGCGCGTAGTCGACGGTGACGCCACGGGCCAGCATCTGCCGCCCTCGCTCGGCCGCCTTCGCTCGCACCTGTGCCGGTGTCAGGGTCGAGGCCATCTTCCGTGCGCTCGGCATGTCGCCGTCGAGGGCGTCGATCCGCTGGACGCGGCCGCCTTCCTCGTCGATCGCCACCGATACCGGGACCTTCGCCGCACGCTGGACCTCGTCCAACGCGCGGTTCCGCAAGAGGGCGGTCTCGTTGCCGCCGAGGAAGATCCCGCCGATCTGCTGATCGCGTACCAGCTTCACCGCCGCCTGCGGGTCACCGGCGTTCACGCCGACCACCACCAGCTGGGCCAGCCGCTGCCGGGGGCTCATCTCGGCGATGACGGCTTCACAGCCTGGAACGGGCGCCTGCTCCGCCCTCGGTGACGGCGAGGGTGAAGGCTTGCTGGAGCTGGGTGGGGCTGAGGCGACGCTGCTGCGGGGCGGAGGTGCCGTCCCCGCCGGCTGCGCGGATCCGGCCTCGTCGTTCGCCGTACCGCACTGCACGCTGGTGAGCAGAACGGTCGCGGCTCCCAGGATGACGGTCGTCCATCGCTTCGTCGTCTTCGGTCGCCCGGAGTTCATCGGCTCGTTTCGTTCGTCGTCCATGCCGGTATCGACGGTAACCCGACTTGCCCTTTCGTACGCGCTTGCGTGCCCTTTGGTGCGTGAGCGCGACTGCCGGAACTTCGGCCCCACCTCCTTCCTCTTCCGTGTTCTCCCTCGTCAAGCGGATGTCCGGACTTGACAGTTCGATCTGCTGCGCCGTAGATTACCGCATGGTTATGGAACCGCAAGGTTATCCAGCGGCCACCGAAACGAACGATCGTGAGAAGTCGAAACTCGTGAGAACGGCTAGAGCGGCCGAAATGGAAGGCGGGCGACCGTGGCACAAGATCTGCTCGATGTCACCTTCGCGGCGCTCGCCGACCCCACCCGTCGCGCGATCCTCGCCCGGCTCGCGCGTGGGGAGGCCACGGTGACGGAACTGGCCGAGCCGTTCGCGATGAGCCAGCCCGCCATCTCCAAACATTTGAAGGTGCTGGAGCGGGCGGGACTGGTGGCGAGGGGGCGCGATGCTCAGCGCCGCCCCTGCCGGCTGGTGGCCCAGCCGTTGAAGAACGCGAATGAATGGATCGGCGGCTACCGTCGCTACTGGGACGAGGCCTTCACGGAGCTGGATCTCGTTCTGGAAGGGGAGATCCAGCACTCGGAACGCCGGCGCGAGACCGACTGACCACCGCACGACCGGAAAGGAACAGCACGATGGGACGAACTCTCAGCGTGACGAAATCCGGCGATCACGAGATCGTCATGACGAGGTCCTTCGACGCACCGAGGGCGTTGGTGTTCGACGCGTGGACGAAACCCGAGCTGGTACGCCGTTGGTTCGGTCCCCGTGACTGCGAGGTCGTCGAATGCGAAATCGACCTGCGGGTCGGCGGCGGATGGCGCTACCGGCTGCGCCACGGCGGGATGGAGATGCTGCTGCAGGGCGTCTACCAGGAGATCGACCGTCCGGGACGGCTCATCTCCCTCGAGACGAACGAGGACTGCGAGGCAGCGGAAGGTCAGGCCTTGGCGACTCTGACGTTGGTCGAACACGACGGGGTCACCACGCTGACCCAGGTGGTGCGGTACGGCTCGAAGCGGATCCGGGACGCCGTACTCGAATCAGGGATGGAGCGTGGCGTCGGCGAAGGCTTCGAGAAGCTGGCCGAGCTCGTGGCCGCTCCGGTGAAGGTGGGAGCACGATGAACGCCATCGCCGACCGTTACCGCGTCAGGGCCGATGCCTTCGAGCGCAAGATCGCCGCCGTCGAGGCTGGGCAATGGGAGAACCAGTCTCCTTGTGAGGAGTGGAACGCCAGAGATGTCGTCGAGCACATCATCGACATGCACGGCGCCATGCTGAGGCCCTTCGGACGCGCCCTTGGGCCGGCGCCCTCGCTCCTGGACGACCCGCTGGGGGCCTTCCGGGCGGCTCGCGCCGACGTCGAAGCCATCCTCGGCGATCCCGTGCTCGCGGCCACGGAGCAGGAGACGCCGTCGGGGAAGTTGACCGCCGAACAGCACATCGATCAAGTCGCCAGTGCCGACATGATCATCCACGGCTGGGACCTGGCCAGGGCCACCGGTCAGGACGACACGATCGATCCGGAGGAGGTCGCGCGGATGTGGCCGGAGGCGCAGGCGATCCCCGAACAGATGAGGATCCCGGGCGCGTTCGGGCCCGGCATCGTCGTCTTCGGCCCTGAAGTGAAGGTGCCCGAAGACGCGCCCTTGCAGGACAGGCTGCTCGGACTGATGGGCCGAAACCCGAACGCCTGATACGGGTCAGACATGGATCCCGCGATGTCGCCGGACGGGCCGGGCGGGAACCGGTACCGCGGCGGTATCGGTCCCCTTGGCCGCGGCCAGGACACGTTCCAGAACCGACAGAGAGGTGGTGAGCAAGGAAATCTGGTTCTGGATGCGGGTCTTGGCGATCTCCAGTTCGCCGGTCATCTCCGGCGAGGGCACCAAATGCGTGTGGTCCCCGGAAACACCAGGAAGGAGTTCCGCGATCTTGCCGCTGCACAACCCGGCCGAATAGAAGAGCTGGATCTGCAGCACCCTGGCGATGTCGTCTTCGGTGAAGGTCCGGTAGCCGTTGCCGCATCGGTCGGGTCGCAGCAGGCCTTCCGTTTCGTAGTACCGCAACGAGCGGACGCTCACCCCGGTTCGCTTCGCCAGTTCGCCGATCCGCATGAGTCCACAGTAGCCGCGGAAACCGAGGTTGACCGTGACGCCGGTGTCAGGGTTTAGCTTCGCGTTCATGAGGTTGCTAGAAGCGTTCCGCGGTACCGCGATCCAGCTGCCGAACCGCGTGGCGATGGCTCCGATGACCAGGGGTCGCGCCGACGATCTCACCGGAGTGCCACATCCGCTGACGGCCGAGTACTACTCGCAACGTGCGAGCGCCGGGTTGATCGTGAGCGAAGGCATCTGGGTGAACAAGACCGGCAAGAGCGGCCCGGGAATCCCAGGACTGGTGACAGAGCAGCAGGCCGAGGCATGGCGTGAGGTGACGGCGGCCGTGCACGAGGAAGGCGGTCGGATCTACGCGCAGCTATGGCACGCGGGACGGGTCAGCCACCCCGGCGTGACGGGCCGGACACCGGTGGCACCGTCGGCGGTCCGGCAGGCCGGACGGATCTTCTCGGCCGGCGGCTGGACGGACACCGTCGAACCCCGCGCGCTCGGCGAGGAGGAGATCGGCGAGGTCGTCCAGGACTTCGCCGACGCGGCTCGCCGGGCCGTCGAGGCGGGATTCGACGGTGTGGAACTCCATGGCGCCAACGGCTATCTCATCCAGGAGTTCCTCGCCGGCAACACCAACCTCCGGGGGGACCGTTACGGCGGCTCGATCGCCGCCCGGCTCACCTTCCCGCTCGAGGTGGTGGCGGCCGTGACCGAGCAGGTCGGTGCGGCCAGGGTCGCTCTGCGAATTTCGCCGGGCAACCCGGAGAACGACATCGTGGAAGACGATTGGAAGGAGGTGTACACACGACTGCTCGCGGAACTCCGCCGGTACGAGCTCGCGTACTTGCACGTCATCGATACCCCTGACGTCGAAGTGCTGTCGCACCTGCGGCCTTTGTGGCCGGGAACGCTCGTCGCGAATCTGCGATCCGAGAAGCCGACGAGCCGCGCCGAGGGGGAGTCCTTGATCGGAGCCGGTCTGGCCGACGTGGTCGCCTTCGGCAGGTTGTTCATCGCGAACCCGGATCTGCCTGCCCGATTCGCTCTCCACGCCCCGCTCGCCGAGGCGGATCACGACGTCTACTACGGTGCCCGGCTCGACGGCTACACCGATTTCCCGGCGTTCGAACCGGACTCGGCGAAGTTCGCCTGTTCGGCGCGCAGCTGATCTTGGCCGCCCGTTCTACAGTGCGGGGATGGTCAAGACGGCAGTGGAAATCGCGGCGGCTGTGCGCGCCAAGGAACTCGACCCGGTCGAGGTGACGCGTGAGGCGTTGGCCCGGATCGCGGCGGCGGACGGGGTGGTCGGCGCGTTTCGCCGGGTGCGGGTCGACGAAGCACTCGCTGAGGCCGCCGCCGTCGCCGAACGCGCGGATCTGGCCGATCTGCCCCTGGCCGGGGCGCCGGTCGCGGTCAAGGACGTCGCGCCGATCGAGGGCGAATACGCCTCGTGGGGTTCACGAGCGGGCTCGTCGACGCTGTCCACTGAGGACGGTGAGATAGCGCGGCGGCTACGCGCCGCCGGTGCGGTGATCGTCGGCCTGACCCGGGTGCCGGAGCTGTGCATCTGGCCGTCGAGCGACGATCCGGACGGGACGGCGCGTAATCCGCGCAACCCGTCGTACGCCGCCGGCGGTTCGTCGGGCGGGAGTGCCGCGGCCGTCGCGGCCGGACTCGTGCCCATCGCGCACGGCACCGACGGTCTGGGCTCGATCCGGCTGCCGTCCGCGATGTGCGGGATCGTCGGTCTCAAACCGGGTAAGGGCGTGGTCCGCGTACCGGGGGAGAACGGCTGGTTCGGCCTGTCCACGCACGGTCCGATGACGACCACGGTGGCAGACGCCGCCGTGTTGATGTCGGTCCTCGCCGAACAGCCCGGCCTGGCGGATCTCGCCGAGCCGAAGCGGTCCCGTATCGCCCTGTCGACCCAGGTCCCGTTGACGAGGGCGCCGCTGCCGCGCGCGTTCAGCCGGGCCGTCACCCGGGCCGGAGAGCTGTTCCGCGAGGCTGGGCACACCGTCGCGCCCGGAACACCGCGATACAACGCCGGAGCGATCGGTGGCCTCCTCGCGCGCTGGGTCGCGGGCCCGGCCGAGCAAGCGGCCGAGTTCGATCTCGGCGCACTCCAGCCCCGTACCCGTACCCACGTCCGGCTCGGTCGGCTGATGGCCAAGCGCGTCCGGGAGACCACCCGGGAGCGCTGGCTGGAGCGTGCCGAAGAGTTCTTCGCCGACCACGATGTCCTGGTCACGCCCATGATCGCGACCCTCCCGCTCAAGGCACGCCCGTGGCACGACAGCCGATGGATCGCCAACGTGCTGCCGTCCCTGCGTGTGGCGGGTTTCGCCGGGCTGTGGAATCTCGCGGGCTATCCGGCGATGTCGGTGCCGATCGGCGTGCATCCTTCGGGCATCCCGGCCTGCGTCCAGCTCGTCGCCGCGCCCGGCGGGGAAGCGCTCCTACTGGGCCTCGCCGCCCAGCTCGAAGCGGCCAATCCCTGGCCACGCACGACCGCCTCCTGACCAAGCCCGAAAGAAAGCAAGGGACCTTTGCTACCACTCTCCACAAGGGAGTGGTAGCAAAGGTCCCTTGCTACTTCGCGCTGGTCAGGAGCCGGTTTTGGCCGGTGACGGCTTCTGCCCGTTCGCCTTCGGGCCGCTCTGCTCGCTCTGTCCGTTCTTCGGCGCAGCGGCGGCAGGCGCCGAAGAAGCGGGCTTGGTGGGAGAGGGTTTGGCGGCGGCCGGAGCGGTCGCCTTCGAGGCGGGCGGCTCGGCAGGCTTACCCGCCGGCTTCGTTTCCTCGGCCTTCTTGTCTCCGCCGACGAGCTTCGAGGCGTGCGGGATCACCGACTCCTCGGGCAGCGCCGCGAGCATCGCCTCGCTGCCCTTCAGGACCTCGTCGGCCTGCATGAGGCTCTTGCGGGCCTGTTCGCGGATCTCGGCCAGCCGCTCGACCTTCCGCTGGGCGGCCGTCGTGCGCTGGGCGGCCGTCGTCGTGGCCTCGTCGAGCCGGCGCTTGGCCTCGCTCGTGGCCTCGTCGATGCGGCGCTTCGCCTCCGCGGTGGCCTCCGCGATCCGGCGTTCGGCCTGGTTCTTGCTGGCCGTCTGCTGGTCGGCGATGTGCTTCTCGTGCGCCGCCTTCTGCGCCGAGATCGTCTGCTCGAACTCGCGCTCGATCTTCCGGCGCTTGCGCTCGGCCTCGTTGTCCAGCAGTTCCCGGCGCTGGGCGGCCTCGACGGTCAGCCGCTGGACCTCGGCGCGCGTCTCGGCGAGCGCGGATTCGTGCTCGGAGTGCAGCGCGTCCGCCTGCTTGTCCAGCTCGGCGACGAGCCGCGTGTAGCGCTCGCGGAGCTTCTTCGAGGCTTCACTCGAAGAAGCCCAGTGCTTCTCGGCGGCGACTTCGGCACGCTTCGTGATCTCTTCCGCGCGCGCCTGCGCGAGCGTGACGGTGCGCTGCATCCGCTCGTCGAGGTCTTCGAGCCGTTCCGGCGGCTTCTTCAGTTCCTCGATCCTGGCGTTCAGCTTCGCCACCTCGTGGCGAACGGTTTCGAGTTCGCGCGTGGCCGAGGTCGCCTGCGCGATCGCGGCGTCGCGGTCGGTGATCACGCGATGCAGCTGGGCTTCGAGATGATCCAGATACTGGCGCACTTCGTTCCGGTCGAAGCCGTGCCAGGCCTGGGTGTACTCGCGCCGCAGGGGCAACAGGCCGTTGTCTCGCTCGGGAACCATGGCCACGACGGTACCTGCGTACGCGGGGTCGCCGTTGTCAGGCTTGGTGATTCACCGACGTGTGTCGTCTCTCAGCTGCGATCCCTCACCTGAACGGCCGCCACCCGTGTGCGCAGTGTCACCAATGGAAGCCGCGGCTGAGCCGGGCGAGGGCCATCGCCGCGCGGGACAGATGCTGCTCGCCCTTCCCGATTTTGAGTCCGCCTTCGCCGCCCGCGGCCGCGGAGTCCGGGAACACGCGGAATCCTTGGTAGGCCACGGCATCCGTGAGCCCCGGCGTGAGCGTGTACGCGAGCCCGATCGCCTGCCCGGCGGGTGTGCCGATGTGCTTCGGACGTTCCCGCAGCGCCTTCATCACCATGTCCGCGGCCTGATCCGGGGATTTGGTCGGAAACGCGTCATAGATCTTCGTCGGCCGGATCATCGGCGTCCGCACGAGTGGCATGTGGATGGTCGTGAAGGTGATTCCGTCGCCGTGGGTCTCGGTCGCGGCGATCCGGGAGAAATAGTCCAAAGCGGCCTTCGACGCCGCGTACGCCGAAAAGCGCGGCGCGATTCCCTGCACACCGATCGACGAGACGTTGACGATATGCCCGAATTTCCGCTCGGACATATGCGGCAGCACCGCGAGGATCAGCCGCACCGCGCCGAAGTAGTTGATGGCCATCGCGCGTTCGTAATCGTGGAACCGGTCGTACGACAGTTTGATCGACCGCCGGATCGAGCGCCCGGCGTTGTTCACGAGCATGTCGATCCGGCCGTGCTCGGCGAGCATCGCGTCGACCGCCTTGTGCACCGATTCCTCGTCGGTCAGGTCGGCCGGGTACACCGACGCCGTGCCGCCGGCGGCGATGATCTCGTCCCGCACTTCTTCGAGTTCGTGACGGCGCCGCGCGACGAGCAGCGGCACCCCGCCCGCGGCCGCGACCTTGATCGCGGTCGCGCGGCCGATCCCCGAGGACGCGCCGGTGATGATCACGCGACGGCCGTCCAGTTCGCCGCGAGGACCGTGCTTGCGCGCGCGGAACGGATCCAGGTGCTCTCGCCAGTAGCGCCACAGGGTGGGCGCGTACTCCTCGATCCGGGGCACCTCGACACCCGAGCCGATGAGTGCCTTGCGCGTCGACGCCGACGAGAACACCGACGGGAAGGCCATGGTCTCCAGCAGTACCGGCGGGATGCCGAGCCGCTCCATGACGGCGTCGCGCGCGATCGTGAAGCCGGGGATGTGCTCGCTCAGCTTCACCAGGTTGACGATGCCCTTGGACACGCGTTCGTTGAGCTGCACGGAGATGGTCGGCGCGCCCGCGGCCTTCGCGAAGGCGTTGTAGACCGAGACGACCGGCTGCGGCTCCGGGTTGACCAGGTGGAACGCGCGCCCGTCGAGGCCCTTCGTGGTGACCAGGGCGTTCAGCGACTCGGCGACGTAGTCGACCGGGACGACGTTGGTGTCGCCGAGGTCGGGGCCGACGATCGGCACGTCGGGGAGCCCGGCCAGCCTGCTGATCGCGGGGAACAGGTAGTACGGGCCGTCGATCTTGTCCATCTCGCCGGTCTCGGAGTTCCCGACGACGACCGCGGGCCGGTACACCCGCCACGGCACGTCCTGCTGCTCGCGAACGAGGCGCTCCGCCTCGAACTTCGTGCGGTGGTACGGCGTGAGGAGCCGCTGGCCGACGTCGAACATCTCCTCGGTGAACATGCCCTCGTGGTCCCCGGCGACGGCGACCGAGGACACGTGGTGCAGGCAGCCGGCGTTCAGCTCGGCGGCGAGCGCGATCACCTGCGCGGTGCCTTCGACGTTGGCCTTGATGCTGGCTTCGTCGTCGGCGGTGAGGTCGTAAAGGGCGGCGAGGTGCACGACGTGGTCGACGCCGCGAAGCTTCTCTCGATCCTCTTCGCCGACGCCGAGCAGCGGCTCGCCGAGGTCACCGGTGACGAGGGTGACGCGTTCGGGATGCGGCCAGGCGTTCACGAGTTTCGCGAGTTTGTCCCGTGAGGACGCTCGGACGACGAGCGCGACCTTGTCGACGTCGTCCCTGGTGAGCAGTAGCCGGGTGAACTGGCGCCCGATCAGTCCGGTCGCCCCGGTCACCAGAAAAGTCGCCATCTGCCTCACCCTTCACCGTGCTCGCCCGCGTCCCCCGGCATTCTGCTGCATCGGGACGGCGAGGACCACCACGGCGCCGGTGAAGTTACTCACGGGTAACTAGGCTGGGTCGGCGATGACGACCCGGTTCTCGGCGTAGCCGGTCTCCCCGCCGACCCAGCGGCCGCCGCAGGTGACGAGCACTATCCGATGCGGACCGGACTGGCCGAACAACTCGTCCGCCCGCTGCGGCAGCTCGTTCTTCTTCAACGTGATCAGCTGGGAGACCTTGTACTGCCAGGACTTCCCGGCCTTGTCGACCACGGTGACGGCGCCGCCGATCCGCTCGGTCCACAGTTCCGCGAACGGACCCGTCGCGCCCTTCCAGTTCACGTGCCCGGCGAACACGCTCGCCCCGGTGGCCGAGCTCAGCTCGGCGCCCCACCAGGTCACCTCGCCGAGGTTCTCCGGCACCGGAAGCTCCGCGCCCGGCCCGAGTTCCTTGCGCACGAGTTTCGCCGCGCCGCCCGCGGGCAGCCGGATCGTCCCCGGGCCCTGCGGCTTCGGGGCTTCAGGCTCCTTCGACGGCGGCGGAGCGGACGTCGGGGTCGTGGGGGCGATGTCCGGCGGAGGCGGGACCTCCTGCTGTGCGGGCGCGGCGGGGGCGCCACCCGCGACGGTGACGGAGACGGGCTGAGCCGTCCCCGTCACCACGGTCGTCGGCGGCCAGATGAGCAGGGCCGCGACGACGTCCGCGCACAGGACCGTGACCGCTCCCAGCGCGAACCCGCGTCGTACTGACATTCCTGAACCCTCTTAGCGTCGCGAAGACCGCCGCGCGGCCACGCCCACCATCACCGAACCGAGCAGCGCGAGCGCGCCGACGCCGAGGATGCCGGCGGTCGACGCCGAGTTCTCGACGGTGCCCTGCATCATCGCCACCGGCCGGTCACCGGCGGGGATGGTGCGCGGTACCTCGTTGGGCGTGTTGGCGACCTTGAGGGCCAGCGTCTCACCCGGCTTGAGCTCGCCGCAGGCGGACGGCGGATTCTTCGGGTCGAACGCGTTGGTGTAGCCCGGCGGCGCGCTGACCTCGACCACGCAGATCTCCTGCGGGGTCCGCAGGTTCTCCACGGTGACCGTGCCGTTCTCGCCTTCGGTGGTGACGACGGCGGGTTTGCCGTCGGCGCCGTTGAGCGGCTTGCCGTCGTGGCCCACGGCGGCGGTGGCCTTGTCCTTGGCGGTGATCCGCAGCGCGGCGCCCGCGATGCCCTTGCCGGTCTTCGCGTCGACCTTGGTCACCTGGACCTTGCCCGGCTTCGCGACGACCGCGACCCCCTGGGCCTTCAGTTCCTTCTCGCCGCCGGTCGACACGACCTTCTGCACGCCGGTCTCGACGGGGAACTGCACGTATGGCCGGTCCGCGGGAGCGGACAACGAGCTGGCCAGCTTCGGCTGGTCACCGGTCGGCGTCACCTTGACCGTGACGGTGCCGTCCTCGCCGGTCTTCACCGTGGTGGCCTTCTCGGCCTTGGCGTTCGAGGTCGACGCGGGCTTCGTGCTCTCGCCGCCGCCGATGGTCGCGTTCGACGGAGTGAGCTGCACGGGCACCCCGGAGATGCCCTTGCCCTTGGAGTTCTTGACGCTGATCGTCCACTCGCCCGCGGTGCCGATGTGCTGGTCGTCCTTCGGCGGCGCGATCGCGGTGGTCCACGGACCGCGGTTGGCTTCGGCATCCTTAGTCAGCTTCTCGACGGCCGAGGCGGCGTCGGCGTGCTGTGCCTTCAGCTTGTCGAGGTGGCTCTGGACGTCGTAGCCGACCTTCTCCGGGGGAAGGTCCGGCTTGAGGTCTTCGGGGGAACGAGGCTTCGACGTCCACGAGTGCAGCAGGTGCGCGAGCGCGGCGGCCTCGGCGTTGTCCTTGGTGCCGCCGTAGCGCAGCAGCAGGTAGGAGATGTTGGCCGCGGTGTCCTCCGGGAGCTTCGCGCCCCATTTGTCGAGGAGTTCGTCGCCGGGCTTGTACTTCTCGTTGGTGTCCGGCGCCTTCAGCTGGAAGGAGACGCAGAACACGTGCTTGCCGTTGACGACGTAGGAGCCCAGCCAGTCGCGTTCTCTGGGCTTGCCGTCGACCGTCTGGCCGGGCGTGACCTTGTAGCCGACGCCTTCGTTGTCGACGGCCGAAGCCGGTGTCGCCGCGACGGTGGCGGACAAAGCGCCTAGCAGGCACGTCGCGATCAGGCTGGTCAAGGCGCGCGAACGCACGCTCGGGCGTGTGGTCCACCCCATGGTGTGTTGACTCCTTTGGCCGTGCTCTGCCGTCGACGCCTGTACGTCGACGCAGGTCACACGATCGATAGGTTCCCCGACACGCCTTCGGTGATTATCCGAACACGCACCGTGGAGGGTGTCCTGTGAGCAGCGCTTTTGGCAATAGGGCATCAGGTGGGGTATCGGTGAACGGTCGGTGATCTCCGCCGCATACGGTGTGGGGGATGGGCGTCGCGCCGATTGTGAGTAAAGTCGTCTTTACTTCGACGGGAACCGGGCGGCCCTCGCGGTCGTTGAACCCGATGCAGGTGCCAGTAGATCCAGGAGGATCAGGTGCGATCCAGTAGCAACCCGGCGTTCCGGAACCTGCCGCGTGGCGCGGCTCAGTACGGACCCAACGTAGGCTTCAACCAACCCCAGGGCGGCGTGCCCGGCTACGGCCCTCCGCAGACCTCCGCCGGCGCCGACGACCGTCCGATGACCGTCGACGACGTCGTCATCAAGACGGCGCTGAGCCTCGGCACCGCGCTGGTGACCGGTGTGCTCACCGCGATCTGGGCGCTCAGCCAGCTGCCCACGGACGCCGCGGGCCGGATCACCGGTATCAGCGGCGGCGTGATCGGCGCCCTCGTCGGCGGCATGATCGTCGGCCTCGTGATCTCGCTCGTGATCATCTTCAAGCAGAAGCCGAGCGGCCCGCTCACGCTGGCGTACTCGGCGGCCGAGGGTGTCTTCCTCGGTGCGATCAGCGGCCTTTTCGAGGCGCTGTACCCCGGTATCGCGCTGCAGGCGATCATCGGTACCGCGGGTGTCTTCGTTGCGATGCTGGTCGTCTACAAGACCGGCGCGGTCAAGGTCACCCCGAAGCTGACGAAGTGGATCATCGGCGCCGTCGTCGGCGTCGCGATCCTGATGCTGGTCAACCTCATCACCAGCTTCTTCGGCTTCAACCCGCTGCGTGACGGCGGGCCGATCGCGATCATCTTCAGCCTCGTGGTGATCGGTGTCGCGGCGTTCAGCTTCCTGCTCGACTTCGACCAGGCCGACCGGATGATCCGCGAAGGCATGCCGTCGAAGTGGGCGTGGTTCGCCGCCTTCGGTCTCATGACCACGCTGGTCTGGCTGTACCTCGAGATCCTGCGGCTGCTGTCGTACTTCCAAAACGACTGACGCCGATTCTCCGCGAAAGGGCGCCCCGAGCGATCGGGGCGCCCTTTTCCGTGGCGGCGAATACCCTGCTGGCATGACCGAACACAGGCGTTCCAAGTGGTTCTGGCTGGGCATCCTGCTGCCGGTCGCGATCGTGGTGCTCAGTGCGTCTTCGTGGATCATCGGTTATCTCTCCAGCACGGACGACGTCCGGGTGGGCGACTGCTACGCGGTCACCACCTTCGGCGACGTCGACGAGGATCCGGCCAAGGCGGACTGCGGATCCGTCGAGGCCAACGCGAAGGCCGGGGCGAAGACCGACGCCGGCGGCGCGTGCCCGGCGGGCGAATACGATCAGCTCACCGTCGACAAGACGTTCGCCTCGTACCGGCTTTGCATGATGATCAACGCGAAGCAGGGCGACTGCCTCGAGAACTTCCTCGCCGACAGCGTGGCCTATCAGAAGGTTCCTTGTTCGGACCGCGCGAAGGACGCCGAAGTCCTGAAGGTGGTCGACGGTGTCGCGACCTGTGACGACACGGAGGCCACCCATCTCAAGAGCTACTCGACGCCACCGTCGACGGTCTGCGTGAAGAGCCTCAAATAGCGACCTCCACCAGGGGCTTTCACTCTTTCAGGGGGCTGGGTGGTGGCCTTGATCACGGTAAGTGTTTGATACCGAGGTTCTCATTCCTCTTCACACCTGTGAGGTTTCTCGGTGACCACTTCCCAGCCGGCCCCTGGGGGCCAAATGCCGGTGGGACAGCCCGACGTTTTCGGTCAGCCGTCTGCACCCAAGAAGTCCAAGCTCCGTTGGCTGAGATTCGCCATCCCGGTGCTCGTCGTCGTGATCGGCGGCGGTTTGTTCCTCTTCAATCACTTCACCGGGACGGGCAGTGCCCAGGCCGGTGAATGCCTGAGCGTGACCGAGTTCTCCCGGACGGCCGACGAGCCGAAGAAGGCCGATTGCGGCGCGCAGGAGGCGAACGTCAAGATCGCCGCCCGCGTGGGTGGCGGCGAGTCCTGCCCGGAGGGCGGCTACGACAGCATCTCGATGTCCGGCCGGATCTCGTACACGCTGTGCCTCATGCCCAACGTCAAACAGGGTGACTGCCTCAAGGGCTACACCTCGAAGACCGCCGGCTACCAGAAGGTGTCCTGCACCGACCCCGCCAAGGACGCGGAACTGGTGAAGATCGCCAACGTTTCGGACGAGGCGACCTGCGAGGGCACCGAAGCCAAGCGAGTGGCGACGTACTCGACGCCGCCGACCACGATCTGCATCAAGACGGCGGAGTAGACCTAAGCGCGTGAAGGCCCCCTTTCCTCGGCTCAGCGGAGGAAAGGGGGCCTTCACGCGTGCCGGGGGAGCAAGGGACCTTTGCTACCACCCCGCCATCCGGCCGCGTCGGAGCCGCCGTTCGTCGCACAGTGTGGGACGGGCTGCGATCGGGTGGTCACCGGTCCTAACGTTGCTCGTCCCCCACCCCGCCGATCGATCAGGAGTCCTGGTGGCGACGACGGAAACCCAAGCCGGTGAGAAGAAACTCTTCGACTTCCCGACCTCTTGCGCCGCCCCGGTCCCGCGACCGGAGGAACCGGTCAAGGTCGTGCCGCTGGCGGTCGCGGGAGCCCTCGCGGTCGGGCTGACCTGGTACGTCTGGGCCGCGCACGGCGCGAAGTTCGGGGTGCTGCTCATCCTCGGCCTGCTGCTCGGCCTCGCGCTCTTCCACTCCCGGTTCGGATTCACCTCGGCCTGGCGTCAGCTGATCGCGGTCGGGAACGGCCAGGGCCTGCGCGCGCATACCCTGCTGCTCGGCACGGCCGCGACGTTGATCGCGCTGATCGTCGGCACCGGCTCCGGGCTCTTCGGCAGCACTCCGAAGCCGACCGCGGGCGGGCTGGGGCTCGCGCTGTTCGTCGGCGCGACGATCTTCGCCATCGGCATGCAGCTGGGTGGTGCGTGCGCGTCGGGAACGTTGTTCGCGGTCGGCTCCGGGCAGTCGACGATCGTGCTCACCCTCGGCGGGTTCATCACCGGATCGGTTCTCTACACGTGGGCGTATCCGCTGCTGTCGGGCTGGCCCGAGTTCAAGGGTGTCCTGCTCGCCGACCACGTCGGCTGGTTCGGTTCGTGGGTGATCACCGTCGCCGTCCTCGCCGCGATCGTGCTGGGCACCCGGTTCGTGCAGAAGCGCCGCAACCCGCCGCCGGTCGACGTCGTCCCGACCGCGCGCGGATTCGCCCGGATCTACCGCGGCTCCTGGCCGATCCTCGTCGGCGCCGTCGTCCTCGGTGTGCTGGCGGGCGCGGTCTTCCTGGTCTCCGGCGGGATCTGGGGTGTCACGAGCGCGTTCAGCCTGTGGGGCGCCAAGATCCTGCAGGTGTTCGGCCTGCACCCCGAGACCTGGGAGTTCTGGCGGATCAAGGCGAACGCGGCTTCGCTGGCGGGGCCGATCTGGAAGGACAAGAACAGCCTCACCGACATCGGCATCATGATCGGCGCCGGGGTGGCGGCCGCGGCGGCGGGCGCGTGGAAGATCCACAGCTCGATCCCGTGGCGGACCGCGGTGGCCGCGGTGCTCGGCGGGATCCTGATGGGCGTCGGCGCGCGGATGGCCGGCGGCTGCAACATCGGCGCCTACCTCGGCGGTATCTCGGTCGGCAGCCTCCACGGCTGGCTGTGGGGCGTCTTCGCGCTCGGCGGCACCTGGATCGGGCTCAAGCTGCGGCCGCTGTTCGGGCTCGGTAACCCTGCCCCGACCGACAGCGTCTGCTGATCACTCTTCGTGACAACCTGTACGCGGGCCTGCCCTTTCGGCCCGCATACAGGGAAAAAGTTGGCAGGTAAAACCCGTGTTCGGCTACCCTCGGCTACATACCTGAGTTTGTGCCCTCGTGCACAAGCTCGGTTGGGGAAGGCCCGGCGCTTCGCCGGGCGTCGATCTCGTAGTCGCGACCACGGGGGTTGTCGCGTCCACTCAGTACCAGGGGACGGACCTTTCATGTCAACGCAAAGCCCGGCCGCACCGGGCGGAGACAAACTCGACGCCGGCGTGCTCAAGGTCGCCGGCGTCGTCATCCTCGGCGCGATCATGGCGATCCTCGACACGACGGTCGTCAACGTCGCGCTCCAGAAACTGACCATCGAGTTCCAGACCTCGTTCGACACCATCCAGTGGATCGCGACCGGCTACATGCTCGCCCTGGCGACGGTCATCCCGATCACCGGCTGGGCTTCGGACCGCTTCGGCACCAAGCGGCTCTACATGACCGCGATCGGGCTGTTCCTGATCGGCTCGATGCTCGCGGGGATGGCCTGGGACGTCGAATCGCTGATCATCTTCCGGGTCCTGCAGGGCTTCGGCGGCGGCATGCTGATGCCCGCCGGAATGACGATCCTGACCAGGGCCGCCGGTCCGCACCGGATCGGGCGGGTGATGGGCGTGCTCGGGGTGCCGATGCTGCTCGGCCCGATCGGCGGCCCGATCCTCGGCGGCTGGCTGGTCGACGCGGTGAGCTGGCGCTGGATCTTCTACATCAACGTGCCGATCGGCCTGATCACCATGGCGATGGCCTGGCGCCTGCTGCCGAAGGACCGGCCGGAGCCCAGTGAGCGGTTCGACTTCGTCGGCATGCTGATGGTCTCGCCGGGTCTGGCGGCGCTGATCTTCGGCGTCTCGAACATCCCGGCGGCGGGCGGTGTCGGCGCGGTGGACGTCTGGCTGCCCGCGCTGGCCGGGGTCGCCTTGCTGGTGGCGTTCGTGTTCCGGGCGAACCGGGTCACGAACCCGCTGCTCGACCTGAAGCTGTTCAAGAACCGGTCGTTCTCCGTCGCCATGGTGACGATGACCTTCTTCTGTGTCGCGTTCTTCGGCGCGATGCTGCTCCTGCCGACGTATTTCGTGCTGGCGCGCGGCGAATCGGCGATGAACGCCGGTCTGCTGCTCGCTCCGCAGGGTGTCGGCGCGATGCTGACCATGCCGATCGCGGGCCGGTTCGCGGACAAGATCGGCGCGCGGAAGATCGTGCTGCCCGGTCTCGTGCTGATGCTCGCCGGGCTGATCGCCTTCACCCAGATCACCGCCGCGACGCCGTACTGGCTGCTGCTTTCGGCGCTGTTCGTGATGGGGCTCGGCATGGGCGCGACGATGATGCCGATCACCTCGGCCGCGTTGCAGACGCTCAAGTCGCAGGACATGGCGAAGGCTTCGACGGCGACGAACATCTTGCAGCAGACCGCCGGGGCGATCGGTTCGGCCGTGCTGTCGATCATCCTGGCGGCCCTGCTGGCCGGGAAGTTCGGCGTGCCGACCGCGCAGGGGCAGCTGGCCGCGACGGCCGCGGTGATGAACCCGGCGACGCGCGAAGCGGCTTCGGGGCTGACCGCGGACGCGTTCTCGACGACGTTCCTGTGGTCGATGATCCTGCTCGCGCTGTGCCTGATCCCGGCGGCGTTCCTGCCGAAGACCAAGCCCGCGCCGCCGGGGGGCGCGGTCGACGGTGAGGTCGCCGCGGCGCCGCCGGTCATGACCCACTAGGGCACGAAAAGGGAGCAAGGGACCTTTGCTACCACTCGCTTAGCGTGGCTAAGTAAGCGGTAGCAAAGGTCCCTTGCTCCCTTTCCGCAGGTCAGCGGGTCAGGAGAGGCGCTCCAGCACCATCGCCATGCCCTGGCCGCCACCGACGCACATCGTCTCGAGACCGAACTGCTTGTCGTGGTGCCGCAGCGAGTTGATCAGCGTCGAGGTGATCCGCGCGCCGGTCATGCCGAACGGGTGGCCGACGGCGATCGCGCCGCCGTTGACGTTCAGCCGGTCGAGGTCGATCCCGAGGTCCTTGTACGACGGGATGACCTGCGCGGCGAACGCCTCGTTGATCTCGACGAGGTCGATGTCGCCGATGGACATCCCGGCGCGCGCGAGCGCCCGCTTCGACGCCTCGACCGGGCCATAGCCCATGATCTCCGGCGACAGCCCCGAAACGCCGGTCGAAACGACGCGGGCGAGCGGCGTGAGGCCGAGTTCCTTCGCCTTGGTGTCGGACATGATGATCACCGCGGCGGCGCCGTCGTTGAGCGCGCAGCAGTTGCCCGCGGTGATCCGGCCGTCGGGGCGGAAGACCGGCTTGAGGCCGGAGACGCCTTCGAGGGTGACGCCGGCGCGCGGGCCGTCGTCCTTCGAGACCACCGTGCCGTCGGGCAGGGTCACCGGGGTGATGTCGTTGGCCCAGAAGCCGTCGGCGATGGCCTTCTCGGCGAGGTTCTGCGAGCGGACGCCGAACTCGTCCATCTCCTCACGCGAAACGTTCTTCAGCCGCGCCAGGTTTTCGGCGGTCTGGCCCATCGCGATGTAGACGTCCGGCAGGACACCGTTCTCGCGCGGGTCCGTCCAGCTGTCGGCGCCCTCGGCCGCCACCTGCGCGGTGCGGGCCTCGGCGTCGGCGAACAGCGGGTTGTGCGTGTTCGGCCAGGAGTCCGAGCTGCCGTTGGCGAAGCGGGAAACCGTCTCGACACCGGCGGAGATGAACACGTCGCCTTCGCCGGCCTTGATCGCGTGCAGCGCCATGCGGGTGGTCTGGAGGCTCGACGAGCAGTACCGCGTGATCGTGCAGCCGGGCAGGTGGTCGTAGCCGAGTTCGACGGCGACGGCCCGGCCCATGTTGAAGCCCTGCTCGCCGCCGGGGAGACCACAGCCCAGCATGAGGTCTTCGATCTGCGTCGGGTCGAGTTCGGGGACCTTGTCGAGCGCGGCGCGGACCATCTGCGCGGTGAGGTCGTCCGGGCGGATGCTCACCAGCGATCCCTTGCCGGCGCGGCCGATCGGGGATCGGGCGGTGGAGACGATGACGGCTTCGGGCATGGAACGACACTCCCTTGTTCTCGATCCAGACGCGCTAAGCGGTTGCTCACCTCGCATCCTCCACCGGAGGGAGGTGCGGGTCAAAGGCGAACGCGACCCACGCCACTCTTTCAGTCGGCCCCGTCTGATCCCGGTTCTCACGCCGCCCGGTTGAGTGGACACATCGCGACCTGCGGCGTTTAGGCTGTGGGAGTGGAATACGTCGAGCACATCGTGGACCTCGTGGGCAACACCCCTCTGGTCAAGCTGAACGCACTGGCCGAGGGGCTGCAGCCGCTCATCCTGGCCAAGGTCGAGTACGTCAACCCCGGCGGCAGCGTCAAGGACCGCATCGCGCTGCGGATGATCGAAGCCGCGGAGCGTTCCGGCGAACTGAAGCCCGGCGGCACCATCGTCGAGCCGACGTCCGGCAACACCGGCGTCGGGCTGGCCATGGTGGCGCAGCGCAAGGGATACAAGTGCGTGTTCGTCTGCCCGGACAAGGTCAGCGAGGACAAGCGCAACGTGCTCAAGGCCTACGGTGCCCGCGTCGTGGTCTGCCCGACCGCGGTGGCGCCGGAGCACCCGGACTCCTACTACAACGTCTCCGACCGTCTCGTCCGCGAGATCGAAGGCGCCTGGAAGCCGAACCAGTACGCCAACCCCGAGAACCCCGCCAGCCACTACCACTCGACCGGCCCGGAGCTCTGGAGCCAGACCGAGGGCAAGATCACGCATTTCGTCGCGGGCGTCGGCACGGGCGGCACGATCTCGGGCACCGGCAAGTACCTCAAGGAGGTCAGCGACGGACGCGTCCAGGTCATCGGCGCCGACCCCGAAGGTTCGGTGTACTCCGGCGGGACCGGGCGGCCGTACCTGGTCGAGGGCGTCGGCGAGGACTTCTGGCCGGACACCTACGACCGTGACATCGCCGACCGGATCATCGCCGTGTCGGACGCCGACTCCTTCGACATCACCCGCCGCCTCGCGCTCGAAGAGGGGCTGCTCGTCGGCGGTTCGTGCGGTATGGCCGTCGCCGCCGCGCTCAAGCTCGCCGAGGGGCTCGGCCCGGACGACGTCGTCGTCGTGCTCCTGCCCGACGGCGGCCGCGGCTACCTCACCAAGGTGTTCAACGACAGCTGGATGTCCTCCTACGGCTTCCTGCCGCCGGACTCCAGCGGCGCGACCGTCGGCGACGTCCTGATGAAGAAGAGCGGCTCGCTGCCGAGCCTCGTGCACAGTCACCCGAACGAGACCGTCGCCGAAGCGGTGGCGATCCTTTCGGAGTTCGGCGTCAGCCAGATGCCCGTGGTCAGCGCGGAGCCGCCGGTCATGGCGGCCGAGGTCGTGGGCGCGGTCAACGAGCGCGATCTGCTCGAAGCGCTCTTCACCGGCAAGGCCCAGCTGGCCGACCGGCTCGAGCAGCACATGTCGCCCCCGCTGCCGACCATCGGCGCCGGTGAACAGGTGAGCGCGGCGATGGAGGCGCTCTCGGGTGCCGACGGCGCGCTGGTGCTGGTCGACGGCAAACCGGCGGGTGTCGTCACCCGGCACGACCTGCTCGCGTTTCTCGCGGGACGGTAAAGAGGCATTTCATCGGATGGTCGGGCCGGGGCGTTACGAGCGGCCCACCCGGCTATCCGATAGCGTGTCGGGTGAGTTGAACTTTTATGTCCTCGTCAAGGGGGTTCAAGACCCAAATGAGTGCTCCGCAGCCACCGAATCAGCCTTGGGGTGGCGCCCAGCCACCGCAGGGACCCCCGAGTGGCCCTCAGCCGCAGCAAGACAACCCGTTCGGTTCCCCGGAACCGACGCAGGTGGTGCAGCCCGGTCAGCCGGCCCAGCCCGACTACGGGCAGCCGCAGTACGGGCAACAGCCTTCCCCTGAGCAACAGGGCGGCGGGTTCGGCGACACGCCGGAGCCCACGCAGGTCGTGCAGCCGGTCCAGCCGGGTTCCGGCGACGCGAACGCGACCCAGGTCGTGCAGCCGGTGAGCGGTGGCGGGGAGAGCCCCACCGCCGAGTCCACCCAGCTCGTGCCGCCGGGTTCGCAGCCGCCCGCCATCCCGTACGCCCCGCCGCCGAGCGCGGCCGACAACCCGGCCGCCGGTGCCTACGGCGCCCAGGGTGGCGGCTTCGGTCAGCAGCAGGGCTTCGGCCAGCCCCAGCAGGGCGGGTTCGACCCGGCGCAGGGCCAGCAGCCCGGTTTCGGCCAGCCGCAGCAGGGCTTCGGCGGACCGCCGCAGGGCGGCTTCGGCCAGCAGCCCGGTTTCGGCGGGCCGCCCCCGGGTTACAGCCCCGCGGCAGCAGGCGGCGGCGGTGGCAACCAGATGTTCGGGTTCATCGCCGGCGGCGTCGTGGCGTTGCTCGGCCTGATCGCCTTGATCGTCTCGTTCGTCTACTTCGGTGACGCCAGCGACTACTCGAAGATCTTCGACAGCGCTCCGAACCAGGAGCAGATCGACAAGTTCCTCGACGAGGCCGGTGTGGCCGGTCCGGGCGCCACCTGGTTCTACGTGATCATGCTTCTGGTCGGATCGCTCGTCTCGATCGCCGGTGGTGTGGGGCTCGCCCTCGCGGGCAAGCTCCCTGGCACGGTGAAGAAGATCGCGCCGATCGTCGTCGCCGCGGGCGGCGCGTTGCTGGTGCTGTTCGGCGTCCTCCTGCTCAGCGGTTCGACCCCGTCGTCGGACTTCCTGGACAAGCTGCCGCCGTCCGCTCGGGAAGGCGCCGGTATCGGCGGTGGCCTGCTGCACCTGCTCCTCGGCATCGTGATCCTGATCGTCGGTGTGCTGGGCCTGATCCCGGCGACCGCGCAGTTCGTCGGCCTCGGTGGCGGCGGTTCGGTGCTGGGCGCCCCGCAGGGCGGTCAGCCCGGTGGTTTCGGCGGTCCGCCGCAGGGTGGTTTCGGTCAGCCGGGGCAGCCCGGTCAGCCGGGCCAGCCCGGACAGTTCGGCCAGCCGCAGCCGGGTGGCTTCGGCCAGCCCGGACAGCCCGGCCCGTCTTCGGGTGGTTTCCCGCAGCAGGGTCAGCCCGGTGGTTTCGGGCAGCAGCCGGGTCAGCAGGGCCCGCCCAGTGGCGGGTTCGCCCAGCCGGGCCAGCCGCCGCAGGGTGGTTTCGGCCAGGCCCCGCAGCAGCCCGGCGGTTTCGGGCAGCAGCCCGGACAGCAGGGGCCGCCCAGCGGCGGTTTCGGCCAGCCGGGCCAGCAGCCCGGTCAGCCCCCGCAGCAGTGGTGATTCGCCGCCACTGAACGGTTTTGTTCGGAACACCCCCGGCCCGTGGCCGGGGGTGTTCCGTTTTGGCCGGGGTATGCCGATTCGCCTGCCACGGCCGGTACCCGCGGACTAGGGTGAGCGCCGTTAACCACACCTGGCCCGACGGGAGCGACGTGACCGGTCCGTACGGATATCCCGCCCAGCAGCCCGGACCGCCAGGTTTCGGGTACCCCGCACCGCAGGCCAAGCCGTCCGGGGCGACGGCGATCATCGCGGCGGTGCTCGGCCTCGTCGGGGCGCTCGCGTCCGGTTTCATCCCGATCCGCTACTTCATCGAGCTCCCGTCGGGGTTCAGCCTTTCGAACCTGCCCGGCTTCGCGCTCGTCGAACTGGTGCTGTACTTGGTCGCCGCGCTGTTCCTGCTGATGGGCGCGCTGACGACGTTCTTCCGTTCGCTGATCGGCGCCATCCTGCTGATCCTCGGCTCGCTGCTCGCCATCCTGGCCGTCGTGCTGGAGCCGATCGCGTTCCGCGTGCCGTACCGGATCCATCTCGACATCCTGCTCCGGTTCGCGACCTTCGACGGTGTCCTCCGGCTGGCCATGGTCGTGTTCGGTCTGGTGTCGCTGCTGCTGGCGGTGCTCCCGCCGACGTTCAGGTACCTGCGCTGGCGGCCAGCCCCGGTGCAGCCGTATCGGCCGCAGAATCAGTTTCCCCAGCAGGGTGGATGGTGAGATCCTGAGCCGTCCGGCTCGGCTTGGGGGAGTTCGATGGGTCAGAACCAGTCTTCGGGGACCGCGATCGGCGCGGCCGTCCTCGCCATCCTGTGCGGCATGCGGTACTTGTCCGAGGCGGGCGCCTTCGTCGGGCAGCTCGCCTTTCTCGGGCCGGCTCCCCAGTACTTCGCCGGAACCGCGTGGAACGGGGTACTGACGGCGGCCTTGTTCGTCGGCGGCATCCTGTTGCTGCTGCGCCGGACCCTCGGCCGCACCCTCGTCGTCGCCGGGACGGCGCTCGCGATGGTGGCGACGTTGCTCGCGAACGGAGCGGCCCGCGCGTACTTCTTCGCCGAAGTGGACGGAGAGCCACTGGTGACAGGCGAGGTGGTCGCGTTCGTCCTGTTCGTGATGACCTTCGCCGCGCTGGTGCTGTCGGTGATCAGGCCGACCTCGGACTGGCTGGAGGGACGGCGTCCCGACGAGGAGGAGCCGTCGAAGCAGGATCGGCTTCCCGGCTGGTAGCCGGGGATGGGACAAGGATTCGGCAAAGGGGAGAAATGACTTACCAGCACTACCCGCCGCAGGGCGGCTACCCGGCACCCGGTGCCTACCCGCCGCCGGGAATGGCGCGGCAACCGAGCGGGGCGACCGGGATCATCGCCGGGATCTTGGCGATCCTCGGCGGGCTCTGGTTCCTCGCCGGGACCGTGTCCCACGTCATCGAGCTCTCCCATTACGTCATTTCGTTCCTCGTCGTCGGGGCGGTGCTGGACTTCGTCAGCGCGGCTCTGCTGCTGGGCGGCGGGATCCTGCTGCTCGTGCGCAAACGCGCCGGACGGGTGCTCACCGTGATCGGATCCGCGGGCGCGATCGGGTTCGTGGCGCTGACCTTCCTGTTCCGGGCGATCGGCTCGAGTTTCTACTTCTCGTACGGCGGGGTGATGCTGCATTTCGGCTTCGGCTGGCTTCTCTTCGTGGTCCTGATCCCGGCGATCGCGACCCTTGTGCTCGCGCTGATCCCGCCGACGGGGCGCTGGCTGGCGGCCAAGAACACTCCCACGCAGCCGCCCAGCTTCGGCTACCCGCCACAGCCCGGCTACCCGCCGGCTCCCGGTGCCCAGCAGCAGGGACAACCACCCGCGCAGTGGTGAGTTCAATCCCAGCCGATGGGATCCCGGGTGGGTGGCCGTACCCTTGGGGGTATGGCCGACGATTACTCTCTGCTGGGCTTCGAGACGCGCGCGATCCACGCCGGGCAGACCCCTGATCCCCGTACCGGCGCGGTCATCGTGCCGATCTATCAGACCTCGACCTACGCGCAGGACGGCGTCGGCGGCACGCGCGAAGGCGACTACGAGTACTCCCGCACCGCGAACCCCACGCGCACCGCGCTGGAGGTCGCGCTCGCGGCGCTCGAAGGCGCGCGGCACGGTCTGGCGTACGCGTCGGGGATGGCGGCAAGTGACGTCCTGCTGCGGGCGACCCTGCGGCCCGGAGACCACCTCGTGCTCGGCAACGACGCGTACGGCGGCACTTTCCGGCTGATCGACAAGGTGCTCAGCCTGTGGGGCGTCGAGCATACGGTCGCCGATCTGGGGAACATCGCCGAGGTCCGCGCCGCGATCCGGCCGGAGACGAAGCTGATCTGGTGCGAGTCGCCGACGAACCCGATGCTGGGGATCGCCGACATCGCCGCGCTGGCCGAGGTCGCGCACGGCGCCGGCGCCCGCCTGGTCGTCGACAACACCTTCGCCACCCCGTACCTGCAGAACCCGCTTTCGCTGGGTGCCGACGTCGTCCTGCACTCGACGACCAAGTACCTCGGCGGGCACTCCGACGTCGTCGGCGGCGCGATTCTGACGAACGAGGACGAACTGCGCGAGCAGCTGTTCTACCTGCGCAACGCCGCGGGCGCGGTGCCCGGTCCGTTCGACGCCTGGCTGACCCTGCGCGGGATCAAGACGCTCGCGCTGCGGATGGAGCGGCACAGCGACAACGCCGAACTGATCGCCCGGATGCTGCTGAAGCACCCGAAGGTCGAGCGGGTCTACTACCCGGGCCTGCCGGAGCACCCCGGCCACGAGATCGCTTCGAAGCAGATGCGGCGCTTCGGCGGGATGATCTCGTTCACCCATGTCGACGGTGAGCAGGCCGCTCTCGAAGCCGCGTCGAAGACGAAGCTGTTCATCCTCGCCGAGTCGCTGGGCGGGATCGAGTCGCTCATCGAGCACCCCGGCCGGATGACCCACGCGAGCACCGCCGGGTCCACCCTGGAGGTGCCGGACAACCTGCTGCGCCTGTCGGTCGGCATCGAGGACGGCAGCGACCTGATCGCCGATCTGGCCAACGCCCTGGGCTGACCGCCGCCGAGCCCGGAGAGCGAGCAAGGGACCTTTGCTGTCGTTCGCGTAGCCATGCTAAGCAAATGACAGCAAAGGTCCCTTGCTCCTTTCGCGCTGGTCAGCGCGGTGTGGTGGGAGGAAGCGCCCGGTTACGGGCGGAAGTTGCTGGGCGTGACGCCGGTCTTCGCGTCCGCCTCGTGCGAAGTCCCCTGCGGCGCGGCGGGCAGCTCCGAGCCGTCGACGCAGCCGCCGACGAGCTCGATGTGGTTGTCGTGCCGGATGTACTGGCCCGGGTCCACGCAGCCGGCGCGGTCGACCGTGTAGACGGCGGCGCCGGTCAGCAGTGCGGCCGAGGTGAGTGCCAGCACGACCGGGAGCATCCCGGCGGAGCGGGTCGCCCGGACCCTGCCGATGTTCCCCCGTGCCATGTGTGCTCCCTGGTCGCCTTCGCCGACGCCGTCAAGAGTACCCGGACCGCGAACTTGTCACGTGACGTATCCGTCAGGTGGCATCTTCCGGCCGCGGATCGGCCTCGAACACCTCAGTCCTCAGTGGACGTCTGACCGGTGATCGCGGCGACCGCGAGTTCCCGTTCCGGCTCGCCGACCTCGGGCAGGGTGAACCGCAACGCCCTGATGTGACCGAGGAGTTCGGGATCGGGGGCGACGTCGTGCTCGCGCAGGTAGTAGGCGACCGCGCCCGGCCAATACCACCGGCCGTCCGTGCGGAAGTTCAACGGCACCAACGGTTCCCTGTCGGGGTCGAAGGCGTCGGCGTCGTAGGTCCGCGACGCCAGCACGACCGGCGCGCCGTCGAGGTACCGCAGCACCCGGTCCCGCTCGGCCGGGGACAGCGGCTCACGGTTCACCATCGGGCGGCCCGACTCGTCGAGACCGTCGTGGACCCGGGGGACGCGCAGCGCCTCCGGGGTTTCGGCGAGCGGAGTCGCCACCGCGGGTTCGGCGGGCGGCTCGGCGTCGAGCCCGGCTCGCTGCCGCAGCCAGGGCGGGATGGACTGCTCGGCGCGCGGGAAGAACCGCAGTTCGTCCTGGAAGCCGATCTGCGGCGGCGCTTGCCGCCACGGCGGCTCCACGTCCGCGAGGAAGTCCGTGCTGAGCACGGTCGCCGGACCGTAGACCAGGATCGCGCTCAGCCAGGTCCCGCGGCCGGGCTGGTACATCCCCGCCCGCAGGTTGCCGAGCAACTGCACGGCTTCCTGGCTCGGCTGCACCGGACGCGGCAGCCCATCCTGGCCGGTGACGAGAAGGTCGACCTCGACATGCCTGCCCGCCGCCCGGAACTCGACGCGCATCTGCCGCCAGCCGGGCGGCAGCGGCGTCGCGAGGGCATGGCCGATCTGCCAGACGAGCTGCTGTTGCTGCTGCTGGTTCAAGGACGCCGGTGGCTGGGTCATGTTCCCTCTTTCAGGCGTCAGGAGGCGTCGCCGGCTTCGTCGGCCCGCAGCCGCAGCCAGTCCGGGATGTTCTCGGCCGCACGCGGGAAGCGCCGAAGTTCATCCGCGAAGGCTTCGGCGGGCGGCGGGTTCCGGAACTCCGGCTCCGCCGTTCCGTTGAAGTTGACCCTGAACGAACCCGGATGGCGCATTTCGAACACGGCGCCCAGCCAGGTGCCCCCGACGGGATTCGCGGCTCCCGCCCGCAGCTCGGCGAACAGGTCCGCGATGACCTCCGGCGGGGTCCACGGGGTGAGGGTTTCCGCCACCGACCGCACGATGGCGGCCGTTTCCCGGTAGTCGCCGATGGCGTTGTACTTGATCTGGACGTAGTCCCAGCCGGGAGGGAGCAGGAACTTCAGCTGGTCGGCGATCTCGGTCAGGATCCGTTCCTGGTCGACGTCACCGAACTTGGCCGGAATCGTCACGCCTGCTCAGCTCCTTCCTGCTGCTCTTCGAGCCGTGCCCGGTACCAGGCCGGAATGTTCTCCTCGTCGCGCGGGAACGCCTCGAGGTCGCGTTGGTAGACCACCGCCGGGACGGGAGGATCCCACAGCGGATCGAAGGTGAAGTTGTAGTGGACGGCGAACGAGCCCGGAGGGTCGAGGATGAGCCGCATCGCCAGCCAGGTGCCCTTCCCCGGTTCGTAAAGGGCCTGACGCGATTCCTGGAGGGCCGCCCGGATGTCGGGCGGCTGCATCTGCGCGCTGCTTCCGTCCTCCATGATCACGGTGATCGCCACCTCCTCGACCATCGTGGCCATGGTGGCCTTGAGGTCGATCCGCCGCCACCCCGGCGGCGCCTCCTGCAGCACGGCCGCGCCGATCTGCTGGACCAGCTGATCGGCCCGCTCCTGGTCAGACATTTGCCGGGGGCTCTGGCCGGAGGGGGGTGTGGGGGGCGACGGGGGCGGGGTTGGGGACATTCACGAAGCTCCTGAAGTTGTAAGTGCGGGTTCCGTCCGGTGCGATTCTCTCGGACATGGTGTGCCACCGGTCCGGGGTCTCCCCGACGGACGGTTCCTCGAGCCAGGTCCGCACCCTGCCGTGGTCGCCACCGCGGCTTTCGGCTGTCCGACGGTCGGTTTCCGAGTACGCCCAGTTGTTCTCGTCGCTCCCGGCGGTGTGGTTGTTCTGCGTATGCGCCTGAGGGGCACCGGCGATACGGCCGCCACCCGCGCCGGAGGCGTGGTCCCCGGTGTGGCCGCCTCGTGCGGGCAGTCCGGTGTCCGCGACGCCGATCGCACCGATCCGGGTCATGGCGCTCGTGTTCCCGCGCGGTCCCGCCTTACTGGAGTAGTCGGGCTCGAACGAGACCGGGCTGTTGCCGTACTGGTCGGCGTGGTAGTGGAAGTCGCCGATCTTGTACTTGACGCCCTTGAGCGGAAGGCCGTCGGGCCTGCCGGCCTGCGCGTCGTGCATCGTCTGCTTGTCGCCGGTCTCGGGGTTGATCCAGCGGTTCTTGGGATCGTCCGGCCGGGTCTCGATATGGGTGAAGCGCGGCGGCACTTCGTTGTTGGTGTAGAAGGTCCCGTGCAGGACCTTGTTGCCGTTGGCGTCCGTCGAGTACACCTTGTACGCGGTGTTGGGAGTGAGTTCCGACCGGGGCTTGTTGCTGAACGGGCCGTCACCGTTCGCACTGGGATCCCAGTTCGGCACGGTTTCCGGCCTGGCGTTGGCAGGGGGATCGAAGTCGTCCAGGTCCAGCTTCGGATTGCCGTTGCCGTCGGTGCTGAACTCGAACCGGCCCTCGCCGGTGTGCACCCGGTAGTCGACGTCGGGGAGGAGGTGGTCCGTGTCCGGGTTCGCCAGTGAGTTGGACGGATCGGACCCGATCCGGGTGTTCGGGACGTCGGCGTCGACATGCGTGATCTTGGGCGGCACGGAGTCGTCCGTGTAGATGGTCGACCGTCGGCCGGAGCCATCGGTGACCTCGTACTTCGTGTTCGGGTCCAGCGGCCTCGGGTTGCTGGGATCGTAGAACCGCTCGCCCGGCTGCAACGTGACGTCCCGGCGAGGCGGGGTGTAGTCCGGCTCCTTCCAGCCGCCCTCGATCTCGTGCTGTGAAGGGAAGTCCCTGCCGCGGTCGCGGGCGCTGTCGGCGTCCACGTCGTGCTTGTCCGCGTGCGAGGTGTCCGGGGTGAAGCCGTCGTCGCTCGCCCGGCGGGCGGTGCCGTCGGGGCTGTGGACGTCCCATTCGCCGTTCGGCGGGATCTTGGGCCGGGGGCGGCCGTCGGGGCCGATCTCGTAATCGGACGAGAAGACGCGCCCGTTCGAGTCGGTCCACGCCGGCTTGCTCGGCGCCATCACCTCGGTGTCGAGCTCCCGCGACAGACGGCGCGCGAAGTCGTTCGAGCCGGCGTCGCAGCCGATCAGGCGGATCGGGCGGCCGTCGTAATCCCCGTTGCGTCGCAGGATGTCCGCGAACTCTTCCGGGGTGTAGGTGCGGTTGCCGATACGGGCGTGGCCGTCCGGCGTGACGTGCACGTCGACGGTGTAGCGGCCGTCCGGATCCGGCTGGACGCGGTGCGGCAGGTCGCCCATGTCCGAGTCGCCACGGTGGTACGAGCTGCCCGCGGGCGTGCCTTCGGAATGCCGCTGGTTGACCTCGTCCGGCGTCAGCGGGCGATCCGGCTCGGCGTCGGGGCCGCGGTCGTGCGGGTGACCGTCCGGGTCCTGGCGCGGGCCGTGCCCGTCGGGGCCGTGGCCGTCCGGCGAGTGCGGCGGCCCGGAGTGGCCCCCGGGACCGCGGCCGCCCGGGCCGGTGTTGCCGGGCCCCGTGCCGCCCGGCCGGTTGCCCGGGCCGTGCGTACCCGGCGAACCGGGGGTGCCGGTGTGCGGCTGGGCGCCGGGGCCGAAGTCGTTGCCACGGGCGACCGGCTGCGGCTGATGCGGCTGGTTCGGCCGTCCGCCGGGGCCGGTCTGGCCGGGACCGCGGCTGGGGCCGGTGTGGGTGTCGGGTGTGCGCGGGGCGTGCGGGTCCGGGGTGCGCGGCGAACCGGGCGTACCCGTCCAGCCGC
The DNA here is from genome assembly GCF_001905755.1 of Amycolatopsis sp. CB00013. NCBI lineage: Bacteria > Bacillati > Actinomycetota > Actinomycetes > Pseudonocardiales > Pseudonocardiaceae > Amycolatopsis > Amycolatopsis sp. CB00013. The sequence goes on along the minus strand of NZ_LIWC01000002.1, from coordinate 74,690 downwards.
CGCTTTGGGGCCTGCCGCCGGGCGAACCCGGAGTGCCGCCGGGGGTGCCGCCCGGAGCGCCTTGAGGCGGCATGCCGCCCGCCATCGGCTGGCCCTGCGGCGGGACACCGGGCGAACCGTCGCCGCCGGAACCGCCACGCTGCGAAGGCATGTGCGACGGGCCTGCGTCGCCGAGACGCGGCGCCGTGGGCGCGGTACCGCTGGTCGTCGTGCCGCTGTCGGTCGGCCTGGTGGGGCTGCCGCCGTCGTTGCCGCCGTGGTGGCCGGGCGACGGGTCGGAACGAGGGGTGGGTGAACCGCCGCCGTCGCCGCCGTGCGTCCGGGGCGAGCCGCCGTCACCGGTGTGGCTGGGGGAGCCGCCGCTATCGGTGCGGGTGTGCGGGGCGGGTGAACCGCTGTCGGGTGTGTGGCTCGGGGAACCACCCGAGTCGGCACGGGTGTGCGGGGCCGGGGAACCGCTGTCGGGTGTGTGGCTGGGGGAACCACTCGAGTCGGCACGGGTGTGCGGTGCGGGCGAGCCCCCGTCCGGGGTGTGGCTGGGGGAACCGCCGCTGTCGGCCCGCGTGTGCGGAGCGGGGGAACCGCTGTCGGCACGGGTGTGCGGGGTGGAGGAGCCGCTGTCCGGCGTGTGGCTCGGGGAGCCGCCGGTGTCCGTCCGCGTGTGCGGGGCGGGAGAGCCGCCGTCGGGTGTGTGGCTGGGCGAACCTCCGGTGTCCGCGCGGTTCGGGCTCGGCGAGCCGCCGTCGGACGCGCGGTTCGGGGTGGCGGAATCGCCGGGGGAACCACCGTCGGACCGGGTATGCGGCGTCGGCGCGTCGGAACGGGCGGCACTGGAGGAACCATCGCCACCGGCGGAGTTTCCGTCCGAAGTGGACGGTCCGTCGCCGGCGCGGTTCGGGGAGCCGCTGTCGGAGCGGGTGGACGAGCCGCCACCGTCACCACCGCGGGTGGTGTTGGACGGGGTGTCTCCGCTGGACCCGCCGTCGTTCGGGCCGCTGCCGGTGTCGCCGGAGTTGCCGCCAGTGCCGCTGCCGGTGTCGCCGGAGTTGCCCCCGGAGCCGTCGTTCGGGCCGCTGCCGGTGTCGCCCGAGTTGCCCCCGGAGTTGTCTCCGTTGGAGCCGCTGCCGGAACCGTCGCCGCTTCCGGAGCCGTCGCCGGAGCCGCTACCGCTGCCCGAACCGTCGCCGTCCGGACCGTCCCCGGACCCCGAGCCGGATCCGCCGCCGGACCCACCGGATCCGCCGCCGCTGCCGCCGCGCTGGATGAACCCGCCCGGCTTGATGTTCTTGGTGTTGATCACGTCCAGGCCGGTGACCTTGCCCGCGATCTTGCCGAAGATCTTGATGATCTTCTCGAAGACGTCGGCCAGCTTGCCGAGCAGCGGCGAGACCCGCCGCATCGCGTCGCACAGTTCCTTGAGCTTGTCGGCGATCTTCGCGGCCCACTTGGCGATCGCGGTGACGGCCTGCGCGACCACCACGGGCGTGCCGAAGCCGAGGGAGAACACCGTCTCCATGACCCACGCGATGAGCTTGCCGACCGCGTCCGCGATCAGCTGGCGGATGAATTCACGGACGAACGTGACGATCTCGCCGAAGATCATCACGACGGTGCTGATCGCGCCCGCGACCGTCGCCGCGCCGCTGATCGCCTCGGCCTGTTCCGCGGCCTGCTTGCGGTACTGGTCGGCCGCCTCGCCCGTCCAGCCGGTCGTGCCGTTCTTGACCGCGTTCGAGAACTCGACCTGGGTGTCTTCCAGCTTCTTGGCGACGTTGCCCCAGGTTTCGGAGTACGACTGGATGACCGGCGGATCGCCGGCGACGGCGTCCAGCATGTCCTTCAGCGGCTGCATGTGTTCCATCAGGAACGAGGCCACCGACGACATCAGGTAGCCGAACGGGTCGATCGCCGCGCTGGCGAGCTCGCCCGCGAGGCTCAGCACACCGAGCCCGCCGCCGATCCAGTCGCCGTTCGAGATGCCGTTGAAGGCGTCCATGGCCGACTCGGCGACGCCGATGCCCGCCCCGTAGCCGTATTCGCTGTTCCCGGCCGTCAGCGGACCCGGGCCGTCGCCATCCGTCGGCGCGTTCGCGACGAGCGGGTTTCCCTCGGGCATCAGTCAGGCACCTGCGCGTTCTTGAACTCGGCGGCGAAGTTCTCGTCCTGCGTCTGGTAGGCGTTGGACGCGGACCGCACGTTGTTCGCCACCGTCGTCGCGGCCTCGACGGCCTTGGTCAGCGCGTTGATGCCGAACTCCTCGACCGGGTCGAGCATCATCCGGAACGGCTGGCAGATGATGCCGTACGCGTCGGTCGGCATGCTCACCTGCTGCGCGGCGTCGACCGCCGTGCGCAGGCCGTCGGCGATGCCGTCGATCTGCTTGGCGTGCGCGTCGAGGTCGGCGCCGAGCTCAAAACCCTTGCCTGCCATGGTTTCTCCCCTCTACCAGGCCGGATGGACGTCTACGAAAGGATGCTGCCGCCGAAATCGTCGTCATCGTCGTCCTGCGTGCGGCGGCGGCGCGGGATCGGCTTCGGCTGAGGTGGGTTCTGGGGCGGGTTCGCCTGCGACGGCGGCGGCGAGGGCTCGTCGTCCTCCGGGCCGAAGCGGTGGTGCCGCTCGGGTTCCGGCGGTGCGAGGTTCTCCTCGGGCGGAGCCTCCGGGAAGGTGCTCTGCGCTTCCGCGATCACCCTGTTCGCCGTCTCGTCGCTTGTGCCGACGGTCTCGGCCATCGCCGCCTGCAGCAGTTCCGGGATCCGCGACTGCGCGAGCTGGACGAGGCGCATGACCTGCGACGAGACCTCCGCCATCCGTTTGCCGCTCGCGGCTTCGGAGATGACGAGGTTCGTGAGGAGGCCCTTCGAGTCGATCGTGACCTCGATGGTGTTGTCCTTCGACCGCTCGGTCACGGTCTGACCCTGCATGCGGGCGGCCATCGCCTGATAGCGCGCGGCGGTCTCCTGGATCTGCTTCGTCCAGTTGTCCACCATGCGTTCGCTGGCGTCGACGTTGTCCGGCATCGGGACCCTTCCAAGCTGCGTGCTGACGTCTTCACACTGACGGTCCGGAGAGGTCTCCGGTTCCGGGTGCGCTCGAAGTTTAGTTCCCGTCCGGTGTACCACCCTCCGCCGACAAAGTCGGCCCCGTCACGTAGCGAAAGGGCCCTCCACCGCACAAAGTGCGATGAAGAGCCCTTTCACGCCCTGCGAACTGCCGGGGTCAGAGGTTGCCTCGACGCTCCTGCTCACGCTCGATGGCCTCGAACAGGGCCTTGAAGTTGCCCTTGCCGAAGCCGAGCGAACCGTGCCGCTCGATGAGCTCGTAGAACACCGTCGGGCGGTCGCCGATCGGCTTGGTGAAGATCTGCAGCAGGTAACCGTCCTCGTCGCGGTCGACCAGGATGCGGTGCTCCTTGAGCTTCTCGATCGGCACCCGCACCTCGCCGATCCGCGCGCGCAGCTCCGGGTCGTCGTAATAGGAGTCCGGGGTGTCGAGGAACTCGACGCCCGCGGCGCGCATCGCGGTCACCGTCGCGACGATGTCGTTGGTGGCCAGCGCGATGTGCTGGCAGCCGGCGCCGCCGTAGAACTCGAGGTACTCGTCGATCTGCGACCGCTTCTTCGCGATCGCCGGCTCGTTGAGCGGGAACTTGACGCGGTGGTTGCCGTTGGAGACCACCTTGCTCATCAGCGCCGAGTACTCGGTCGCGATGTCGTCGCCGACGAACTCCGCCATGTTCACGAAGCCCATGACGCGGTGGTACCAGTCGACCCAGTAGTCCATCTTGCCGAGCTCGACGTTGCCGACGCAGTGGTCGACGGCCTGGAACAGCCGCTTCGGCGCGCCTTCCGGGCGGACGACGCTGCTCTCGCGCGGCTCGTAGCCCGGCAGGTAGACGCCGGTGTACTTCGACCGGTCGACCAGCGTGTGGCGGGTCTCGCCGTAGGTCGCGATCGCGGCGACGCGCACGGTGCCGTGCTCGTCGGAAACGTCGTGCGGCTCTTCGAGGATGGTGGCGCCCTGCGAGCGGGCGTGTTCGATGCACCGGTCGACGTCGGCGACCTCGAGGGCGAGGTCGATCACGCCGTCGCCGTGGCGGCGGTGGTGGTCGAGCAGCGAGGAGTCGCGCTGGACACCGCCGGTGATCACGAAGCGGGCCGAGCCGGACTTCAGCACGAACGACTTACGGTCGAAGTGGCCGGTCTCCGGGCCGGAGTACGCGACGAGCTGCATGCCGAACGCGACCTGGTAGAACCACGCGGTCTGCGTGGCGTTGCCCGCGATGAACACCACCGCGTCCATCGACTTCACCGGGAAGGGGTCGGTCGAAGAGTCGTGGTCGACGAGGCCGACGAGCTGACGCAGCTGGTCGTAGCTCACGTCGTCAAGAGCACCCTGGGGTTCCACTGTGTGCGTCATGCCCTGAAGCATCGGAGCACGTGACAAAATGTGCAACGGTCAAAGATTTCACTGCGCACTATGACCAGTCAAAGCAGGGTGCGCGCAGTCAAAGTGGACAACCTGTTCAGGAAGTAGGCCCGATGTCGGAAGCGCTCGACGCACTGGACGCGCGGTTGCTGTTGTTGCTCACCGACTCGCCCCGGCTCGGCGTGCTCGAATGCGCGCGCCGTCTCGGCGTCGCGCGGGGCACCGTGCAGGCGCGGCTGGACCGGTTGACCGAACGCGGGATCCTCGGCGGGTTCCCGCCCGAACTCGACCTCGCGGCGATGGGATACGGCCTCACCGCGTTCGCCGTCCTGGAGATCGCGCAGGGCCGCCGGGCCGAGGTCGCGGAGGCGCTGTCCGCCATCGACGAAGTCTGCGAGGTCCACGCGACGACCGGGCAGGGCGACCTCTTCGTGCGGATGGTCGCGCGCAACAACGACGACCTGCAGCGGGTGGTGGACGAGGTGGTCGGCGCGCCGTACGTGCGGCGGACGTCGACGTCGATCGCGTTGTCGACGCCGGTTCCGCCGCGCGTACGGCCGCTGCTGGAACGGCTGGCGAGGAGCTAGCCCACCTGGCTCAGGTACCGCTTGGCCGACCTCTGGACCGCCTCGTGCCCGTCGGTGCGGATGATCGCGTCCCACCAGGCGCCGTAGATCGCCTCGAACGCGTACGGTTCGAGCAGTTCGGCCGCGCGGCGGACGACCTCGGGGCGCTCCGGGATCAGGTTCGGGTAGCTGTACATCATGCCGACGAAGCGACGGTCCGGGATGACCTGCAGGATGTCGCCCGAGAGCACCGCGCCGCGGCCGTTCTCCCCGCCCGGCCAGTGCAGCACGGTCCCGCCGGCGAAATGCACGCCGAGGTTGATGAGCCGCAGGTCGGGGGCGACGTCGAGGGTCGTCCCGCTCCACAGCTTGATCGCCGGATCCGGCCTGCCGATCCACTGCTGGTCGCCCTCGTGCAGGTAGACCGGCACGTCGAAGGCGTGGGCCCACTCGACCATGGTGGTGTAGTAGTGCGGGTGGCTGATCGCGATGCCGGTGAGGCCGCCGAGGTCACGGACCTTGGCGACGAGGTCGTCGTCGATGAAGCCCGCGCAGTCCCACAGGAAGTTGCCGGATTCGGCCTTGACCAGCAGGGCGCGCTCGCCGATGGCGAAGTTGGGAGTGGACCCGACCCCGATGAGGCCGGGGCCCTGCTCCTCGATGCGTGCCTGGTACGTCCCGCTCGCGCGGACGGTGTCCAGATCGGTCCAGCGCTGTCCGGCCTGCGGGATGTACTGACGTTCGTCCTCGCAGATCGGGCAGTCCGACCGGGGTTCCGCGTACTGCATGCCGCAGGCGACGCAGATGGGTAGTTCGCTCATCGTTTCCCTCCAGAATTCTCCGGAGGTCACGCTAACGGCTCATATGCGCGCCCGGCCATGGGAGCCGGGCGCGCGGGAGGCTACTTGCCGGTGTACGGCACGGCCTTGACGAGCGTCACCTTCTGGATGCTGCCGTTGGGCAGCTCGTACTCGCGGGTCTCGCCCTCTTTGGCGCCGAGCAGCGCCTTGCCGAGCGGGGACTCCGGCGAGTAGACGTCCAGGTCGCCCTCGGTGCCCTCTTCACGGGTCGCCAAGAGGAAGTTCTCGTCCTCGTCGTCGCCGTCGTAACGCACGGTGAGGACCTTGCCCGGTCCGGCGCTGCCGTCGTTGGCGGGCGGCTCGCCCACCTTGGCCGAGCGGAGGAGCTCCTGGAGGTGGCGGATGCGGGCCTCGTGCTGGCCCTGCTCCTCACGGGCGGCGTGGTAGCCGCCGTTCTCCTTGAGGTCGCCCTCTTCCCGGCTGTCGTTGATCTTCGCAGCGATGACCGGGCGGAGCTCGATGTAGTGGTCGAGTTCCTGCTTGAGCCTGTCGTAGGCATCCTGGGTCAGCCAGGTCACCTTTGTGTCGCTCACGGTCACCATCTCCTAGTAGGGCCTGCCAGGCTTGGGTGTACAAGCCGGCCACCGGACCGGCATGGCGCGCCGGCCTGGCTGAGATAAAGGAAAAACACGGCCCGTCTTGGGCCGTGCCGGTAGATCAGAGTAACACGGCGCGAGGTATCGCCGCCGGTGGAATTCGGTCGCGCCTCGGCGTTGGGCGCCTGTTTCACCCCGTTGGCCGCTATGGCCTTGACAGGTACCGTGGTACGTCGTATGAGCATCCGAAGATATCAGCCGTGACCGGCTTTCCGATGCTCTTGATGGTGGTCGTCACCCGGCTGTTCTTCGAACCAGGCTGAACGAAGACCTCTTTACGGCCGCTTTCCGCGCCCGCCTTGTCACGGACCCGGACGACGCACACACCGGGACGGTTCACATCGTCCCTGGTCACGTTGATGGTGATCTCCATCGCGTCGCCCGGCTTCTCGTCGAACGAGACGCGTTCGCCCTCGATGGGCGCGCTGCCGAAGTTCGTGTACGCGACATAGGCGATCCCGCCGCTGACCAGCAGCGCGACCAGGGCGAACACCAGGCGCCGCCAGCGGGCGGGCTTCGCGGAGCGGGTCTTGCCGTACCGGTCTCCCGGCACGTCCATCCGGGTGCTTTCCGCGGTGGGAGCGTCCTGTCCCGTGCTCAACCCGGGCCTCCCGGTTGGTGTCGTCGTGCTCGCAGGGACAATGGGGTCGTATGCGAGTGGTTCCCCTCGAGTATCCGCGCCCGGCCGGGCGAGCCGTCAGGCAGGGTCTGGAGGGGAATAGGGAACGAGAAGGGGACGTTCGGAGCATGGTGTCTGCCGATGAACCGCCGAAGTCACGCCTCCGCCTGATGGCGGTGCACGCGCACCCCGACGACGAGTCGAGCAAGGGTGCCGCCACCATGGCCAAGTACGCCGCCGAGGGGCACGAGGTCATGGTCGTGACCTGTACCGGTGGCGAAGCGGGCAGTGTGCTGAACCCGGCCATGGACCGTCCCGAAGTACTGACCAACATGACCGAGATCCGCCGGGAGGAGATGGCCCGCGCGGCCAAGATCCTCGGCGTGAGCCACACCTGGCTCGGGTTCATCGACTCGGGTCTGCCTGAAGGCGACCCGCTTCCCCCGGTCCCCGAGGGCTCGTTCGCGGTCATCCCGCTCGAAGAGTCCACCGGTGCGCTCGTGAAGGTCATCCGCGAGTTCCGCCCGCACGTGATCGTCACCTACGACGAGAACGGCGGCTATCCGCACCCCGACCACATCCGCACGCACGAGATCTCGGTCGCGGCCTTCGACGCCGCGGGCGAGGCGGAGCGGTACCCGGACGCCGGTGAGCCGTGGCAGCCGATGAAGCTGTACTACGTGCACGGGTTCTCGCGCGCCAGGATGACCGTGTTCCACGAGGGCCTGCTCGCGCGCGGCCTGGAGTCGCCGTACGAGGAGTGGCTCAAGTCGTGGGACCCGGACAAGGCCGACGTCATGGAGCGGGTGACCACGCGCGTCGAATGCGGCGAGTACTTCGAGCAGCGTGACGAGGCGCTCAAGGCGCACGCCACCCAGATCGACCCGAACAGCCGCTGGTTCGCCGTCCCGCGCGACCTGCAGCGCGAGGTCTGGCCGACCGAGGAGTACGAGCTGGTCCGCTCACTGGTGGACAGCACCCTGCCGGAGGACGATCTGTTCGCCGGCTTGAAGGAGGGCTAATGAGTTTCGTGGTGCCGGCGTTCGCCGTCGTTCCGGTGACGGTGTCGTCGCAGTTCCTGGCGCAGCAGCCCGGCAACGGCGACAACGGCGGCCAAGGTGAGGACTTCGGCAAGTCGTCGCCGGTGGGTTTCCTGATCCTGATCCTGTTCCTGATCGCCGTCGCGCTGCTGGTGCGGTCGATGACCAAGCACCTGAAGCGGCTGCCGGAGAGCTTCGACGAGCCCGCCGCTCCTGCGGAGGAGGTTCCCGCTTCGGCCGAGGAGGCTCCCGAAGCCCCGAAGGCCGAGAGCGAGCCGGTCGCGAAGGCCGAGAAGCCGACCGCCAAGTCCGACTGAGCGCTGCCATGAAAGGTCCTTTCCTTGCAAATTTCGCAAGGAAAGGACCTTTCATGGCATTTCCGAAGCGCGTCAGAGGCGAGGGTCGACCGGATCCGACTCCAGCGCCAGCACGGCGAACACGCACTCGTGCACCCGCCACAGCGGTTCCCCGCGCGCCAGCCGCTCCAGCGCCTCGAGCCCCAGCGCGTACTCGCGCGACGCCAGCGCCCGCTTCCGGTTGAGACCCCGCTTGCGAAGGCGCGAGAGGTTCTCCGGCAGCGTGTAGTCCGGCCCGTAGATGATCCGCAGGTACTCGCGTCCGCGCACCTTCACCCCCGGCTGCACCAGCCCGCGGGTGCCCCGCGTCAGGTTCGCCGCCGGTTTGACGACCATGCCCTCGCCGCCCGCGCCGGTCAGCTCCAGCCACCATGCGACGCCGCGTGTCACCGACGCCGGGTCGGTGGTGTCGACGGCCAGCGTCCGCGTGCGGGTGAACCGGTCGCCGGTGAGCCGGTCCAGCAGCGCAAGATGCCACTCGTGCGGCCGGTCGTGGTACGCGTGTCCCTCCGACGCCAGGATCTGGAACGGCGCCAGCCGGACGCCGTCGAGGCCGTCGGTCGGCCAGCAGTAACGCCGGTACGCCTGCCGGTAAGCGTCCACAGTGGACTCGCGAGTCCTGGTGCGCGCCAACAGTTCCGACACGTCGATCCCGCGAGCCGCGGCCGCGTCCAGTGACGCGACGGCAGCGGGCAGCACGGACTGCGCCGCCGCGCCGACGGCCGCGTACTGGCCCGAGATCAGCGACCCGGCCTTCGCGCTCCACGGCAGCAACTCCGTGTCGAGCAGCAGCCAGCCGGTGTCCAGTTCCTCGAACAGGTCCGCCGCCGCTTCCCGCACATCGGCGAGAAGCCGCGCGTTCTGGTCCGGAGTGAAGAACGGACGGCCGGTGCGGGTGTAGACCGCGCCGGGTCCCTGGATCCCGAACCGCGCGGGAGCCACGTCGTCGTCACGGCACACGAGCACGACGGCCCGCGAACCCATGTGCTTCTCCTCGCACAGGACGTGATCGACACCCGCCGCGCGGAACTCGGCGAAAGCCTCCTCGGGATGTTCCAGGTAGCCGTCCGTGGCGGACGTCGAACACGGCGCCATGGTCGGCGGCAGGTACGGCAGCCAGCGCGGGTCGACGGCGAAACGGCTCATCACCTCGAGTGCCGCCGCCGATTGCTCGGCGGAGACCCCGACCCGGCCGTGGTGCCGGGTCTCGACGATCCGCTTCCCGGTGACGTCACCCAGCTCCAGCACCGCGGGCTCGCGTCCGCCCAATGGCCGCGCCGGTTCGAGCGGCCGGGCCGGCTCGTACCAGACCTTCTTCGCCTTCACCGAGACGACTTCCCGCTCCGGATAACGCAAAGCGGTCAGCTTGCCGCCGAACACGCAGCCCGTGTCGAGACACATGGTCCCGTTGATCCACTCCGGCTCCAACGTCGGCGTGTGTCCATAGAGGACCATCGCCTTGCCGCGGTAGTCGCGCGCCCAGGGCAACCGGACCGGCAGGCCGTACTCGTCGGTCTCGCCGGTCGTGTCGCCGTAGAGCGCGGTGCTCCGCACCCGGCCGGACGCGCGTCCGTGGAACTTCTCGGGCAGGCCAGCGTGCGCGACGACGAGGTCGCCGCCGTCGAGGACATAGTGCGCGATGAGCCCTTCGCAGAAGGCGTGCGCCTTCGCGCGAAAGTCCTCGTCCTGCGCGGAAAGCTGCTCCAGCGACTCCGCGAGGCCGTGCGTGGTCTTGACCTTGCGCCCGTTCAGCGCGCGGACCAGTTTCTGTTCGTGGTTCCCGCAGACGACCAGCGCGCTGCCCGCCTCGGCCATCGCCATCACGCGGCGCAGCACGCCCGGGGTGTCGGGGCCGCGGTCGACGAGGTCGCCGACGAACACGGCGGTCCGTCCCTCCGGGTGCACGCCGTCGACGTAGCCCAGTTCGACGAGCAGTTCGTCCAGTTCCTCGCGGCAGCCGTGGACGTCGCCGATGACGTCGAACGGTCCGGTGAGGTCGCGACGGTCGTTGCGCAGCGGCTCGACGACGATCTCCGCTTCGGCGATCTCGGCCTCGCTCCGCAACACGTGCACACGACGGAAACCCTCGCGCTCCAACGACTTCAGCGAGCGGTGCAGTTCACCGCGCTGACGCCGGACGACGTGCTCGCCGAAATCGCGGTCCGGCCGGGCCTCGTTGCGTTCCTGGCAGACCTTCACGGGCAGATCCAGCACGATCGCCGTCGGCAGGACGTCGTACTCCTTCGCCAGCTTCAGCAGGCTCGCCCGCGACGCGCGCTGGACGTTCGTCGCGTCGATGACGGTGATCCGTCCCGCTTCGAGCCGCTTCGCCGCGACGTAGTGGAGCACGTCGAAAGCGGCGCCCGAGGCGCCCTGGTCGTTCTCGTCGTCGGCCACCAGGCCGCGGAAGTAGTCGCTGGACAGCACCTGCGTCGGCGCGAAATGCGTCCGCGCGAAGGTCGACTTGCCGGAGCCGGAGGCGCCGACGAGCACGACGAGGGACATGTCGGGAATGGTCAGTTTCATGCCACGGCCTCCTTTCGAGACGTGAAGACCGCCATTTGGGTCGGCGGTCCTGATTCCTGGGACTCCTGTCCCACCGGCAGGTGGCGGACGTCGTAGCCGCGCCGTGCCGCGACTCCTTCGGCCCACGTACGGAACTGCTCGCGTGTCCACTCGAAACGGTGGTCGGCGTGCCGGAACCGGCCTTCTTCGAGGAATTCGAAGTGCCGGTTGTACTCGGCGTTCGGCGTCGTGACGAGCACCGTCCGCGGCGCGGCGACCCCGAACACGGCGTGCTCGAGCGCGGGCAGGCGCTCCTCGTCGACGTGCTCGATCACCTCCATCAGCACGGCCGCGTCATAGCCGGCCAGCGACGGGTCCGCGTAGGTCAGCGCGGACTGCTTCAGGGTGATTCGCGACTTGTCCTTCAGTCGCTTTTCGGCGATGTCGAGCGCGCTCGCGGAAACGTCGACACCGACGATCTCGGTGAACGACGGCTCCTTCTGCAACACGCGCAGCAACGCGCCACCACCGCAGCCGAGGTCGAGCACACGCCGTGCGCCCGCCGCCCGGAGCGCCGCGAGCACACTGCCCTGACGCTGGACGGCCAGCGGTTCGGGCCGGTCCGGCTGCTCGGTGACCCTGGCCTCGGCTTCGGCAGGCACGTCGTCCGCCTCGGCGAGCCGGTCGAGCGCGTACGAGACGATCGGGCGACGTCGTTCGAGGTACCGGTTGGTGATCAGGTCGCGTTCCGGATGCGCGGCGAGCCAGCCTTCGCCGACGCGCAACAGCTTGTCCGCTTCGTCCTGGCCGATCCAGTAGTGCTTGTCGCCGTCGAGCGCGGGCAGCAGCACGTACAGGTGCCGCAACGCGTCGACGACACGCTGCGTGCCGGTCAGCCGGAGATCGACGTAGCGGGAATCGCCCCACTGGGGGAACTCGGGATCGAGCGGGACGACCTTCGCCTCGACCTGCCAGCCGAGCGGTTCGAAGAGCTTGTGGACGACCTCGGCGCCGCCTCGCGCGGTCAGCGACGGGACCCGGATCTCCAGCGGGAAACGCTCGTCGACCAGCTCCGGCCGGTTCGCGCACCGGCCGGCCAGCGCCGTGGTGAAGGCGGCCCGCAGCGCCACCGCCAGATACGAGCCGCCCGCGTACGGGCGGTCGTTGACGTACTGGGTCAGCGACGTGCCGCCGCCGCGCACGAGGTCGACCGGGTCGATCTCGACCAGCAGGGAAACGGTGCAGCGCTCGTCGGCCGCCTCCGGGTAGAAGACGTGCGCCGTCCCGGCCGAGAGCGTGAGCGATTGCGCCTTCTCCGGATGCTTGTGCAGGAGAAAGCCGAGGTCGGTGGCCGGGTTCCGGGTGGTGGTCATGGTCAGGAGCACCGGACGAGTGTCGCGCAGACCGCCGCTCCGCGCCCCCGCTTTTCCCGCATGCGACCCTGGTGACATGTCGAACCGCCTGAAGGCCGCGACCAGTCCGTACCTGCTGCAGCACGCCGAGAACCCGGTGGACTGGTGGCCCTGGGGCGAGGAGGCGCTGGCCGAGGCGAAACGGCGGAACGTGCCGATCCTGCTTTCGGTCGGCTACGCGGCCTGCCACTGGTGCCACGTCATGGCGCACGAGTCCTTCGAGGACGAAGCCACCGCGACGCTGATGAACGCGAACTTCGTCAACATCAAGGTGGACCGCGAGGAGCGCCCGGACATCGACTCGGTGTACATGGCGGCCACGCAGGCGATGACCGGTCAGGGCGGCTGGCCGATGACGTGCTTCCTGACGCCGGAAGGGGAGCCGTTCCATTGCGGCACCTACTATCCGCCGTCGCCGCGGCCCGGGATGCCGTCGTTCTCGCAGCTGCTCGTCGCGGTCGCCGAGGCCTGGGGCGAGCGGCCGGACGAGCTGCGTTCCGGCGCCCGGCAGATCATCGCCCACCTCACGGAGAAGAGCGGGCCGCTGCCCGAGTCCGTTGTGGACGGTGCGGCGCTGGACGCCGCGGTCGCCACGCTGCGCAAGGAGTTCGACACCGGGAACGGCGGATTCGGGGGAGCGCCGAAGTTCCCGCCGACGATGGCGTTGAACTTCCTGCTCCGCCACCACGAGCGCACCGGCGCCGACCTCGCCATGGTCGAGCACACCGCCGAGGCGATGGCGCTGGGCGGCCTGAACGACCAGCTCGCGGGTGGGTTCGCGCGGTACTCGGTCGACGCGGGCTGGGAAGTGCCGCATTTCGAGAAGATGCTGTACGACAACGGTTTGCTCCTGCGGTTCTACGCGCAGTTCCACGGCGTGACCGGGCACGAGTACGCACGGCGGGCGGTCGAAGAGACCGCGGAGTTCCTGCTGCGCGACCTCGGGACGACCGAGGGCGGTTTCGCCGCGTCGCTCGACGCGGACACCAATGGCGTCGAAGGGCTCACCTACGTCTGGACGCCCGCGCAACTTGCCGAAGTGCTCGGCGAGGAGGACGGTGCTTGGGCGGCCGAGCTGTTCCAGGTGACCGAGCGCGGCAACTTCGAGCATGGCGCCTCGACGCTGCGGCTGCGCGAACCACATCCAGAGGACGAAACGCGTTATGAGCGAGTCCGCCGCGCGTTGCTGGCCGCGCGAAACGAGCGCCCCCAGCCCGCCCGTGACGACAAGGCGATCGCCGCCTGGAACGGGCTGGCGATCGGCGCGCTCGCCAAAGCGGGCTCGCGGCTCGATCGTCCACAGTGGATCGAAGCGGCGGCTCGCGCGGCGGCATTCCTGATGGACACCCATTTCGTGGCCGGACGCCTGCGCCGGACCTCCCGCGACGGCGTCGTCGGCACGACGGCCGGGGTGCTGGAGGACTACGCGTGCCTCGCCGAAGGACTGCTCGAACTCCACCAGTCGACGGGCGAGCCGCGGTGGCTCGCCGACGCCATCACCTTGCTGGACCTCGCGTTGACCCATTTCGGCGTCCCCGACTCGACGGGTGCCTATTACGACACCGCCGACGACGCGGAAGTCCTGGTGCAGCGGCCTTCCGACCCGACCGACAACGCGAGCCCGTCGGGAGCCTCGGCCTTGGCGAACGCCTTGCTGACCGCGTCCGTGCTGGCCGGGCACGACCGGGTGGGCCGCTACCGCGAGGCGGCCGAGCAGGCGCTCGCCCGGGCGGGACGGCTCGCCGCCCACGCGCCGCGGTTCGCCGGGCACTGGCTCACCGTGGCCGAAGCGGCCGCCGCCGGACCGGTGCAGGTCGCCGTCGTCGGCCCGGATGCCGCTTCACGCGCGGATCTGCTGGCCGCGGCCGTCGCGTCGTTGCCGGACGGAGCCGTCGTCGTGAGCGGGACCCCGGATGCCGAAGGGGTGCCGCTGCTGGCCGATCGACCGCTGGTCGACGGCGCCGCCGCCGCGTACGTGTGCCGCGGGTACGTGTGCGAGCGGCCCGTCACCACCGCCGAGGAACTGCGGTCTCAGCTCACCAGTCCCACGCCATAGGGGCGAAGGCGCCGCCACCGGTCTGCGGCGCGCCTGCCGGTTTCACGGTGACCTGCGGCTTCGGCTTCGGTTTCGGAGTGGGTTTCGGCGGCTTCGTGGTGCTGGACGGCGGGACTCCCGTCACCGTGAACGTCCGGGTCGACTTGCGTCCGTCGGTGCAGTTGAGCGTCGCGACGTATTTGCCGGGCTTCTTCACCACGCGCCCGTACCCGCCGTATTTCCCGAAGTTCCCGCCGATGGTCCAGCCGATCGGCTCGGCGAGCCCCGGAGAGGTCACGGGGCCTTTCGGGACACACCCGCCCGCGCCCGCCCTGGTTTCGGCGTAGATCTGCTCGCCCGGCCCGAGCGGGGTCGGGCCGAGATACCAGCTGGGATCGGTGGTCGCTGCGGCCGGCGCGACCACCGCGAGCTGGGCGGCTCCGAGCACGAGCGCGCCGATCATGACCTTCTTCAGCATGAGGTTCCCCTTCCTCGTCGGCTGCTGGTGGGAACACGTCCGCGCAGGTCATCAGGTTGCCCCGGGTTTTCGCCGGGGGAGAACACGCGTGAGATTCGACAGTTGCGGGCGTAGCGTCGGTAGCGTTGTAATCATGTAATCGAGGAGGCGGGTCAGATGGGACGCGGAAGCTGGAAAGGCCGGGGCGGCTGGCAGCAGGCGGACATCCCGGCGGCGGACGACGCGGCCGCGTGGTTCGGCGGCAGGCTCCCCGAAGGCTGGTTCACCGGCGACCCCGAAGTCACGGTGGATCGCGAAGAGATCGTCATCGTCGGCGAACTCCAGCCGCTCACCGGCGAGTACGCCGACGACGCGGCCCGCGCGGCGGCCGAGGACGGCCGGATCAGCCGGTTCCGCGAGGAGACCCGCGACGAGCGGATCGAGATCGCGCGCCAGGCGGAGCACCGCTATCAGCGCAAGGTCGCGTGGGGCGCGAGCCTCGGCGGCACACGGCATCTGTTCACCACGCATTCGGCGCCGGTCATGACCAGGCTGCGGCAGCCGGAACGCCTGGTGCTCGACACCCTCGTCGACGCGGGCGTCGCCCGGTCGCGGTCGGAGGCGCTCGCCTGGGCCGTCCGGCTGGTCGGGGAACACGCGGACGCCTGGCTCGCCGAGCTTCGGGAGGCGATGACCAAGGTCGACGATCTCCGCTCACAGGGACCGGATCTTTCCTGAGGCCGGGGTCCGCCCGTAGAGTCGGGATTCCGCCGTCTTCACCGAAGTCCTCTTGCGAAAGAAGGCGTCATGGACGGCAGATTCTCCCGGCGTTGGCTGATCAAGGGCGGTCTCGTGGTGGCCGCGAGCCCACTGCTCGCGCCCACCGCCTCGGCGGCCCCGGCCCTTCCCTGGCCCGCGGCCGAAGACATCGTCGCGCGGACGAAACGGCCGGTCTTCCCGGACCGGACGTTCTCGGTGCTCGGCTTCGGCGCCAAGGGTGACGGGAAGACCGACAACACCGCCGCGATCAGGAAGGCGATCGAGACGGCCAACGCGCGCGGCGGCGGACGCGTCGTCGTGCCGAAGGGCACCTTCGTCACCGGTGCGGTGTACCTCAAGAGCAACGTGGACCTGCATCTCGAGGCGGGTGCCGTGCTCGCTTTCGGTTCCGACGCCTCGAAGTTCCCGAACGTGCTCACCCGCTACGAGGGCATCGAGTGCGTGAACCGGTCGCCGATGATCTACGCGTACCGGGAATCCAACATCGCCGTGACCGGGAAGGGCACCCTCGACGCGGCGGGCACGGCGTCCTGGAACAAGGGCAAGGATCGCGAGTACCTGGAATCGTTGGTGGCCAAGGGAATCCCGCCCGAGCGGCGGATCGTTCCCGGCTCCGGGCACGCCATGCGCTCCACGTTCGTCGAGCCGTATTCGTGCGACACCGTGCTCATCGAAGGGATCACGCTGAAGAACCCGATGTTCTGGCAGCTGCATCCGACGCTCTGCCGGAACGTCACGATCGACGGCGTCCGCACGGACGCGAGCACCGCGCATTCCAACACCGACGCCTGCGATCCGGAGTCCTGCGACCACGTCGTGATCGTGAACTCCCACCTCGGCGCGCACGACGACAACATCGCGCTCAAATCGGGCCGGGACGCCGACGGCCGCAGGATCGGCGTGCCGTGCCAGAACATCGTCGTCGCGAACTGCGTGATGGACGGCAACTGGGGCGCGATCACCTGCGGCAGCGAACAGACCGGCGGCATCCGGAACGTCTACGCGCACAAGCTCACCGTCACCGGCGAGACGAAGTACGGGCTGTACGTCAAGTCGAACACGTTGCGCGGCGGATTCACCGAGAACGTCAACCTTGACAGCGTCTCCGGCACGTTCGTCCGCTCGGTCGTGTACGTGCTGCCGGACTACAACGGACAGACGGGCGCGTACGTCCCCCGGTTCGGACCGTTCACCCTCAGCCGTTCCAGCAGCACGAAATGCGGGCAGGCGGCGTTCAACGTCCGAGGGTTGCCCAACTCACACGTTCGGGGGCTACGGGTGAGCGATTGTCGCTTCGACGGCGTCGCGAACACGGAGAACACCCTGAAACACGTCGACGACCTGCGGTTCGAGAACACGACGATCAACGGGGAACCGGTCTGATTCGTCCTGCGCTTCCCGATGCGGTGCGGCAGGCTGAACGCAGACCGCACCGCATCGGAGGAATCGTGGACACACCAGGACTTCCCGCGAAGATCGACCCGGACGTGCTGACCACCGTCCTCGATGGACGGTGGGCCGAGCTCCGCCGCGCGGTGCGCGCGCAGATGGCCGCGGAGGTCTTCGAAGACCCTGTCGACGTCGACACCGAAACGCATCGCGCCCAGGTGCTCGAATGGCTGCGGCTGCTCGCCCGCACCGACCGGCCGGGGCTCGGCTTCGACCCGGCGTACGGCGGTGGCGGAGATGTCGGCGGCGCGTTGACGTCGTTCGAGATGCTGGGCTTCGGCGATCTCTCGCTGATGGTGAAGGCCGGTGTCCAATGGGGTCTGTTCGGCGGCGCCGTGCAGCTGCTCGGCACCGAACGCCACCACGAGCGGTATCTGCGCGACATCAAGGATCTGGAGCTGCTGGGCTGTTTCGCGATGACCGAGCACGGCCACGGCTCGGACGTCCAGCATCTGCGCACCACCGCGACCTACGACCCGGCGACGCGCGAGTTCGTCGTGCACACGCCGGACCGCGGCGCGATGAAGGAGTACATCGGCAACGCCGCCCGCGACGGCGAACTCGCCGTGGTGTTCGCGCAGCTGATCACCGGTGGCGAGTCACGCGGGGTGCACGCGTTCCTGGTGCCGATCCGCGGCGAGAAGGCGCGCGGCGTCGAGATCGAGGACTGCGGCCGCAAGGCGGGCCTCAACGGCGTCGACAACGGACGGCTCACGTTCGACCAAGTGCGGATTCCGCGCGAGGCGCTGCTCGACCGCTTCGGTGACGTCGCCGAGGACGGGACGTACACGAGCCCGATCGAAAGCGACGGCCGCCGGTTCTTCACGATGCTCGGCACACTCATCCGCGGCCGGGTCAGCGTCGCGGGCAGCGCCGGCAGCGCGACGAAACGCGCGCTGGCGCTGGCCATCCGCTACGGCGAGCAGCGGCGGCAGTTCGCGCGGCCCGACGGCGAGGAGGTCGTGATCCTCGACTACCGCGCCCACCAGCGGAAACTGCTGCCCGCGCTGGCGACGTCGTACGCCCTGCACTTCGCGCAGGAAGGGCTCGTCTCGAAGCTGCACGACATCGCCGAGGACGCGCCGGAGGAGGAGCAGCGAGAGCTGGAATCGCGCGCCGCCGGCATCAAGGCGGTCTCGACCTGGCACGCGACGGCGACCATCCAGGCGGCCCGGGAGGCATGTGGCGGCTCCGGCTATCTCTCGGAGAACCTGCTCGCCGGGCTGAAGGCCGACACGGACGTCTTCACCACCTTCGAGGGTGACAACACCGTGCTGCTGCAGCTGGTCGCGAAGGGTTTGCTGACCAGCTACAAGGACCACTTCCAGGACCTCAGCCCGCTCGCGACCGCGCGGTTCGTGGCGGAGCAGCTCGTCGAGGCCGTGATCGAACGGACGTCCGCGCGCAAGGTCGTCGAGCGGCTCACCGAAGCCGACGACGGCGACGTCCTCTACTCCCGCGAATGGCACCTGAAGCTGTTCGAAGACCGCGAAGAGCACGTCCTCGGCGGTGTCGCGCAGCGTCTGCGTAAGGCGGGCTCGGACCCCTTCGGCGTGTTTAACGACGCGCAGGACCACGTGCTGCGCGCCGGACGAGCGCACGTCGATCGGGTGGTGCTGGAAGCGTTCGTCGACGCCATCGAACGCTGTGCCGACGCGGAGGCCCGCGAGCTGCTGGAGCGGGTCTGCGACCTCTACGCGCTCGCGAACATCGAGGCGGATCGAGGCTGGTTCCTCGAACACGGACGCCTGACGTCCGGGCGCTCGAAGGCCGTCACCGCCGCGGTGAACGCGCTGTGCGCCGACCTGCGCCCGCACGCGCGGACCCTCGTGGACGCCTTCGCTATCCCCGAGCCGTACCTAGCGGCTCCGATGCTGCGGGACTGACCTCGGCGCGCTGCTCGGCGAGCTCGGCCCGCAACGCCTTGACCTCGCGGGTCAGCTCGTCGAGATGCTCGCGGGTCACGGCCTGCGCGTTCTCGTCGGCTTCGGTCACCCGGCGGATCAGCCACGACGCGAGCGTCGCGGTGACCACACCGAGCAGGGCGATGCCCGCCACCATGAGCCCGACCGCGACGATCCGGCCGGTGCCGCTGACGGGATAGCGGTCGCCGTAGCCGACCGTGGTGATCGTCGTGATCGACCACCACACCGCGTCCGGGAAGTCGGTGATCGGCGCGTCCGGCGCGGCGCGCTCGGCGTCGAGCACGGCGAGCGCCGAACAGAACACGATGAGCGCCGTCGCGCCCACGGTGTAGACCACGACGCGCCCGCGCAGCGACAGGCCGGCGTTGCGGTTGAGGACGTTGAGGACCGTGACCAGCCGGAGCAGCCGCAGCTGCCGGATCAGCGGGAGCACGATGATCAGCAGGTCGAAGACGTTGTTCTTCAGGAAGACCCGTTTGTCCTCGGCGTGCTTGAGGCGGACGGCGTAGTCGAGGGCGAAGACCGCCCACGCGAGCCAGGTGACGACCTCGCACCAGACCCGCCCGGTGTGCCCGAGCGAGGGCTGGAGGATCGGCCAGGCGTACGCGGCCAGGAACAGTACGGCGGCGGCGTTGAGCGGCCACTCCATCCGCTTTTCCCACATCGAACGACTCCTCACCTGGCCTTTCCCAGGTGCGTACGTTAAGCGATGTCGAGGGCCGTTCCATAGAGTTTGTCGGTTTTGAGGGTGATGTAGAGCCTTCGCTCGGCCGCGATGGTCTCGAGGAACTCCGCCTCGTCGTCGGGCTTCTGCCGCTGCGCCGCCAGGTATTCGAGGCCTGCCGTGTCGCCGGGTGTCCGGGTGACTTCGGAGAGTTCCGCTTTCCCTTCCACGACGGCGAAACTCCAGTGATCGGCGCTGGAGACGTAGAGCGAGGCGGTCGGGTTGTTGCGGAGCTGCTTGACCTTCAGGCGGTCTTCGGTCGTGCTGATCCGGACCTCGCGCGTCTCCGGGTCCCACGTGTAGACGACGGTGGAGAGATGCGGGCGGCCGTCACGCTTGACGGTCGCGAGGGCGCCGAAGGTGTGTCCGGCGAGGAAGTCGCTGAGGGCCGCGTCGTCGAGGCGGCGGGGCGGTGCGTTCTTGGCCATGCGGTGATCATGGCTGGCGCGGCGAGGGCGCGGAAGAAGGCACTTTCTTGTGCCAGAGGGAACACGCTTGTGTCCGTCCTGGTCATGGGATCGCGTGAACATGCACGTACTTGACGTACGTGACGTACTTGGGCAGACTGGTTACGACTTATCGGGAGGCCCCTGTGTCCGCTCTGCACTACGACAGCTACACCGAAGCTCGCGCGCACCTGAAGGATCTGTTGGATGCCGCGGAAAAAGGCCGTGTCGCCACGGTTCGGCGTGACTCGGTCCAGGCTGCCGTCGTGGACGTCGAGCGTCTGCGCTACTTCCTCGCGTCGCTTCTGCCCGCGTCCGCCCAGGTCGTAGCCGAGGATGGCGGCTGGTCCGTGTTCATCCCGGGCTTGCCGGTTGCGGCGGACGGCGCTACTTTCGACGAGGCGCTGATCGAGATGGTCGACGCTTTGCGGGAGTACGCGGAAGACTGGCAGTCGCGGCTGCTGGACGCTCCGAACCACCGTGACAACTGGGGTCTGGTCCAGTTGATCAGCCTGAGCGACGACGATCAGCTTCGTGATTGGCTGGCAGGTACCGCGCGGTGAACTGGCCACAACCCACGCGCAAAGACCACGAATCGTTCTGTCAGATCGAGGAGTGGCGCCGGGTTCGCGACGCCCGCGGCCGGACGGGCACGCATCACGTCACCTACGAACTCGGCCTCGTGGACGGCCGTATCCTGCGGACCCGGATCTCGCATCCGGTGGACCGGACCGGGTACGGCAAGAGCATCTGGAAGCACATCCTTCGCGACCAGCTCGACGTCGACGAGCCGTGCTTCTGGTCGTGCGTGCAGGACGGCGTCAAACCGGACCGCGGGCTTCCCGTGCCGCAGGCCGAAGCCCTCCCTGCCGATCTTGTGCACCTGCTGCTTTCTCGGGTCGGCCTCGCTGAGGCCGATGTGGCGGCCATGACCAAGACCGAGGCCATTGCGAGGCTTCAGCAGTTCTGGACCGAGAACAGCTGACTTGCGGTTAGGCGTACATCGCCAGCCAGATCGCGATGTAGTGCGAAACCGCGGCCAGAACCGTGCAGGCGTGGAAGTACTCGTGGTACCCGAAGGTGTCCGGGAAGTGGTTCGGCCACTTCACCGCGTAGAACACCGCGCCCAGCGTGTAGAACAGGCCGCCGACGCAGAGCAGCACGAGCGCCGCGACGCCGGCGTGCGTGGCCAGTTCGGGCAGGACGAAGACCGCGACCCAGCCCAGCGCGATGTAGATCGGCACGCCCAGCCAGCGTGGCGCGTTCGGCCACAGCATCTTCAGGGTGACGCCGCCGATCGCGCCGCCCCACACGATCGCGAGCACGATGTACCCGGTCGGCTGGGACATGGCCAGAAGGGTGAACGGCGTGTAGGTGCCGGCGATGAACAGGAAGATCATCGAATGGTCGGCGCGCTTCATCCATTCGTATGCTCGTGGGCTCCACAAGCGACGGTGGTACAGCGCGCTGACGCCGAAGACGCCGAGGACGGTCAGGCCGTAGACCGAAGTGGACAAAGCGGCGATACCAGACACAGTGGACGCCGCGAGGCTGATGAGGGTCGC
This sequence comes from Amycolatopsis sp. CB00013, assembly GCF_001905755.1. Taxonomy (NCBI): domain Bacteria; kingdom Bacillati; phylum Actinomycetota; class Actinomycetes; order Pseudonocardiales; family Pseudonocardiaceae; genus Amycolatopsis; species Amycolatopsis sp. CB00013. The sequence goes on along the minus strand of NZ_LIWC01000002.1, from coordinate 52,927 downwards.
GGCTCCGGCGACAGCGCCGAAGAAGGACCAGAAGTGGATGTGCCCACGCAATCGAGGACGCGTGTCCACCACGGGCGCGGGGCCGGACGGCTGGGGTTCGGTCGCTACGCTCACTCACTCAGGTTACGGCACCGTAGGTTTTTCGCCAGTCTCCGTGGCGCGTCCCACTGGGGCCCGCGGGGTGACTAGTCTCCACTGGCGTGAGTCTTCGGTCCTTCTTGTCAGACGTCGTGTACAGCGCCTACGGCAGGCGCTTGATCCAGCAGGCCAAGGGGCGCCATCCACGCCACATCGCCATCATGCTGGACGGCAACCGCCGCTGGGCGCGCGAAGCGGGCTTCACGGACGTCGCCGACGGCCACCGGGCCGGCGCCAAGAAGATCGCCGATTTCCTGAGCTGGTGCAACGAGGCCGACGTCGAGGTCGTCACGATGTGGCTGCTTTCGACGGACAACCTCGGGCGGGCGGCCGAGGAACTCAGTCCGCTGCTGAAGATCATCACCGACGTCACCGACGAACTCGCCGCGCCGCACACGCCCTGGCGGCTCCGCATCGTAGGAGCCCTTGACTTACTGCCGCCTGAGGTCGCGAAGGCCCTCAGCGCGGCCGCGGAGCGCACTGAAGGGCGCTCCGGGATGGAGGTCAACGTCGCGGTCGGTTACGGAGGACGTCAGGAGATCGCCGACGCGGTCCGCAAACTCCTGCTCCAGCACGCCGACGAGGGCACCTCGATCCGCGAGCTCGCCAAGATCCTGGACGTCGACCATATTTCCGAACACATGTACACCTCAGGTCAGCCCGATCCGGATCTGATTATCCGCACCTCGGGTGAGCAGCGGCTTTCCGGATTCCTGCTCTGGCAATCGGCGCATTCGGAATTCTGGTTCACCGAAGCGTATTGGCCCGCATTCCGGCGCGTCGATTTTCTCCGCGCGATGCGCGATTACGCGTGGCGGCACCGGCGCTTCGGTTCCTGACCGGTGACATGACGAAGGCCCCGGCGTGCACTCCGGGGCCTTCGACGTCGTCACTGAAGATCAGTGGTGGTGGTGCTCCAGCGAGTGGGCGATCAGCGCCGGGGTGAGCGCGACGCCCGTGTAGGCACCGGCGACCAGCGAAGCGGCACCGTAGCCCAGCGCGCCGCCGCCCTCGATGAACGTGTTGTAGGCGTCGCCGAACGTGGGGTCCGGGGTGCCGGAGGTGTCACCAGTGGCGGCGAACGCGGTCCCGCCGACCATCATGATGCCCGCGGCGACGGCGGAAACGAAACCAGCCTTCTTCAGCACTTCGCACACTCCTTGGTAGAGATATTCAGGGATCGGGGGCACCGAAATCCGGTGGGGGTGTCCCGCAGTGAGAAAATTACTCGCTATTCAGGAGTTGTGACCGTCGCGTAAGCCCATTGTGTGAGCCCGAAAAGGCGCGTTTCACTCGGTCCGGTTCTCTGTCTCGGGCACAAAATGCGACCGGCTACCAAGCGTGGTAGAACCCTCGATCCCATCAGGTGAACGCCCTGCGTCGCGTTAATCCATCCGGGTCGCATCGACGAGCGTCCCTGAATGGAGATCATCACTACGGACCGTGACGGTGACCAGGTGTTGATGTCACGCGACCGACAGTGAGATGACGGTTTGGCGAATCACCGTGGTGGCTGCCTGCGCGATCGGCCGGACGCAGGTACCTTCCGGAAGTGAGGGTTCGCGTCCCATGCGGACTCTCGCGGGAGGCCCTGGTCGTGGCGGTTGTCGACAGGGCGGCACAGCCGCCCAGTGGATGCACGAGGGGGCCGGCACCCGGCCCTCGCGGCCGTGCCGACTGACGTCGGAAGACGTCGGAAGGAGCGGTTAGCCAGGGAGGTGCCCGGCCCAGCGAGTGCGGGCGTGGTGCCACGCCCACGAGGGAGATGCCGTCGTGACTGCGCAGCGTTCACCCCGCAAGGCCTCTGGCCGTTCTTCGACCGGTGCCTCTGGCCCGGAGAAAGCCTCGATCTCGCCCGAATCCCAGCGGTCCACTTACGTGCTCGACACGTCGGTCCTGCTCTCTGACCCCTGGTCGGTGACCCGTTTCGCCGAACACGCGGTCGTGCTCCCGCTGGTCGTCATCAGTGAACTGGAGGCGAAACGTCACCATCCCGAACTGGGGTGGTTCGCGCGCGAAGCGCTCCGCATGCTCGACGACCTGCGTCGTCAGCACGGCAGGCTCGACGCGCCGATCCCGATCGGAGAGCACGGCGGCACCCTGCAGGTGGAGTTGAACCACTCCGATCCCACGGTGCTCCCGGTCGGCTTCCGCACCGACTCCAACGACCACCGCATCCTCGCCTGTGCGCTCAATCTGGCGGCGGAACGCGCGTCGGTCACGCTGGTGACCAAGGACATCCCCCTGCGCGTCAAGGCGGGAGCCGTCGGCCTCGAAGCCGACGAGTACCGCGCGCAGGAGGTGACGCCCTCGGGCTGGACGGGGATGGCGGACGTGGACGTCCCGCAGACCCTCATCGACGGGCTGTTCAGCGGCTCTTCGGTGGATCCGGCGGAATTCGGGATGCCCGAGGTCGGTGAACTGCCCTGCCACACCGGGTTGAGGCTGCTCGCGGGCAGTTCGAGCGCGTTGGGCCGGGTCACCGCGGACAAGCGGATCCGGCTCGTGCGCGGTGACAAGGAGGCGTTCGGGCTGCACGGCCGCTCGGCCGAACAGCGGGTCGCGCTGGATCTCCTGCTGGACTCCGACGTCGGCATCGTCTCGCTGGGCGGACGGGCCGGGACGGGTAAGTCGGCGCTCGCGCTCTGCGCGGGGCTGGAATCGGTGATGGAACGCCGCCAGCACCGCAAGGTGGTCGTGTTCCGGCCGGTTTACGCGGTCGGCGGCCAGGAACTGGGCTACCTGCCCGGTTCCGAGAGCGAGAAGATGCAGCCGTGGGCGCAGGCGGTGTTCGACACCCTCGGCGGGCTGGTCAGCCAGGACGTCCTCGACGAGGTCTTCGACCGAGGCATGCTCGAGGTGCTCCCGCTGACCCATATCCGCGGCCGGTCGCTGCACGACACGTTCGTCATCGTCGACGAGGCGCAGTCCTTGGAGCGCAACGTGCTCCTGACCGTGCTTTCGCGGCTGGGCACGGCCTCGCGGGTCGTGCTCACGCATGACGTCGCGCAGCGCGACAACCTGCGGGTCGGGCGGCACGACGGCGTGTCGGCGGTGATCGAGAAACTCAAGGGTCACCCGCTGTTCGCGCATGTCACGCTGACCCGTTCCGAGCGTTCGCCGATCGCGGCGCTCGTCACCGAGATGCTGGAGGACCACGGCTGACCGAATCCGGGGGAGTCCTCTCAGGACAGTCCTAAGAGGACTCCCCCGGGTGTCACCAGCCTGACGGCAGCGGGCGTCCTTCCGCGAAGCCCGCGGCGGACTGGATCCCGAGCAGTGCGCGCTCGTGGAACTCCTCCAGCGTCCGGGCGCCCGCGTACGTGCAGGCCGAACGGACACCGGAGCCGATCGAGTCGAGCAGGTCCTCGACGCCGGGGCGAGCCGGGTCCAAGGCCATCCGCGACGCCGAGATGCCCTCTTCGAACAGGCCCTTCTTGGCGCGTTCGAAGACGTTGTCCGTACGCGTGCGGGCACCGACGGCGCGCTTCGACGCCATGCCGAACGACTCCTTGTACGGCTTGCCCTGCTCGTCGTAGCGCAGGTCGCCCGGGGATTCGTGGGTGCCGGCGAACCACGAGCCGACCATCGCCGCCGACGCGCCGGCGGCCAGCGCGAGCGCGACGTCGCGCGGATGCCGCACGCCGCCGTCCGCCCAGACGTGCTTGCCCAGTTCACGAGCCGCGGCCGCGCATTCGGCGACGGCGGAGAACTGCGGGCGCCCGACGCCGGTCATCATCCGGGTCGTGCACATGGCGCCGGGGCCGACACCGACCTTGACGACGTCCGCTCCCGCGTGGATCAGGTCGCGCGTGCCCTCCGCGGTGACCACGTTCCCGGCGACCACCGGGACCCGCGGGTTCACCGACCGGACGGCCTTGAGCGCGGAGATCATCTTCTCCTGGTGGCCGTGCGCGGTGTCGACCACGAGCACGTCGACGCCCGCCGCGAGGACGGCTTCGGCCTTCGCCGCGACGTCGCCGTTCACGCCGATCGCGGCGGCGACACGCAGGTTGCCGCCGTCGTCGACGGCCGGGGTGTAGATCTCCGCGCGCAGTGCCGCGATCTCGGTCAGGACGCCCGCGAGCCTGCCGTTCTCGTCGATGCCGAGCGCGAGGCGGCCGCCGTGGTCGTGCAGCCGCTCGAACACCTCGCGCGGCGGAGTGTCCAGCGGGACCGTGACGACCGCGGGCTCCGCGACGTCGGCCAGCCGCGCGAAGCGGTCTACGCCGGCGCAAGCCGCTTCGTCGACGACGCCGACGGGCTTGCCGTCCTCGTCCACCACGACGACGGCGCCGTGGGCCCGTTTGCCGACCAGGTTCAGCGCGTCGGCCACCGCGTCGCCGCCGGTCAGCACGAGCGGGGTGTCCCACACGGTGTGACGGCTCTTGACCCAGGTGACGATGTCGGCGACCGCGGCCACGTCGACGTCCTGCGGGAGGACGACGAGCCCGCCGCGCCTGGCGACCGTTTCGGCCATCCGGCGGCCCGCGACGGCGGTCATGTTGGCGACCACGATCGGGATCGTCGCGCCGGTGCCGTCCACAGTGGACAGGTCGACGTCGAAGCGGGACTCCACGTCCGACCGGTTCGGCAGGAGGAACACGTCGTCGTAGGTCAGGTCGTGAGCGGGCCGATGCCCGTCGAGAAAGCGCACGAGGCCCCAGGATACCCGCGTGGGACAATGGCGGCATGACGGACCGGGACCGTGACGAAGCCGGACGAGCCCGCAACGCGCGCCCGCGAGACGGTCTCGGCAGGCCGCTCCCGTATGGCGCCGACGGTGTCGAACGGCAGCCCGAGGGCATCGAACGCAGCCCCGAGGACACCATCTCCGAGGCTCAGCGCCTGCTCGACGCGGGCCGCCCGTTCCACGCGCACGAGGTGTTCGAGGACGCGTGGAAATCCACCGACGGCCCGGAGCGGGAGCTGTGGCGCGGCCTGGCGCAGCTTGCCGTCGGCCTGACCCACGTGGCCAGGGGGAACGGCAACGGCGCGGCCTCGCTGCTGGAGCGTGGCGCGGACAACATCGAGCCGTTCCGTGAGGCCGGGCCGCACGGGATCGACATCACGGGGCTGCAGGCTTGGGCGCGGTCGATGGCTGAAGAAGTGAAGGTGCGGGCTCGGGTGGAGCCGGTCGCGCCTCGCCTACTGGGCCAGTAGGCCGAACCCGAGCGGTACAGCTCGATCAGCAGCGGCCGCAGCTCCAGTCCCGCCGGGGTGAGCCGGTAGCTGGTCCGGCTCGGGAAGCCCGGCAGCTCTTCGCGCACGGCGAGGCGTCGCGCGGTCAGGTCGCTGAAGGACCTGGGTCCGCCCATCAGCTCTCGCAGCACCAGCGTCGTCCAGCGGCCCGAGATCGCGGCGAGCGCGACCTCGACGGGCAGTCCGGCTCCGGCCGCCGGGTGCGGCCGCGGGCGTCCGGGCCGCCTTCAACGCCGGATCCGCCGAAATCCTCGACACGGTCTACGAACCGGAAGCCGTGTTCGTCCGCCGGGACGGTGTGCGGGTGAGCGGCGCGGAACGCCGGGCCGCGAACGCCGGGATCCTCGCGCTGGGGCGGCCGATCGAGGTGACGCCGCGCCAGGTGCACGTCGCCGGTGACCTGGCCCTCCTGATCGTCGACTGGAGCATCGAAGGGCACCTCGCCGCGACGGCGACCGACGTCGCGAAGCGCGGCGAGGACGGGCTCTGGCGCTACGTGATCGACAACCCCTTCGGTATCGACGCGCCTTGAGTACTCGACATACCGCGAGTATGTTACTTCGAGTAGGGATACTGATCAGTAGGTAACGGCGGGAGAAAGCGCGATGAGCGAGCCCAAGGAACTGCTGGCCGAACCGCTGAAACTGCGATGCGGCGCGACCCTGCCGAACCGGCTGGCCAAGGCCGCGCTCAGCGAGCAGCTCGGCGACCGCCGCAACCGGCCGACGGCCGAACTGGCCGAGCTGTACCGGACGTGGTCCCGTGGCGGCGCCGGGACGCTGATCACCGGCAACGTCATGGTCGATCCGACCGCGCTCGGCGAACCGCGCAACGTCGCGGTGCCGCGGGAGCCGGACGCGACCGAGTTCAAGCCGTGGGCGCGGTCGGTCGACGGGACCGAGACCCGGTTGTGGGCCCAGCTCAACCACCCTGGCAGGCAGAGTCCACGTTTCCTGTCCCGTCAGCCGGTCGCGCCGTCGGCGGTGCCGTTCGGCGACCGTGGCATCCGTTCGGTCTTCGCGACGCCGCGCGCGCTCACCGTCGCCGAGATCGAGGCGATCATCGATCGGTTCGGGGTGGCCGCGCGGACCGTCGTCGACGCCGGGTTCGCCGGTGTCCAGATCCACGGCGCGCACGGCTACCTCGTGTCGCAGTTCCTTTCCCCGCTGACCAACCAGCGCACCGACGGCTGGGGCGGCGACGCGCTCCGGCGGCGCCGCTTCCTGCTCGAAGTCGTCGCCCGGGTGCGTGCCGAGGTCGGCGACGCCGTGCCGATCGCGGTCAAGCTCAACAGCGCGGACTTCCAGCGTGGCGGTTTCAGCGAGGAGGACTCGCTCGAAGTCGTCCGCGAACTGGGTGAAGCGGGCATCGACCTGCTGGAAGTCTCCGGCGGGACCTACGAGAAGGCCGCCATGATGGGCTCGGCCAAGGCGAGCACCCTCAGCCGCGAGGCCTACTTCCTCGACTACGCCGCGAAGGCGCGGCAGGTCACCGACGTCGCGCTGATGGTCACCGGCGGCTTCACCAGCCCGGAGGGCATGGCGGAGGCGCTGCGTTCCGGGGCGCTGGACGTCATCGGCCTCGGCAGGCCGCTGATCGTCGACCCGGCGCTGCCCGGACGGCTGCTCGGTGGCGAGGAAGTCCGTGCCCAGCGCACGGCGCCGAAGACCGGCATCCGGCTGGCCGACAGCCTGCTCGAGATCCAGTGGCACACCCAGCAGATGCACCGGGTGGCCGCCGGGAAACCGGTGGACCGGCGGCTCGGGGCGGTGCGGACGCTAGTACGTGCCGGCGTCGCGGATCCGCTCAACGCTTTCCGCCGGGTCCGGGGCTAAGTAGTCGTCAACTTCGTCTCGACGGCTGAAGGTGCGGTCGAAGCCGACCGCGGCCGCCGCGAGACCGATGAACAGCACACCGATCAGCACACAGTTGAACGCGACACCGCCGTAGCCGTTGATGCCCGGGTCGACGAACGGGTACGGGTAGAACCCGATGATGGCGCCGCGCACCAGCGTGACGGCGAGCCAGGCCAGCGGGTACAGCAGCGACCACCACAGGACCCGCCACGACAGCTGGCCGCGCGGCCCGAACAGCAGCCAGCCCGCGACGCACATCAACGGCGACACCTTGTGCAGCATCGTGTCGGCGAACACCGCCCAGCCGTGCAGTTCGTAGAGATCGGCGAGCGCGACCTGGAAGACGACACCGGTCACGGTGATGCCGACCAACCCGGTGAGCCGCAGTACGCCGAACAACGTCGACCGGCCCGCGACACCGAGCGCGAGCAGCAGGCTGCCGACGCCGACCAGGATGTTCGAGTCGATGGTGAAGAACGCGAGCAGGTTGGCCACCCGGCCGGCCGGGGTGTGGAAGGTGCCGCCGGTGGTGCCCGCGGAGACCGGGATCTGCGCGGCGAGACCGGCGATCACCACCAGTGCCGTCAGGCCGAACCAGGCACGCGCGATCTTGGAAGCCTGCATTCGCCCACTTTATGGGTGATCGGGTGGCGACGTCCCGTCACCACCGCACGCCGCCACTCGATCGGGGGCGGGACGCCGCCGGGTCTTCCCGCCCACCGGGTCATATCGTGGGAATCGATGGACGTCGAGCGGAGGCCCGGACGCCGCGGCCGGGTCGCGCGGGGTCCGGCGGAGGACAGCGGACCCGTCGCCGGGTTCGCGCGACGGCTGTGGGAACTGAAACGGGCCGCCGGTGACCCTTCCTACGACCGGATGCGTGACGAGTACGGCGCGCTCGCGTCGAAATCGGCGCTTTCGGCCGCGGCCCGCGGGGAGCGGCTGCCCAGCTGGGAGACGTCTTGGGAGTTCGTTCGCGTGCTGGCCGTCGGCGTGCTCGGCGGCGACGAGGACGAGGTCCGCCACGAATGGCGCGGCGAGTGGGAACGCGCGCGGGACGCGCTGACTGCCGGCGCCGTGCCGGAACCCGTGCCCGAGCCCACGCCGGAGCGGTCACGGCGGACGGCGTTCGTCCTCGCCGGTGCCGTGGCGCTCGTGCTCGTCGCGGCGCTGGTGTTCGTCTTCGCCGCCCCGTTCGGTTCCGAGCCCGCCGCGCCGTCCGGTGACGCGTCCGAATTCGTCGCCGACGTGACCGTGCCCGACGGCAGCGAGGTCGCGGCCGGATCGGTCTTCGTGAAGACCTGGGAGTTCCGCAACGCGGGAACGGTCGGATGGGTCGGCCGCTATCTGGTCCGCGCCGGATCGTTCGGGAATCCGGGCGAATGCGCCACACCCGAGCGCGTCCCCGTCCCGCAGACCGCCCCCGGCGAGCATGTCCGCGTCTCCGTCGAGGTGCGCGCGCCCGACCGCCCCGGGCATTGCCAGGTGTACTGGAAGATGGCCGACGAACAGGGCCACATCCTGCTGCCGAACACCCGCGCCGTGTTCTTCTCGGTTCGCGTCATTTGACTTTCCGGGCCGATGGCCAAAGCGCTGACCTGCGCGGACATTGTTCGTTCGGCCATGGCCATTCCGCGGTCGTGAATCGCTTCCGGAGTGGCTTCGGCGGCCTTTAACGTCATCGGCGTCCGGGAATTCCGGACGGGGATTTTCCGAAACACTCTCACATTATTTGCGGAAAGGGAATCCATGCGTCCGTACGTCAAGGTCGCCGCATTGGCCGGGGCCGCGCTCACCATGGCGCTCCTGCCGGTCACCGCCGCACAAGCGGCTCCGGCGCCCGCTTCGGGCAGTGATCCGATCATCACCTGCGAATCCGGCTATCACGGCTGGATGCGCCGGGCCGGGAAGGACGCGATCTGCCTCAAGCCGGGCACGCGCACTTGGGACGTCAAGGTGTTCGAATGCGCCGGGGATCTGACGGTGCATTTCAAGAACGGCGAGAAGGCTTACTGCGGGGGAAACATGAAGATCGGCCTCGACCTGGCCGTCCAGTCCAATGTCGTCAAGACCGTTGTGGGGAACCGATGAAGAAGAAACTGCTCGCCGTCGTCCCGGTCGCGCTGGCCGGCACCCTGCTGATGGCACCGTCCGCTTCGGCGGCGTCGAAGGTCTGTGAGGGCGGACCGCTGATGGGCGGGAAGACGAAGGTCGTCGAGGTGAGCGCGGGGCAGAGCATCGACATCACCGTGCACAACCACGACTACCGGGGAATGCTCGTCCAGATCATCGACGACACCTTCGACAAGGGCCTCTGGAGCGGGGCCATCGCGCCGGGCAAGGAGCGCACCGTCAAGCACGGCGTGCTCGGGGAGCCGCCGGTCTATCACAAGATCCGCTTCGAGGTGACTTCCAACCTTTCGAACAACTACACCTACAAGATCTCCTCGGATCGCTGCTACTGACGCGTTTCGTCCTCTGGATGCGGTCGTTGCACGCGCAAGGATCGCATTCAGAGGACGAAATGCGGGGAGGGGTCAGGGCTTGAGGAGGCCGCGCACGGTGTCGATGGTGTCGGCGTCCGCGGCCTCCTTGTCCGGCCGGTAGCGCACGACGCGCGCGAAGCGCAGCGCCAGCCCGCCCGGATACCGCGTGCTCACCTGAGCCGCGTCGAGTTCGATTTCGACGACGAGCTCCGGCCGCACGTGGACCGCCCAGTCCGTGCGGTGGGTCTCGATCTCCTGGAACGTCTTCGTCTGCCAGGCCAGCAGCTCGTCGGTCATACCCTTGAACGTCTTGCCGACCATGATCGGCGGGCCGCCGTCGGGGTCGCGGGCGCCGAGATGCAGATTCGACAGCGTGCCGGTGCGCCTGCCGTGCCCCCATTCGGCGGCGAGCACGATCAGGTCGATCGTGTGCACCGGTTTCACCTTGAGCCAAGCGCGGCCCCGGCGCCCCGCCGCGTACGGCGAAGTGAGGTCCTTGACCATCACGCCTTCGTGCCCGGCGGCCATCGCCGCTTCCAGCACTCCCTCCGCCGAGGCGGGGCTGACCTCGCCCGGGATGACGTGCTCGCCCGCGACGCGGCGCAGGGCGGCGTTCCGTTCGGAGAGCGGCGCGTCCAGCAGGTCGACGCCGTCGAGGTGCAGGCAGTCGAAGAAGTACGGCCGCAGCAACAGCGCCTTGACCTGCTCCTCGCGGCTGCTGCCGAACCTGCTCAGCGTCTGCTGGAACGGCCTGGGCCTGCCGTCGTCGGTCAGGGCCAGGGTCTCGCCGTCGAGCACCACCGACGTGCACGGCAGGGAACGCACCAGATCCACCAGCTCTTCGACGGTGCCGGTGATCTCGCGCAGCGTCCGCGTGTAGATGTGCACCTCGTCGCCTTCGCGGTGGACCTGGATCCGCGCGCCGTCCATCTTGTACTCGACGAGCGCCTCGGCATGTTCGGTGATCGCCTCGTCGAGCGACTCCGCCGGGGAGGCCAGCATCGGCCGGATCGGCCTGCCCAGCGCCAGTTTGAACTCCGCCAGCCGCTCGCGGCCGCCCGTCATCGCGGCCAGGCCCGTCACCGGGAGCTGTCCGGACAGCATGAACGCCCGCCGGACGTCCTCGACCGGGATCTCGGACGCCGCCGCGATGGCGTCCACCATGATCCCTTCGAGGGCGCCCTGCCGGAGCTCGCCGCTGATCAGCCGGAACAGGAACTCCTGCTCCTCCTTGGTCATCTTGACGAGCAAGGTCCGCAGTGTCTCCGCGCGCAGCTTCACCGACCCCGAACCCGACACCGCTCCCACCGTGTCGAAGGCCGTGTCGACCTCGGACACGGTCAACGACGGCTCGGCGGCCGGGGCCGCGTCCACGGCGGCCAGCGTCCGCCAACCGGTGCCGATGCGGCCCTGGGGCAGCTGCCCGGTGAGGAACGCGATGACCGCGGGAAGCTCCAGCTCGCCCGCGGCGCGCAGCACCGCGGCCAGGGTGGCGATCTTCGCCTTCCTGGACCTCGTGGCGGCGATTTCGGCCGACGCGGTGACCACCTCGGTGAGCAACATGGATCCATCATGGACCCGGACACCGACAGTTTCGCCTTCAAGCGTGCGCGGGATCGGCGACCCAGCTGGCGAGCAGGCGCAGCGCGCGTTCGCTGTCGGAGCCGGGCTCGGCGGTGTAGATCACCAGGGCCTGGTCGGGATCGTCGGGCAGGCGCAGCGTCTCGTAACGCAGCCGCAGCTCACCCACGATCGGGTTGATCATCACTTTCCACGCGTGCGCCTTCTCGCGCACGGTCTGCTTCGCCCACAGCTTCCGGAAGTCCTCGCTGCCGAGGGAGAGCTCACCGACCAGCTGGGCGAGATACGGGTCGTCCGGATACCGCCCGCTCTCGGAGCGCAGGTTCGCGACGATCTCCTTCGCCACGGTTTCCCACTCGGGATGCAGCTCGCGGGCGTACTCGTCGAGGAAGAACATCTTCGGGATGTTGCGCTCGCCCGCCGGCCGCGAAGCGAAATCGAAGGACAGAGCGGCGCCGAGCGGGTTCCAGGCCAGCACGTCGCCGTAGCGGCCGTAGACGAGCGCGGGGGATTGGAGGGCGTTCAGCATCGTCTGCAGTTCCGGCCGGAGCCGCTGTGCCCGTGGCCGCGCGATGCGTTTGCGTTTCGGGGTGGCCAGATTGCGCAGGTAGGTGTCTTCGTCGCGGTGCAGCCGCAGCGCGCGGCTCAGCGAATCGAGGACGGAATCGGACACGTTGCGCGCCCGGCCCTGCTCCAGGCGCGTGTAGTAGTCGACGCTGATCCCGGCCAGCTGCGCCAGCTCCTCACGCCGCAGCCCCGCCACCCGCCGCTGGTTGAACCCCGTCGGCAGGCCGAGGTCCGCCGGGTCCAGCGCGGCCCTGCGTGCCTTGAGGAATTCGCCCAGTCCGGCCGTCTCGGTCATGTCTTCGAGTATCCCGGTCTCGTGGGGTGGGTGCCTGGCCCTGGCAGACCCAGGCTGGGCCCGACTTTTGGTCCAGTGCGATGGCGTCGATTTGGACCTTCGGGTTTGGGCCAAAGAGTCGCCATCGTGAAAGCCATGGACAACGACAGAAGAGCCGTGACGATCGGCGTACTGGGGGTGCTGATCGTCGGCGCGTCCGTGCCGGTGACGGGAATGCTCGACGGCTACCCCGTCATCACCGGACAGGCGCTGCGCTACGCGCTGGCGGGAGTGCTCCTGCTGGCGTGGGCACGGCTGAGCGGACGCCCGTTGCCGTTGCCGGGCGCGCGCGACCTGCCATCGCTGATCGCCCTCGCGGCGACCGGGATGATCGGGTTCCAGGCGTGCCTGCTGTTCGCGCAGCGCTACGCCGAACCCGGTCTCGTCGCCGCCTTCCTCGGCGGCACACCGCTCGTGCTCGCGCTCGCCGGTCCGCTGGCGAAGGGGAAGCGACCGTCGTGGGCGCCGGTGACCGGGGCGGTACTCGCCGGGCTCGGGATCGCCGTGCTCTCCGGCGGCGGTGCGGCGCGCTGGCAAGGGCTGGTGCTCGCCGCGCTGGCCATGGTGTGCGAAGCACTCTTCACGCTGCTTGCCGTCGGCGTGCTCGAAAGGCTCGGGCCGTTGGCGACCGCGACCTGGGGGTGCTTCGCCGCGGGAGCCGGCGGCGCGGTCGTCGGGACGATCATCGACCCGTCCGGCGCCTGGGCGTGGCCGGACGGGCGTGAACTGATCGCGCTCGGCTACCTGACGGTCGTCGTCACCGCGATCGCTTTTCTTCTTTGGTACTCGGCGGTTTCCGTACTCGGCGCGGACCGGGCCGGGGTGCTGGTCGGGTTGATGCCGGTCTCCGGGCTCGCCGTTTCGCTCCTGCTGGGAATGCAGGACTTCCGCTTCTCGCAAGTAATCGGAGTGGTGCTCGTTTCGTCAGGCGTCGTGATCGGCCTGCGCCGTCGCAAGCTCGACGAGCCTGGCGCACTTGACGTCGAAATGCTTCACGACGTCGCCGCCGATGACCGCGACCATGACCGCGCGCATCGGCCCGCCGAGGGTGATCTCCTGGACGAACTCCGTCCCGCCGTCGACGGCGGTCAGCCGCAGCACGAGATCCATGGCACCGAAGGGAATCGGCTGGCGAAGGGCGATCTCGCGGTCCTGGATCAGGGACGTGATCGTGAACGGCTCGGCGACCCGTGAGTGCACGCGGCCGCGAAAGCCGTTCGGGACGAGGAAACCGGTCGTCCCCGTCGCGGCGGGGCCGTGCAGTTCGGCGGCGCTGAGGTCGGGATCCCAATCGGGCCAACGGCCGAAGTCGGCCAGCGAGGGCCAGAGCGCAGACGGCGGACAGGGAAGGATTTCGCGCGAGATTCTCGTCCAGGTCATACCCGGACGATATATGGAACTGTCAGTCTCGTAAACTGCGGTCATGGCGAGAGGCAGGCCGAGGGAAGAAGGAATCGACGACGCGGTCCGCGAGGCCGTGCGGGCGTTGCTGATCGAAACCGGTTACCAGCGCTGCACGATCGACGCGGTCGCGGCGCGCGCGGGCGTCGGCAAGGCCGCGGTGTACCGGCGATGGCGGTCGAAGGCGGAGCTCGTGTTCGCCGCGGTGATCCATCCGGTCGAGCTCGAACCGCCGTCGGACACCGGCTCGCTGCGGGGCGACGTGGCGGCGGTCCTCGAAGTGATCCAGTCCTCTTTGGACGGTGTGGAACTGCGGCAGGCGTTGCCGTCGCTGCTCGCCGACGTCCGGGCGGATCCGGCGCTGGAGGCCCGGTTCGGCGAGGTCTTCCTCGGCCGCGAACGCGGCTATCTGGTCCAGATGCTGGATCGGGCCGTCGCGAGAGGGGAACTCCCACGACGGCCCGATCCGGCTCTCGTGCACGCGATCCTGCTCGGTCCGGTGTTGACCTGGCTGCACCTGTTCACCGAGACACCGCCTTCGGGTGGGCTGGCGGCTTCGCTCGCCTCACCGCTTCACGCGGCTGTGGTCGCTCTCGGCGCTTAGCGGCCTCCGCGCGCCATACGGAGGACGTCGAGAGCCTCGTCCAGTTGCGCTTCGGTGAGCTTGCCGTTCGCGAGGTGCCCGCGTTCGATCACGACCTCGCGGATCGTCTTCAGCTCCTTGAGCGCCTGCTTCGCGATCGCGGCGGCCTCTTCGTAGCCGATGTACTTGTTCAGCGGCGTGACGATCGACGGCGAACCCTCGGCGTACTCGCGCGCGCGGTCGGTGTTCACGGTCACGCCCGCGAACACCTTGTCCGCCAGCAGCCGCGAGACCGCGGCGAGCAGCCGCGCCGATTCGAGCACGTTGCGCGCGATCACCGGCAGGTTCACGTTGAGCTGGAAGTTGCCCGCCGCGCCCGCGAACGCGACCGCCGCGTCGTTCCCGATCACCTGGGCGACCACCTGCAGCGTCGCCTCCGGGATCACCGGGTTCACCTTGCCCGGCATGATCGACGAACCCGGCTGCAGATCCGGCAGCGCCAGTTCGGCGAGCCCGGTGCGCGGGCCGGACCCCAGCCAACGGAGGTCGTTCGCGATCTTGTTCAGCGACACCGCGACCGTGCGCAGATGCCCGGACGTCTCGACGACGCTGTCCTGCGTCGCCTGCGCCTCGAAGTGGTCGCGCGCCTCGGTCAGCGGAAGGCCGGTCACCGATGCCAGCTCCTGCGAGACCGCCGAGCCGAAGCCCTCGGGCGCGTTCAGCCCGGAGCCGACCGCGGTCCCGCCGATCGGCAGTTCGCCGAGCCGTGGCAGGCCCGACTTCAGCCGTTCGACCCCGAACCGGACCTGCGACGCCCAGGCGCCCGCTTCCTGGCCGAAGGTGATCGGCACGGCGTCCATCAGGTGCGTGCGGCCGGACTTCACGATGTCCGCCCATTCGCCTGCGCGCGTCTCGATGGCGGCGGCCAGGTACTCCAGAGCAGGGATCACATCGGAGAGCACTGCTTCCGTCGCGGCGACGTGGATCGTCGTCGGGAAGGTGTCGTTCGACGACTGCGAAGCGTTGACGTGGTCGTTCGGGTGCACGTCGCGGCCCAGCGCCTTCGACGCCAGCGTCGCGATGACCTCGTTGGCGTTCATGTTCGACGAAGTCCCGGAACCGGTCTGGAACACGTCGATCGGGAAGTGCGCGTCGTGCTCGCCCTCGGCGACCTCGTCCGCGGCCTTCGCGATGGCCTCGGCGACCTCGGCGTCCAGCACGCCGAGCCGCGCGTTGACCCGCGCCGCGGCGGCCTTCAGCAGGCCGAGCGCGCGGATCTGGGCGCGCTCCAGGCCACGGCCGGAGATCGGGAAGTTCTCGACGGCGCGCTGCGTCTGCGCGCGGTAGAGGGCGTCGACGGGGACGCGCACCTCGCCCATGGTGTCGTGTTCGATCCGGTATTCCTGTTCAGCCATACCCCAAGTCTCGCGCAGCGTCTCCCGGCGCGCTCCGTGTCTTTCGGCACGCGAGGGCTAGGATCGAATTGTGTTCTCGATCACGCCGCCCACCACCGGCCGGGAGAGTGCCGAATGAGCGAGTCCGCTGGGGAAACGTCGTACGACCTCGTCATCATCGGGGCGGGTCCGACGGGTCTTTTCGCCGCCTACTACGCGGGATTCCGCGGCCTTTCGATGGCCGTCGTGGATTCACTGCCGGAAGCGGGCGGTCAGGTCACCGCGATGTACCCCGAAAAGATGATCTACGACGTCGGCGGGTTCGCCGAGGTCCGCGGCCGCGATCTGGTCCGGGGCCTGCTCGACCAGGCGGCGCCGTTCAAACCCGTGTACCTGCTCGGACGCAAGGCCGAGAAACTCGAAAGCGTCGAAGGCGGCGTCACCATCACCCTCGACGGCGGGCAGGTCCTGCGCGCCGGCGCGGTGCTGATCACCGCCGGAATCGGCGAGTTCACGCCGAGGCCGCTGCCCGCGGGCGACGGCTGGCTCGGCCGCGGCATGGTCCATTTCGTGCCGTCGTTGAAGGCGCACGAAGGGCAGCACGTGGTCGTCGTCGGCGGCGGGGACTCGGCGTTCGACTGGGTGCTCGCGCTGCATCCGGTCGCCGCGAGCGTCACTCTCGTGCACCGCCGCGCGAAGTTCCGCGCGGCCGAGTCGATCGTGCGGCAGGCGCGCGAACTCGGCGTGCGGATCGTCACCGACGCCGAAGTCACCCGGTTCCTCGATCGCGACGGCACGCTGGCCGAGGTCGAGATCCGGCTCAAGGGCGCCGAGCCCGAGGTGCTGCGCGCGGACACGGTGGTCGCCGCGCTCGGGTTCACCGCGGATCTCGGGCCGATCGAAAGCTGGGGACTCCAGATCGACCACCGCGCTATCGCCGTCGACTCGACCATGGCGACCCCGCGGGAGCGGGTGTACGCGGCGGGCGACGTCGCGGCGTACCCGGGGAAGGTGAAGCTGATCGCGACCGGGTTCGGGGAAGCGGCGACGGCGGTGAACAACATCGCGGTCGCTTTGAATCCGGAGGCGCATCTGTTCCCCGGTCACTCCAGCAACGCCGAGTAGCGCGTGCAAGGAAAAGACCTTTCCTTGCGAAATTTGCAAGGAAAGGTCCTTTCATTGCACGTCAAGCGGGCGGAGCGGGCGTAGGCGGCGTGATCTTCTCCGCGATCCACTGCGCGTACGCCACCACCGAGGTCGCGATCGACGGCGAGGTCGCGCACACCGGATCCGCGTTGCCTGGGCGGCTGATCGTGCCCAGCAGCACCCACTTCTCGTCGACCTTGGCGATCTCCGGGCCACCGGAATCGCCGTAGCACGAACCCGTGTTCCCGCCGGGGTTGTCGGTGCACAGTTCGACCGCCCCGTCGAACTTGGCGGTGCATCGCGTGCCTTCGACGATCTTCGTGTCCAGTTGCTGCAGCTTCGCCGGACCCTTGCCGCAGCCCGAAGTCGGGCATGTCTGGCCCCAGCCGAGCAGCCGTGTCGCCGTCCCGGGCGCCACGACGGCCCCGATCGCGATCGGCGCCGTCTTCACCGGGGCGGCCAGCCGCACCAGCGCGAGATCGCCGCCCGCGTGCTCGGGTTCGGGGTTGTAGGACGGATTCACCACGATCTCGGCGAGTTTCGCGATCTCGCCGCCTTGGGTGTTGTCGTTGCTGCCGATCCGCGCGCCCAGATTCGCCGCGTTCTTGCCCTCGACGCAGTGTCCCGCGGTCACGAGCCAGTCCGCCGCGATCAGCGTCCCGGCGCAGAAAGCCTTGCCGGAGGCCGAATGCAGCGAAACGATGAACGGGTAGGGCTCGTCGGCCTCTCTGCCGCCGACGAGGTCGCCCGCGCCCGTGGCTTGCCCGACCGGCGTGAGGACCATCGCCGCGAGCAGGACCACGAGCACGCGCTTGAGCACGGTTTCTCCTTAGGGGAGCGGGGGAACGACGTCGGCTTCCAGAGTGTCGTCGAGGTGGCCGTCGAAGTTGACGGACGAGTACGAGCGGAGCTTGGTCAGCCGGTGGTAGCCGTCGATCATCCGGACCGTGCCGGACTTCGACCGCATCACGATCGACTGGGTCGTGGCGCCGCCCGCGCGGTAGTGCACGCCGCGCAGCAGGTCGCCGTCGGTGACGCCGGTGGCGCAGAAGAACACGTTGTCGCCGCGGACGAGGTCGTCGTTGCCGAGCACGCGGTCGAGGTCGTGGCCCGCGGCCAGCGCCTTCTCGCGCTCCGCGTCGTCCTTCGGCCACAGCCGGCCCTGCAGTTCGCCGCCGAGGCACTTCATCGCGCAGGCCGCGATGATGCCTTCGGGGGTGCCGCCGATGCCGAGCAGCATGTCGACGCCGGTGCTCGGCCGGGCCGCGGCGATCGCGCCCGCGACGTCGCCGTCGGAGATGAACCGGATCCGGGCGCCCGCCTCACGGACCTCCTTGATCAGCTGCTCGTGGCGCGGCCGGTCGAGGATGCACACGGTGACGTCGGAGACGCTGGAGTTCTTGGCCTTCGCGACCCGGCGGATGTTCTCCGCGATCGGGGCGGCCAGGTCGACCTTGCCCGCGGCGTCCGGGCCGACGGCGAGTTTCTCCATGTAGAACACCGCGGACGGGTCGAACATCGCGCCGCGTTCGGCGACCGCGAGCACGGCCAGCGCGTTCGGCATGCCCTTGGCCATCAGGGTCGTCCCGTCGACCGGGTCGACCGCGACGTCGCAGTCCGGTCCGTCGCCGTTGCCGACCTCTTCCCCGTTGAACAGCATCGGGGCTTCGTCCTTCTCACCCTCGCCGATGACGACGACACCGCGCATCGACACGGTCGAGACCAGTTGGCGCATCGCGTCCACGGCGGCACCGTCCCCGCCGATCTTGTCCCCGCGGCCCACCCAGCGGCCCGCGGCCATCGCGGCGGCTTCGGTCACGCGGACCAGTTCCATCGCGAGGTTGCGATCGGGGGCTTCAGGACGTCGCGAAGAGCTGGCGGACGAGGTGGGGGTGGGCATGCGGCCTCCCGGGTCAGGAACTCGGCGGGGTCCCAGTCTCTCAGATACCCACGGTGGTTCGGTGGCGCAGGAGCATGGTGAACGTCACTGACCGTCGCCGGCCTCGTCCTCGACGGACGACAGCGCGGCCTCGATCCGCTCGCGCGCGCCCTCGAGGTGGTGCTCGCAGACCTTCGCCAGCTGCTCGCCCTTCTCCCACAGGGCGAGCGACTGTTCCAGGGACAGCCCGCCCGCTTCGAGTTCGCGGACGACCTCGACCAGCTTGTCGCGGGCCTGCTCGTAGCCGAGTTCGGCGGTCTCGCTCACGCTGTGCTTCCTTCTACCGGACGTCGGTGCTTGCCGATACCCGCGCACACTACCGCGCCGGCCATGGCGTTGTCGTAACCCACGAAGGCGAGAGCGAACTCCTGGCCGTCACCCTCCGCGATCGCGGCGACGAGGTTCTCCTGCGCCCGCGCGACCCGTTTGCGGTGCACGGAACCGTCCGCGAACCACCATCGGGTGCCGACGTGCTCGGCCGTCGCTTCGGAGAGTTTCCGCAGCTGGGCGTCGAGACCCCGTTTGATGGCGAAGTCGCATCCGGCCAGCAGTACGGTCCAGCACTCGGCGGCCGCGCGGTCGGTCAGCAGCGCGTTGCGCAGGACCTCGGGGGCGTCGGCCCGTCTCGCGGCGTCGATGGTCAAAGGCAGGAAACTAGCCGTCAACGCCCCTCCTCCGGCTCTCCTGAGACGACGGCGCCGAGCGCGCCGTCGACCACGCGGACGCGCAGTTTCGCGCCGTCCACGACCTCGGAGACGGACCGGAGTACCTGGAGGTTGCCTTCGGAATCGGTGTACTGCACCACGGCGTAGCCGCGTTCGAGGGTCGCCGCCGGGCCGAGCGCGGTCAGCCGCGCGCGGGCGCTGGCGATCTCGGCCTGGTCCTTCGCGAGCAGCGTGAGCATCGCGCGGCGCCCGCGTTCGCGATGGATCTCGACGTCGTCGGAGCGCCGCTGGATCGGGCCCAGTGGATCGGCGAGCACGGGGCGGCTGCGCATCTGGTTCAGCAGCCTGACCTGCGTGTCCACCCAGCCGTGCAGGGCGCGGCGGCCGCGGTCGCGCATCTGGTGGACGCGCTGGGTCTCCTCGCGCACGTCGGGCACGATCCGCTTGCTGGCGTCGGTCGGCGTCGAGCAGCGGAGGTCGGCGACATGGTCGAGCAGCGGGGTGTCCGGCTCGTGCCCGATGGCGCTGACCACCGGCGTTCCGGCGGCGGACACGGCGCGGCACAGCGCTTCGTCGGAGAACGGCAACAGGTCTTCCACGCTGCCGCCGCCGCGCGCGATCACGATGACGTCGACGTCCGGGTCACGGTCCAATTTGGACAGTGCCTGGAGGATCTGCGGGACGGCCAGCGAACCCTGGACGGCGGTGTTGATCACCTTGAACGCGACATGCGGCCAGCGGGCCTGGGCGTTCACCAGGACGTCGCGCTCGGCGGCGGAGGCGCGTCCGGTGATCAGGCCGATTCCCTTGGGCAGGAACGGGATCTTGCGTTTGCGCTCCGGCGCGAACAGGCCCTCGGCGGCCAGCAGCCGTCGCAGCCGCTCGATCCGCGCGAGCAGCTCGCCGATGCCGACGGCGCGGATCTCGTTGGCGCGCAGGCTCAGCGAACCGCGGTTCATGAAGAACGTCGGCTTCGCGTGCACGACGACGCTCGCGCCTTCGCGCAGCGGCGGTTCGATCGTGCGCAACAGGCCCATCGGGCAGGTCACCGACATCGAGACGTCCGCGGACGGGTCGCGCAGGGTCAGGAACGCGGTGTTGGTGCCCTGGCGGGCCGAGATCTGCGTGACCTGACCCTCGACCCAGACCGCGCCGAGCCGGTTGATCCACTCGCCGACCTTGCGGGCGACCGTGCGGACCGGCCACGGGTTTTCGGCGGTGGTGGACGGGCCGGCCGCTGAGGTGGGTTCGGCGCTCACCGGCCTTCCGCGCCGTCGCCGTCGGCCTTCTTCACGTTCCCGATGCGCCGCGCGAGCATGCCGACAAACGACGCCCTGTCGGCGTTCGCCTTCTCGTAGGTCAGCAGCTCTTCCAGCTGAGCGAGGTCGAACCGGCGCAGACGGGCGCGCAGCTGCGGCAAGGTGAGCGTGTCGTAGTCGTCGAGCCCGGCCGGACCGGAGGTCACGGGCGCGCTCGCGCTGTCGAACTCGCCGTCGGGGTGCTCCTCGGCGAGCGCGCGCTCCTCCTCGGCCCACGGGTCTTCGGTGAGTGCTTCGAGGTCGTGGAGGTGGCCGTTGGTCTCGGCGCGCGGCTCGGGAACCTCGGCGTCCTCCCTCAGCGGGATGACGCACGAGTCGCGTTCGTACCGGCGTTCACCCAGGTCCGGCGGGAGGTCTTCGTCGAAGGTCGCCCAGCTGGGCGTGTCCTCGACCGGGCGAAGGCCTGACAGCGCGTCGTCGCCCTTGATGGCGAGCTCGGTGACGTGCTGCTGGACGCGCATGGAGAACTGGAGCACCTGGCTGACCACCGTGACGGGGAGCCCGGTGAGCTGCTTGGGAAGTTCGCGAACCCGCTCGGCGGTGGTGACGGCGAGGCCCGCGGCGACCCGGAGGGGGAGCGGGAGAGGCTTCATGCGTCTAGCCTGCCGTATTCGGCCCATCCTGCCCAACCGAACGGGTGTGCCGGCTCACAGGACGTGACTCCCCGCACATACTTTGGAGGGGTTCGCTGGTCACCTGAACGTGAGTGCGAGGAGCCCCCGGGGCAGCCCGTACCCTGGGGGCATGAGTTCTGCGAGTCCCGGAATCACGCCCGCCGGCAGTCCGACGATCACCGAGTCCGGTGTGCCGGCAGGTGGCAAACGTGTCCTGCTCGCCAAGCCTCGCGGCTACTGCGCGGGTGTCGACCGCGCGGTCATCGCCGTCGAAAAGGCACTCGAGCTCTACGGCGCACCCGTGTACGTGCGCAAGGAGATCGTGCACAACCGGCACGTCGTGGAGACCCTGCGCGAACGCGGGGTGATCTTCGTCGACGAGACCTCCGAGGTGCCCGAGGGCGAACTGGTGGTGTTCTCCGCGCACGGCGTCTCGCCCGCGGTGCACGCCGAGGCGGCCGAGCGCAACCTGCGGACCATCGACGCGACCTGCCCGCTCGTGACCAAGGTGCACAAGGAAGTCAACCGGTTCGCGAAGGACGACTACGACATCCTGCTGATCGGCCACGAAGGCCACGAAGAGGTCGAAGGCACCGCCGGCGAGGCTCCCGACAAGGTGCAGCTCGTCGACACCGCCGAGGACGTCGACAAGGTCCAGGTCCGCGACCCGTCGAAGGTCATCTGGCTGTCGCAGACCACCCTTTCGGTGGACGAGACCATGGAGCGCGTGGATCAGCTGCGGGACAAGTTCCCCGGCTTGGCCGACCCGCCCAGCGACGACATCTGCTACGCCACCACGAACCGCCAGGTCGCGGTCAAGGCCATGGCCGCCGAGTGCGACCTGGTGCTGGTGGTCGGCTCGACGAACTCGTCCAACTCGAAGCGGCTGGTCGAGGTCGCGCTGAAGGCGGGGGCGCGCGCGTCGCACCTGGTCGACTTCGCGCACGAGGTCGATGAAGCCTGGCTCGAAGGCGTCGAGACCGTCGGTGTCACCAGCGGCGCTTCCGTGCCGGACGTGCTGGTGATGGACCTGCTGGCGTGGCTGGCCGAGCGTGGCTGGGACAGCGTCGACGAGGTCACCACCGCGAACGAGAAGATCGCGTTCGCGCTTCCGCACGAGCTGCGCAAGGCCGCGAAGGCCTGACGTTCCCTACGAGAAAGGGCCGTCCGAGGAAGTCCTCGGGCGGCCCTTTCTGCTGGTCAGCGGCTCAAGTGGTAGCAAAGGTCCCTTGCTTCACCGCTCGTCGTCCCACGGCCGGCGGCGGGGCGGCTGCCCTCCACGGCGCGGGTCGTCCGCACGCGGCGGGCGTCGGCGCGGGGCACCGGGGGCGCTTTCACCACGGGGATCGCGGCGACGAGGTTCGCCGTCTTCCGGGCGCGGCCGCCGGGGCTGCCGTCCCGGCGGCGGCGGTTTGCGGGCGCCGGGTTCGGCGTCGCGGCGCGGCCGGCGCTCGTCGTCGACCGGACGGCGACGGGGCGGGGCACCGTCTCGCGGCGCGGCGTCCCGGGGAGCACCGCGGCGGGAAGGCGGGGGCGGGGTCTGACCGGTCCGGGACGCCGGACGGCCACGGCCCGGCGCGGCGGCCGCGGCGGGACGGGCGGCGGGCTTGGCCTCGTCGCGACGTTCCGGTTTGGTGCCCGGCTTGACCTTCACCGGGGCCTCGGGATCGCGTTCGCGGTAGATCCGGAAGATGCCGATCGCCAAGGTGACGCCGGTGGTGATGGCCATCGTCGGGAAGCCGTTGATCAGCGGCGTGCCGACGTCGAAGGCTCTCGAAAGAAGGTCTGTGCCCTTGCTGCCGTCCGAGGTCAGGAGGATGACTCCCGGGACGGTCACGGCGAGGACCAGGGGCGGCTGCACCATCGGGCCGAACAGCCCGCGGCGCTGGACGGCCACCACCGCGGCCACCGCGCCGAGCGCGTAGCAGGCCTTGAACAGCAGCCCCAGGTCCTTCTGCATCATCATGTCGACGAAGGCGCCAAGGATGGCGAGCCCGAAGCCCACCAGGACGGCCGCCCACCAGGGCAGCCCGCGCCTGGCGCCGACGAGCGGACGCTCGTCCCAGGCAACGGGGACGTCGTCGGCATCAGGATCGCTCTGGCGATCGCGAATCGCGGTCACAGGCTCCACCGTATATCCAAGCTGCGGGCATACCGCCAACAGGCGGTGTGTCTATCGCCTGGTAGTGGTCATTCCGGACCACCCGGACGGACCGTCCGGGCACTTACCGGAAGTGCTACGAGTAAGCGGGCGGCAAGGTTGTC
The DNA here is from genome assembly GCF_001905755.1 of Amycolatopsis sp. CB00013. Taxonomy (NCBI): domain Bacteria; kingdom Bacillati; phylum Actinomycetota; class Actinomycetes; order Pseudonocardiales; family Pseudonocardiaceae; genus Amycolatopsis; species Amycolatopsis sp. CB00013. The sequence continues at coordinate 29,437 of NZ_LIWC01000002.1, read as the reverse complement.
GGCCGGGTCGAAACGGAGCTTGCGATTCCGGAAACCGCTGGTGGGGCGGGTGCGGTGGGTGCGCCGAGCGCTGCGGTACATGAAGGCCCCCTTCCTGTACCTAGGCGCAAGGAAGGGGGCCTTCATGTACTTGGGAAGGGGCCCTTCACGGACCGGACCTGGACCGACCTCCACTCCGCCACTCACGAGGCGGGGAGTTCGTCCGCTTTTCTGATCAGCGGCACCGGCGCCGGGCTGCCCGCGGCGTCCGTCAGCGGCGAGACCGTGCTCCGGAAGCTCTCGAGCGCCTCCAGCTCCCGACGCCGCGCCGAGATGAACCGCTGCAGGTGGGTGCTCGACAGGTTCAGCGCGTCGACCGCGTTGCCGGCTGCCCGGTGCGCGGCCGCGGCGCCCGCTCGTACCTGCTCGACGTCCTCGACCAGTGCCCGTTCGGTGGCGGCGAACAGCGCGGCGGAGGCCAGCACGGCGAATCCCGTCGGCCCGCACAGGAAGACCCGCCGGTCCAGCATCCAGCGCAGCAGTTCCGGGTCGGTGTCCAGCGCGGCCACGACGGCCGCGTCGGACGGGACGAACATGATCGTCCCGTAGATCGCGTCGGCCCAGCGCTGGTAGCCCTTGCCCGCGAGCTCGGCCGCCCGTGACCGCAGCTGCCGGACGTGGACGCGCAGCGCGTCCAGCCGTTCTTCGGGGTCGTCGGTCTCGACGGCCTCGGCCCAGCAGGCCATGCTCGCCTTCGCGTCGACGGGGACCGTCCGGCCGCCGCCGACCCGCAGCACCATGTCCGGTTTCGCGGCGCCGCCGCCCGCCAGATCCGTCTGCAAGGTGAAGTGCAGCTCCTCGCGGAGCCCGAGCGCGCGTGCGGTCTCCAGGAGCACTTGCTCGCCCAACTCGCCCCGGCCGCTGATCGAGGCGAACGCGACCTCGTACCGGCGCAGCGCGAGCTGCTGCTGATCCGCCTTCGCCCGCTCGGCCGCGACCTGTTTCGCCGCCGCGTCCGCCCGCCGCATGCCGTCGTTGTACAGCCGCCACAGCAGCGCGACGGCCGCGAGCAGCAGCAACGCGAGCACGACGGCCGCGGTGGTGATCACCGTCGCCACCGGTACCTCCCCTCCGGATCCGAGTCGGAGGACATCATGGCGGAACCCACCGACAAAACCGGAGCGGCGCGGTCGCGCTCCGTATCTGACCTGCGTCGTCCCCGGCGTGTCGGAAAGCGCGGTGCCGCCAAGGGCGCGCCTCCGCTGCTCGGCCGGTGCGCGGCCCTACCTTGGGCTGCGTGAAGCTCCTGCACACCTCCGACTGGCATATCGGCCGCACCTTCCACGGCGCCGATCTGCTCGCCGAACAGGAAGCCGTGCTGGGTCATCTCGCCGATCTCGTGGTCGCCGAGTCGGTCGACGTCGTGCTCGTGTCCGGGGACATCTACGACCGTGCGGTGCCCTCGGCGGAGGCCGTCCGCGTGGCCACCACGGCGCTGGGGCGGATCCGGCAGGCCGGGGCGAAACTGGTGATGACCCCGGGCAATCACGACTCCGCGCCGAGGCTGGGCGCGTTCGCCGAATTCGCCGCGGCGGGCGGGCTGCATCTGCGCGCCACGATCGACGGGCTCGCCGAGCCGGTGCTGCTGCCCGACGAACACGGCGAGGTCGCCCTCTACGGCATCCCGTATCTGGAACCGGAGCCCGCGCGGCACGCCCTCGGTGTCCCCGAGGCCCGCGGCCACACCGGCGTTCTCACCGAAGCGATGCGGCGGATCCGGGAGGACCTCGCCGGGCGGCCGTCCGGGACGCGGTCGGTGGTGCTCGCGCACGCCTTCGTCACCGGCGGCGAGCCGACCGAATCCGAGCGGACCATCGCGGTCGGCGGCGTCGAGCAGGTACCGGGTTCGGTGTTCGACGGCGTCGATTACGTCGCGCTCGGCCACCTGCACGGCCCGCAGACCCTCGCCGAGCACCTGCGCTATTCCGGCAGCCCGCTGGCGTACTCGTTTTCCGAGACACGCCAACGGAAATCGGTCTGGCTGGTGGAACTCGGCGCCGACGGGCTGGCCGAGGTCCGGCGCCACGAACTGCCGGTGCCGAGGCATCTCGCGATGCTGCGCGGCGAGCTGGCGGAGCTGCTTTCGGACCCGGAGCACGACGGCCTCACCGAACATTTCCTCTCTTTCACGGTCACCGATCGAGTCCGCCCGATCGACGCGATGCGCAAACTGCGTGAGCGGTTCCCGTACGCGGTGCACATGGACTGGCAGCCGGAGGGCGGGCACGACGGGGCCGCGCTGAAGTACGCCGAAGCCGTCCGCGGGCGGTCCGACGTCGAGATCACACGCAGTTTCCTGGAGGACTGCCGTGGCTCCGCGCCGTCGGAGAGCGAGGAGCGGCTGGTGCTGGCGGCGCTGGGCGCGGCGGGCAGGGAGCGCGAAGTATGAGACTGCACCGGTTGGAGGTCGCCGCTTTCGGTCCGTACGCGGGCCGTGAGGTGGTGGACTTCGACGCGCTCGGCGCGGACGGGCTGTTCCTGCTGCACGGTGACACCGGCGCGGGGAAGACGACGCTGCTCGACGCGATCGCGTTCGCCTTGTTCGGCACCGTTCCCGGCGCTCGCGGCGAGGTCAAACGGCTGCGCTGCGACCTCGCCGAACCGGATCAGGTCACCGAGGTCGTCCTCGAACTGACCGTGCAGGGCCAGCGGATGCGGATCGCGCGCAACCCCGAGTACCAGCGGCCCAAGCGCCGAGGCGAGGGGATGACCGTCCAGCAGGCGAAGGCGGTGCTCAGCTGGGTCGGCACGGTGCCAGCCGGCCACGTCGCCGAGGGCATCACGCGGATCGACGAGGTCGCGCGCACGGTCGAACGGCTCATCGGCATGACGCACGAGCAGTTCTTCCAGGTGGTCCTGCTGCCGCAGGGCGAATTCGCGCGGTTCCTGCGCGCGAACACCGCCGAGCGCGAGGAGCTGCTGGAGCGCCTGTTCGGCACCGAGCGCTTCTCCGACGTCGAGGACTGGTTCGCGAACCTGCGTGCCGAACGTGGCCGCGAGTTGCAGGCCCGGCAGCAGTCGCTGCGGGAATGGGTCGCCCGGTTCGCGCAGGTCGCGGGGCAGGAAGCGCCCGAAGAGGGGCAGGCCGAGTGGGTCGGCGAAGTGCTGGCCGAATCGGCGCGCCGCGTCGGCGAGGCCCAGGAACGCGACACGAAGGCCCGTGCGGCGGCCAAGAAGGCCGAGGCCGTTTGGCAGGAGAACCGGTCGACCGCCGAACGGATCCGCCGCGTGCGCACCGCGTACACGCGGTTGTCGGTGATCGCCGAGCAGGCGGACCAGCGTGCGGAGTGGGCGGAAGAGGTCGAGGCGGCCCATCGCGCGGCCGGGGTGGTCGCCGAGGCGGATCTTCTCGAACGCAGGCTCGACCAGCTCGCGGAGGCCGAAGCCGCCGAGGCTCTCCGAGCCCAGGAGGTTCCTGACGCGGCGGACAGTTCCGCCGCGGAGTTGCGCGCTCGGGCGGGCGGTTTACGGGAAGAGGCGGGCGCGCTCGCCGAACTCGTGGCGGAAAGCGAGCAGCAGCAACGGGATCTGGCTCGGCGCGAGCAGCTGACCGCCGTCGCGGGCAAGGCGGAGAAGCAGGCCGAGGAGTTCGCCGCCGAATTGGGTGCCGCGCCGGAGAAGGTCACGGCTTTGCGTGCCGAACTGGCCGCTGCCGCCGAAGCCGAAGCGAAGCTCGACGGCGCTCGCGCTCGTGTCGACGAGCTGACCGCGCTGGCCCGCGACGCCGACGAGGTGCCGAAGACGCGGCAGGTCGTCGAGCGGGCGCGGGTGGTGGTCAGCGAGGCCGTGGACGGCCATCAGCAGGCCCGGCAGCACCGGCTGGACCTGCGGGAGCGGCGTCTCGAAGGGATGGCGGCCGAACTCGCCGCCGGTCTCCACGCCGGAGAGGACTGCCCGGTCTGCGGGGCGACGGACCACCCGTCGCCCGCGACGCATACCGGTGGCCTGGTCGATCCCGAGGACGAACGGCACGCCGAAACCGCGGAACAGCAGGCGCATATGCGGCGCGAGAAGGCGAAAGCCGCGTTGCAGGAGGCTGAAAACCGCCTGACCGTCCTGATCGGGCGGTTGGGTGCGCACACCGCGGAGACCTTGCGGGCCGAGCTCGGCGAGGCGCGCGCTCTGGTCGCCACGCTGTCGGAAGCCGCTCGCCAACGGCCTGCGCTCGAGACACAGGTCGCTGCCCTGGAACGGAAGATCGAGCAGCTGACCGAACAGCGCGGCGCGGCCGAGCGGCGTGCGGTCGAGATCGCGACCGAGGTACGCGGTCTGACGGAACGGCTGACCGAACGTGAGCGGCGGTTGGAGAGCGCCCGCGGCGAGTTCGCCGACGTCGCAGCCCGGCGACGGCATCTGCTCGGCTTCGCGACCCGCCTCGACGCGCTCGCCGAAGCGCGGCTAAGTGTCGCGGGTGCCTGTGAGCGGCGTGACGAGCAAGCGAAACTGGTCAAGGAAGCGTTGCGGGCCAAGGGATTCGCCGATCTCGACGAGATGCGTGCCGCCGCGCGGCCGGACGAGCAGATCACGAAACTGGAGGCCAGCCTCGCCGACGCGAAGGTGATGGAGCGGGCCGCCCGCGAGGAACTCGCGCAACCCGACCTGTTCGGCATCTCGCCGGAGGACGAGATCGACGTCGGTGCTTCGGTGGACGCGGCGCAGGACACACGAGGCGAGGCCGAACAGGCGCTCGTGGCACTGCGCGCGGCCACCTCGCGGCACGCCGACCTGACGAAACTGGCCGAGCGGATGACGTCCTTGATGGCGGATCTGGCGCCGGTCGAAGAGCGGTACCTGGAACTGAAGGCACTGGCCGAGGTGGTCAACGGGCGCGGCCAGAACGCGCGGAAGATGTCGTTGCGCTCGTATGTACTGGCCGCGCGGCTGGAGGAGGTCGCGGTCGCGGCGACCGCGCGTCTGCGGACGATGAGCCAGGGCCGCTACTCCTTCGTGCACTCCGACGCGGCCGGGGCACGGGGCACCCGCGGCGGCCTCGGGCTCGACGTGCTCGACGACTACTCCGGCACCATCCGGCCCGCGAAGACGCTGTCAGGCGGCGAGTCCTTCCTCGCGTCGCTCTCGCTGGCCCTGGGGCTCGCCGACGTCGTCGCCGCCGAAACCGGCGGAGCGCTGCTGGACACGCTGTTCATCGACGAGGGCTTCGGCACGCTGGACGCCGAGACGCTCGACATCGTCATGAACATCCTCGACGAGCTTCGCGCCGGCGGGCGAGTGGTCGGGTTGGTGTCGCACGTGGAGGAGTTGCGGCAGCGGATCCCGACGCGGCTACGCGTCCGGAAGGCGCGTACGGGCTCTTCGGTGGAGATCCACGCCGCCTGACCCCCGCCCTCCCGCGCGCTAGGAAAGGCTCTTTCCTTGCAAAATTTGCAAGGAAAGGACCTTTCATGGCATCGGGAAGCGAGCTCAGGCGGCTTCGTGGGTCAGCAGCCACTGCTTCGCCGGAACACCCCACCGGAAGTTCCCCACGCCGCCGCCGGTCCGCACCACCCGGTGGCACGGCACGAACAATGCCGCCGCGTTCTTCGCGCACGCCGACGCGGCCGCCCGCACCGCCGCCGGATTCCCCGCCAGCGCCGCGTATTCCGCGTAGCTCACCGGCTCTCCGGCGGGCACTTTCCGCAGGATTTCCCAAGCGTGCTCCCGGAAAGCGCCGGACCGTTGCCGCACCTCGATATCGGCGACGGCGTCCAGGTCACCGTCGTGGTACCGGCGGATCGCGGTGCTCACCGGCCCCAGATCCCGTCGCTGTTTCACCTCGCCGGGGGCGAGCGACGGCGAGATCAGCGGTGTCAGTTCGGCGACGTCGCCGGTCCAGCCCGAGGCGAGCACGGCCCCGTCACCCGCCACGACGGCGGTGAACGGGCCGATCTTCGTGTCCATTGTGGACCAATACGCGATGCTCATGGGTTTCCTTTCAAGCGCGAAGTAGGTACATGCCGGCGTACGAGGACCAGGGCTGCCAGGCCCGCCCGCGTTCGGCCAGCGTCTTTTCGTCGTCGGAGATGCCCAGCGCCGCCGCTCCACGGCGCAGCGCCGGATCCCCGGTCAGCAGGACGTCCGGCGCGCCGAGCACGCGCATCAGGACGTAGTCCGCGATCTCCGGGCCGATTCCCGGGAGAACCAGCAGCTCCGCCCGCAACTCGGCCGGATCGCGGCCGACGTGGACCGACACCTCGTCGGCCAGCGCTCGGGCAACCGCGGCCACCCGTTCCGGGCCGTGTTCGGCGACCTGGGCCGCCGTCGGGAACACCGTGGTCAGCCCTTCGAGTGACTCGTCGCAGCTGGGCACGCGTTCGCCGAGGCTCTCGGCGAGCGCGGCCGTCTCGGCGGGGGAGAGCATCGCGCGCAGCACGAGCTCGTCGCCGTCGACCGCGCCGGGCACCCGGATGCCGGGGATCGCCTCGACCAGGGGCGCGAGAGCCGGGTCGGCGCCGAGCACCCGCGCGACCGCCTCGGGATCGGCGTCGAGGTCGAGCAGCCGCCGCACCCTGGCCACCGCGCTGCTCAGGTCACGCAGGTCGGTGAGCCGCAGGTCGCAGCGGACGTGGTCGTCCTTCGCCGTCAGCCACACCACGCCCGTGCCGTGCGCGAGCCGCAGCGTGCGGCCGTAGCCGGTCACCCCGGAATCGTCGCGCGTCACGTGCTCGACGCCGGGGACGGCCCGGCCTGCCAGGAAGTCCAGCACCCCGGCCGCGTCGAACGGCTTCCGGAACGGCAGCCGCAGGCTCAGCCGGGTCCCGGTCGGCAGCTCCTCGGCTTTACGACGGCGCAGGCTCGCCGCCCGAAGCTGCGAAGGCGTCGTCGCGAATACCTCGCGGATCGTCTCGTTGAACTGGCGGACGCTGGAGAACCCGGCCGCGAACGCGACGTCGGTCAGCGGGAGCCCGGACATCTCGATCAGCAGCCGCGCCGAATGCGCCCGGTGCGCCCTGGCCAGCGCCAGCGGACCGGCGCCGAGTTCCGCGGTGAGGACGCGTCCGAGCTGGCGTTCCGAATAGCCGAGCCGCCGCGCGAGCCCCGGGACGCCGTCGCGTTCGACGGTGCCGTCCGAGATGAGCCGCATCGCCCGTGCGGCGAGGTCGGCCCGGATGTCCCAGTCGGGCGAGCCGGGGACCGCGTCGGGCAGGCAGCGGCGGCAGGCGCGGAAGCCGTGCGACTGCGCGGCCGCCGACGTCGGGTAGAAGCGGACGTTCTGCTGCTTCGGCGTCGACGCGGGGCAGGACGGACGGCAGTAGATCCCGGTGGTGGCGACGGCCATGATGAACTGGCCGTCGAACCGGGAATCACGGGCGGCGACGGCGCGGTAACACCGTTCGGTGTCGCGCCACACGGCCCGTTCGGCCAGGGTCTGCTCGGTCATGACCTCGATCGTGCCACCAGGTCGGAGGCGCGGCTGGCGGAAATCCGACACGGCGATCAAGGCCTCGGCGGATGGGGCGGCGGGCGGCACGTAGACTTCTGGCCCGTGAGTCTCACCCTCGGCATCGTCGGCCTGCCCAACGTCGGCAAGTCCACCCTGTTCAACGCGCTGACCCGCAACGACGTGCTCGCGGCGAACTACCCGTTCGCGACGATCGAGCCCAACGTCGGCGTCGTCCCGCTGCCGGACCCGCGGCTGGACCAGCTCGCCGAGGTCTTCGGCTCCGAGCGGACCGTGCCCGCCGTCGTGTCCTTTGTGGACATCGCGGGCATCGTGAAGGGTGCCTCCGAGGGGGCGGGCCTCGGCAACAAGTTCCTCGCGAACATCCGCGAGGCCAACGCGATCTGCCAGGTCGTCCGCGTTTTCGACGATCCGGACGTGATCCACGTCGACGACCGGATCGACCCGGCGAGCGACATCGAGACGATCAACACCGAGCTGATCCTCGCCGACCTGCAGACGCTCGACAAGGCGCTGCACCGGCTCGAGAAGGAGGCGCGGACCAAGAAGGAAGCCAAGCCCGCCCTCGACAACGCGGTCAAGGCCAAGGAGATCCTCGACGGCGGCCGGACCCTGTTCCAGGCGCAGAAAGAGGTCGACTTCGAGGCGCTGCGCGAGCTGAGCCTGCTCACCACGAAGCCGTTCCTCTACGTCTTCAACGCCGACGAAGGCATCCTCACCGACGAGTCCCGTCGCGAAGAGCTGGCCAAGATGGTCGCCCCCGCGGACGCGGTCTTCCTCGACGCGAAGGTCGAATTCGAGCTGCTCGAACTGGACGACGAGGAGTCCGTGCGCGAGCTGCTGGAGTCCGTCGGTCAGCAGGAGCCGGGTCTCTACTCGCTCGCGCGTGCCGGCTTCCACACCCTGGGCCTGCAGACGTACCTGACCGCCGGCCCCAAGGAGTCGCGCGCCTGGACGATCCCGCAGGGCGCGACCGCCCCGCAGGCCGCGGGCGTCATCCACACCGACTTCGAGCGCGGCTTCATCAAGGCCGAGGTCGTCTCGTTCGACGACCTGATCGAGAACGGCTCGATGGCCGCCGCCCGGTCCGCCGGCAAGGTGCGCATGGAGGGCAAGGACTACGTCATGGCGGACGGCGACGTGGTGGAGTTCCGCTTCAACGTCTGAGGCGGCACGTCAGTTCTCAAGCGATCGGATTACCTCTTCGAGTCGAGTGCTGAGGTGCTCTCGCGGTAGGTCGAGATCGACGACAGACCGGCTGCCGCCGAGCATGTGATTCCGCTTCAATGTCTGGCCTGTCCTCCATCGCAACATGTGGCGTGAGGTCGCTGCATAGAGTGACTGTTCGGTGTTCGGTATTGACCGAACGCCGAACCGAGTGGAGCATGTGCTCGTGGACCCCCTTCAGCGAGCGCGGAATGCTCTGGACGCCTTGACCGATGCGATCGGCTCGCTAGGCCTCACCGTGCGCTTGGAAGATGTCGACGTGCACGGACGGGATCTCGTCGTCGTACTTCCTGACGGTCGGGAAGTCGGACTTCGGGTCAAGACGGTCGCCTTGATCACGGCCGATAGCTTGCCCGGTCTGCTCCGCGGTTGGTCGATGAAAGAGGCGGAGGGGAGCAAGGTCGTCGTGGCGGACAGGATCACGGCGGACGCGCGAACCATCCTCAACCAGGCCGGCTGGGGCTGGTTGGACTTGCGTGGCCACCTGAGGCTGACCGGTCCCGGGCTGTTCGTGGACTCGGACGTTCCCACTCTGGAAAAGCCGGACGGGGACCGGCACGGGATCATCGGCCGGGTCGGCATCGAGCTCGCCGTACTGCTGCTCCTCGACCCCGCTCGGCGGATCGGGGTCCGTGCGGCCGCTGCCGAGTTGTCTCGCGCGCCGAGCTCGATTTCAGAAGCTTTCGCAGCATTGCGCGGCGCGGGACTCGTGGATGGCGGCAACAAGCCGGCCGTACCCGCTCTTTTCTGGGAGCTCGCTGAACACTGGAAGCCGGTCGGCCGCGACGTGGCGAGCATCCCGATGCCGGGGGGACGGGACAACGCTGCGCTCCGGCTGGGCATGGACGACATCGAATCGACCGTTGGCTGGGCCCTGGCCGACACGGTCGCGGCCGCGGTCTACGGCGCACCTGTGTCGATCCGTGCCGATCATCCGCCCGACTTCTACGTCCCCGATCAGGCCACGCTGCGCCGATCTGTACAACTGCTGGGGGCGGCGGCGACGGCCGTCACGCGCGCAGGCCGTGTCCGTGTCGCCCCGGTGTCGTTGGTGTGCGCTCGCCGCATAGACGCCACAGGGTGGGCGGCGGAAGAGCGGCCACTGGCGAATCCTCTGTTCGTCGCGCTGGACCTGGCGCAGGATCCTGGGCGGGGCAAGGAAATCCTCGACGGCTGGACCCCCAGGAGGGTCGGGACCCGTGTCTGGTGACCCGGCGGCCGTGGTTCTCGCGGGAAGGTCGATGACCCAGATCGTCAGTGCGATACCGGTTGTCGCCGAGCAGACGGGACGTGCGGTAGTGCTTGTGGGCGGTCTTGCCGTCATGTGCCGCCTGACGACGCCGTACCGGGTGACAACCGACCTCGACACGGTTGATCGCCGGGCCGTGGACGAGGACTCTCAGCTGCAACTCCTCGTGGCGGCCGGCGCGACGCCGAGCGGGCCGGCCGGTGCCTTGGTCCGTACCCCGTGGGGCGAGGTACAGGTCGACGTCCTTGAGGTCACCGATGCGGACATCGATGATCTTCCGGACGACCCGACCGATCGCCTTCACGTCCAATCTCATGCGTGGGCGGCGTCCACTGCATCTGCGCTCTTGCTCAGCGCGGAGGGGATCCCGCCTCTCACAGTGCGAGTTGCCGAGCCGGGTCCCATTATCGCGATGAAGCTGCAGTCGATAATGAACCGCGGCGCCGCCAAAGAAGGAACGGATCTCCTGGACGTCGTACGCATCACGCTTGATCGTACTTGCGGTCCAGTGTCGCGAGATCAGCTTGAGTCTGCTGAAGCGCAGTTACGCGCCGACGCACTCCTTCATGCTCGACAATGGTTCGATCGTTTTGAAGCTCAATCGTTGCGAAAGATCCGAGCCCTGCCTGAGGGGCGAGATGTGGAGATCGACGACTTGAGATTGGTCGGTGACCTACTCGCCGGGGCGCTCGACCGTCGATGAGCCCGCTTTGGTCAGTGCTTAGCCGGTCGACGTTATTCCAGTGGTTAATCTGGTGGAGCTCCGCTTCAACGTCTGATTCTCCAAGGAGTCAAGGGCATGAGTGCCGATCGCGACGTCTCGTTCATCGATCGCTGGGGCGTCCAGATCGAAGACGACATCTCCGTCGAGGCCTTCGGCGCCCTGCTCGACGCGCTCAATGACGACGATGCCGAGCACGTCGTCGTCGACATCAACGACAGCGACGACTGGTTCGTCGAGTTCACCCGCCGCTCCGTCTGTTTCCAGCAGGCGGAACGCGGCGGGGAAGTCGTCGGCACCCTCGACTACGCCGACCGCGACGAGGCGCTCGCGATCGCCAAGGAGTTCATCGACGGCGACTTCGAGGCTGTTCGCGCACGCTCCTGGAAGTCCGACGGGTGAATCACACGCCGTAGCGGTCCTGGAACATCTTCGCGGGTGCCTCCCCGTGCCGCGCCGTGTAGGCCGCCACGATCTCGTCCGCCACATCCTCACCGGCCTGAAGCCGGACGAGGTATGGAACCGCCCAGTGCAGCTCGGCGGCGTCGAAATCCTTCTCCCACAGCGGGTTGAGCCCGGTCCGCGACTCGTCGAGCACAGCGGAGAGCGGGACCTGCCCGCCCGCGTTCACCGGATGCGGGCCCACTGAGATCGAGAAGCGGGAAGCGGCGCCCGCCGGGTGCACGGCCATTTCCATGGGGTGCGGGTGGTGGCCGGGCGCCGTGCGCGCGATCACGAGGAACCGCAACGGCCGCCGTTTCGTCTTTTTCATGCGGCCATTCGAGCACGCCGCCACGGACCGAGGATGAACCGCATGACGAGCCCCGCCCTCTCCCCGCTTGCCCGCGCTCTGGCGCGCACGGACTTCGCGGAGAACTGGTACCGCTGGTGCGACGCCCGGCGTGACTGGGCGGCCGAGGCGACGGGTGTCTACGACGAAGACTCCCTGTTGACCGCCAGCGGTGTCGTGTTTAGCCAGACGGTCCAGCTCGGGCGCGGACTCAACTCCCAGGAGTGCCGCCTGGCGGTGCTCGCTAGCGGCGAGCGGCAAGGGGAGCCCGAGATGCTGCACTCGATGGCGCGCGCCATCCGCCTCTCCCGGGGCGAGCCGGAACCGGACCCGCCCTACCCTCGGCCGATCATCGGCAGCCGCGGTCAGCTGGAGGTCGTGTCGCGCGAGATCGTCGACGTTCTCGGCCAGGTCGCCCGAGGCTGGGCGTCATGACCGAGGTTCTCTTCTCCCGTGAGAACGGTTGGATCCCGCGAGTGATCCGCGAGAACGGCGAGCTCGTCCTCGAACTCGGCGCCGGAGCCGACGCCAACCATGATCCCCGCAGGTTCACCCTCCCGATCTCGGAAGCCCACTTCGCGGTGATCCGCAGCGATCTGGTCCGGCATCTGCTGCTGTGGAGCGCGATCCTGCCGCTCTGCGCGGCCGCCGGGATCCGGGGGCCGCTCGACGAACGCGCGGCGGTCGCCTTGCTGGACCCGATCCTTCTCGGGGCGCCCGCCGAAGTGGAGTCGTTCTTCCAAGACATCCGCTGGGACGTACGACGGCTCGTCGCCCAGGGCGCGGACGTCGAACTGCTCGGGCGCGGACGGCTCTTCGCCGCGTTGGGTTCCGCGACGGAGCGGGCCGATTGGTCGCTCGTCCGCGAGTACGACGCGGACCGTGGGCGCGCCCGGTGAGTTCCCTGCTGTGTTCGGAAGGACGACGATGAGGCCACTGACCTTCACCGACGACAAGGAAAACGAGCTGAAGTGGGTGCCGGGCGATGCGCGATCCGCGCCCGACGCGTTCCGGGAGTTCGTCGACCGGCACCGTGCCGACGACAACGCCACGTTCTGCATCGAGGACGAGGAGAACGAAGAGGCGCTGCTGCTCATGTACGACGCCGGCACCATCTGCCGGATCAAGGGCGCGCAGGATTCGCGGGTCGAGTATCGCCTCGTCACCAATGGCGGCGACTACCGGAGCCAGGTGGCGAACTTCGTCCACGGCGGTTCGGCCGCGCTCGACCGCAGTGGGCCGTGGTTGCCGGACGTCGCCACCCTCAGCCGGGCGAGGCTCCGCTTCGAGTTCGACGGGTCCGTGCTGCGACGGACCCATCCGCGCGAGCTGCGCCGTCGTCTCGAGATCCTGACCGTCATCGACGGACACGAGCCGACGACGGTCGACGGGGTCACGCACTTCGGCTTCGGTAACGGCGGCGGTGACACGGTCAACGCCTGGTTCACCGCCGACGGGCGCGGCCTGGTGACGACCTTCGATCACACCAGCGCACTCAATTTCTACGAAGACCCGCAGGCACAGGCCGCCCTGTACGACGGCGTGCCGGCGGACCTCCTCGCCATGGTGAAGGACGCGCCCGAGACGGAAACGACGCTCGAGGTCGGCGGCCTGGTGGTCGCCGGCGGCGTCTTCACCTTCTCGGGACCGTGCGCCATGGCGGAAGGACTGGTGTCCCGGCTGCAGGAGGCGCAACTGGACGTCAGGGAGACCGGGGTCGGCTGGCTGCTCGAAGGTCTCCTCTCGTTGGAGGACTTCACCCCCGCCGCGGTCGCGGAGGAAGTGGCGTGGTGGAGCGACGAGGACATCGAGAAGGGGTTCGCCGCTGCCCCTCGGGAACAGCCTGCGCCGTTCGACCAGGAGACGGTGGATCGCTTCTGCAAGATCTGGGCCGACTCCGGGTACAACGATCGCTGGGACGTGCACTACGTCTTCTTCGACGGCTACACGGTCGAGGACGCGGGTGAGGCGCGGGACGAGCTCCTGGCCTTGGTCCGGACACTCGGACTCGAGCGCGTCGACGCCCCGCCCGGAGCCCCCACCGGTGAAGTGTGGGTCCGCACCGACCCCCGTATCGACGCCGAGCTCGAGCGCTGGTCGTGACCTCGTCAGGGAAGGCCCCGGACTTGCCGCCCGGCGGTTCGGATGAACACGGACAGGGTTTCCTGGCTGCGTTCTTCGTGCTGTTTCACGGCGGCGAGATCCGGAGCTCGGTGCAGGGCCTCGATCGGTTCGAAGGTGGCGTCGACGAGCCGGAGGATCTCGGAATCGTCGGTGAGCATCTGGATCCTGAGCCGCGCGTGATCGGCCGTCGCCCCGCGCTTGTCGGATTCCGTGTGCGCGGCCCGCATCTCCTCGTCCGGCGCCGAGCGCTGCTTGAGGAACCATTTCGCGATCACGCCTTGCCGCAGTTCGGTCATGGCTTCGGCGAAGGCCACGTACGCGGCGATCCGTTCCTGCCGAAGCCGCTCGTCACGAGCGGTCCGCTCCGTTCGCCGCGTGTTCAGCAATCCGAGCAGGTACGTGAGGGTCGAACCGGCCAAGGTGCCGGAGATCGCGACCACGCTGGTCAGCACGCCGTTCATGGCCGGGATCGTAGGATCTCCGCAGCCGCGCGGTAATCGAATCCGAGGAGAACAGTGCCGAACGACGCCACCGTCGATCTCATCAGATCGCTGGTCGATGCCATGGGACCGGCCGACGGCTGGGAATCGCTGGCGATGATCCTGGAATTCGGGGAAGGGTTCCGCAGTGCGTATGGGTACGCGTACTCGCCCGGAGACGTCATCACGCCCGTGGCCTGCGAGTGGCCGAGGATCGAAGCCGCGGTGGAGGCGTACTTGGGCGGCTACTACCAACCCGGCGAAAAGCTGCCGGTGAAGATCCTCGTGCAGTTCGACCGGACGGTCGGAAAGTACGAGGTGACGTTCGAGGACACCGACGAAGATCGCTGGGCCGTGAAGCCGAAGAACTTCCGGACGATGCGCGAACAGCTGCGCCCGAAATTCGGCTGAAAGGCGAAGACGATGGCACGAAAGCGAAAGACCCTTCCCAAGGACTTCCAGGAGATGCTGACCTCGGCATCGGTGGACGAACTCAAAGCCGTCTTCGGCAAATGCGAGCTCGACGCGCGGGGTGGCTACAGCAAAGGGACCGCCATCGGCTTCCCGGAGTGCCCGGACGAGCTCGTCGTCTGGCTGAGCGAGCAGGGGCTCGCCGTCGACACCCCGGACAGCTACGGCAGGACACCGCTTCATGCGCGGGCTTCCCGCGGTGCTTCGAAGCAGATTCCTTTGCTGCTCTCGCTCGGTGCGGACATCGACGCGGTCGACACCTCCGGGAAAACGCCGCTTCAGGCGGCGGTGGAGAGGCTGAGGACCGAGTCCGCGCGAGTGCTGATCGAGCACGGGGCGTCGACCGGGATTCACGACGGGCGCGGTGACTCGTTGCTGATGCGATGCCTGATCAGTACGGAAAACGCCTACCTCCGCGAGTCCGCCGAGATCGCGAAGCTGCTGCTCGACCACGGAGCGAGCATCACGGCCGAGATGCGCCAGAAGGTCGAGCGGATCGGTAGTGGCTTCGAGTTCCACCGCGAGACCTTCAACCGGGATCTCCTCGAAGAGACCGACGCCGCGCTCAGTGAGCTGTACCGGATCTTCGACGTCGAGCCGGTCGCGCGACGGTCGAAGCACGACGGGGTTTCGCCGATCGTCGTGCCCGACGGCTCCTGGCAGGAGCGGCACAAAGCGCTGTGGGAGCTTCTCGTGCCGTCGAGCGGCGCGGGTGCGACGGTGCAGTGCGAGGCCATCCGCGTCACCGGCCGGATCTCCGACGAGATGTTCCGCAACGGCGGGGCGAACTGGGACCGGAGCTATCGCGCGATGGCCGACGCGTTCCCGGGTTTCCTCGCGCAGGGCGAACCTCTCGGCGAGGAAGAACTCCGAGAGGCCAAGGAGATCGCCAAGCAGGTCCGGTCGGGCCGCGGCGCGGACGGCCACCTCGATCGCTTGAGCGAGCTCGCCGTCGCCTGGGTCGCGAAGAATCCGGCCCCGATCGCTTTGGGAGCGGTGGACTACACACGCTGAGGAGTGCCGGGTGTCCCCGATGAGGACACCCGGCGAGCCTCACTTCCGCAGCAGGCTGTACGCGGCGGAACCGATCAGCTCCAGCGAAACCTGAAGCCGCTCAAGGGAAACGTTGTCCTTGATGGTGTCTTCCGGCGTGTGGTACGTCGGTTCCAGCAGCGCCGGGCCGGTTTCGCCGCGCCAGCTGAAGTTGCCCGAAGCGATCCCGCGCTCGAAGAACGGCACGTGGTCGCTCGAACCGCGCGCCACCGGACCCTTGACCCGCGGGTCGTAGCCGAGCCGCTTGGCGGCGGCGTTGACGGCCGCGGTCGTGGCGTTGTCGGCACCGTCGACCGAAAGCAGCCAGTAGGTGACGGCCGGGTCCCAGCTGGTGGCGACCATGTCGTTCTGGAAGCAGCCCGCGATCCGCTGCGCCTCCGGGTCGGACAGGTTCTTGACGTAGTGCCGCGAGCCGATCAGCCCGTACTCCTCCGAACCCCACAGCGCGAACCGCAGTGTCTTGTTCGTCGGCAGGTACCGCAGGACGCGCGCCAGTTCCAGGCAGAGCACGGTGCCGCTGCCGTCGTCGTTGGCGCCGGGGGAACCGGGGACGCTGTCGTAGTGCGCGGTCACCATGACCACGCCTTCGTCCTTGCCGGGGAACGTGGCCGGCCGCTCGGCGATGACGTTGTACGACGTCAGGTTCTTGTGGTGCGTGGCCGTCGCCTTGACCGTGACCGAGCCCTTGGCGAGCCGTTCGCGCAGGCGCTCCACCTGAACCTGGGCCAGGCCCAGCACCGGGATGGTGACCGGGGTGGCGAGCGTCGGGGAGAAGGCGGACAGCTTGCGGGCCGGGTCCGCGCCGATCCGGCCGAGCAACACGGCGTCCGCTCCGCGCTGAGCCGCCGTCAGGTACGCGTCGGCCTTGTTCGCCACGGCGGCGATCAGCACGATCTTGCCGGTCAGGTCGTCGGGCAGGGTGCTGCCGTCACCGGCGTCGACGACGACGGCCTCGCGGGTGACGTCCTGCGCGCCCTGCGGCGACGAGCCGGTCTGCCAGCTGTCGCGTCCGATCGTCAGGCCGCCGAGGAACTTGTCGGCGATCGGGAACGGCTGCAACGTCACCTGGTAACGCAGGTCGCGAAGCACCTTCGCGATGTAGTCCCTGGCCCGCAGTTCGCCTTCGGTGCCGGCGATCCGGGGGCCGATCTTGTCGCTGAGCACCCGCAGGTGCTCCAGCGCCCGCCGCGATCGCACCCGCGCGATCACGGGGTAGTCCCCGAAGTCCAGCGACGGCGGGAACTGCGCGCCCGGACGTTGTTGCGTGGCCGCGGCGGCGGTGCCGGGGTTCAGCCCGATCGTCGCCGCGCCCGCCAGTGCCACCGCGCCCGCGAGCACCTCACGTCTGCGCAGACCTGCCATGGAACACCCCTCACTTCTCGAAGAAACTCGTCCGAGTAGCCAATAGCGCGCCGGTCACCGGAGCAACCTCCGATCGTCCCCTTTTTCCGGTTCAGCGCACGGCGACCCGGCGGTAGGCCCGCGAGATGGCGACGACGCCGGAGACCGCCGCGGCGATCACCCCGCCGATGAGCAGCACGGTCCCGACGAAGGGACCGAAGTCGCCGACGTCGGCGAGACGTCCCCAGAACGACCCTTCGAGCAACGCGCCGACGAGGATGAACACCGGCGCGGCGACGCCGAGGAAGAGGATCCACCGGTACTTGGCGGCCAGCGTCAGCACGAGGATCCCGGTCACGCCGAGGATGAACGGCCCGGGCGGGATGTCCGGGAACCCTGGGACGCCCGAAGCGATCTGGATGATCAGGCCGGCGACGCCGACGAAGAGGAAGAAGGCGTTGGCGACGGCGGCGGTGGAACGGTTCATGGCGAGCTCCTCACTGGGTTTCAAGACCACTGAAGAGTCCCGCTCACGGCGGCTGGGGGCGTCGGCCCGGAAGCGGCAATCAGGCCTACGCGGTTTTGCGTACGACCTCTTGATACCAAAGAGGCCGCCGCGCGCCGCGTCCGCGACGATCGGGTCCGGGCGCTGTCGAAGGACGGCCGTGAGCGCTACGCCGCCCTGCTCGACCGCCTCGCCCAGTGATCGAGTACCTCACCGTCGAAGACCTCCTGGCGCTCGCGGAGGACCTCCGGGTGCCCAACGGGTACGACCTCGACGCGCCGGAGGACGACGCGTACGACCTGGTCATCGCGATGTCCACCGGCTCACGCACCTACCGGGAAGCGGCGGTCGAACTGGCGGCGTGGGCGAGGGTAACTTCGAACGGGTGAAGCCGTTGAGTCCCGACATGTTCGCGCCCGGCTGCCCGTCGAACCTGACCCCGTTCCGGATCGGCGACAAGTGGGCGGGCCTGGTCGTGCAGTGCCTGGAAGAAGGGCCGCGCCGGTTCTCCGAGCTGCGGGTGCCCTTGAGGGGAGTCACGTCGAAGGTGCTCACGGAGACCCTCAGGGCTCTGGAGCGCGACGGAATGATCACGCGGACGGCGTACGACGAGACGCCGCCGCGAGTGGAGTACGAGCTCACCTCGCTCGGCCGGACGTTGTTCGAGCCGATGGAGGCGTGCCGTAAATGGGCGGCGGAGCACCTTCCGGAGCTCGTCGCCGCCCGTGAGGCTTACCCGGGTTAACCGAGGAGGCCCAGTACGACGATCGTCAGCAGCGTGATGGCGGCGGCGAAGGTGGTCACCCAGGCGCGCTGGGCGGCGGTGATGGAGGCGTTGTTCACGGCGGTTCCCCGGGGGAGAGAAGCGACAGGTCCGCCGGGAACAGCGCGTTGATCAGGCTCCGCGTTACCTTCGAAACGCCAGTGTGATCAAGATCACTGATCGTGCTGGTGATGCCGTTCGCGCGCGGTGTACCAGAGCACTCCCGCGGCGGCCGCCACCATCGCGCCGAACGCCGAGAACCCCACCACGATCGCCTGCGTCATCACTCGTCCTTTCTCGTTGTGTCCCTATCGGGGTGACGTCCGAGAAGCGGAGTTGTGGCGCGGTCGTAGCGGACGTCACATGTCGGCGAGTACCCCGTCGATCTGCGACGCAAGCGAGAAGTCCTTCTCCGTCAGCCCTCCGGCGGAGTGCGTGCTGAGCCGGAACGTCACCGTCCGCCAGCGGATGTCGATGTCGGGATGGTGGTCGGCCGCCTCCGCCAATTCGGCCACCTTGTCCACCGCTTCGATGGCCTTCGGGAAGCTCGGCAGCTTCGCCGTCCGCTCGATCGTCACGCCGTCACGGGTCCAGCCGGAGAGCTTGGTCACGGCTTCGTCGGCCTGCTGGTCGTTCAAGATTTCCGCCATGACTCCATGGTGGTACGCCGTCGGCTACGCTGCACGTTTGCCACGGGTCCCCCCTTGAAGAACGCAGGAGGCTAGATGAAACGCGCCCTCCGCACGGTCGTTGCGGCTGGCACGGTGGCCGCCCTCGTCGCGGGCTGCTCGCTCTCCGGGAACACGGGGAACGACCCGCAGGCGCCGGCGACGGTCACGCTCGTGACACACGACTCGTGGCTCGCGCCCCAGGACGTCCTCGACGCGTTCGAGCGGCAGTCCGGGATCAAGATCTCCGTGCTCAAGCAGGGTGACGCGGGCGCGCTGACCAACAAACTGGTGCTCACCAAGGCGAATCCGATCGGTGACGTCGCGTACGGCATCGACTCGACGTTCGCCTCGCGTGCGCTCACCGAGGGCGTTTTCGAGCAGTACACCAGCCCGGAGGCCGATCGCGGCCCGCAGCGCTACTCCGTCGACCCCGGCCACCGGCTCTCCGCGGTCGACCTCGGCGACGTCTGCGTCAACATCGACACCCGGTACTTCGTGGACAAGGGGATCCCGGAGCCGAAGTCGTTCGCGGATCTGACCGACGCCAAGTACAAGGACCTGATGGTCGCCGAGAGCCCCGCGACGTCGTCGCCAGGGCTGGCGTTCCTGCTCGGCACCATCGCCCAGTTCGGCGAGCAGGGCTGGCAGGGGTACTGGACGCAGCTGAAGGCCAACGGGCTCAAGACGGTCAGCGGCTGGGAAGAGGCATACAGCAAGGAGTTCTCCGGCTCCTCGGGCAAGGGCCCGCGCCCGATCGTCGTCTCCTACGCCTCCTCACCCGCCGCCGAGCTCGGCGACGACGGCAAGCCGCGCACGAAGGCGCTGCTGGACACCTGCTACCGCCAGGTCGAGTACACGGGTGTGCTGGCGGGCGGCAAACAGGTCGAGAAGGCCCGCAAGGTCGTGGACTTCCTGCTGTCGCAGCAGTTCCAGGTCACCGTGGCGAGCAACATGTACGTGTACCCGGCCCGTCAGGGTGTCGAGCTCCCGCAGGGCTGGGCGCAGGCCGCGCCCCTGCCGCAGCAGCCGAAGACGCTCGAACCGGCCAAGATCCAGGCCGGGCGCGAGCAGTGGATCGCCCAGTGGCGCACGCTACTCGAAGGCTGACTTCCAAGCCGACTTTCCGTGGAGCCGGGCTGGCCGCACTCGCCGTGCTGCCGCTCGGTTTCCTCGTGGTGTTCTTCGCCTGGCCGGTCGCGGCGATCATCGGGCGGGGCTTCGGCTCCGGCGGCGTCGGCACGGCCATCGGGGACCCGCTGACCTGGAAACTCGCGGGATTCACCGTCGCCAGCGCCGGGGTTTCGACGATCGTCGCGGTGCTCGCGGGACTGCCGGTCGCGTTCCTGCTCGCGCGGGTGCGGCTGCCGGGGGTTTCGCTGGTCCGGACACTCGTGCTGGTGCCGTTCGTGCTGCCGACCGTCGTGGTCGGCCTGGCGTTCCGCGCGCTCTGGCCCGATGGCGGGCTGCTTCCGTTGGTGCTGGCCAACGCCTTCTTCAACGTCGCCGTCGTCGCGCGCACGGTTTCCGGGTTGTGGAGCCATCTCGACCCGCGCACCGTGGACGCGGCCCGTGCGCTCGGCGCATCGCCGTGGCGCGCCTTCCGTTCGGTGACGCTGCCCGCGCTCGCACCGGCGATCGCGTCCTCGGCCGCGGTGGTCTTTCTGTTCTGCGCCACCAGTTTCGGGGTCGTGCTCATCCTCGGCGGGGCGAAGTACCGCACGCTGGAGACCGAGATCTACCTGCGCACCGTCCAGCTACTCGACCTCTCCGGCGCGGCCGCGTTGTCGCTGGTGCAGTTCGCCGCCGTCGTCGCCGCGCTCGTCGTGGGCGCGCTCGCGAGGCGGCGCCGGGAGAACGCGGTGCGGTTGCGTTCGCGGAGCGAGACCGCGCGGAGGCCGAGGGGCGGCGAGTGGTGGGCGGTGACCGCCGGGCTCGCGGTGATCGCGCTCCTGATGACGCCGATCGTGGCGTTGCTGATCGAATCCGTGTCCACTTCGGACGGTTGGAGTCTCGCGGGGTACGAAGCGCTGGCCGGGCAAGGCTCCCGCAACGCGCTCCAGGTTTCGGGCTGGGACGCGGCGTCGATGTCCCTGCGGACGGCGTTCGACGCGACGACGCTCGCGATGATCGTCGGCGTGCTGGCCTCGGTCGTGCTGGTGGCGCTGCGCCGCACGCCCGGCAGGCTGGCGCGGGGCATGGGCGAGACGATGGACGCCGCGCTGATGCTGCCGCTGGGTGTGTCCGCGGTGACCGTCGGTTTCGGCTATCTCGTCACGCTCGACGCGCTGCCGGGCGATCTGCGGACGTCGCCGCTGCTGGTGCCGCTCGCGCAGGCGCTGGTGATCATCCCGCTGATCGTGCGGATGGTGCTGCCGGTGCTGCGGTCGGTCGACGTCCGGCTGCGGCAGGCCGCGTCGACACTCGGCGCGAGCCCCGGCCGGGTGTGGCGCGAGATCGATCTCCCGTTGACGGCGCGTTCGCTGGTCGCTGCGGCCGGGTTCGGTTACGTGGTCGCGCTCGGCGAGTTCGGCGCGACGAGCTTCCTGGCCAGGCCGGACGCGCCGACGCTGCCGGTCGCCGTCGCGACGCTGATCTCGCGGCCGGGGGAGCTGAACAACCAGATGGCCTACGCGGCCTGCGCGCTGCTCATGATCGTGACCGTGGTGGCGGTGGTGCTGATCGACCGGTTCGGCGCGGTCCGCGGGCAGAATTCGGTAGGGGAGTTCTAGTGTCGCTGTCGGTACGGGATCTGACCGTCCACTATGGATCCTTCGCGGCGGTGAAGGACGCCCGGCTGGACATCGCCGACGGCGAGGTGCTGGCGCTGCTCGGCCCGTCCGGTTCGGGGAAGTCGACGCTGCTGCGGGCGATCACCGGGCTGGAGCCGCTGACGTCGGGCACCGTGCGGTGGGACGGCGAGGATCTCGCCGGTGTCCCGGTGCACCGGCGGGAGTTCGGTCTGGTCTTCCAGGACGGGCAACTCTTCCCGCACAAGGACGTCGCCTCGAACATCGCGTTCGGCCTGCGAATGCACGACGTACCGCGCGCCGAGCACGCGGACCGCGTCCGTGCGCTGCTGGAGCTGGTCGGGCTCGTCGGCTACGAGCGGCGGAGGGTGACCGAGCTGTCCGGCGGGCAGGCGCAGCGCGTGGCGCTCGCCCGCGCGCTGGCGCCGGAGCCGCGGTTGCTGCTGCTGGACGAGCCACTGTCCGGTTTGGACGCCGGACTGCGGGAACAGCTGGCGATCGACCTCGCCGCCCTGTTGCGGCGCAGCAAGATCACCGCGCTGCTGGTCACGCACGATCAGGAGGAGGCGTTCACGCTCGCCGACCGCGTCGCCGTGCTTGAAGACGGCGAGATCCGGCAGGAGGGCGCGGTGCGCCGCGTCTGGCGGCAGCCGGTGGACGAGGGTGTGGCGCGATTCCTCGGCGTGACCACGTTCGTCGACGGGGAGGCTTCCGGCGGCGTGGTGCGGACTTCGCTCGGCGAGGTCGCGCTGCCCGACGTCGAGGACGGCGCGGTGCGGCTGGGACTGCGGCCGCACGGGCTCCGTGTGGCTCCGGACGGCGTCGAAGGCGAGGTCGTCGCCGTGGTGCACCGGCGGGAGCACGTCCGGCTCGTGGTCGCGCCCGGTGGCGATCTGTCCACAGTGGACGCGGTCGCGCCGGTCACCGCCGACCTGCGTCCCGGTGACACCGTCCGGCTCGCTCTCGATCCGGACGGCGTGGCCCAACTCCGCGTTTAGTCCTCTGAATGCGGTAGTCCAGCCGAATGCGGTAGTCCGGGCCGAAACCTGCGGTTTTCCGCAGTGTCCGCCGGGCTCGCCAGCCATACCGTCGTCTCCATGCTCCTGAAGACGATCTTGTCCTTCGTTCTCGCGGTCGTTCCGGTCGCCGCACCGGCCACGCCGGGCATCCCGGTCGCCGAGTTGCACGGCAGGCTCACCGCCCTCGCCGACGGCCGGGACATCACCGCCGGGCTGATCCACGTCCGGAACGGCACCCGCCAGTGGTCGGACGCGGTGGGCGTGCGCGATCTGGCCTCCGGCGCGCCCGCCGTCGCCGGCGGTCATTTCCGGATCGGCAGCGTCACCAAGACCTTCGCGGCCACCGTCCTCCTGCAGCTGACCGACGAGGGGCGGCTGGCGCTCGACGATCCGATCGAGCGCCACCTGCCCGGTGTCGTGCCCGACGGCGGTCGCGTCACTGTCCGGCACGTCCTGCAGCACACCAGCGGCCTGCACGACTACATGAGTGAACCCGGGTACTCGACCAACCGCTGGCGCGCCGATGCCCGCTTCGACGACTACACGCCTTCGCAACTGCTGAAGGTGGCGTTCGCGAAAGGCCCGGACTTCGAGAACCCGGGCGAGTCCTGGCATTACTCGAACACCAACTACGTCGTCGCCGGTCTGCTGATCGAGAAGCTGACCGGCCGCCCGTATGGCGACGAGGTGACGCGGCGGATCCTGCGCCCGCTCCACCTCACGCACACCAGCGTCCCGGGCCACCGCTCGTCCTTGCCCGTTCCGCACGCCCGCGGCTACGAACCGCTGCCGACGACCCCGCCGTCGATCGTGGACGCCACCGATATGGATCCCTCACTGGACTGGGCGGCCGGGGAGATGGTCTCCACCACCCGCGACCTGACCACCTTCGTCACCGCTCTGATCGAAGGCAGGCTGACGAGCCAGGCGAGCCTTACGGAGATGCGGCGGATGAGGGAAGCGGTCCCGCTGTTCCGGTACGGCCTGGGCTTGCAGGAGTTCGCGATCCCTTGTGCGACCGGCCCGAAACCGGTGTGGGGGCACACGGGACAGCTGATCGGCTACCTCACCGTCGCCTTCACCGACGGGAAGGGCAAGTCGCTGACCCTGTCCCTCAACCCGCACGAGCGGGACCCGTCCACCGAAGCCGTGGTCTCCATGGCGACGGCCGTCTTCTGCTAGCACTTAGTCCTCTGAATGCGGTCGTTGCGCGTGCAAGGACCGCATTCAGAGGACGAAACGCGGGTCAGCCGTCCCGGGTGGTCAGGCGCGAGTAGGCGATCGAGAGCCCGATGACGACGTAGCAGGTGGCCCGCAGGGCGCCCTCGCCGAGCATCGACATGTCCAGCGGATCCATCAGCACCGCGGCCGGAGCCTGCGCCCAATCCTTGTTGAGCAGGAACGGATGCAGCCACGAGACCGCGTCCAGGAAACCGAGGATGGTGAACACGATCGTGCCCGCCAGGACCGAGGCGACCACCAGCATCGGGTGTTCGGTGAACGACGAAATCGCGAGCGCGACCGCGCCGACCGCCCACAGCTGCAGGGTGATCCACAGCGCCACCACCAGAAGCCTGCCCAGCGCGTCCCACACGCTCAGCGTCGAACCGGTGAGGGTGAACATCGAATCGGCGCCACTGACGATCAGCCCGGTGGCGAATCCGGTGAAGGTCATGGCCAGCACCGCGATCAGCGAGACGGTGGCGACGCCGAACGCCTTGATCGCGAGCAGCTTGCCCCGGCCGACCGGCGCGATCAGCCAGCCCCGCAAGGTGCCGTGCGCGGCCTCGCCGGCGATCGCGTCCGCCCCGGCCATCGCCGAAGCGAGCGGCAGGAGCAGCGCCAGTGTCATGGTCAGCGCCGCGACCGGCAGGACGAACCCGTTGTTCATCGCGGAGGCCAGCAGTGCGCCGTCCCGGCCGCCTTCCGCTTCGGACGCGTCGACCAGCGTCAGCGCGACCCCGATCACGATCGGGATCAGCGCGAGCAGGCCCAGTACGGCCAGCGTGCGGGGCCGCCGGAAGATCCAGCGCAGTTCGGCGCGATACAGCCGGAGCAGGCCGATGCTGTCCCGGCCGGTCCTCGCCGCGGGTGCCGCGGCCAGAGCGTGGGTCACGACTCCCCCTCACCGTCTACAGTGGACTCCGGCTGGGTCAGCCGGGCGAACAGGTCCTCCAGGCCGGTCCGGGCCCGCGCCGCCTCGTGCACGGCCACCCCGGCCGTCACCAGATGACGCAGTACGTCGGGCGCCTCGGCGGCGGTGAGGTCCACGCGGACGCCGTCCGGGGTGAGCCTGCTGCCGATCCTGTTCTCCCGCAACGTCTCCACCGCGAGTTCGGCGTCCGGCGTCCGCACCAGCAGCGCCGCGTTCCCCGACTCCAGCAGTTCCGAGAGCTCGCCTTGGGCGATCACGTTCCCGGACTGGAGTACCGCGACGTGCGTACAGGTCGCCTCGACCTCGGCCAGCAGATGCGACGACACCAGCACGGTGACGCCGTCGGCGTGCAGTTCGGCGATGATCCGGCGGATCTCCCTGGTGCCCGCCGGGTCGAGGCCGTTGGTCGGCTCGTCGAGCACGACCATCCGCCGCGGCACGAGCAGCGCGCTCGCCAGCCCCATCCGCTGCTTCATCCCCAGCGAATACCCCTTGTATCGCCGGGTGGCGGCGTCGGTCAGGCCGACGCGCTCAAGCGCCGCGTCGACCGCTCCGGGGATCCCGGCCGTGGCCAGCCTCGGTTCGGCCGCGGCCACGCGCAGCAGGTTCTCGCGCCCGGAGAGAAAAGGGTGGAAACCCGGTCCCTCGACGAGCGCGCCGACGTCGGGCAGCGCGTGCGCCGCCTCGTCGGGCATCTTCTTGCCGAAGAGTTCGACCTCGCCCTCCGTGGGCCGCACGAGACCGAGCAACATCCGGATGGTCGTCGTCTTGCCCGAACCGTTGGGGCCGAGCATCCCCAGCACGGCGCCTTCGGGAACGTCGAGATCGACGTGGTCCACGGCCACCGTGCGGCCGTAGACCTTGCGCAGGCCCCTGGTGCGGGCCGCCATGGGTACCGCCGGAGCGGACGCCTCCTGGGAGGCGTCCGTCCCGGCTTCGAAAGTGGTGGTCACTTCGCGGCCAAAGCCTCGAAGAGGACCTGCTCCGGCACCGCGCCGACGGCGTAGCGGCCGTCGTCGGTCAGCACGCCGCTGCCGACCTTGGTGGTCACCAGCCAGCCGCTGCCCCAGGCACCGCTGACCGGCTTGGCGAACCGCGAAAGCAGCGCCTTCGGGTCGACCTGGCGGCCTTCCTCGTCCTTGGCCTGACCGGCCTTCGACAGCGCGTCGGCCGGGATCTTGCCCGTGATCGCGGTGTCCCAGCCGTCGCCGACGACCTTGATGTCGGATTTCGCCTGCTCGGCCAGCTCACGGTTCTTCGGGTCGACCTCGGCGGTCTTCTCGGTCACCTTCGCGCCCTTCGGCGGGGTGAACTCGAAGTTCGATGCCGGCTGGGCCGCGAAGTTGATCTCACTGAACGAGACCTCCAGCGCCGGGGACGAAGTGCCGTTCGCCAGCACCGTGACCCGCAGCGGCAGCCGGGTCTGGTCGTCGATCGCGACGCGGATCTCGCGCAGGAGCGTCCGCTCGGTCGGCTTCGGGGTCAGCACCAGTTCGTACGCGGACCGGTTCGCCACCGAGGCCGTCCCGCTGACGGCGATCGTGCTGCTCTCGCGCACCTTGCCGAGCAGTTCCGACGCCACCGTCGCCGGGTCGACGTTCTTGCTCTTCTCCTGGTGCTCCTTGGCCAGCCCGTCCGGGATGGTCACCTTGGTGGCCGAGTTGTCCTTGGAGCTGTACTCCCAGACCGTCTGGCCGTTCCGGACGATGGTCTGCTGGCTGGAGCCCTCGGTGAGCGAAACCTTGCTCTTGCCCGCGCCGTCGGTCGAAATCTGCGCCGAGTCGACGTCGAGCGCCGAGACGCCGGGCAGGGTGCTGCCGACCTGCGGCAGGCCGAGGTCGTTGCTGACCTTGACCTTCCCGTCGAACGCCGACGGCTTCGCGTTGAGCGTCGACTGCACCAGCTCTTCGGCGCTGATCTGCGGCAGGACGGGCGCGTCGCCCGCGGTGGCCGGCATCGCGACGACGGCGAGACCGCCGACGCCGAGCGCCGTGCCCACCACCGCCGCGGTGATGGCCTTCCTCTTCGGATCCATGCTGTCTCTCCCTGTTTCCCCGAACCCCAGTGTGCTCGGGTCTTGGCGACAACGCTTCCCCGGAAACGCTGAGATACCACTCAGACTCCGCCTTCCCGGCTGAGATGGCGCTGAGAGGTCGCGCGTGAGCTGGTGAAAGCGTGAATGATGAAGAGCGTGAAACCTCGAGTACTGGTGGTCGACGACGAACCCGGCGTGCGCAAGGCGTTGCAGCGGGGGTTGCGCGCCGAGGACATGGACGTGGTCACGGCGGCCGACGGGCCCAGCGGTCTGCGGCTCGCGCAGACGGGCTCCTTCGACGTCGTGCTGCTCGACATCATGCTTCCGGGGCTTTCCGGCTACCGCGTGCTCGAACGGCTGCGCGCGCTCGGCGTCACCACGCCGGTGCTGATGATCTCGGCGAAGGACGGCGAGGTCGATCAGGCCGACGGGCTCGACCTCGGCGCCGACGGCTACCTCGTGAAGCCGTTCTCGTTCGTCGTGCTGGTCGCGCAGGTGCGCGCGGTGCTGCGGCGGGCGTCGCCGGACGGGACCCGCGGACCGCTGCGCATCGGCGCGCTCGAAGTCGACCGGAGCCTGCGGCAGGTCCGCTACGACGGCGTCGACGTCGCGTTCAGCCCCCGTGAGTTCGCCCTGCTGGAGGTGCTGGCCGGCCGGGCCGGAACGGTCGTCACCAAGGACGAACTGCTGCGCGCGGTCTGGGGCGACGAGCAGGCCGCGACCCGCAACGTCGTCGAGGTCTACGTCGGCTACGTGCGCCGCAAACTCGACGCGGTCGGCGCGGGCGCCCTGGTCAGGACCGTGCGCGGGCACGGATACCTGGCCTCGGATCCGCAGCTCGACGAAGTGATCGCCCCGGCGGGACAGGGGTGATCGGCTCGCCGTCTTGGTGGCGCCGCCGTTCGCTCCAGGTCCGGATCACCCTGCTCGCGGCCACGGTCACGCTCGGCTTCCTGCTCGGGCTGGCGGCGGTCGCCGGGGACAATCTGCAGCCGCTGCTCATCGGTTCGGTCGACGACGAGCTGAGCGCTCAGCTGGAGACCGCGAAGGCCGACGTCTCGGCCGGGCGGACACCGTCGGGGTCGGCGGTCACCGTCCGCGTCCTCGACACCGCGGGCGGCCCGGTGGACGGCTCGCCGCCGCCGAACCTCGGCCCCACGGACGTCCGCGCGCTGAAGGCGGGCGAATCGATCACGACCGGGGGCGAGCACAGCTGGCGCTGGGCGGGCACCGTCGTCACCGCACCCGACGGTCAGCAACGGCTCGTCGTCGCGGGTGCGGGCCTGGTCGGCTTCGCGACGGCCGTGCACTCCGGCGGGTTGTGGCTGTTCGTGGTCGCGTCGGTCGGAGCGGTGGGCGCGGGGATCGCGACGTGGCTGCTGGTGCGGTTCGCCCTGCGGCCGGTCGCGCGGATGCGCGGATCGGTCCGGGCACTTCCGCCGGGCGCGCGGCTGCCGCTCCCGGATTCGCACGACGAACTCCGCGCGCTGGCCGAGGAGTTCAACGCGTTGCTGGCGCGGCAGGAAGAGGGCGCCGACCGGCTCCGTCGGTTCACCGGGGACGCCGCGCACGAGCTCCGCTCACCGGTCGCGTCGATCCGCGTGCAGGCCGAGGTCGCCGTCGCCAACCCCGATCCCGACCTCTCGCAGGAGACGCTTTCCGACATCCTGGAGGAGTCGGAACGGCTTTCCGCGCTGCTCGACGGGCTGCTGGCGCTGGCGAGGTCGGACGCGGGGGAGGTCCCGCCCGCGGAACCGGTCGAGCTGGTGAGCGAGGTGCGGGCCGCGGTCGCGCGGATGCCCGCCGGCGCACTCGAGATCCGGGTGAGCGGCACGGTCGGGACGGCGTGGGCGCTGGCCACGCATTCCGAGGTCGAGCTGGTGCTGAGCAACCTGCTGCGCAACGCCTGCCGGTACGCGCGGAGCGAGATCGTGGTGTCGGTGCTGGCGGCGCGGTCCACCGTGCGGGTGGTGGTCGACGACGACGGCCCGGGTATCGCCCCTGAACACCGGGACCGGGTCTTCGACCGCTTCTACCGCGTGTCCGACTCGCGGGCGCGGTCCTCCGGCGGCACCGGCCTGGGGCTGGCGATGGTCGCGGAGGCCGTCCGTCGCCGAGGAGGCCGGGTGCGCGTCGGCGAATCACCCGACGGCGGGGCGCGCTTCCAGATCGTCTGGCAGGCGGCCCGGCCTGGTTAAGGTGTGCCGCGTGGTGATCGTGGGCGCCGCCATCGTGCGGGACGGACAGTTGCTGGCGCAGCAGCGGGCTTGGCCCGCCGACCACGCCGGGCAATGGGAACTGCCGGGCGGGCGGGTCGAGGACGGCGAAAGCGACGAGGCCGCCCTGGCGCGGGAATGCCTGGAAGAACTGGACGTCGCCGTGACGGTCGCGGGCCGGGTCGGCGAAGACGTGCCGCTGCCGAAGGGGAAGGTACTGCGGATCTACGCCGCTTCGCTGGTCAGCGCGGGGGACGAGCCGCGGGCGGTGGAGCACGAGGACGTCCGGTGGATCTCCGCGCGCGAACTCGACGACCTCGATTGGCTGCCCGCCGACCGGATCCTCCTGCCCGCCCTGCACGCCCTGCTCACAAGTCCGTGAAGACATCCCTGGGTTTTGTGTGTCAAGCGGCGATGGTGTTGTGGTGGGCCC